>CAZUKQ010000023.1:0-1887 GCA_964621025.1 Candidatus Woesearchaeota archaeon | reverse complement strand
GAAGGACATAGAATTGTAAAGAAAAAGAAAAAATATCACGGACAAATGAAACTTAGAACTTTTGTTCAAGAAACTGGAGAAACAATTTATGAAAGAACCTACTGGGGGAAAACTGGAGAACCAATACGCCCTCCAAAAAAACACTACAACTTCGAAGCCTATAAAACCTTCAACCCAAACTACGACTTGACTAACTAAATCTTTAAAAAGCAAACTTAACACAAAAAAATATGGTACACAAAGCAAAATTATTAGAAATTATTGAAGACCTCAAAACTCCTTCTGTTGGAAATCTTAATGCTCTTGATTTCTTATATCAAACGGCAGAATACGCAAAAGGATATCACGGAGAAAAAGTTATGAGTGATGAAGTTGCTAGAAGAGTTCATGCTGTTTTCGTAACCGGATTAAAACAAGGAGCATATAAATTTCCACAGGAAAGAAGAATAAAACACGCGAGATATTTATACCACCGACCAGAAAAAGAATTAGGACTTGCTTAAAATTTAACTCTTACTATTCTCTTCTTAAAGACTGCTTTCTTTGGACCTAACATTTTTTTCAATTCAGAGAAGATTATCTTTTCATCTTTTTCACCGCAGCTGTATAGATGAAAATAAATCGTCGAATATTCTGGATAGGTGTGAACTGCAAGGTGAGATTCAGCCAGCAAAACAACTAAAGTATAACCTTGTGGAGAAAATTTATGTTCATTAAAACCCAGCACAGTAAAACCTGCCGCCTTCAATAATTTTGTTGATATCTCTTTAAGAAAATTACAATCATTAATCTTTTCAGAACTAACTCCATTAAAAATTGCAGTCACTTCATATCCTTCTGCTTTTGCTTTAAATGTCATAGAATTAAACAATTTTTACTCTTTTAAATACTCTTTGAAAAAGCAATCTAAGAGAATAATAAGAAAGAATAAACCAACCGAACCATCTGATCAGAATAAATCCTATATACTCTAAAGAATCAATTTCGGGAAAAGTAATGGGCATACCTTCTAAATCCATATAAGTTAAATCACAAGGATAGAATACGCAGTTAATGTTATCTCCAAAGGAAGTAAAGAAAAATGGAACCAAGATTAAAAAAAGAATTAAAATAATTCCAAGAAGAAAACTTTTTTTCTTAAAACCATAAACAAGAGTTGCATAAATCGCAATGGGTATCAACAAAAGATGAAGAACTGAAGAAATGAATGCTATAGTAAAGGGGAGTTCAAATAACTGGGCGGTTCTTCCAAAACCGTCAAATCCTAAAAGTTTTATAAAAAAGTCAATAATCCAAAAAGACTGTGCGGGAATAGCTGTAACCAAAACAACACTAATAAAAGCTGATTTTTTAAAAATAATTCCAAAAGCTAAAAGCAAAGCAGCAACGTTACAATACCATAAAATCTCCGTCCAATCCCTGTCCCAATAAAAAAGATGGATTATACTATTAGAAATAACCAAAATGACTAGCAAGAATATGGAAACTTTCAAAATATTATCTTGAATTTTTTTATTGACCATCTTTTATTAACATACGATAGCTTGGTTTAAAAATACTGTTAATCCCGGCCTCATTTGAAAAATTTATTTTTTGCCAGTTTAAATCTTTGTAAATTTTTGAAAGATTAGAGACATAGTCATTCTTAGATAAATTTATTTTTCTCAAATCATTTCTAGAAACCAGAATATAGTCCTCTACCTTATAATTATCTCCGCCAGGTAAGATATAGGAGTTATAAGGGAAAAAATAACTAAAACCTGAGACAGAGAGAGTATTCAATAAAACTTCCGAATATTCTTTGTGTGTATCAAATGGATAAACCCACATCACAATAATCCCTTTTTCATTTAAAGATTTATTAAGTGAAATAAAAAATTCTCTAGA
>CAZUKQ010000022.1:0-2171 GCA_964621025.1 Candidatus Woesearchaeota archaeon | reverse complement strand
TCAGCAGTCAATTCCAAAATCTTAAACTTTGCTTCTTTTTTCTTCACTTTTCTTAAAATACTAGATGCCCTAGCATAAGAATATAGTAAGTAGGGTCCTGTGTTTCCTTCGAATTCTAGAAACTTGTCCAAGTCGAAAACCACATCATTTTCTCTAAAATTTTTCAAGTCACCATAAACTATCGCAGCCAAAGCAATCGCTCTTGCCCGATAATCTAAATCTAAATCAGAAAGTTTTGCACCACGAGAAACCAAATTCTTTTTAGCAATTTCATAAGTTTCATTTATTACGTCTTTCATCATTACAGTTTTTCCTTTTCGGGTAGCAAATTTCTTTCCATCTTCACCCAAATACAAACCATGAGCGACGTGAACACAACTATCAGAGAAATCATATCCTAACAATTTCAAAACTCTGAAAACCTGTCGGAAATGTAATTTTTGTTCCTGCCCAACTTCGTAAATCATTCTATCAAATTTGTAAGTTTTATATCTGTCAATTGCAGCAGTCAAATCTCTCGTCGCATACAAACTTGTTCCGTCATTTTTCTTAATTAAAACAACCCCTAGATTTTCTTTCTCTAAATCCACAATCTGAGCACCATCACTTTCCTTCAACAACTTTTTCTTTTTTAATTGCTCAACAACTGCGTCCATTTTATCATTATACAAAGACTCGCCAGAAATTACATCAAATTTCACGCCTAAAAATTTGTAAATCTCATTGAACTCTTTCAAACTTAAATCTCTAAAGGTTTTCCAAAGTTTCAAATTTTCCTTGTCACCTTCCTCTAATTTTCTGAATTCATCTCTTGCTTCCTGTTCATATTCCTCAGCATTCGCCCGAACATACAAGTCCAATAAATGTTTAATTGGCTCACTTTTCAATTTTTTTTCATCGCCCCATCTTCTGTAACCAACCGTCAATTTTCCAAACTGAGTTCCCCAATCTCCAAGATAGTTTATCTTTACAGTTTTATAACCTAAAGAGTTTGCAATATTCGAAATAGAACCACCAATTATCGTGGAACGCAAATGGCCAATCCCGAAAGGCTTAGCAATATTTGGCGAAGACAAATCAATAGCAATTGTTTTCCCTTTTCCTTCCTTACTTGAACCAAAATCTTTTTTCAAAGCCTCTTTCAAAATCTTTTCAGCAAACACCTTTTTGTCGATAAAAAAATTAATATAAGCAGACTTGAAACCCACATTTGTAATTTCTTCAGGTAAGTTCTTTCTTAATTTTTCCGTCAAAGTCTCTGCAATCAACAAAGGACTTTTCTTTTCTTTCTTAGCCAAAACAAAACAGGGGAAAGCAAAATCGCCCAACTCGGCTGTCGGCGGAATCTCTACCAAATTCTCTACTTCTGACTTAGACAAACCAGTCTCTTTAGCAATTAATTCAACAACTATCTCTTTCATAACAAACAGCATGAAAAGGGATTTATTAATCTTTAGAAACTCGCTTCCCAGCAAATTTATCCATTAGAAATTTTAAATTTCAATTAGAATTAGTGTTTTTTAGTAAAACTAGCTACGCCCAAAATTACAAGACCGATGCCTAGACCAGACAAACTACATACTGGAAAAGTCTTGAAGTAGAAGTCAAGAAGAACACCAAGAAGAACAGCCAAAGCAAAGGCCATCTTTCTTTTCTTCCCCTTTCTACCAACTTTAGGTACTTTTTTACTAACGTTTTTAGCTTTTTTAGCCATAAAATATTATAGTTTTTTCACTATTTAAAGCTAACATTTTTGCGTTGTGCGAACTTAGCTTTCTCTCGACAACCACGTTTAAATAAGAGGTTCTCTTCTTAAATGAAGCCAGAAATGGTGAAAAAGGAGGTCTAAATGGTAAAGTGGTATGAAACAACAGCGTTAGTTCTTGCAGCTATCGGTGCTATCAACTGGGGTCTTACAGAACTTGGTTGGAACGCAGTAGCAGCATTAATCGGAAGCTGGAGTCCATTATTAGCAACAATTGTATATTATGTTGTAGCTCTTTGTGGTGTCTTCGCTTTAGTTAAAGCTTTCAAATAAGAAAGCAACTTTTTATTTTTATTTTTTAGAATTTTCTAGAATCGTAAGCCCAATGCAAAAGGGCTTGCTTCTGTTTTGGTCGACAGTTCCTGTCTCCCCTTTTACAGTTTTTCTTAACTTGAGCTATATGTCT
>CAZUKQ010000021.1:0-2193 GCA_964621025.1 Candidatus Woesearchaeota archaeon | reverse complement strand
CGAAACAATTTCTACCAGAAAGTCTTCAACCAATTGAAAGACCTAAACGTTCTTCCGAAAGAAAACAAGTTGAAACCATCGAAGAGTTTAGAAAAGAATTGAGAGAATAAAATTTACTTCTTATTCTTCAATCCCAAAACTACAACAATCAAAATTGCTAGATACATAAAAAATCCGAAGACACATGCAGGAACTTGGAAAACATTTGTGCAACTTCCTAAACCTAACTGAGCTGCACCACAAAATCCTGCGAACAATTCTGTATAACTAAGATAACCCGAAAATAAAAGTCCTGCGATAGAAATCCATAAAATAATCTTCAAAGCAATTTGTTTTTTCATATAAACCCTAATAGAACGAACTATAAAAAGATTTGTGAAAAGATTTACTGGTTCTCAGCTAAGCCCTTTCTATCTCTGATTTGTCTAATTACCTTCGGCTGTTGGTCGTTAGGCATCTTTTCGAAAGACTGATCTTGTAAGGAACTAATACCTCTTCCACCTGTCGCAGATCTTAAATCAGAAGACCATCCAATCATTTCAGCTACTGGAAGTTTTGCTTTAATAAATGTAACTATACTTTCTTGTCTTGCATCTAATAGTTGTCCTCTCTTTGAAGAAACTAATTTTGTAACTTCTCCCATAAATTCATTTGGAATTTCAATCAAGTGAACCTGAACTGGCTCGTATAAGAAAGGAGAAGCACTCTTGAAAGCATCTCTCAAACCTTCTCTGATTGCTGGATAAACTTGAGCTGGACCTCTGTGGATTGCATCTTCGTGAAGCTTCATATCAACCAAAGATATTTTCAATCTGTGACAAGGTTCTCTCGCCAATGGACCGGCTTTACAAATCATTTCAAAAGAGTCCAAAATTAATTCGATAACTTCACCAATATGAACTTCACCTTTTGTCTTATCTAAGAAAACACTTCCCATGAAAACATCTCTGTACTGTCTTGCTTCTTCGTTTGAAACACCAAGGCCTTGTAATACACTCCAAAGTTTATCATCTTTCTTCTTAACTCTTCCTTCGGAAACTTCACCACTTTCGATCGCAGCAGAAATTTTTTCGTCTAATGGCTCAACAACCATATAGAATGTATTATGTTTGTTTGGAGATTTTCCTTCAGCAACAACGGAAACTTTTCCAACACCTTCTCTGTAAACTATAATTGGTTGTGAAGTTTTTACTTCAACACCTTTTTCAGTCTTGATTCTGTTTTCAACAATTTCTAAGTGCAATTCACCCATACCAGAAATTAAATTTTCACCAGTCTCTTCGTTAATTTCAATATGAATAGAGGGATCTTCCTTTGCAACTTTCTTTAAAACTTCAACTAACTTTGGTAAATCAGCAGCTTTCTGAACACTAATTGATTTTGTAATAACTGGTTGGAAAATAGCTCTCATTTCTTCGAATGGTTGTTGAGGTACTATTGTCAAAGTTTCACCAGCTTCACCATTGATTCCAGAAACTGCACAAACATTTCCTGCAGGAACTTCTTCAACTATTTCTGGTTTAACACCGTCGTAAACTAAAATTTGCTGTATTCTTTGTTTCTTCTTCGCCAAGTTCAAATAAACTTCCATACCTGTTTTCAAAGTACCAGAGAATAATCTTCCAGCAGAAATTTCTTTACCTGATCTTGGTTCAATAACAATTCTTGTGATAACGAATGCAGGTTCGCCTTCTTGATTACAAGTCATTAATTCTTTTCCGAATTGTGTTTCAACGTCACCTTTCCAGATTTTAGGAATTCTATATAACTGAGCTTCCATAGGATTAGGTAAATGTTTAACTACAACATCCATCATAACATCGAATAGAGGAGCATTCTTCCAAACCCAATCTTTTCTTTCTTCTTCAGATAATGTCTCGTCGTAGATTTTGTAAATATCCGCAAAGGAAACTCCTTTCTTTTTCATGTAAGGAATTGTTAAAGCCCAGTTATCTCTTGCAGAACCAAATGCAACACTTCCGTCGTTTACACCAGCTTGCCATTTTTGTTTGAACTCAGGTTCAGCAATATTTGCAATTAACATATTAAAATCGTTGATAATCTTGATAAACTTAGCCTGCATTTGTTCTGGAGTAACTTTCAATTCTTTGATTAATCTGTCAACTTTGTTAATGAACAAAACTGGTTTAACTCTTTCTCTCAGAGCTTGTTTCAAAACTGTTTCTGTCTGAG
>CAZUKQ010000020.1:0-2265 GCA_964621025.1 Candidatus Woesearchaeota archaeon | reverse complement strand
GGTTAATAAAATTCCTCAGTTCTGCGACCCTTCAAGCATCTAAGTTATACTTTAGGGCTGCTCCGATCAAGGTCTGACCCGTTTCAACACAACAAGATCGAGAAGGACAAAACCTCAACGTCGTTTTACTAACATTTGAAAGTTCATATCACTCGCCCTCGTACGACCCACCATGAAGTCCGTTTGTGAATAGCGCAGGACTAGCGCGCCGGTCTGGTTTGCAATAATAATAGTGTATAAAGATTTAAAAGACTTGTTGTTTTAGATTTTTTGAAGCCGATATCGCATAGTGGTATTGCGTCGGATTGCTAATCCGAGCCCTTCGGGGCCCCAGGGTTCGATTCCCTGTATCGGCATAGATAGACATTTAAACAGACCAAAAGACAGAATACAACATGGCAGACAAACCAAAAGCAAAATTAAGAGAATCTCTGCTTGAAGAGAGATTAAGATTAGAAACAATTCATGAAGGATTAGGAAAACCTTTAAGTTCTGACCCATTAGTTGGTCCGAGCTACGCACATTTACCGAGAGGAGATTCAAAGTATGAACAACAAAGTCCATACGCAGAAACAGATTAACATGGAAAAAGATTTAGGAAAAATAAAAAAAGGAGAATTCCAAGGAACTCTAACTGAAATTGTAATTGGAATCAGAGAATACAACGGCAAAGCAGGAATTGATATTCGAGAATTCACAACAAGCAGCAGCTATACCGGTCCAACAAAAAAAGGTTTGAGAATTCCGGCAGATAAATTTGAAGAATTCAAAGCGATAATTAATTCTGTTAATCCTGCAGACCTTTCATCAACTTCTACCAAACCAGCAACTCCAAAATCTGCTCCTCTAAAAATCAATCCAAGCGAAAAAGGTAAAAAAGTTGCAGAAGACGAAGACGCCGGAATTGACGAAGATGGATTTATGTAATTCTCCCGAAATAAACATTTAAATAACTCTTTCTCTTAACAATTTAATGAGGGGTGTTGAAGATTTAATTAATGCTAATTCTTTTGCCATTGTAGGTGCTTCGGAAGACGAAAAGAAAGTCGGGCACGTTATATTCAAAAATTTAATTTCTTCACACAGAAATGTCTATCCAGTTAACGACCACGTTGAAAGAATTCTAAATCACCGAGCATATAGAAAACTTGAGGAAGTTCCTGCAGACATAGACTGTGTCATCATTGCAACTCCTGCTGAAACAGTAAAAGAACTTTTGAAAGAAGCAATAGAAAAAGGTGCATCTTCAGTGGTAGTTGTAAGTTCTGGTTTCTCTGAAATTGGAAATCATGAATTAGAAGAAGAATTAGTTGAAATAGCAAGAAGAAACAACGTAACTCTGCTAGGCCCAAACTCTTTTGGTTTTGTAAATCCACAAACAGAAGTAAACACAACATTTTTCCAAGGAAGAATTGACTCTGGAAGTATAGCATTCATTTCACAATCTGGAGCAATCGCATCAGCAGTCTTCGACAAAAGACAAAAACTATCTGGTTTCGTCTCCGTCGGAAATTCTTCACAAAAAGATTTCTCAGATTTTATAGAGTATTACTCGAAAGAAAAGAACACAAGAATAATTTGTCTTTACATGGAATCTCTGAAAGAAAATAAAGGAAAAATATTTTTGGAAGTTTGTAAAAAATGTGACAAACCAATTATAGTTTTGAAAGCAGGAAAATCAGAGAAAGGAAAGAAAGCAGCGGCAACACATACTGCAGCATTAGCATCAGAAAAAGAAGTTTATTCGGGAATTTTCAAACAAGCTGGACTAATTGAGGTTGATTCTATCAAACAACTTTTCCAAGTTGCAGAAATCTTAAATAGATATCCTACATTAAAAAATAAAACTTGTATCGTAACAAATGCCGGCGGCCCAGGAGTTCTAACTTCTGACTATTGCGAAGAAAATAAAATTGATATTCCAAACTTGCCAGAAGAAGCAATGACTAAATTGAACTACTTCCTAAAAAACAGCTGGAGTAAAAACAACCCTTTAGACATTTTAGGCGACGCTGATTCAAGAAAATATGAACACACCCTAACAATTTTAGACAGAGAAAATTTCTTTGACTTTTTCATCGTTCTTCTAACACCACAAAACATGGCACAACCACTAGAAACCGCAAAAGCATTGACTCAATTGAAAAAACCTGTCTTCGCCTGCTTCATCGGAAAAGAGAAAATCCAACCAGCAAAAGAATTTTTAGAAAAAAGAAATATTATTTTCTTTGACGAACCAAAAGAAATGTGTGATATTTTGGGGAA
>CAZUKQ010000019.1:0-2415 GCA_964621025.1 Candidatus Woesearchaeota archaeon | reverse complement strand
AAAAAAGAAAATGACAATAACTGAAATAATAACTACAAATCCTAAGACTTCTATAATTTTAATTTCCGCAGGAGTTACTGCCGTTTCAACATTAGTTACAAAATGGTTGACAAATCAAGAACATTTGAAATCTTTGAAAGCAAGGCAGAAAGAGCTGAACAAGAAAATGAAGACGGCAAAACCTGGTGAAAAACTATTCGAAGAAATTCAAAGTGAGATGTTGCAAATTAGTGCGACAATGATGAAGTCCCAGTTTAAACCAATGTTAGTTACAATTGTTCCTTTCTTAGCTTTATTTGCTTGGTTGAGAGGAGTTTACACACCAATAATGGCTAACAGCTGGATCTGGTATTATATTGGTGGAAGTATTATTTTTAGTACAGTTTATAGAAAATTGTTCAAGATGGCGTAGGACTATTTCATCCACGTTTTCAAATTTGCTTTTGCTTTCTTTACGAAATTTTTTGGATGCAAAATTCCGAGTTCAGAAATAATTCCTGTTACATCGCGGTAGGAAGTTGAATCGAAAGCAGGATTTACTACAGTGATATTCTTATTTCTCTCGTCCCAAACCTCTTTTGATTTTCTTTTTTCTAGTTTTACTTTATTTGTGTACTTCAATGAATTGCCGCAAGAATATCTGGGAATTTGATGTGCTCTTGCTAGCTCACATAACATTGAAGTTCCAATTTTATTAGCTAATTTCTTTTTTGTGAAAGCATCGGCACCGAAGAAAAAGATGTTACATCTTCTTAATGCAGCTTCCGCCGCTAAATCTGGAAACACAACTACCTTTATTCCCACTTTTGCTAAATCTTCTGCTGTTTTTCTACCTTGTAATAAGGGTTCAACTTCAACAGTGTAGACAACAAAATTCTTTTTTCTTTTTTGCTTTGCATATTTCAAAATCTCAATTACAGTAGATGAATGACAGTGCGAGAAAACATTCATATCGTCTTTGATTAACTTTGAACCTAGCTCTGCAATTTTGTCTTTTGATTTTTTCTGATAGTCTAAAATTTTCTTTGCTGATGCCTTTGGATTTTTTGATGAAGAAGCAATTTTCAAAAAGTTTTGCATCATTGGCTCGGTAGGACGAGTTGCAATAATTTTTTTTATAGAATTTCTATTTGGTTCAAGAAGATAAGCTTCCAACCCTGCTTTCGCTATCGCTTCGGCACCTTGAATTTTTACGTCTTTTATATCCTTGAGAATTTTATCGAACTTTTTGTTGCTATCACCCATTATAATCTTAAGTTGAGTGTATATAAAAGTCTTTTCGTAGGAAACTATTTACGAACTTTTATAAATTGGGAAGAACAACTAATGATATGATAGAGATGTTCATCAAGCCAAAAAGAGCTGAAAGAAAACCTTGGGAATTATTTTGGATAGGACTTCTTTACTCTTCTATTGCTTTATTATTAGTGAGTTTTGTATTTGCAGGAGATTCTGTTTTATCCAGGTATAGTGGAATTTTGTTAGTTACTTTCTCTATGATGATTTCTATGCCCTTTATGTACTATATTGTTAAACTTGAAGAGGGAAAAGATGTCGAGATTAGCGAATCTGGAAGATTACTAAAAGAACATTCTAGAGCTTTGAAGGCGATGATGTGGTTGTTCCTTGGTTTTGTTGTTGGTTTTTCTTTTTGGTATATCGTCTTACCGAATAACGCGCCAGTTACCTTTAATGCACAGATAGAAGTGTTTTGTGCGATAAATAGTCCTAATGGTTACGACTCTTGTTTGGCTGAACATGGCATGACAAAAATAACTGGACATGTAACTTCAAAGGTAGGTTATTTTATGAGTATCTTTGCCAATAATATGATGGTGATGATTTTTACTTTATTGTTCTCTCTAGCATTTGGTGCAGGTGCAATTTTTATTTTAGTTTGGAATGCGTCTGTTATTGCTGTTGCCGTCGGTGTTTTTGCTAAAAGTAGTTTGATGAATTTACCTAGGGGATTGTTTAGATATCTGATTCATGGACTTCCTGAAATTTCCGCTTACTTCGTTGCAGCTTTAGCTGGGGGAATAATTTCCGTTGCAGTGATAAGAAAAGATTTGTACGGCGAGAGAATGTGGAGAATTTTACAAGATGCTTTGTTGTTGATTATCTTGGCAGTTTTGATTTTAATCGTCGCTGGATTGATGGAAGCCTATCTTACACCTATCTTCTTTTGAAGAGAAATTAATTTAAACTCTAATTTTTAATAATTGTTATGAAAAAATACAAATGTAAAAAATGCGGGTATAGCACTATTAAATCTGCACAACCAGAGAGCTGCAACTATTGTAGCAAAAAGGGAACAATGCAGGCAGAAAGTGATGCTCAAGAAATTTTATCTGACAACTAACATTAAGAAAGTTTAAATAATGTTTTCTATTGAGATTAGTATGCAAAATAAAA
>CAZUKQ010000018.1:0-2618 GCA_964621025.1 Candidatus Woesearchaeota archaeon | reverse complement strand
TTCAATTTTTTTTCTTAAATCAGATTCATTCATTAGAATTATTCGTAGGTGATTGTTTCTTTAGTAACCTTCTTTATAGGTTTCTTTTTACTCACAGCTTTTTTAGTTTTTTTCTTAGAAGATTTCTTAACAACTTTTTTCATTTTTCTTTCGTCTTTAACAAGAGCATTTTCAAGAGTTCTTAGTTTTTCCATAAGAGCTACATTGTTTAGACTCAAATGTTGAATTTTGTCATGCAAATCAGAGATAGAATCATTAAGCATCAATAAGTCTTTCTTAACATAACCAAAACTTGCAGAAACGTTCTTTTCTAATTGATTCACGCTATTTACCATGATTCTACATACTAATTTAGTTTATAAATCTTCTGTTTGGTGTCATTATCAAATTAAAACAATATTTTTAAACGGACTTGTTTATTCAGTATAATGAAATATGAATTATTAGCTCCTGTTGGCAACTTCTCAATGCTGCAAGCAGCAATAGCTGGCGGAGCTGACGCAGTTTTTCTAGGTTTGAAAGATTTCAATATGCGAGATAACGCTCAGAATTTTTCGATTGCGGATTTAAAAAAAGCGAAGAAAATCTGTGAGAAAAACAAAATAAAGCTCTATCTAACACTCAATGTAATCATCTTTGAAAAAGAAACAAAAAGAGTAGAAGAAATTCTGAAAAAAATAAAGAAAGACGTCGACGCAATAATCTGTTGGGATTTGTCGGTTATTCAGCTTTGTAAAAAATACAAAATTCCTTTCCACATTTCAACTCAGGCCTCCATCTCAAATTCCGAATCTGCAACCTTCTACAAAAGTATTGGAGCAGAAAGAATCGTTCTAGCAAGAGAACTTTCCTTGAAACAAATTTCAGAGATAAAAAAGAAATCAAAAATGGAAATAGAATGTTTCTGCCACGGTGCAATGTGTGTTTCAATTTCCGGCAGATGTTTTACTTCACAATTCTTACACGGATTAAGTGCAAACAGAGGACAATGTGCTCATCCATGTCGAAGAGAATATACAATAAAAGAGGTTGGCTCTGAAAATGAATTAAAGTTAGAAAATAATAGAGTAATGTCTGCGAAAGATTTATGCACTCTTCCATTTATAGAAAAAATGAAACGGTCGGGAATAACTTCTTTCAAAATTGAAGGAAGAAACAGAAGTCCTGAATATGTCTACACAGTTGTAAAAGCCTACAGAAAAGCTCTAGATAAAAAACTAACACAGAAAGAGATAACAGAATTAGTGAAAGATTTGGAAACAGTTTATCACAGAGGATTTTCAACAGGATTTTATTTCAAGATGCCAACAAATGATGATTTCTCAAGTTCAAAGCATGGAGAACAAACCGAAAAGAAAGAGTATATTGGTAGAATTGAAAAATACTGGCCAAAAGTAAAATCAGCATCGATAAAATTACATGGAAAAGGAATTTCTGTTGGAGATGAGGTTTACATTATTGGAAAAACAATAGGTGCAAAGAGAATAAAAGTTGAGAGTATTGAACTCGCAGGAAAACAAGTTAGCAAAGCAAAGCAAGGAGATGAAATAGGTTTGTTTATTGGAGATATTGAAGCGAAAAAAGGCGATGAAGTTTATGTAATTAGGTCCAACAAAAATTGATAAGACATATAAACAAAAAATTCTCAGAACAAATATGTTTGAAGACGTAAAAGCTATAGTAAATAATGATCCTGCATTAAAGGGAAATGTTCTAAAAAATCTAGAAGTTATTTTGTATCCTTGTTTATACTCAATTACAGTTCATAGATTTATTTCACATCCACTCTACTCATTGAAAATTCCTTTCTTTCCAAGACTTATTAGTCAGTTAATGAGATTTCTTACAGGAATAGAAATTCATCCAGGTGCAAAGATTGGAGAAGGATTTTTTATAGATCATGGTATGGGCGTAGTAATTGGAGAGACTGTCGAGATTGGAAAGAATTGTATGTTATTTCAAGGAGTTACACTCGGCGGAACAGGAAATCATACAGGAAAAAGACATCCAACCATCGGAAACAACGTAACTATTGGTGCACACTCCACAATTTTAGGCCCATTAAAAGTCGGAGACAATGTAAAGATTGGGGCAGAAACAGTTATAATTATGCATGACATTCCTTCTAATTGTACTGTTGTTGGTGCTCCGGGAAAAATAGTAAAGCAGAACGGCAAGAAGGCGAGTGTTCCATTGAAGAAAACAAAGCTATAAAAACTAATTTATCTTAAATAAAACATGGCAAACAAGCTCGCACTATCAATTATTATCAGCATAATTTTAACAATAATTTTAGTATCTACAGTAAATGTCGGAACAAGTTTATTTTTGAAGGAACCAGCTTATGAGAAATATTGTGACTATACGAAGAGTTCACCTATAGAAACTTATGACAATATAACCAAAGAGCTTTGTGAATCAAACAATGGAACTTGGACTCCTCAAAATATTCAATGTGTAAAAGATCCCTGCCCGCAAGGTTATTGTGACTTTTATCAAAAATGTAGTCAAGCATATTCTGAAGCATTAAAACCTTACAATCAGTCTAAATTTTATATCTTCGCAGGAATTGGTTTCATACTTTTACTTGTCGGACTTTTCGTAAGAGAAAATCTTGT
>CAZUKQ010000017.1:0-4115 GCA_964621025.1 Candidatus Woesearchaeota archaeon | reverse complement strand
ACTCTTAATTCACCCATCGCTGGAACTTGTTTTTCATATCTTTCTAAAACTAAATCAACCACTCTAGCAGTTTCAAGTTGAGCAAGACCACATTCTCTCTCTTCGGTTTTAGCAACAATATCTTCCCTCATTCCTCTTTCACCAACACATAATAACTGCGCTTGGGGAAAATCTTTTTCAGCAACACTCTCTAAATCCTTATGCCACTCGCCAGTTTTTCCAGAAGCTTCAACGAGACGAGGAACATAAAATCCTAAATCTGCGCCTTGCTGTTGTCCATTGGAAACTGTATATCTCGCAAGCCGATGTCTATGAAGTTGAGCAAGAGACGCAAAACTAGCATGATAATTTGTAGAATAAATATCTTCACCAAAATGTTCTTCTACCTCATGTAAGAAAAATCTTAAAGGAAGACCACCTTTCATTTTAACCTGTGCTTCTTCAATAATCCAATTTTTTATTACTGGAGATTCTGTAAATCCCCTCATAGATTGAGCCAATCTTGAATTGAATGGAGAACCATTTTCGTTTTTAGCGATGAAATCATTAAACCAGTGATAAATAATATTTGCCTGTCTCAAAGAAATTGAGTGAGTCATTTTTGTCGGAGTAAAAACACTTGTCATATATCTCGCATTTTCTTGCGCTAATTTTTCAGCAGTATTTTTCTCAGTTGGTTTTCTTCTAGCATGAAGAGCGGGAAATTGTTCAGCAGGAAATCTTTCTTGAATTTCTTCCAAGAACCAATTGTCCCATTTATCATATAATCTTTTTTGTTGCTCAGGAATATCTTTCATAGTTGTATATCTCGCAGATTTTTCAGAAGTTGTATACATTCCCTGATTATTGAAAACCATTGCCAAAGCTTTCTCTGGTCCGTCTAAATAAAAGTTAAGACCAAAATGATCAAATGGACTATGATGACCTCTTCCAATTAAATCTCCAACCAATCCAGGCATAAATGCTTCGTCTATCAATTCATCCCAACTTTTTTCACTATAACAAATTCTCGCATGATTTTGCACCCACCTTTTTGCAGTCGGCAAATCGTAAATCTTTCCAGTAGTTTCCACCAATTGAACTTTCATCTCATCTCAACAACAAATCCCTTTATAAAAAAAAGTCTTGTCAAAGATATACTTTCGACTATATACTTCTTTAAAAAGAATTTAATTCTAAAATGAATATGGATTTCAAATATGACGAATTCTTAATTTGTACAGTTAGAGAAGCAGATTCTGAAGACAAACAACTATTAGAAAAATATGTTCGAACACAAGAAAAAAGCGGAAAAAGAATTTATTATCCTGCAAGAGACACAAACCAAGTTGATGAAACTGGCGGATACAGAATCTGTTGTGACAATAATCGTGGAATGAGAAGTTCAAGAGATATTGCTATTTACTGGACAGAAAAGAGTCAAGGTACAAAATTCGATTTCGGAGAAGCATTTGACCAACATGTAAACGAAGGGAAAAAAATAAAAGTAATTAACAGACAAGGTGTAGAAAAAATCGTTGAAGAACAAAGAGCAAAGGGTATAGCAAAATCTTTCGAAATGGTTCTTTTGAAATTAGACGACTTGGCTAAACAATAGTTACTTCATACATTCAAAAATCTTACAAGCATTACACAACTTTCCTCGCGAAGGCTCGCCACAAACTTCACATTCTTTTATCTCGGCAACAAATTCTTTTTTCAATTTAGGAATCAGCTTCTGAAAATTCTTAACGATTTGCAACTTTTCATCATCGGAAATTCCCCTAAGCCACTCTCTTGTCTCAACCCTATAAGTTCCAATTGCGCAAGGACATTTATCATATAAAATTTCAAACTTCTTTTCCCGTGCATATTTTCTTATTTCCGCTTCCGGAACAAAAAACATTGGCTTCACTCTCTGCACAAAACCTTTCTGATTTTTTTCTCCAGTCATTGGAGTTGAATTTGTACCAAGATAAATATTTCCCTTCAAAAAATTCATCAAAACTGTTTGCGCCTCATCATCTAGATTATGTCCTGTTACAATTTTATCTGCGCCAAGTTTCTTTGCATATTTATTCAAAATCCATCTCTTGATGATACCACAAACAGTACAACCTGTCAAATTCTTTTGCTTCTTCAAAACAGATTTGATAAAACAAATTCCTTGTCCAAGTTCATCCTTCAAATCAACGATAGTCAACTTAACGCCAAGCGAAGCACAAAACTTTTTCATATTCTCGTTGTGAGTCACGCTCCAGTTTCCAAGTTTCAAATCAATCATCAAACCTTCAACGTTGTAGCCAAGCTTTTGCAAGATATATAAGACAGAAGTAGAATCTTTCCCACCAGACAAAGCCACGACTACTTTATCTTTTTTCTCCAATAGATTATATTTATCAATTGTCTTCTTAATTTCAGTTTCAATATTCATAAAATAAACAATTCTAGAAGCTTTTTAAGATATTCGGAGTTACTGATCCTCTTTCAACTCTCTAACCATTAAAGGAATCTCACGAGACAAAGCTTCCATAATTTCTCTTTCAGAAATTTTAAGATTTCTTTGTTTCTTTTTCAAAGCAAAATTCGCACCTGCAATTACACAAGGTCTCAAATGTTTATCCGAACTAACTTCTTTGAAAACCCTAGCCATAATTGCTTCTTCATCTGGAAGCGCACTATTCGCAAATTCTTTTATAGCACATGAAGCTCCAGCAATGATTGCAATCTCCTCTTGTTTGATTTTATTCACATCTCTCATAAACTATTCTTGAATTCTCTCTTTTTAAGAATTTGTGTGGTGAAAAGAAATAATCCAAGAAAGTTAACTATGACTACAAAATGATTCCAAAAATTCATAAACTTTATAAAGGGAAAGCGATAAGAAAACTTATGGTTAAAAAAAAGAGTGTTGTTAGTCACGAAGTTAAGCACGAAGAATCTTCTGTAAAGAAAAATAGACCTTGTTTAAGACTTCTAGAAAAAATGTCTAAAAACTATTGGATGGTTGCTACAGTTATCTTAGCCATATTATTACTTACTGTTTTAGTCGTGGGTAATACACAAACAATAAGCAAGAACAAAGTAGCAGCACAAACAATTGATTTCTTAAACGCACAAACAGGCGGCGGAGTAGAATTAGTTTCCGTAGCAAAGTCAAACGGCTTCTACCAAGTTAACGTTTCCTACCAAAGCCAAACAATTCCAGTATATGTAACTCTAGACGGTAAAAACTTAGTTTCTGGTTTAACACCAATAACTACAACAGCTACAAAACCAACAACTCAAGAACCTGCACAAACAAATATTCCTAAATCTGACAAACCTACTGTTGAATTATATGTTTGGGGCTACTGTCCTTACGGTGTTCAAGCTCAAGGCCCAGTTGCTCAAGTAGCTAGCTTATTAGGAAAGACAGCAACATTCACAATTGTACCTTACTACGACGGACACGGAGCATATGAAACTCAACAAAATAGTATACAATCATGTATACAAAAATTAGAACCTACAAAATACTGGAACTATGCTGCTGGATTCGTAAAAACAATCTATCCAAAATGTAGCACTGCTAGAACAGAAAGTTGTGATGAAACAGAATCCGTTGCTTTAATGAAAACATTAGGAATAAACTCCGCTAATGTAATGGCTTGCGTTGAATCACAAGGAACAGCATTAAATCAAGTTGCATCTCAAAAAGCACAAACTAACGGTGTTTCCGGCTCCCCTACTTTAATAATAAACGGAGTAATAGCAAACGTTGCTAGAACTGCTGAAGCTTACAAAGCTGCGGTTTGTTCTGCTTACAATAACGCTCCAGCTGAATGTTCTACAACATTAGACTCAACTGCTGCTGCTTCTGCTGGAAACTGTTAAATGGCAATCAAAGACTTACAAGCAGGCCAAGGCGGAGCAAATTTAGAAGTTGAAATTATTTCTATCGAAGCACCTAGAGAATTCGACAAGTTCGGTAAAAAATTAAAAGTTGCAAACGCAATGGTTAAAGATGATTCTGGTCAAATCAAAATGTCCTTCTGGAACGATGATATTGACAAAATCCAAGCAGGCATGACAATCAAGATTGAAAACGGATATTGTTCTGAATTCAAAGGCGAAAAACAACTTACAACCGGCAA
>CAZUKQ010000016.1:0-4130 GCA_964621025.1 Candidatus Woesearchaeota archaeon | reverse complement strand
CGGTTGGGGCGTCCTGAACAAAGTTCACGTTTGGTGGGCTTTCATCTATTAAGAGCAGATTTAAATAATCTTTTTTGTTAAGAATTATATGAAATTTAAAGAAGAGTTAACCGGGGAAAGAATTGTACTAAAGGTAAATATGCCTCGAATTGACTTGGCGAAGGTCATGTTTGAAACCATTGCAGCCAATAGAGAGTACTTGGGAAAATGGCTTCCTTGGGAAAAGGCTACTTTAACTGTTGAAGATTCTATGAAATACCTTGTTGACACTGAAAAGAAAATTGGAGAAGGAACGAAAGTGGACTATGGAATTTATTTAGGTGAAAGATATATTGGAAACATCGGTTTATTTGACATTGATGAAAAGAAAAGATCTGGAGAAATTGGATATTGGATGTCTTCAGAATTTTCTGGTAAGGGATATACTTCCGAAGCAGTAAGAGTCTTAGAGAGTGAAGGCTTCAAAAATCTTAATCTGAACCGAATTCAAATAAAATGTGATGAAAGAAACACGGCTTCAGCAAAAGTTGCAGAAAAATGCGGATATGTTTTTGAGGGAAAACATAGAGAAGACAGTATTAGTGAATACTTTAAAGATTTTAGAAGTACCTTAATTTTCTCAAAATTAAGATCTGAGTTTAATTAGTTACACCCCGTTAGATTATTCGATTCTCTGTTGATACAATTAACTGTTTGGGCAACGTCCAGAAAGTGGGCGTTAAACTAAATTAAGCTTTAGAAAGAATTATAAAAAGAAAAATCGCTAATTAATTATGAAGTACAATTTTACTTTTCCAGATTATAATGGTAAGAGCATAGTAAACCTTATGAGTTCTATTTCAAACGGCTTTGGTAAAAAGCATGATTATGTTGAATTATTTGACTTGGACTCTAATGAATTAAAGAAATTCAAAAATGTAGTTTTGGTCGTTATAGACGGAATGGGTTATAACTTTCTAAAAAACCAAAAAGATTCTTTTCTTTTGAGTAACCTAAAATCACAAATGACTTCTACATTTTTGTCAACAACTGCTTGTGCTAATACTGCTTTTTGCGTTGGTTATCCTCCTCAACAACATGGTCTTACTGGTTGGGATATAAACTTAAAAGAAGTAGGTGCAGTTACAACAATTCTTCCCTTTATTCCAATGTATGTAGGTCCTAATTTAATAGACTCTGGTTTTAAGATGAGCCAAATAATGGATATCAAATCTTTTCATGAAGGTTTTAAGGGTGATTGTTTTACTGTAACTGCTAAAGAATATGTTATGGACTTTGGTTTTACAGATTATGTCTCTTCTAAAACTAAAATAATTCCTACCGAAGGTTATAAAGATGTATTAAAAAAATTAAATTCTCTAATAAAAAAGAAGTCTACTAAAAGAAGATTTATTCATGCTTACATTTACGAATTAGACGGCTCGGCCCATAAAAATGGGATAAACAGTAAAGAAGTTAAAAAGATTTTTTTAGATTTAGATAAAAAAATAAAAAGTTTAGCTAAATCTATTAAAGGAACAAACACAAAGTTAATTATCGTTGCAGATCATGGGTTCGTGGACATATCTCGCTCAACGGAAGTTTGGTTAGAAGATATTCCTGGATTGGAAGAATGTTTAACTATCCCTCTTTCTGGAGAACCGAGAGTAAGAAACTGTTTTGTTAGACCCTCCAAAGTAAAACAATTTAAAAAAATAGTAAAAACAAAGATGAAAGATTATTGCTGGTGTTTCAAAGGAGAGCAAATAATCAAAGACAATCTTTACGGTCTTGGAGAACCTAATAAACGACTATTTGACAGAGTGGGAGATTATGTTTTAATAATGAAAAAAAATTATACTTTAAAAAATAAACTTGCAAATTATAAGAAACATAAAAAGGCTCATTTGGGCGGTCATGGCGGAGTCACCGATAACGAAATGCTTGTACCTTTGATTACTATTGACTGTTAAATCTTAATATTCTTGTCACCAAGAAGTAGGCCGAAAAGTTTTATACTAGTTCTTGGTCCGGTTATTGTAATATTCATTTTAGTTCACCTTTTCTTTTTTCTCGCAACCAATCTGCAAAAACGGTTTTTTCTAAGAATTCACCTTTTCTTTTTTTGTAATCTTTAGCAGGAAGTCCATTTAAAGATCTCTTAAAACTGTCGAACTCTTTTCTTTTGTCTTCATTTTCCTTAAAATAATTAATAACCTTATCATAAACTTTTCTTATATGGCTATCTCCGTGCGGAAGAACATGTAAATCATAATTAAATCCTTCTTCAAGGCAAGAAAAGAATATTTCATTCTTCACTTCAGAGCCTTTTTTGAAGCCATTCTTTACGAGGATACCTGAAGCTTCATCTAGATTATCAACTTCTACTAAGATATCTATTTCTTTTCTACCACAAATAGGAATTGCAAAAGAACCAATTAACTTTGTCTTAGAATTTGGAAGAATTTTCTTTATTCTTGCTTGCATTTTATCAGACATTTTAAAAATATTCTCAGAGGGTTCTACAATCTCTACGGTCTCCTCAAGTTTCTTCAAAGCTAATTCTAATTGTACTTGACCATTTTCACCCCAGCCACAATACTTATCGAATTCTTCAGGAGAAATGAATTTTCTTTTTGGAATATATCCTTCAGCAGGATCAATTGTCTGTTCATTTATTTTATGCACCTTTGCAACAAACCTTAAATGGTAGTCTCTAGTATTTTCATCTTCTCCTCGCTTAATCGAGGTAACATACCCTAATCTAGTAACATCTTTCAGCTCTAAGTTAGCTTCTTCAATAGTCTCTCTAATAAAGCAATCCTCAAAACTTTTATCATAATCTTCTAAATGCCCGCCTGGCAAGGCCCAATTCTTCTTATCTTCGAATGCAACCACACAAAACTTACCCTCCTCATCAAAGATAAATCCGGAAGTACCTGACACACAATCCAACTTTTTAAAATCAGTCTCGGTTATCCACTCACAATCATAAATCTCTCCTTTCCAGAGTATCTCAAACTTCATGCGCTAAACCTCTCTTGCCAGCTAAATTTTTTTAGATTAGTCTGACTCATTTCAATTTCTCTTTAGCCTTTTTAGCAATCCCTATTATATCTCCCTTTTTATTACACTTAAGAGGATAATTCTTATTATGCTTTTTATAAATTTCAATTGCATTCAACATATAGTCTTTAATTGGTTCAACAATCTTTCTTTCATCTTCAAAGCAAATTTTACTATAGCAACTTTGAACTCTTTCTTCCATCCAATTATAAAAATAGTTCCAATCTCCGCCAAAGGCTGCTTTTGCAAAATAATGAACACTTAAGAATTGTGAAACTACGTCTGCAGTTCTTAATATCTGTGCGTTTATAGATTTAGGTTTATCTTTTTCATCTTTCTCGGTTGAAACAATACACTCTATCACCTCTCCAATAATCTTCATGGGAAAATTCAATCTCTCCAAAATTTCCCTAGAATATTCTATACTTCTGTTTTCGTGTCCTTCTGGAGAAGCTGTGTCTCTTTTGTAGACCAAACCAACATCATGAAGAAGAACAGCCAACTCACAAATAACCTTATCTCCACCATACTTTTCGCACATGTTTTTTGATAAGTCAATCATAACATCTAAATGATTAGGGAAGATCCAGTCTCTTCTGACATACTGATACTTCTTTTCACCAGTATCTTCTTTGAAAAGTTCATAAACTTCTTTTCTTACTTTTTCAATTTTTTCCATATTCAAACTAAATCATTTATCCTTTTATAACTTACTAGAAGTTTTACACTAGTTCTTTACTATTAAAATAAGGAACATAATCTAATTTTTTCCCTTTAAATCTAACTAACGAAATGTGGCAGTTATGATAATCAAATTTACCTATTTGATTTCTAGACAGCCTTAATTTATTTCCCACTAACCCCTTGATGACATTCCCATGAGCAACGATGACAACAACCTTTCCGTTATTTTCTCTTAGAATTTTGTTTAATACTCTTAGGCTTGCTCTATGTTTGAGATAATGTTTCCAAAATTTATAATGATAAACTCTCTTACTCCATAAAATTTGATTAAACTCTGAAAGTTCTTTTATCTGAATTGGCTTCTTCCCTATCTCTTTTCCAACAATTTGTGCAGTCTCTAC
>CAZUKQ010000015.1:0-4424 GCA_964621025.1 Candidatus Woesearchaeota archaeon | reverse complement strand
ACTGGAGTTTATATCCAATAAAACTTCATTTGTATTGTATGTTGTTGCAGACGGAGAATTAAAAGCTACAAATGGAACTACTGCATCTACCGAGAACACTAGATCTCTACTTAATACCGTTCCATTAGAATAATTCATGTATAATGTAAAGTTATGTTGCCCAGAAGATAAATTAATATATTCAGAAAGATATGATGCATTTGTAAAACTTCTATTTGCACCACCCGTTCCATTATTATACCATTTATATGAAGAATTAAATGCACTGAAATTTAATAAAACTGATCCTTGATTAAGAGATTCATTCTTTGGACTAACTACATTAAAAGGATAAAAGTAACCTAAATTCACACCAGAACCACTGTTGTATAATCTGCTAACTTCTGAATCTGACAGAGCCCTATTCCAAATAGAATATTCATCCATTCTTCCTTTAAAATATTGTCCTTCCCATGCTGAACCAATCTTCGTAGCCCCATAACTTGTATAAGGAGAACCAATATTAGAAGAACCAACTAAAATACCATTCTTCCAAATTTTTTGTTTACCTGAATCATTATAAACAAAAACCCAGTGCTCCCAGGTATTAGTAGAGCTCATGGTAACATTACTTCCAATCTCAGAACAGATTCCTGGAAAGTACATAAATCCAGTATTAACGAATCGTTGTATTCTCAAATAAACGCAAGGACTATATGGAGTTACACCTTGCCCTTGAAATAAAATTCCTTCGTTAGTATTCCCAGTATTAGCAGTCCAAACAGAAACAGTATAAGGGGTTTGATTCAAATAGATATACCCCGGAACATTTACCCAATCATTCGTTCCATCGAAATACAAAGAAGTTCCAACTTTTCCAGTAGAATAATTACAGCTGGTACCCATATTTTGACAAGCTCCATTGAAAACATTACCGGAGTAATCTAAGGTCGTTGTACCGGTTCTATTTTCAAAAGACCAATGAGCCAGAAGATTGTCATATATTGAGAGAGCACTAGCAAAGCTCACACTAAATAACAACAAAACACCAAACAAAAATAACCTTCTCATTTTATCACCTCTTTCTTTAATCACTTTATTGTTCCCTCGCTTTTTAACTTTTTAAAGTCTTCGACGATTAAATTTTTTACATACTCCGTCTTCTTAATTCCCAACGAATCGGACATATTTTCAATTATCTTCTCCATTTGATCTGAGATAACTATCTTTATTTCTCCCATCTAACGAATATACCTTTTATTTACCATATTAAGCACTAAAACATACCTTTTTAGTGAGTTTAACAGGTTTATAAGCTTTTCTGGGAAAAACTCTAAGCGAAGCGGACTAAATTGAAGGAAAGTTTCTCATGCCAAGAATTGGTACATCAAAGGAAACCAAGGTTCCCTGGATAAAAATATATAAACCTCTCTTGACTAAAAAGAAAATGATAGCGCCAGAACAAGCTGAACAAATCAAAAAACATCTTCTAGGACAACTGAATAATTTTCCTGAAGACCAAAGAGAAATTGTAAAGAAAAAAATTCTTACTATGACTAACGAAGAAATTGAAGCTTTCGTAAAACAAAATCAACTTACTCATCTAGAAAAAGAAAAACCTTCTGAAGCGCAATGTGTTTTTTGCTCAATTATTTCTGGAAAAATTCCTTCTTACAAACTTGATGAAAATAAGGACAATATTATTATTCTTGAAATAAATCCACTCAGTAAAGGACATTGCCTAGTCGTTCCAAAAGAACATTTAGATGTTTCAAAGATTCCTTCTTCAGCATTTATACTATCTAAAAAAATATCTAAGAAATTAGAAACAAAACTAAAACCAAAAGAAGTAAGAATCTCCTCGCAAAACATGTTTGGCCACGCTCTTCTAGAGATTCTTCCAATTTATGGAACAGAAACAGAAAGACACAAAGCAACACAAGAAGAATTAATTGAATTGAAAGTTTTATTAGAAACTAAACCAAAAGCACCTAAAGTAAAAACAGAAAAAGTTATAGAAACAAAAAAAACAAACACTGAAAATCTTCCAGTTCTCAAACCAAGAATTCCTTAAATAAAATATTACAACTAAACCTAAATTAATTTGTTCATTTCTCTTTCTACCCAAGCCTTCCATTTTGGAAAAACTTTTTCAGATAAAGGTAAACCAAATTCTTTTGAAACAGCCTCGGAAATTTGATGAAAAGCATTATTAGACATCACCGTAAATTCTGCTTCTAAAATTTCTGGTCTCTTTAATTTCTCCGCTAAATTTACCGTCTCTTCTTTTATCTTAGACCTTAAAATAATATTATCCCAAACTGCATCCCAATTACCTGCCCAACCTTTTCTATTCGCCGCTATATCTTTTATAATTTCAGAATCTCCGTTGATTAAATCTTCAGAAGGAACCAACATATCTTTCTCTACGTCATACTTCATCAAATCAATAAAACCTCCTTCTGTTAGGGGGTCTTTAGTCCAATGTTTTCTAACTTCGGTAATTTGCAAAACTCTCTTCCACGAACTTAATCCATCTGGAGTTTTTATTGGATTAGCAACAACAATACAGTCTGTCGCTTTAAACGAAGTGATTGGAACTTTCAAATCGTTAACAACTCTATCGAAAACACCGTAAGGAGAAGCACCGTGAATTGTACCTGCAACAACATTCGCTAACGCACCAACTCTCATCGCTTCATAAAGTGCAGTTGCTTCCTGGCTTCTAATTTCTCCAACGATTAAAGAAGAATCTCC
This sequence comes from Candidatus Woesearchaeota archaeon, assembly GCA_964621025.1. Lineage (GTDB taxonomy): Archaea > Nanobdellota > Nanobdellia > Pacearchaeales > GW2011-AR1 > CAYNJW01. The sequence goes on along the minus strand of CAZUKQ010000015.1, from coordinate 1,688 downwards.
AAGACGCAAAGAAGCTCTAATTCCTTCTTCCGCAGAAACCTCTGTACTCTCGCCCATCAGGGCAGAACGAACTTTCATAGACAGGATATCATAATTCAATTTTCTCATCGCATCAACTGGCAATTCTAAAGTATCTTCAACTGTAATAATTCTAGCCGAAGGCATAATCTCCAACATCAAAGCACCAAGTAAAGAAGTTTTACCAGAGCTTCTCGTTCCAGCAACTAACATAGTTCTCGCACCGTCAATTAAAAAACTTAAAACTCCTGCACCCAAAGGAGAAATCATTTTATTTTTTACAAATAAAGGTAACGTCCAAGGATTACTTCTGTGTCTTCTAAAAGAATAAGCCAATCCTCCAGTTGAAAGAGGTTTCTGAATTATCGCAACTCTCGCACCAATATTTTCAATGTACAAACTTGTATCTAAAACTGGATTTGCTTCGTCTAAAGCTCGACCAGAAAGCATTCTAAATTTCGCTGCCCAGGAATCAACATCTTCCTGCGAAACAACTACATTAGAAGAACATTCATCATAATCATTGTGCTTAACGAAAATAGGTGATAGCGACGGAGGAGCATTGATAGAAATGTCTTGCAAGTGTTCATCCTGCAATAAAATTTCAACAATACCAAAACCAATTGTATAACGAACTAAAATTCTCGCAAGCTTGTTAACTTCTTGAAAAGTCAAACTTATATTTTTACTATTCGCCAAATCCTGCAACAAATCTTTAGCAACATTCATAAAAACTTGTCTTGTTCTCTCGATATCTCCAAACTCTTCGCTTGTTGGCCTATGTTCAATTAAAACATTTCTTGCTAGATTCAACAACATATGATGGTCTTCTTTCAAAGAATATTCTGGTGGAGAAATGTGATAAAACATTTTCGCCTGATTTTCTTCTTTCAAAATTGTTATGAAACTTTTGTCTCCATCTTCGGCAATTTCATATTGGTCAATAACTTCTGCGTTGTCAGGAATTTTAGCAAGCACTCTCGTAAACGTAAAGTTGGGCATGATATCTGGTCTAAAAACTTCAGAATAAATTTCTCTTCCAACTGAAGGATAGCTATCAAAATGAGGCTTAAGTTTTTGAACCAATTTCAAGTTTTCAAAATAAGAAAGAATTCTCTCTAGAAACCTTATGTATGCATCATTAACTTCACCCTTTTCTAAACCAACTCGCTTATCTACCAAAAAAGATTTCAAATCTCTATAAGCCCTCACAGGATCTTGCTTTAAAGTAACGTTCAAAACATTATTTAAGAAATTATAAAGATTTGAAACGTCTTGAGTGAAATACATCTTCTCCGGAGATAAAACTCTATCTTGCTTAAGTAAGAATTTATGAAGCTGAGCAATTTCAGTAAGCATTTGAACTTGTTCAAAACTGTAAGAATAATTTCTCTGTTGAACTAACATAACTCTTGAAATGTTAGAATTTTCGTCTAGCAAATCGATTGTTCTAGCCATCACGTCAGGATAATCAATAATAGAAGGAGCAATGTTTGCACCTAAATAATTAACGTAAAGCACGCTATCGCCAGACTCACGATTAATCTCAGTTGAATACAACGCCGTCTCTTTTTTGAAAATCATTCTAGAAATCTAAAGTAGTAGGTGTATTAAAAGATTGTGGAGATAAAATCTCCTATTTTTCTTTAAAGTTTACCTAAATTAACTCA
>CAZUKQ010000014.1:0-5233 GCA_964621025.1 Candidatus Woesearchaeota archaeon | reverse complement strand
TTACCAAATAATAATTACTATATAAGATTATTGAAAAATTATCTCGCAGCGTCAGCTTGTTTCTCAATATCGTTCTTCTTAGAAATTGCGTAACTATCAGAGGTGTTATTGTAAGCAGCGATAATCTCGTTTGCTAATGCTTGTGTGATTGTTGCTTTTTTATTGAAAGCTTTATCATAAGCACCATTAACGAAGAATCTCAAAACAATATTCAATCTTCTTCTTGGAGAAATATCGACAGCTTGAGGATATCTTGCTCCACCATATTCTAATGTTGTAACTTCATCTCTTGGAGCTGCATTCTCAATTGCTTTAACGAAAACAGCAACCGGATTCTTTCCAGTTTTCTGTTCGATAATCTTGAAAGTATCTATTAAAATTTTCGTACACTTACCATGTTTACCAGTAATCCAGCTTGTGATAATTCTGTGTTTCTTACCTCTTGAACCTGGAACTTGTAATAAGTTTATGAATCTCTCAACAACATTAACTTTTGTTTTAGCAGCGTCGTATTTTATTCTTCCGTGCGATTTCAATAATAATTTTGGTTGTAAATTGATAACTCTTTTCAAACCTTGGTCGTCCACTTTCACTTCTGAAATGTCCCATAAATCGAAAAGTTTCATTACCATTATCTTCTACCCTTCTCGATCTTACCTTGCCATAATCTCTTCAAAGGCTGATCATTTACTTTGATAACTTGATATCTTACACCAGATAAGTCTCCTTTAGTCTTACCCTGTTTACCACCAATCATTTCAATTAAAACTTCGTCGTGTTCGTCAACAAATTTCTGTGCAAGATTTCCTGGAATGAAAGCAGTAACTTCCTTACCTGTTCTTGTCAACTGAACTCTGCAACATTTTCTCATAGCGGAGTTAGGCTGTTTAGCTTCTTTTTGAACTTTAGAAATTACAATTCCTTTAGCTTGAGAGCTTCGTTTAAGAGGGTTGTATTTAATCAAGATACCAAGTTTTTTCTTTCGATAAACTTTATTGTTATCTCTTTGTTTCTTTCGATTGTTTCTTAACTTTCTTGCGTTCATTAATCCCATAGTATTTCTGCGAAAAATTGGTTTTTAAATCTTTGTTTAATACGTCAAAATTATTCAAAATTAACCAATTTTCAAACCTTGAACCTTTAGAGTTTTGGTAAGAATTTCTGTAAGTTCTTGTTCTCTTACTCTATTTCTTCCAATTAGCATCGCCTTGCCCTGCCGGTCAGCAGAAACAATTACGATACCATCTTTTAATTCAAGACTATTAAGTTTGATTGGTTCAACAATTTCTTCAATGAATTTTTTTATTCCAGCATCGCCAGTAGGCATTGTAACAACCTTAATTTTTTTCCTTAAAGTTTCGGACATTCTTTTTACATTGGATGCGCCAGGACCAATAGCTGTAGAAACTAATTCTTTAGGAACTGCAAAAATAATTACGTTGTTATAAACAAAACAATTTGTCGTCGAAACTCTAGAAATCTTTTCGAATAGATTAATATATCTCATAAACTGCATGTCAATTGTTTTCGCCATCTTATTGAATAAAAAAAACCTCAGATTCAAAATCCAAACCCATTGTCTTTGCAATTTCTTCTTTGGATTTCAAAACTTCAAACTCAACACCAGCTTTTTCTAAAGCTTCAATTGTTGTGCTTCTTGCATCTTTGGAAACAAAAACTTTAGAAGTCTTTTTCAATTTCTTTGCTTTAGCAGCTTTCAAAACTTCTTTAATTCCAAATGACAAAGTCTCATTCTTCATTGCTTCTGTTAATTCTTTAATGCTCATATAAAAACTTCATTTTCGAGAGTATTTAAATGTTTTTGTTTGATTTACCGACGAGAAAAAGACAAAAGAAAAAAAATTGATAAAGAAAAAAATCAATATAAAATTTATCTCCGCAAATTGCCTTTTGACTGACAAAATTACTTCTTTTTCTTATCTTTTCTTTCGGCAAGAGGACCAGTAACTTCTACAAGTAAACCTGGTAATCCTGTTCCTACTGGAACTGGTTGGTTCAAGATAATATTTTCAATTACGGAAGCAAGAACATCTTTCTTTCCTGTTACGGAAGCCTTTACGAATTGTTTGTCCGGAGTTTCGAAGGAAGCTCTAGCAAGAACGGAGTTCTTGTCGGAGATGATACCAACTCTTGTGATACCTTTAACAACACCTTCGGAAGTCATTGCATCAGCAACCAACATCAAGTGTCTCTTGTTAATATCCAAACCTTGTGAAACTAAAACTTTCTCAATCTCGTTTATGATTGCAGCTCTTGCAGATTCAACACCTAAAACCATAGTGATTTCATGTAAGTCGTTTGTGAAAACTTTGTTTTGATTTACTCCTTTGAAAGCCAAGATATCTGCTAAGTTTGTACCAGCTGTTAAGATTACGTAATCATTTTCTCTCTTCACAACTAAAACCTGACTGATGTTCTTTACACCAGAGATGATTTTTTCTTTGATTTTTTCTTTAACTCTGTAAATTTCTTTGAAGTTAGCCTCACCGAAATCAACTGTTAAACCACTTCCAGATTTTCTTATCTTGTAGCCTTCTTCGCCTAAAGCGTTTGCAACATCGTCGATGCTTAAATGAACCTGTTTCAATACCTTTTCATCAACACCTAATTTCAATTTCTTTTCACCAAAGTCAACATCCAATTCAGATAAAACTTCTTTCAATTTTACTTCTTTGATTTTTTCTGCAATTATCTTAGCCTTGTCAGCATTGTTATGATCTTTGTCTAAATAAATTTCCATTGTTGGTGTTGAAGGTGTTTTTCTTGCGTCCAAAATTTCGACCAATCTTGGTAAACCTTGAGTAACCTGCATTTCAGCGACACCCGCAGAGTGGAATACGTTAAGAACCATCTGTGTGGAAGACTCACCGAAAGATTGAGCAGTAACAATACCAATTGCTTCACCTGGCGCAACTTTTTGTTTCTTGTGTATTCCAGAAACATCTAATCCATCTTGACCATATATGAATTGAACAACACAGTTAGAAGCATCTCTTACAGTTCCGTCGTATTCTACAATTAAATCTTGTAAAGCGTTTGCTAATCTTCTATATAAGTAACCAGACTTAGGAGTTCTCAAAGCTGTATCCATCATCGCGTCTCTACCTGTCATCGCACCGAAGAAGAATTCTTCTGGTCTCAAACCATTGATGAATGAATTATAAATGAAACCTTTTGATCTTGGAGCTAAGTCTTCTTTCTCGAAGAAACTTAATGTTCTATTAGTATAACCAAAGTCGATTCTTCCACCGCCATGAGCCTGCTGACCTACTGAACAAGCAATCTGTGTTATATTCAAAATGTTACCACCCGCACCAGAACTAATCATCTTGTTAACAGGGTTGTCTGCAGGGAAATGTTCCTTAACGAATTTACCAATGTCTGTTCTAACACCGTTAAGAACTTGTAAAATCTTGATTTCTCTTGTCTCTTCAGCAGTCTTACCTGGAATAATTTCTAAAGTTTTATCGTAGAATGACTCAATTATCTCTTGTGTTCTCTTTTCTGCTCTTTTGATAATACTGTCTGTTTCTTTCTTAACTTCGTCGGAAACATCTAAGTCATCAATGGAAATTGTGAAACCTGTTCTGGATAAAAAGTTAACTCCAAGTGCGAAAGCTTTTCTTAAAGTTTCAATAGTTTCATCTCTTCCTATTGTACTGTCCAATTCTTTTACCATCTTTCCTTCTTCAACACCGAACATCTTAGAATCAATCTTTCCTAATTTCTTTTTCTGCATTTCAGCAGGAAGAATATTTGCGAAAACATCTGAACCAGCGTTTTCTTTTGTCAAAGAGAATTTGTCTAACCCAACACCATACAATAACTGTGAAGCATCTTCTTTTGATAAAGTGCTTTCAGAAAGAACAAAGTTACCAGTAACTGCATCACCAATACAACCAATCAAATTTGTATTGTTCTTAGGCGAAATCAAATTATTGTTAACATTCAAAAGTATTTCAGCTTCAGCTCTTGCTTCCTCTGTCTGAGGTCCGTGAATATTCATTTCATCACCGTCAAAGTCCGCGTTATATGGGAAACAAACTGCAGGATGCATTCTGAAAGTTCTCGAAGGTAAAACTCTTACAAAATGTGCCATCAAAGATGCTCTGTGTAAGGATGGGTGTCTGTTGAATAATACAATATCTCCATCGACAAGATGTCTTTCAACAGAATAGCCAGGAACAATTTCATTAGCTAAGTCTGCTTTTAATTCAGGAGTGATTTTCTTTCTCTTTCCATCAGGTCTAAGAATATAATTTGCACCAGGATAACCTTCAGCAAGAATTATTTTTTTCATTCTTTCTAAATTTACAGTATTAACTTTTTCTGAAACAGTAATTATTTTAGCAACTTCAAAAGGAACACCAATTTCATTTATCTTCAAGTTTGGGTCTGGAGAAATAACTGTTCTCGCGGAGAAGTTAACTCTTTTACCTGCTAAGTTCTTTCTAATTCTTCCTTCTTTACCTTTAATTCTTTCTGTGATTGTTTTTAATGGCTGTCCACTTCTGTGTCTTGCAGGAGGAATTCTAGCGATAGAGTTGTCAAAGAAAGTTGTAACGTGATATTGTAATAAATCCCATAGGTCTTCGATGATAACTTCTGGTGCACCAGCATTAAGGTTTTCCCATAATCTTTGGTTTGCTCTAATTATGTCAGACAACTTGTGTGTCAAGTCATCTTCAGATCTTTCACCAGATTCTAAAGTAATAGAAGGTCTTACAGTTACTGGGGGAACCAATAAATAAGTTAAAACAGCCCATTCTGGTCTGCAAGTAGCAGAATTAATTCCCAATAATCTTAAATCCTCGTCGGAAACCTTAACTAATCTTTCTCTAATTTCAGAAGGGAACATTCTTCTCTTACCTACTCTGATTGAAGAAGGTTTTTCAATTCTAACTTTTTCTTGAACAATTCCACAATGGAAACATTTCTTTCCATCCTTTGCTTTTTTCTTTCTTGTTATTTCATCTTTAGTCTTATCATCTTCAGATAATAAAATATGACCACAAGCTTCACAAGTACTTCTCAAAACAGCATCGATTAAAGCCAAATATTTTATGTGAATAAGAGGTCTCGCTAGTTCAATCATACCTGGGTGACCCAAACATTCTTTCAATCTTCCACCACAAGTTCTACATCTGACACCTGGATCAATTGCACCAAGTCTTAAATCCATTAAACCACCGTCTACTGGATAACCATCAAC
>CAZUKQ010000013.1:0-5282 GCA_964621025.1 Candidatus Woesearchaeota archaeon | reverse complement strand
GAAGAACGTTTAGGTCTTTCAATTGGTTGAAGACTTTCTGGTAGAAATTGTTTCGCAAAAGTTTGAATTATAAAACCAAGAGCCTGATTTTTATTTTTCATTCCGTGCTTTGCTTTGATTATGTTTACGATTCTATTTTCTCTTTCACTCAGTTTGATTATATTCTGTACCATTAGAATCCTCTCTCCTCATCATAAGGTAAATTTTCAGTATGAAGGAAAGTTTGATAAAGTTCATTTGTTTTGTTCATCAAATCTATCGGGCTAGAAGTTCCGACCAATCTTTTTGCTTCTTCTGTTGCCTGACTATAAATTTCTAGTTTTCTTTTGTCTTCAGGAGTTTGTTCTTCAGGAGGAAAAAGTAATTCAGTTATGTCATGTTCATTACGTTTCATTTTAATCCTTCTTCCATTTTTTTAAAGCAGTTTTTACAGATGTGGAACTTTTTTGTTCTGCTTTCTTTGTCTGGAGGACTAAATAATAGGGCTCCAAAGTCTTCTAATTCTTTCTTACATTGGTCACATATAGGTTTTATTGCCATAGGTTTTTATAATAAATTATAACAAATCATTATATTTAAACTTAAGTATAGATAAGCTTTTAAACGGTTTTTTTGTCATAGTTTTAACTAAATTTTTATAAATAAAAAATGGCTAAAGAAAAACCTATTTTGAACGTAGTCTTTGTCGGTCACGTAGACGCAGGTAAGTCAACTACCATCGGTCAGTTGTTCTATCAAAGCGGTGTACTTTCCGAACAAGAACTAACAAAACTCAAAGAGGAAGCAGCTAAAAACGGTAAAGCAGGTTTCGAATTTGCTTACATGATGGATACCATCAAAGAAGAGCGAGAGAGAGGAGTTACTATCGACTTGTCATACAAAAAAATTATGACTACAAAGTACGAAGTTACTATTATTGACGCTCCAGGGCATAGAGATTTTGTCAAAAACATGATCACTGGTGCTTCACAAGCAGATGCAGCTTTCTTGGTCGTTGCAGCACCATCTGGAGTACAACCTCAGACAACTGAACACTTATGGTTATTGAAAACTATGGGCGTTAAGTATATCTCTGTTGTAATTAACAAGATGGATGAAGCAAAATACGACGAAGCAAGATATAACCAGGTTAAGGAAGACGTTTCCAAATACTTACTACAAGTAGGTATCAAACCAGACCAAACAACTTTTGTTGCAGCATCTGGATTGAAAGGAGACAACGTTGCTAAAAAGTCTGCAAATATGGCTTGGTACAAAGGTCCAACTATATTTGAGGCAATTGATCAATTTCCGCTACCTGAGAAACCAACAACTCTACCGATGAGAATGCCAATCCAAGATGTCTATGACATTACTGGTATTGGTACAGTGCCTGTAGGTAAGATCGAAACTGGTATCATGAAAGTGGGCCAGAAAATCGTAGTATTACCTGGAAGAAGCGGAGTTGGAATCGAAGGTGAAGTTAGATCTATCGAAGCTCACCACGAACAACTTAAAGAAGCAGAAGCTGGAGACAATGTCGGTGTCAACCTTAGAGGCGTTGGCAAGAAAGACATGGCTCGAGGGGATGTTATTTGTGATGCAGCAAAGCCAGCAAAGATAGTTGAGTCTTTCACAGCGCAAATCGCAGTGATTAACCACCCAACTGTTATTGCTAAAGGATACACACCAGTGTTCCACGTGCACACCGCTCAAGTTCCATGCCAATTCGTTGAATTAAAGGCGAAATTGGACCCAAGAACAGGACAAGTTGCTCAAGAAAATCCGGACTTTTTGAAGAACGGAGATGTAGCTATTGTAACTATCAAACCTATTGGAAATCTAGTATTAGAGACTACAAAGGAAAACCCTCACATGGCGAGATTCGCTATTAGAGACGCTGGTGTTACAGTTGCTGCTGGAGTTTGTAACGCTCTTGTTGAGAAAAAGAAGTAATTTTACTTCAACTTTTTTTTAATTTTTAATTTCAAAAAAGCCCGAAAGGGCTTTTTTCTTTTGTTTGTGTCTCCAGTATAACAATTCTTAAATAGATTTGAATATTTTTTATTTCATGGGAGAAGATGAATATGTTCCAGAATATGCGAAGGGAGAGATTCTTGTTTGGTATTCTAATACTTCAAATCCGGGAGAACAGTTTGGCGAGGCGTTAGGATACAAATTAAGCGAAAATCAAAACGAAGGAGAAAGGACTGCAATTGTCTATAATGTTCCAGTAGGTAAAGAAGAAGAGGCAATGGCTAATTTTAGGAAGTATCCTGCGTTTGTTACAGGCGTAGATAGAAGAGACCTAAAGTTGGAAAGAAGATCTAAAATAGTTGAGGAACTTTGTGATAGGGTCATTAATTTAGATGGACTCATAGACTCATCAGATAAGGTCTGGGATGAATTGATGAAAAAAAGTTTGAGTGATTTGTTACGATAGTTGCGAATGAACATAATAATCTTTAAAAAGCTAGGCGATTTATCCTCGATATGATTCAAATAAAAGAAAAGGGGTTTCAGGAAGTAAAAGAAAAACTTAATACACTTAAGACAGATTTGTCGAAGATGGAATATCTTGAAGCTGTTTTGAAACCTGCAGATTGCACTATGGAAGTTAAAAAATTCGCATATTTAGAATTGGCTTCTCTTTATGAAAAAAGATTAATGTTCGATAAAGCAGCTAAGGCAATGTTTGCAAAAGCAGGCTATGAAGTTACATTTAGAGAAAAAATTGATTCTTCTTTAAAGGCTGCTGAGTATTATGTTAGAGCTGGAAATATAATGGCTGCAGATGATATGTTTATGAGAGCAATGAGAGAAAGTAATTCAGAACAGCAGGCGAGAGTTGTTTTAACAAGAAAAAATGTTTATCTTGCTATTGCTAAAGAATTGGAACAAAAGTCCAGATCTTCCGTCGCTGCAAAATACTATGAACACTTATTAACTTTCAAATTTGACCAAGCTGAAAAAGATGCAATCAAGAAAAAACTTATTGATTATTACAAAAAGATTGGAAAGATTAACGAAGCTAGATCTGTTGAAAGTAAGTAATTCTAATTTTAAATTGAGTAAATTATTCTTGAGAAATTATTTCTTTGAAGAAATTCTAGTATTGTAAAAGACTGCGAAGGTTGTTGTTATCCAAACTAATGCAAAGAATGCAGGTAGAATAAGTAGAATAAATCCGACTAAGAATATTAGGATTGCAAGTAAACTAATTCCAAGTATTTTCCAAGAATATCCTCTTGTAAGTTTCCAAGATTTTTTTATTGCTTCCATTGCTTTCATTTCTTTATCAAAAAGTAGGTAAGGGACAAAACTTAGACGTATTGCGACGATTATTCCCGGGATTATCAAGAGAATCAGTCCTAGAACCGTAAATATCATTGATAAAACCCCTCCGAGAACTATTTCTAAATAATTTTTTCTTTTAAATACTAAAAAGATTTCTCTAATTTTGTATTTCTTTTTTCTTACGGCTTTCAGAGTTATCCAGTTTACCATAAATTCAAGAGGTATTGCAATAAAAATTGTTCCTACAAATGCTATAATCTCAAAAAATATTTTGTCTTTTCCGTCAAAAATCATTCCGATTGCAAAAGATATTAGAATAACCGCTAATAGGGGCCAAAAGTTTTTTTTAGCAACAGTCCATCCTTCTTTGTATAAATAACTTATTTTCTCTTTTTTTGACGGGTTTTTAACCATGTTTATTCTAAAGGTTTCTATTTTATAAGGTTTATGTTTAAAAAATTAAAAATAAAATTTTTGATGTTTACCAGTCATCATCTGCGAAGTCATCATCATCTTTGATTTCTTCGTCATCGTCATCGTCTAGTTTGTCAAAGTCTTTTTCAGACTCTTCTTCAACAGTGGCGATCTTTTTTACGGATTCTTCTTTTTTCATTTGTTTTTAACTCCGGTTTATTTAATTTTTGAATCTTTTCAAGCTTTATAACCCTTACTATTTCTTCAAAAGGGGCGACAAAACCTTTAAAAACGTCTTTTCTTTGAGTTGTTTATTGGAAGAAGTAGACTGAATAATCATTCATCGCTCATCATATTCGCTTGTATCGTCAGTTAATCTGGCATCAAATGTAACGTTGTGAACTTTTTCTAACTAAATAAATTAAATATGGAGAAAATATGGCAAAAATAAGTCCAGCATCAATCAAATACAGCATCACTGCTGAATTTCAAGCTGAAGGCCCATTGGAAAAGCCTGATGTAATTGGCGCTCTATTTGGTCAAACTGAAGGTTTACTTGGTTCCGATATGGAATTAAGAGAACTACAGAAAGAAGGAAAGATTGGTAGAATCGAAGTTGAATCAACCACTGTTGGTGGAAAGACTCACGGAGAAATTATCATTCCATCCGCTTTAGACAAAACAGAGACAACAATTATAGCTGCTGCTTTAGAAACAATTGACAAAATCGGTCCAACTGACGCTAAAGTTACTATTACAGGAATCGAAGACGTTAGAGGTAACAAGAGAGATTACATCATGGACAGAGCAAAGCAATTGTTAGCTAATATCAAAGGCGGAGAAATTGAATCTCAGGAAATGGGACAGGAACTTAGAGAATCTGCTAGAATAGACAAGATTGCTTCTTTTGGTGAGGAAGACTTACCAGCAGGAGATTTGTCAGGTAAAGAAATCATCGTTGTGGAAGGAAGAGCTGACGTGGTAAACATGTTGAAGCACAGAATTAACAACGTTGTTGGAATGCAAGGAACAAGATTTCCTAAATCTATTACAAAGTTAAGTGAAGAGAAAGAAATTACTCTTTTCGTTGACGGTGACAGAGGCGGAAAGTTGATTGCACAAAACGTGTGTGACAACGCAAAAGTTGCTTACATTGCACAAGCACCTGATGGAAAAGAAGTTGAAGAACTTGCAGGAAAAGAACTTCACATGGCTTTGAGAAAAAAAGTCAAACCTGAAGAATTTTTCAAAAAGTTCGACAAATTCGAAAGACCTTCTAGAGATTTTAGAAATGATAGATTTGAAAGACGGGAAGAAGTTTCCGTTAAAGCGAAGAACGACAAGAAAATTTCTGCAGCAGAAAGAGAGAAATTAGTAGCTCTTAAATCTGAAATTGTAGGAAAGAATGCTCTTGTACTTGGCGAGAATCTAGAAATTTTAAGAAACGTTCCGACTTCAAAATTGGAATTTTTGAGAATAGAAGAACCAGTTTGGATTCTGATGGCTACGGCGACATCTAAGTTCTTATTCGAAGGAGCTCAAAAGCTAGGCGCGAAATATATCGCTGCTGAAACTTTCGGTAGAATTGATGA
>CAZUKQ010000012.1:0-7122 GCA_964621025.1 Candidatus Woesearchaeota archaeon | reverse complement strand
GAAGGTTTAGCCTGTGAAACAATAGTATTAATCAAGTCAGGACTTATGTTTGGGGAAATAGATGAAGTTGCTTGAATTAAGTTGATAACTCTTCTACAATCACCCTCGGAAGACTCGTAGAGTGTATTGAAAGCTTCCTCATTCATTACCAAACCTTCGTTAGCGCAAATAAAATCAACTCTTCTCTTAATATCTTTTTTCTCTAAAAGCTGGAATCTGAACATGACACAACGCGATTGAATTGGGTCTAAAATCTTAGAAGAATAGTTACAAGACAAAATAAATCTACATGTTGAAGTGTAATTCTCCATTGTTCTTCTCAATGCCTGTTGCGCCTCTCTTGTCAACGCATCTGCTTCATCTAAAAAAATAACTTTGAAAGGAACATCGCCGATTGCCTTTGTTCTCGCGAAATCTTTTACTTTCTGTCTAACAACATCAATACCTCTTTCATCGGAAGCGTTTAATTCTAAATAATTATCTCTCCAGGATTCTCCAAAAAGTTGTCTTACAACAATTAATGCCAAAGTCGACTTTCCAGTTCCTGCAGGACCAGCAAATAGTAAGTGCGGAATATTCATAGAATTCGTCAGAGATTTAACTCTCTTGATAATTTCCTCTTGTCCGACAACTTCCTCGAATTTTTTAGGTCTGTATTTTTCAGTCCACACCTCATTTCCTATTCCCATAAACAATAATCAAGAATTCAGTTTATAAGGATTTATGTTGTCTAAAAGACAAATGACATTTAACAAAGTCTAACTAGAATTAGCCGCCTCGCTTAAGCTTTCTTTTTCTCTTCTCTTTCTTGAGTCTCTTTCTCTGCCACTTCCATCTCATCTGGCCTTTCTTCTTCCATCGCTTACTAGATCTTTTCATAGTAAGTTATCAAAATATTGCTTTATAAAGATTTAGTTTTGTAACTCTCTGATTAATTAGATTTTTTCTTTTGTTCAACCTGGCTTAAAATGGACATTAGCTTACTATTTTCTTGTCCTCGCTTTTGTTCAATTGCTACACATTCTCTTTGTGCTTCAATATAAAAATTAAAAAAAACACTTTCTTGAAAAGTTAAAAAAGGAATTTTACAATCTCTTTTGTCTGCCTTCGTCATTTCTAAAAGTTCCATTGCCTTCTCTATGTCTAATGATCTGACGTAACCCTTAAAATCAAAATTGAGAGGTAAAAGATACCTGCTTTCTGGAGCGAATTGTCCTAAATAAACTGCAAAGCCGTCTAATCTTGAAATTCCTTTTTCATACATCTGCTTAACACCTTCCTCTTCTAATTGATAAGAATAATCATCCATGTAAATAAGAATTGCTTCCGAATGACTCTCTGCGAGTTTGTTTAATCTTTCATTGTTCAAAAATTCCTGAGGATAGAAACCCATGCCTACTTCAGCATCTTTTTCAGGTTTTGTTCCTTCATATATTTTACACAAAGCTTCTGTCGGTCTCGCAAAATCTAGTAGAGGATTATCAGAATCCCACGCTCTCAAGAACATGTAGGGATGATAAATCACATCAAAAATTTCGGAAGTAGCTCTTCTTGAATCTGGAAAATCCTCTTCATCCATTTAGAATATAAATAATTCTAATATAAATATCTTTTCAATATGTCAAAATAGCCCTACCAGGATTCGAACCTGGGTCACAGCCTTCAGAGGGCCGTATCCTTGACCGCTAGACTATAGGGCTTATACAATAAATTCAATCAAAAATGAGTTTAAAAAATTATAGATTAGACTTAAGCAACAACGTTCAAGTCATTCAAACCATCTACAGAACAATTCTTCCCATTAACAATCTTGTAAACAACAGGTGTAACAACTTTTGTAGTATTCAAGTAAATACAATATTCCTTCGCTACAGTCTCATCACAAGGAACTTCTCTAGAATCAATTCCTAAACCAAACTGAGTATTCAAATTGTCACAGTTCATATACTGTTTTTCTTTTCCAATTTTAACTTCTTTGAAATCTTTACAGTAACCTTGTTCTTTCAATGATAAAGCCTGCTCGCATGCGCTCGCATAGATAGTTCTGTCTTCAGGAGTCATTTCACTAACTTTGTTGATTTTACTCCAAGAATTGTAAACAAACATACCTACTAAAATTAAACCAATAACACCGATGATAACAATCAAAAATGTTCCTAATCCTACTTCTGTCTGGCCTCTTTTTTCCATGATATCTCTTAACAAATCTAGTTTATAAATATTTCTTTTAATAGTTCGTCTTCTCTCTTTCGACTCCTGCCGAAAGTCTGACCAAATCTAACAAGGATATGATTGAGCGAATTCCAATATTCTTTGGGAAAAAGATTTTCCAAGTCCTTTTCTATTTTCTCTGGAGTTTCATTTTTTGTCCAGTCAAGTTTTTGCGAAAGTCTTGCAACATGAGTGTCTACACCAATCGTATCTTTTCCATGTGCTTCAGCTAAAAAAACATTCGCAGTCTTCCTTCCAACTCCAGGAAACTCAATTAATTTTTCAACAGTCAATGGAATTCCTTTTTCAGAAATCAGTTTTGCAGTCTGTTTAATATTTCTTGCTTTGGTTTTATGATAATTCACTTGTTTGATGTACTTCTCAATTTCTAGAATGTTAGCCTTAGCAAGTTTTTCAGGAGTTTCATAGATAGTAAATAGTAAATTGCAAACTGGAATAGTCATATTGTCTCTTGTCTGCGCAGAAAGCATAATAGCTATCAAACATTTCCAATCTTCATCCCATCCTTCAGCAGCCAATCTCCCAACATCCTCTTCCTTATTGACTAATTTTTCCAATTTCTTTAGTTGGGCTACTGCAATTTTCGAGTTCATTTTATTCTAGCCAATTCCTCAAGTCTTTTTTTAGAAGAAACAGAAGATGAAAACATTTTCCAGAAAATTCGTGAAATCCATTCTGTCCATTCTTTATCTTTTATAGTGTAAAAAATGAAAATCTTTTTATCTAATTCATTAATCTTCCCTGTTGGTTCTTTTATTTCTTTTATTCTCAAAATTTTATTGTCAATAATGTTTGCTCTTAACGGGTGGTCTCTATGTCTTATCTCTATCAATTCTTTTCCGTATTTAAAATTCAAAGCTAAAACTTTCTCAATATTTTCTCTACTTGTTAAGTCAACTCTAGAAAGAATCTTAATATTTATATCATTTTTAACAAGCTCATCTAAAATTTTGTACACGTCAATCGTTTTATTCTTCAAATTGATGAAAGATAAATTGCCTGAAAAAATTAAAACTTGCTTCTTCGCACTTTTCAAGATCTCTGCAAGTTCTTTTAAATTTGTAGTATCTTCCTCAATAGATTTTTCTATAATCGCTTTCTTGTTCTTATCGGGAACATGTTGAAAAATATCAAAGGCTGAAAAATCTTCTTTTCGTTTTGCACTGTAAATCTCCTTTTCCAATTGCTCCTGAAATAAAGAACTACTAACCTTCTCCACACTTGCCCAATAAACAATTTTCAAAGCTCCCCTAGTTCCTTCTCTAAAAACTCTAACTTCAATTGTTCCAAAATTTTCTTTTATTTCATCAATATATCTATCTGCAGTTCTCCAACTTATATCTAAATGCTCTGCAATCTCTTGAATTGAACGAGGCTTAGCATAAACAAAATCCTCAATCTTCTTTATTTCTTCATTTTTTAGCATGTAAATAACTGATTTTTAGATTTATAATCTTTTGCAACACTGCGGACAAATTTTTGTAGGTGAAGTCTATACTGATGCAAAGTCATGATTAGAGTATGGAAGAAACAAAAAGAATAATCTTGACAGGAGGACCAAGTTGTGGTAAGACAACCGTCTTGAACTATTTAGTGCAAAAAGGATACACTTGCATTCCAGAAACTGCAAGAGAAGTTCTAGATGAAAAAAGAATTGACCCTTCAACTCCTGAGTTCCAATTAGAAATATTCAAAAGACAACTAGAAAAAGAAAAAAATTACCGAGGATTCTTTGACAGAAGTGCATTGGAAGGAATTGCTTACTCTAGAAAGATTTCAGGTTATGTTCCTAAAGAAATAGAGTCTTTTTACTTTCCTGGAAGGTATTCTAGCGTTTTCTTACTTGAAAGACTTCCATTTAAACAAGATGGAACAAGAACAGAAAAAAATGACGTTGAGGCAGAAGAAGTACATCAACAAATTGTCCAAGCTTACCAAGAAAAAGGTTATGATTTAATTTCAGTTCCAGTTTTTCAAGGAACATTAGAAGAATCTGTAGAAAGAAGGGCAAATTTCATACTAGAAAAATTGGAGGATTTAAATGGGATATGAAGATATAGACCTAATAAAATCGCAAGAAGAAGATTATCTAAGACTTTGTAAAAAATATAAAAAAGAACCACAATACTCTGGGCCTGAAGAACATAGACATCTAGACGTATTAGGGGGGCTTGCACAAGAACTAAAATTGAAAGAAAGTAGGGAACGAAGGAGAAAAGGAAAAGAATTCCCAGAAATAGAAGTTAAACTCCCAATAGACCAAGAAACAATTGTAAGATTGGAAGAGATATTAGGACCAGCAAAATGGAAGTTACAGGAAAACGTAATTTATCAAACACCTCAAGGAATTATTCGATTCAGAAAAGAAGGACATGGAACTATGCTGGAAGGATATCAAATAACTTTAACAATCAAAGGTAAAAACTTAAGGGGAAAATACAATCAACGTTCTGAAATAGAAAGATCAATAGAAGATTCTCTTTTCGAGGAAGTTTTATGCGAAGCAGAAAAAGGTGGAGCAATTATCTACCAAAAAAGACGAGCAAGCTATGATTCTGGAAACTGTACTATTTGTCTTGATGACTTGAACGGAAAATACTTTGTGGAAATTGAAGGACAAAAAAAAGACATTGAAAAAAATATTTCTAGACTTGGACTAAAAGGAATCAAAACGGAAAAAAGAAGTTACGACCAAATTGTCGGAGGTAGAAAATGATTAAAGACATCATAAAAGTAGAAAAGAAAAACCAAGAATATCTAATATTCAGCTCGGAAGGAATGCTTCTCTCTTTAGACAAAAAGGAGTACTCAGTTTTAAAAAAATATGGGGAACTAAAAAAAATAAATGAAGAAAATAAAGAATTTTTATCAAAACTTGTAAGCTATGGAATTCTAGAATTTGAAAACTTCAAGGCAAAAGAAGTAAAAAAAGAATATGACCTTTCCCTAACAAACCATAATTCTTCCAAACCAATTTATCCTGCACCAGTATTAGCTCATCTCTCGATAACCAACAAATGTAATATGGCTTGTACCTATTGCTCTGTTAGAAAAATTCATGGAATTAACAACAAAGAATTAACAACAGATCAATGGAAAAAAATAATTTCTAAACTTGCTAAATGGGGGGTTTTCCAAATAGGTTTTACCGGAGGAGAACCAACACTAAGAAAAGATTTACCGGAATTAATTAAATTTACTAGAGAAAAAGGATGTGTTTGCAACCTCACCACAAATGGGTGGTTCTTAGACGAAAAGATGGTCGACAAATTAATAATTGCAGGAATCACTCAGTGTCAAGTTTCAATGGATTCTCACATAAAAGAGGTACATGAAAAACTAAGAGGCAAATGTTCACTTGCTAGAGTAAAAAAAGCTATAAAACTTCTACAAAAAAAAGGTGTAGCTGTTGGAATAGACTGTGTCTTATCAAAAAATAACCTTAAATCAATTCCAAATTTTATTAAGTGGATTACAAGAAATAACATTCCCTACCTTACTCTAATCAAGCTAAAAAAGGGAGATCTTTCTTACTCACAATATCAAAAACTTGCACCCAGTTATCTGGAATATTCTCTGCTAATAAAAAAAGTTTGCTCTAGGAAAAATAATGCAAAACCAAATATTACTTTGGACTGTGGAAGTGTTTCAAATCTTCAGCAAGTTGCACCAAAGGAAAAATTTACAGAAATTCCTGTAGCGGGTTGTCCTCTTGGTCATCACCTAATTTGTAGCACCCCTAACGGAGACATCTATCCGTGTGCAGCTCTTCTAGATTCAAAATTTAAGATTGGAAATTTCCTAACAGACAACCTACCAACTCTTTGGAAAAATAATTCTCTTCTAAAGAGATTTAGACTGGTGAAAAAAAATGTAAATGGAAAGTGTAAAAATTGTGAAAGAATAGATTTTTGTCGTGGAGGTTGCAGAGGAATAACTTACTCTTTCTTAAAAGACTTGGAAAGTTCAGACCCAACATGTAAATTCAGGGAGGTAAAAAAATGAAAATAAGAGTAGACAAGCTTCAAGGTGGGCACTATTCGTTCCTATGCGAACTGCCAAAGTTAGCTTAAAGTACTAAATTTTTTTAGAAAAAATGGAAAGAAAATTGATAGAGGTAGCTTGGGAAATCACTGACCAATGTAATCTTAACTGTCTACATTGTTATAATCCTAGAAAAAGAGAAGACCTATCTTTCAAAAAAACTATTGACTTACTACATCAACTAAAAGAAATTGGTGTAGAAAAGGTGAAATACGGCGGAGGAGAACCTCTTATACGACATGACTTTTTAGGTATTCTAGAAAAAACTATTTCATTAGATTTTGATACAACTTTTTCAACTAATGGATTAATGGTAAATCCTTGTTTAGCAGGAAGAATAAAGTATCTTGGACTAAGCAGAATTCAGATAAGCTTAGATGGAAATCAAGAAGTTCATAATAAAATTAGAAATCATCCCGAAATATACCAAAAAGCAACAGAAGCGATTTCTCATTTTGTAAATCAAGACTTTAACGTCAGTGTAGCAACAACTTTAATTAAACCAAACTTGAATTGTCTAGAAGAAATTTTTGAAGAATGTTTATCTAGTGGAGTAAATCGTTGGAGAGTTATGAAATATATTCCTTCAAATGGACAAGAACTAACTCCTTCTCCTTCGGAGTATCTGATAGCACACAAACAACTTTTGGAATTAAAAAACAGAACGGACGAAATGGAAGTTTTTGTTGCTAGAGAATTTAATGAAATTTGTGAACAACAAGACAGATATGACTCCTCCTGTTTTGGTGGGCGAAGCACAGTTTCTATTAGAGCAAATGGAGATGTTTCTCCCTGCTCTTATTTTCCAAGTTTAGTCGTTGGAAACGTAAAAGAAAAATCATTTGA
>CAZUKQ010000011.1:0-9758 GCA_964621025.1 Candidatus Woesearchaeota archaeon | reverse complement strand
TTTAATATATAAACCTTTGCTTTATGTTGTTCCTTAGAAATGATAACAAATTCAAGACATTTTGACAGAAATCTGACCTTTGATAAACATCTATAAAATAAATCTTAACGGTAGGAAGTCTGTCTCTTTGCTCTAGCTTTGGAGTCACCAGGTTTGTAAGTTTCTTTTCTTCTTGTATCAGCAACTAATAAATTTCTATCATAAGCCAAGAAAGCTTGTTTAACTTCATCTTTACCTGTGTAAGCAACAATAGCTCTTGCAATAGCTAATCTAGAAGCTTCAACTCTCGAAGCCATTCCGCCACCAGTTACTCTTACAGCAATATCAAATTCTAATTTTCCTAAAACTTCTTCAGCGATAGCAACAGGTTCTCTCAATTCTAATCTTTGTAATTCACTGAATGCACTGATTGGTTTTAAGTTTACAGTAATTTTTCCAGTTCCAGCTTTTACAGAAGCTTTAGCTACAGCAGTTTTTCTCTTCCCAACCAAGATCATTGCTTTTTCTATTTTCATATTAACTCGATAACTCTAGCCATAGTCATATACTTAACCGGAGTGTTTGTTTTTATTTTTACTAATTTTGCTTTTTCTTCTGCAGTCAAGTTGTTTCCAACATAACATCTCAATCTCTTGAAAGCGGCTCTTCCTTTTGGTTTAGCCCAAGGCAACATTCCTCTTATCATTCTTTTCAAAAGTCTGTCAGCTAATTTAGGGAAAGTTGGACCTTTCTGTGAGCTTCCACCCTTTCTTCTTAAATTTTTAATTTTATCAACAATTACATCTTGGTTTCCAGAAATTATTGCTTTTTCTGAATTAACCACTACTACCTCACTTCCTCTCAAAAGTTGTTTAGCAACAAAGGAGCCAAGTCTACCCAAAACCACATTTTCAGCGTCTACATATATTTTTTCCATTTTATCCAATTATCCTCAATCCTTTTAATTCAGGGTTTTTCTTTGTTTCTTCAACAATAGATACAAATTCAGATTTTGCTTCTTTAATCTTTTCCTTTGCTTTTTCGGAAACAGACCATGCAACAATTTTAACTTTCTTTGTTAAATCTCCGGATGATAAAACCTTTCCAGAAATCAAAACAGATTCGCCGTCTTTTACTATTCTGTCTAATTCAGAAAGATTTATGCTCATAGCTTTCTTTACAGGTCGAACAAGTAATTTAGCAACAGTAGGATTTGTTTTCTTTAATGTAACTACTGTATTAACTAAGATTGGGTTTCTTTTACTTCTCATTCTGTTTTCTATTTTTGTTTTGCTTATTTTCAGTTTTATTTTTTTCATTTTGTGTTTATTCTCTCATGGGGAGAGAAGGATTCGAACCCTCGTAGGCTTTAGCCGACACGGCCTTAACGTGCCCCATTTGACCGCTCTGGCATCCCCCCGAACGGATTTACTTTATTGCCTTAGATAATTCATTTAATTGTTTATCTAATGCTTTTATAGAGTCTAGGAAGATTTCCTTACAGGACATCTGTTTCCATGTTTCTATAATAACAACTACCTCTTCAGTAGGTGTGATTGTGATTCCATCGAATTCTTTCATATCGCTTTGGTCTAAGTCGTCAGCCCAACCATTTTTAACTTTTAATTTTCCGTCGAATTCAAATGTTCTTGGGTAAATTTCTGCAAGTTCAGATTGCTTTTCGCCTTCCTTGGAAATTTTTATATTGTTTAAAAGTTTGTAATAAACTAAACCTGGCATATGTTTTGCATGTTCTCTTCCAACACCAGCACTAGCTCTTGCAACAAGTTCTAATTCTTGTCCTTTTTCTAAGAATGTAATTGGAATAGCGTCATAAACAACAAGATCTCCCATTTCACCTGCTAAAACATTTTCTCCTTTTTCTTCACCCTTCACTTTTATTTTCATTTCAATAGTTTGTCCTTCTTTCATTTTTTGATTCTTCAAGGGTACAAGTCCTAATCTGTGTGCGATTACTTCATCGTAAAGAGCAGAATCGTTTTTGTAAAAATCAACTTCGTCAATTGCTAATGTTTGAACTTCACCAACACTTCTTCTTATTGCATTCGCTAAAGTTAAGTCCATTTCAGTCTTGAAGACTAATTTGCCGTCGTTTTCCATTATTTTTTCCATGATTATTATTTGAGAATTGAGTTTAAAAAATTATACTCTTCTTCCTCTTCGGCCTCCTTTCTTCTTTGGTCCGCCTCGAGCGACTTTTGTGATATCGCTGATGCTTATAACTTTGTATCCTTCTTTTTGTAATGTTTTAACTAAAGCGTGAGCTCCTGGACCGGGTCCTGTTCCGCCAGTTTGTCCTCTTATTCTTACATAAAGAGAAGTAATTCCATAATCTTTAATCATTTCTTTCAACCTTTTAGCGATGAACATTGCAATTGTTGGATTTGCTTTCAATCTGTTGTGTTTTGTAACTTGGCCACCAGATAATCTTGCGATTGTATTTCCAGCTAAGTCAGTAACTTGTACAATTGTATTGTTGAAACTACCATAAACATAAACTATTCCAAATTTCTCGTCGGTTTTTGCCATTTTATTCTTCTGCCTCCGCAGTTTCTATTTTTGCAGCTTTAACTTTCTTTTGTTTCAAAGAAATTTTATTTTCTAAATCGGTTGTTACAAAGAATGAAGGTGCATTTACTGCAGCGCCAGCAACAAAAACTTTTTTATGAACAATTAATTGTCTTGCTTCTCTTGGGCTTGCTGCTAAATTCTTTTTATGTACGAATGTTTGTAATCTTCTGTCTAACCAGTTTTCTTTTGTTAAACCAAGAACGTCAGAAACTTCAACTATTTTGAAACCCATCTTGTTTAATTTTTCAAAGAATAATTTTTTCTCTTTCTCGGTCTTAGGAATCAAACTCTTAGCTCTTCTTCTTAATCTTGAAACTTGCGCTTCTGCTTTCCAGATTTCTCTTTTATTTTTCAAACCATATTTCTTTACAAGTAAGTCTTCTTCGTCAATTCTAGCTCTGTTGAAAAGCTGTCTTGGTCTACTAAACCGCTGTTGTTTACGTTTTATATCTCCCATTATTTCTTAGCTCTAGTGCCTCCTGTTGCACCACTTTTCTTTCTATTTTTTCTAAAGTGTGATTTTGTTCTCTGTCCTCTTACTGGAAGTCCAAGACCATGTCTTATACCTTTGTAGGATTTGACTTTTCTCATCTTCTTTATATCGAATTCTTTTTGTAAGTCTAAGTCAGAACCATGTAAATGTTTGTCTTCTCCAGAGTCAACATCTTTCTGCCTGTTTTTCATATAGTCTGGAACTGTTGGGTTTTTGATAAACTGAGTAATTTTTTCAAGTTCTTCAGGTGTCAATTCTTCAATTCTCTTATTTTTATCGATTTTCAATTTTGTACAAAGTGCATTACAGAAACTCCAAGAGATTCCTTTTATATCTGTTAAACCTGCATAAACAGTTTTATTGCTTCGGATATCTTTTGATAGAATTCTAATTAACTTGAAATCATCTTGTTTTGGTTGATTTCTCTTGTCCTTTGTGTTTATTATTTCTTCGCTCATTTTATGAATAAATTCTGCCTTTGTATTTCTGTTAATTCTTCAAAGATCCTTTTTGCAATCGCATTTTTTGGATCGGGTAAATTGTGAACTCGCTCTTTTAAGTCTTCAAAAGATTTGAATTCACTTTCGCTTCTTGCATCTAAAATAGCGTCGGTATGTTTCTTACCGAACCCTGGCAATAATTCAAACTGATGAAGTCGAGTATTTATAGCTTGCGCTTTGTTAAAAAAGTCAATATATTCTGTTTCTCTCTCAGAAACTACCTTCTGAACAAGCTCTAAAAGATTGGATTTTGCAGTCTCAGTTAACTTTTCTCTTAGTAATCTTCCTTGAATAAATTGAACTTTGTCTCTTTTTCCATCTCCAATGTAGAGTTCTTCTTTGTTTTCTATTTCAACTCCTCTTCGAGGAACAATTTGTAATAATGTTAAATTTTTTACTCCGATAGCTTGGACAACAGGAAATCTTTTTTGTTCTAACGGGTAGCCATAAGGAAGGTAATCAAGAACTAATGCTGTTTCTTCTTTCTTACTGTCTGAGCTTGCTAAAGTAGTTTTTTCTATAGTGTCTTCCATTTTGTCTAGTATTTGCTTGTAACATTTAATAATTTATCAACCTCTTCCTGATTCAAAGAAACACCAGCTAAAACTTTGTTCAACTCTACAGAATCTTTAGGAACAAAATTTACTACACTAACAATATGCTCTTCTTTTAACTGAATTAAATCCAAAGCTAACAATTCTTTTTTCATTTCTTCTGCGTCAGCCAATTTCATCTTAGAGAATTTTTTTATGAATTCTTTCATAGCAACAGCCTTTTCAGAATCTCCAATAATATTCGTTACTTCAGCTAATGTTAGGGGTTTCTTGTCTAATATCATTCTAATTTCTTCAAGTGAATTGGGTGTACCAAAAATTGTTTCACTTTCTTCCCATCATTTAATTCAACCATCTTGAATGTCCCTCTAGAAGCAATAACCTTTCCTGTCTTACCAACAATTCTTTCAGGATATGAAGAAGCAATACTCTGTTCTCTTACAATAGCAACTGTGTCTCCCGCCTTATATTCTTTAAAGTAATCACTAAGTCTAATCTTCCCGCTTCGTCTTGTTTTTTTGCTTTCTGCCATTGTTATTGTTTTTTACCAATTTTATGTTCAATCTCATGAAGGATTTTTTCCATCACTTCATTAATCAGTACAAAAGGATTTGTTCCTTCTGCTTCGGATAATGCCTCGTCGCCGCTCCAAAGAACGTGACCTTTCACTTCAAAATGTTTGTTTTTTGCCTTTAAATGGCTTTTCATTTCGAGTTTTATTGTTTCGTATGTTGTGAAATTTCTTATCTTTTCTGCGTACTTGCCAACTATCTTCTTAGCAACGGAAAGTTCATCAGAATCCAGGTCGAAATTCACAAACACTAGGTTTCCGCCAAATTCCTTCTTTGCCATAAATAACCAACAAAAAATTCATTTAAAAACCTTAGCCTTTTAGTATAAATCTAAATCACTTGATGAAACTTCTCCAAATCCATTTGAATTACTTCTTGAGTTTACTGGAGCACTTCTGCCTCTTGGAGTTTCTGTTTCGCTCACTCTTCCAAGTTCCATATTTCCTTTCTCTTTTTCTTTTTCCATGCTTTCTACAATCGCTGCAGCCATCTTAGGTCCCCAAACTCTGTGCATACATCCGCCGCACATGTCGACGACACAATCAGAGTTGATTGTTGCAGAACAATAGATACACCTTTTTCCCATGCATTAATTATTTTTTTCTGACTTTTTAAATACTTCTACACTGAACTATATATTTCAATAAATTTAAAAAGCAAACACACTTCAAACAAATATGAAAAAAGATGTGATGCTAGTTTTACTATTGCTGTTGTCTATTTCCTTTGCGACTGCAGAAGCATGTGACTTACAAGTAAGTTTGCTAAATCAAGACCCTTACCCAGCAGTTCCAGGTGATTATGTGAAATTAGTCTTTCAGATTGACGGAGTTGCAAATCCGGAATGTGGCGACGTAATTTTTCAACTTTCAGAAAAGTATCCTATTAGTCTTGATCCGGGTCAATCAAACGAAGTCACTATAACTAGTGGGACCTATACAAAAGACCACAGTTCATTTTTGATGGCCCCATATACTGTAAGAGTTGACGACAGTGCTCTCGACGGAGATAACGCAATCGAAGTAAGTTTTGCAAACAGCCGAGGAGGAGTAGCTACTTCATTCCAAACAAAAGAATTTAACTTAAATGTAGAAAATGTAAAGGCAGATTTTGAAGTTTTTGTAAAAGATTATAATTATAATACAAAAGAAATAACTTTCCAAATATTAAACACGGATGAAAATGATGTTTTTGCTTTAACAGTCGAACTTCCTAACCAAGATAACTTAGTAGTAAAGGGAGCAAGTAGAAATATTGTAGGAGATCTAGACTCAAATGACTATACTACTACGACCTTTGAAGCAACACCTAAAGATGGACAAATAACTATGAAGATTATTTATACCGATGCAATAAATGTTAGAAGAACAGTTACAAAAACTGTCTCGTTTGATTCTACCTATTTCACCGGAAGAGTAGCAGATGTGAAGAAAAGCCCTATAGGAACAATAGTTACTTGGGTTGTTATCGTAGCAGTCGTTGGTTACTATTTCTTTAGAAGATACCAAAAGAAAAAGAAGGCTAAGAGATAATTTTCTAACTAATTTTTTTAAACAGCAGTTCCTCGAGCAGTCCTATGTCCAAAACTTGGAAATTCTTGATTATAACAAGAAGGGTTAACTTCTTCATCAGCTAGTCTGTACAATTCTTTTTGAATTGCTTTTCCACTTACAGGTGTTTCTAATTCATCTAAGGTAAATGCCATAACTTCTTACAAGAAGTCTTCTTTAAATATTTATTCGTATCTTAAGGCAGTAACCGGATTAATCTTTGATGCTCTGTAAGCAGGAATAACTCCAGAAATTGCTCCAGTTATCGTCGCAAAAGCAATACATCCAACAAATAAATAAATAGGAAACGCAGGAGATAAAAATCCCCAACCAAGATTGTTCAAAATATTTCCGCCGAGGGAACTTAATCCCCAACCAAGTAAAGTTCCCATCACCCCAGAAACAAATCCTAAGAAACCAGACTCAAATAAAAATATTCCAAATACAGCAGAGTTCTTTCCACCAATAGATTTTATCACACCAATTTCCTTTATTCTTTCTATTACCGAAGTAATCATTGTGTTTGAAGTGTTAACCGCAGATACAAGAACGGAAATCAAAGCAATCAAAATAACAAAACCAATTACAATATTCATCGCTGCTAAATAGGTATTAAGTAACTCAGCAAAAGATTGCACAGAAAAATCTTCTTTTCCTTTCTCGACATTTCTATAACTTCTCAAACTTTTTTCAACGTTTTCTACAACTAAATCTATATTTGCCGTGTCAACTCTAGCAACAACCATTCCATAAGAAAGATTTTTCTCAGAGAAAAGAGTTTTTGCATAATCATTTGTAATATAAATGTTTGAGTCATCTTGAGGATTACCAACAGCCTTGTAAAATCCCACTATTCTCAAATTTTTCCCATTGATTTCAATGTTCTGATTTAAGGTATAACCTTTAGGAAAAATTTTGTCATCTATGAGATAATTATATCCTAGAACAACTTTCCCATTATCGTTTGACAAAAGCTCTCTGCCTTGTTCTATCTCTAAATTTGAAAATTCAATCATTAAAGGAACTTGTGGGTCATAACCCATCAAGAAAGCATAAACTCTTTTTTTATTTTGTATAACTTCTGCCGCTTGTATGTACGAGCCCGTTGCTTCGTAAACTCCTGCTGCTTTTTTAATAGCCTTAATATCTCCGTCTAGAAGAACAGAAGAACCACCAGACCCAGTCATCCCAGAACCTTTAGCTTGAACAATTATTTTATCTGCAGAACTGCTACTAGTAAATTCATTTATGTAGTTATAAAGACCTAAACCAAAACTAATAAAAATAAAAATCGTCGCTATTCCTAAAAGTATGGACAATATTGTCAAAAAACTTCTAGTTTTTCTATGAGCTAATCCTCGAAGAGAATATAGTGCCAATTCTTTATTTATCATCCCCTTAATGCCTCCACTGGATCTTGATTTGCTGCTTGTAATGCTGGTGCAATTCCTGCAATTGCACCTATAAGAAAACTTCCTAATAATACCGAACCCAAAAATATCAAATTCATATTTGGCGTAGCCTCCGAACCAAGAAATTGATTAAGGCCAGTTATCCCTACAAAACCTATTACTCCTCCAAGGATTATTCCAACTATTCCTCCGATCAAACCAAGTAAACCAGACTCAATAAAAAACTGATAAAAAACTTGCGAGTTTTTTGCGCCGATAGCCTTCATAATTCCAATTTCTTTTCTTCTTTCTAAAACTGAAGTAGTCATAGTGTTAACAATCCCTACAGCACCGACGATAATTGAAACAGAAGCAATAATAATTATGAATGCCTGAATTCCACCAAGAATATTATTTACCTGTGCCAAGGAAGCTTCAGGAGTCGAAACTTCAAAATCCTCTTCACCAATTTTTACATTTCTAGTTTTTCTTAAAACTTTTTCAATCTCAATTTTTGTTTTATTCATTAGATCTTTGTTCTTCACTTCAATAACAAGGATATCTATGTTATCACCATAGCTCATTAAATCTGCTAAAGATTCTTCATTCATGTAAACAACATTATCAAAAATAAAACTCCCCTTTTTTTTATTTATTCCAATAACTTCAAAACTCTTATTCTCAATAAGGAGTTTACTCCCAACTCTAACAACCTTATCAAAACCCATTTTATCCGTTAAAAAATTATTTCCAAGATAAACATAATTATTATCTCCATCTTTTAAAAGTCTTCCAACTTCGGCTTCAACTTCCAAATTGTCATAAACAAATGCTCGATCCTTGCCTCCAGGAACATTTATCCCATAACCAAAAAGCAGTTTATCATTGAATTCTATTCTCATCTGAGGAATATTTCTTCGCAAAACTCTTTCTACAGAGTCTATTTTTTCTATTTCCCCTAAGTCCTCGATTGTAAGAGGATTTACTGCACCAGAACCAGGAGGACCAAACGCATTCAAACCTCCTGCCTGAACACTAATAACTTGAGTTGAACTAATTCCAAACTGCCCATTTACTGCCATTCTCAAACCATCGCCAAGCATAACCAGGGCCACAACAGCAGTAATCCCAATCAGAATTCCCAAAAGAGTCAGCCAACTTCTTAGTCCTCGGTGTTTTAGATTCCCTAATGCAAGAACGAAATAGTCTTTCATCTCTTCTCCTTTCTCTTCCCATAAGTTTTCTTATCCAACTTTCCGTCTTTCAACCAATAGATTACCTCGGCATGTTCTTTTGCTAAATCGGCATCGTGTGTAACCATAATTATTGTTTTCCCTTCTTTGTGCAACTTATCTAAAAATTCCATCACTATCTGTCCAGTTCGAGTATCTAAATTTCCTGTCGGCTCGTCGGCAAGAATGACTTCAGGATCATTTGCTAACGCCCTCGCAATCGCAACTCTTTGCATCTGTCCACCAGAAAGCTGATTAGGATAGTGTTCCATTCTCTCTTCCAATCCAACAAGTTTCAAATACTTCTCCGCTCTTTCATTTCTTTCGTCTTCATCAACACCTTGGAACATCATTGGCAACATAACATTCCCCTTAGTTGTCAAATTGGGAATTAAATTAAAACTCTGAAAAATAAAACCAATTTTCTTTCCCCTAATTTGTGCTAAATCAGATTCATGCAATGTTGAGATATTAACTCCATCCAAATAAATTTCTCCAATGGAAGGAGTATCCAAACTTCCAACAAGATTCATACAGGTACTCTTCCCAGAACCAGAAGGACCCATAATTGCAACAAACTCTCCCTCAGTTATAGAAATCTCAAAGTTTTGAAGAGCTTTGACCTTTGTCTCACCCATATTGTAAATTTTAGAAACATTCTTCAGTCTAATCACTTCCCTCTTTTTCACCATGTCAGATTATGCATCCCATTCCTTATAAATTTACTCATTAGTAAAGCTTATAAACCATTTTTTTGTCTCTTAAATATGATAATTCCTGTAAGATGTTTTTCATGTGGTAAGCCAATTGCTCACCTGTGGAAAGATTTCAAAGAAAGAAAAGACAAAGGCGAAGATGCTAAGAAAATCTTAGACGACCTTGGTTTAGACAGATA
>CAZUKQ010000010.1:0-10394 GCA_964621025.1 Candidatus Woesearchaeota archaeon | reverse complement strand
CAATTGCACCAAGTCTTAAATCCATTAAACCACCGTCTACTGGATAACCATCAACGTCATAAAGTTCTGGTGTAACTATTTTTGCCACAGCATTTTTCTTTATTTGTTCTGGACTGTATAAACTGAACTGAATTGCCTTCACTTGTTTCTTGATAGGTTTGTTTGCCATTATTCGTATTTGTTTTTCAGATCAAGTTTAGTTAATAAATGCAAGCCTTGTAATTCTTCCAACAATAATTTGAATGCGTAAGACATTTCGACAGGCGCAGTTTGATTTGAACCACATAGAGAACAAACTATTCTGTTTCTGATGTTATCTTCCGTCGCTATTCCACCACATTTTTCACAGATGTGCAGAACAACTTTGTCAGAGTCATATCTTTCTTTCAATAATAATGCCGCACCATGTGCAACCAATGCTTGCTGCTCCATTTCTCCAAGTCTCAAAGCACCACCTCTGGATCTACCTTCGATAGGCTGTCTTGTTAATAATGCGATCTTACCAGAAGCTCTTGCGTGTAACTTGTTAGAAACCATATATTTCAATTTCAAATAGTACATATTACCAACAAAAATCTTAACCGGCATTTTCTGTCCAGTAATTCCATTGTATAATGTTTCTTTACCATTATATCTAAATCCAAGTTTCTTCATGTTTTGTTCAAGTGTTCCTAATTCTGTTCCAGAGAATGCAGAAGCATCTGAAACTTTACCGGATAATGCCGCAACTTTACCTGCCATCAATTCCATCAAATAACCGATAGTCATTCTTGACGGGATACCGTGCGGATTGAAAATTAGGTCTGGTTTAATACCACTTGCTGTGAAAGGAATATCTGAGTCATTTGCCAATAAACCAACAACACCTTTCTGACCGTGTGGTGTAGAGAACTTATCACCAAGTTCTGGTTTTCTCAAGTCTCTCATTCTTACTTGAACAATCTTGTTACCTTCTTTGTCTTGTGTGATGAAAACACCGTCGACAGTTCCTTGTTCTTCTTGTTTGATTATTGTGCTGTTTTCTTTCTTAGCTTGAATAGAAATTTCTCTAGCTTCGGACAAGAATTTAGGTGGGCTGATTTTACCAATTGCAACATCTCCTTCATGCATTTCAGCTTCTGGATAAACTATACCATCATCTTCTAAGAATTTGTATTTCTCTTCCATTCTATAACCTGCAACGTCTTTTTGTGGAATTGTAATCTCATCTTTCAATCTACCTGCATAGTTCAATTCAACGGATGAATATGGTCTGAAATAAGAGCTTCGTCCAAATCCTCTTTCAACAGAAGCCTTGTTAAGAATAACTGCGTCTTCCATGTTGTAACCTTCGTAAGGCATAATAGCAACGACGATATTTTGACCTGCAGGGTAAACTTTCAAAGTATCATAAACAAAACTTCTTACCAAAGGTTTTTGTGGGTAGTGTAAAATAGAAACATCTGTGTCAACTCTTATTGGGAAGTTAGCAGCATAAATACCTAAAGACTGCTTTTGAGTCTTGGAACCTCTCATAAGTCTCGCAGACTGGTCGTGATTACCATAAGGAACCATGGAAGTAATAATACCTAAACAGTCAATTGGGTCAATTTCTAAATAATTATGTTTGTTAGTCATTTCTTTTTTGTAAAGTGCAACTAGAGAATCATCTTCCTCAGCAGCATCGATGTATTCAACAATTCCTTGTTTGATTAAAGCATCCCAACCTAGAACACCCTCTTTAACTGCTTTCAAATGCTCTGCTTTTAATCTCTCAACTCCATTGTCAACAATAATTAAAGGTCTCAAAACTCTTCCAATTTCTGTAGAAATATAAACTGTGTCTAAAAATTTATCGAATCTCAAGCTTAACTCAATTGGTAAATCTCCTTTTCTTCTTCTTTCTTTAACTTTATTTACAAAATCTGTTCCAGAAACAACATGACCAATAAATTTACCGTTATAGAAAACATCAATCTTCTTTCCTTCTTCGTCACTCATTCCTTCAGATTCTAAGATTTTCATAAGTTTGTTATCGTCCATATTAACTTGTGTAGAAATCTTAGCAAGCATAGCTAAATTTTTTCTTAAACCAATTTCAGTTCCCTCAGGAGTTTCAATTGGACAGAATCTTCCGTAGTGAGTTGGATGTAATGTTCTCGCTGCGAAGTTTTCTTGTTCACCTGGAAGTGTGGAAGCAACTCTTTGTAATTGGGACATCATAGAGAAGCAGTTTGTCTTATCCATGTTCTGTGTTACACCGGATCTAGCGCCAATCCAAGAACCAGTAGCGATAGCAGATTCCATTCTGTGTGAAAATAATGTAGATTTAGCAATTGTTTTGATAGAATAGAATTTTCTTCTCTTAACCGTCTTCTGTAAGGAATGTTGTATTTCTCTTAATAAAATGTTCAAATTAACTCTGAACAAATCAGAAAGTAAGTCACCTGAAAGTCTAACTCTTTTATTGGAATAATGGTCTTTATCAGTCATAGCTTCATGCGGATTTTCTTTGGAAACGAAAAATTGTTTGATTAATTTACAAAGTGTTCTTGCTTTTTCTTGTCTTGCATTTTTGTCTAAACCAATATGTGGCAATAAATATGAATCAATTCTTTGTTTAACTCTGTCTAAAATTTCTTTCTTTGTACCTTGTAATGAAGCCATCTCAGCAATTTTCATCAAAGCATCTTCTTGTGTTCCAACGTCGGCAAATTCGTATAAGTTAACAATCAAACTGTCTGTTTGTTTTGCAACTCTCTTGGAAATTTCTTGTTCAGTAACCATTCCTAAAGCTTTCAATAATAATACTAAAGGAATATTTCTGAATCTTGAGAAACTAACTTCTAAAATACCTTCTTTGTTTTCTTGAATTGCAACTGGAATTTTGTAAGCTCCTCTTTGTGAGAAAAGTCTTAACATGAAACCTTTTGTTTTTGTATTTTCAATGAAAGCTTGATTGGAAGCTAAATCTTCAGCCATAACAATAACTCTCTCATTACCATTTACAATAAAATATCCACCAGTGTCTGCAGGGTCAATATATTTTTCAATCAATTCTTCCCTAGATAAACCGTGTAAATTACAACAATTTGATTTTACAATTACTGGAATTCTTCCTAATTCAACATCAGCACTTTCTACCTGACCTTCATATCTAATTGTTATTTCAATAGACAGGGGAGCAGAGTAAGTTAGGTCTCTTAATCTTGCTTCAGCAGGAGTGATCAACTTCTTAGAACCATCTGCTTCAACAAGGTCTGGTTTTCCTACAGTTATTTTTCCTAATTTTACTTCGAATTCTTCTTTTGGAATTGTTAAATTCAATTCATTAATAATTTCCTGCATTCTTGTTTCAATAAAATCGTTAAAAGATGTAATGTTAGATTCAACAAGTGAGTGATGCTTTAAATATTCTTTAACTAGAATATGTTCTCTGTCAACAGAAACACATTCTTTAGAGTCTTTAGTCACGCAATGTTCGGCCATTTATACAACCACCCTGAAATATTCTTCGACGGTATCGTCATTTTTTCTTTCAATTTTGAGTAAGTCACCAGTTTCGCAACCTTCTGGAACTGCTGGATCTTTTTTAGAAATTTTTGGTAATTGGGATAAAGAAACGTTGTATTTTGTAAGAAGTTTTACTGAGTCTTCTTTACTCAATTTCACGTGTTTTGGTTGGAGGGTGTGCATCTACAGAATATACATTAGGTTTTAGATAAGAAATAGTCAAAAAGTTGGTTTAAAAACCTTTTCATTTTGCCATTTTTTAGTGGTCTTTCTTTTTACTTAGGTACCACTTCTTGTATGCCACTAAAGCAGAGGCGTCTTTAGGAGGATCAACTCTCCAATGGTCAAAACAAACAGGAGAATACTCCCACCCTAGGCTTCCATCAACAACTATTTTAGGGGCGTCAAAATAATCCGGTTCTATTCCTCGCATTCTTTGAGTCCTACTAGCGATAGTATGCTTTCCTTTTTCTGAACATTCCTGACACAAAGCACCTACGCCTTGCAATAATCTTGCTCCACTTATTCTCTTTAATCTTTCAAACATTTCCATAGGTTCACCATTGAAATAATGATCTCCCCCTACGGCAACAACAATCTTTCCAGCTTTGTCAAGAGATTTAATTACACCATAAATTTCTGGATTAAATAAATGCCATTCTTCAAAACCAAAAACATCAAATTTTTCTTTCTCTATTAAAACTTCTTCGGGAGAATTATACCATCTTGCCTTGAGTGTAGTAGTTTCTTCGGCTCCTCCGGCTCGCGAATACCAAACAGGTTCTTCTCTGAAAACATCTCTAGTATTTTTTCTTGGTTGATATAAAACTCTCGCTAAACCTTTACGAGAATAAGATTGCACTATCTTTATAGCTAAATCACTCTTTCCAGAAAACATACCTCCATGACATAAAATCACCGCCATCGACGAATATATTCCCTTGAGATTATAAAGATTATTGTGATAAAACAGACAATGGCCTTGAGGGGATTTGAACCCCCGACACCCAGATTAAGAGTCTGGTGCTCTAACCAAGCTGAGCTACAAGACCATTTGTCAGTAAATATAGAGAAGAAATTTCATTTAAAAAAGTTTGTTTATTGGTCCTTAACTTTATCTTCTAAAGAAGCACGCTTTATTTCAGTTTCTACTAATTCATGACTGTGGGCTATTCTGTCCAGTGAAGGAACATACTTCCTTGTTTTTGTTCCAGACAATTCAAACAGGGTCATTGCAGCCTTATGTGAATCATTCTCCCGATACTTATCACTTAAATAAATCACCTCAGAAATTCCTGCCTGAATTATAACTTTGGCACATTCATTACAAGGATAGAGAGTAACATACATCTTTGAACCATGCGTATCTCTAGTTGCATTAAGAATCGCGTTTGGTTCTGCATGAACTACATAAGGATATTTTGTTTCTAAAAATTTTCCTTCTCTTGCAAGAGGAAGTTTCTCATCATCACAGCCTCGTGGAAATCCATTATATCCCAAACCAATTACTCTTTTTTGAGAATCAACCAAACAAGCACCGACTTGTGTTGAAGGATCTTTACTTTTTTGTGCAGCATGTAAAGCAAGAGACATAAAATGTTCATCCCAATCTAAATAATCAATTCTTTTAGATATCATAAAATTACTCCTCTTTTAATAGCTCTCAAAATCAAATTTACAGCCGTTTCAAGTTCCCGAATAGTCCAATTATTTTTTATATTATAATCTGCAAGATTCATACAAGCAAAAATATTTTGTTTATTGGGATCTGTCGAATGCATTTCTCTTTGTTCCTGTACAACAAATTCTTCATAAGAAACACTATCTGTAGAAGAAGCTCTTTTCTGAATTCTTTCATATCTCATCTTAGGATCTGCATCAACAGCCAACAAATAAAAATTTCCTTTTGCTCTTAAAGCTTGGACCTCTCCTGAAGTTCTTAAAGATTCGATAACGGCATCACCGCCCTTTTTACTTGCCTGCTCAAATAACTGTTCGGCAATATAACTCGGAGAATTTTCTGCTCTCAACTTATTTGCAAGAGTTACCATGTTGTCTCTAGTGTGTTCTTTTCCTTGTGCAGTCAATCGTTCATTCAAAAAACCTCTAACAGAATAATGCTCAAATCCTTTGTACTGTAAATATTCGACGATTGTTCCCTTACCTGCACCTAATGTTCCAGTTACACCAATTATCATTCTACAACAAATCAGAAATCGTTTATAATGATTATTATGGTCAATTAGCTAATATTTAACCATCACTTCTTCACAGAAAGGCTCGGCAATCTTCCGCGCATCCTCTAAAAAAGCAAGAGTTGTGTTTCTCTTGTCCAGGAAACTATCATCTATAAATTTCCCAAAATTCTTGAAACCTTGTAACGAATAACTTCTTACCTTTTTTCCGACGACAGCATTCAACCATTCAAACATATTTTTTATATCTGCCATAGAATGAAATCCTTCAACAAGCGTTGTTCTAAATTCGTATCTAGGCAAAGAAGAAACTATTTTTATGCTTCTCTCAATCTTTGCCAAATCAACCTCTGCATTTATTGTTCGTAAATAATTTTCCTTTGAATTTTTTATATCCATTGCAACATAATCAACAAGGCCCAAAGAAATTATTTCTTCTAATTTTTCAGGAAAATTTCCATTTGTATCAATTTTAATTTTCAATCCGAGATTTTTTATTTTTCTTAACAAATCCATATTCATATTTAATAGAGGTTCTCCACCTGTGAAACAAACACCCGTAAGTTGTTTTTTTCTCTTCTCTAAAAATTCTAAAACTTCTTTCTCATCCAAATCTGTAGTTTCCTCTCTTAAAACTAGTTCAGGATTATAACAAAAACCACAACGGAAAGGACAACCGAAACTAAAAATAGTACACGCGATTTCTCCAGGAAAATCAACGAGAGTAGTCCTCTGTATAAATTTGATTTTCATAAAAAAATAAAAAAAGAAAATTTAGTAGCTCAACAGCCACAAAACATTTTTCTGTCTGTGAATTCTGCTTGCTTACCTACATTCCATTGTGCTGTTGGTCTGAAATAACCACATACTCTGGAATACACCTCACATTTTGTTCTCTTTCCCATTTTCACCTCCATTTAATTTTTGTGTTTCATCTGGCTCTTCTGCACAGATTGGACAATATTCATGTTCACCAGCGATATAACCATGAACTGGGCAAACTGAGAATGTTGGAGTCAATGTAAAATAAGGCAAATGATAATTCTCTGCAATCTTTTTCACAAGTAACTTCACTGCATTCTTATCTAGCTTTTCTCCAACGAAAGTATGGAAAACAGTTCCACCAGTGTACTTACATTGTAATTCATCTTGTAAATCTAAAGCTTCGAAAACATCGTCAGTAAAATTAACAGGTAACTGTGTTGAATTTGTATAGTAAGGATTTGCACCATTCTTGAAAGATTCTTCATTTGCAACAATTATTTTTCCAAATCTCTTTTTATCAACTCTTGCAAATCTGTAAGTTGTTCCTTCACCAGGTGTAGCTTCTAAATTGTAAATGTTTCCAGTCTCTTTCTGATATTCCTCTAATCTTTCTCTCATGAAGTCCAAAACTTTAATTGCAAAAGCTTTTCCTTTTTCAGTCGTGATATTTTCCCCTGGCATGAAGTTCACTATTGCTTCATTCATTCCTAAAAGTCCGATTGTTGCGAAATGATTTTTCCAATACTGACCAAATCTAGCATGAACCATTCTCAAATAAAATTTACTATACGGATACAAACCAATTTCCGTAAACTTTTCTATAGTCTTTCTTTTTATCTCTAAGCTTTCTTTAGAAAGTTCCATCAAATCTTTTAATCTTGCAAAAAATTCTTCCTCATTTGCCGAGACGAAAGCAAGTCGAGGCATATTAATTGTTACAACACCAATAGAACCTGTTTGGGGATTTGCACCGAATAAACCACCGCCTCTTTTTTTCAATTCTGTTTGGTCTAATCTTAGTCTACAGCACATACTTCTTGCATCTTCAGGACTCATATCTGAGTTAACAAAATTTGAAAAATAAGGAATACCATATTTTGCCGTCATTTCCCATAGATCATTATATGCAGGATTATCCCAATCGAAATCTTTAGTGATATTATAGGTTGGAATAGGGAATGTAAAAATTCTTCCAGACGCATCACCTGCTAACATTACTTCGATGAAAGATTTGTTAATCATTTTCATTTCTTCTTCGAATTCTTTGTAAGTTTCTTTTTGCATTTGCCCCCCAATAATCACCGGTTCATCGGCCATATAACTTGGAACTTTCAAGTCCATAGTAATGTTTGTGAAAGGTGTTTGGAAACCAACTCTCGTCGGAACAGCCAAGTTAAAAACAAATTCTTGCATTGCTTGTTTGACTTGTTTGTAATCTAAATTATCATATCTCACGAATGGTGCAAGTAAAGTATCAAAGTTGGAAAATGCTTGCGCACCAGCAGTTTCACCCTGAAGAGTATAGAAGAAATTTACCATTTGCATTAAAGCAGTTCTCAAATGTTTAGCAGGTTTAGATTCAACTTTTCCCATAACTCCTTTGAAACCTACTGTAATCAAATCTTTCAAATCCCAACCAACACAATAAGCACCTAACGTTCCCAAGTCATGAATATGAATATCTCCACCTTCGTGAACATTTCGAATTGCCTCTGGATAAATTCTTCTCATCCAATAATTTGTAATAATTTTTGTCGCAATATAGTTGTTTAATCCTTGCAAGGAAAAACCCATGTTAGAGTTTTCTTTTACCATCCAATCGTTCAAACCAATATAGTCTTCAACAGCCTCGATGGTATCAAACAAACCTTTCACATCTCTCAACTCTTCTCTAGATTTTCTATAAAGAATAAATGCTTTTGCAGTTTGGTCATGACCTTCCTTAATTAAAATAACTTCAACCAGGTCCTGTACTTCTTCTACGGTAGGAATTCCACTCTCACCAAATTTCTGATTTAATCTCTCAACAATTCTTCTAGAGATTTCTTCAGCCATAACTTTGTTCTCTCCGCCAACAGCTCGAGCAGCTTTCCAAACTGCATCTCTGATTTTATCTTCTCTGAAAAGCACAACGCTTCCATCTCTTTTTCTTATTTTGCTTACCATTTTTATTTTAGTTTTTTTATTTCTTCCTTGAAATCGTCAAGGTCCGCGAACTCTCGATACACACTAGCAAAACGAATGTAAGCCACCTTGTCAACTTTCTTGAGTTTTTCCATGATGACTTCACCAACTTTCGAAGTTGGAATATCCTTATCCTTTGCAACATTTCTTACCTTTGCTTCTATTGACTGAATTAATTCCTCAATCTGTTCTGAGTTGACCGGTCTTTTTTCCAATGACCTTTCAACTCCTCTTCGAACTTTTTCCATGTCAAACTTTTCTCTCTTGCCATCTTTTTTTATGACATTCAAGTCAAGCTCAACTCTTTCATAGGTAGTAAATCTTTTCTCACACTTCAAACACTCTCTTCTTCTTCTCGTAATTCCTTGACCATCTCTTTTGTCCGTAACTTTGGTCTCAGGGTTTGTGCAGTAGGGACATATCATTTTCTAGTGAGTACAACATCTTGTGGTCTCCTTGATAAAAAACCACCACATATTGTAGTATAAGAAGAAATAGAACGATTCTGTATTTAAACTTGTGTTACCACTTTTTGTAGTGCGAGATTGTGAGAACTTTTATATTATTAATTTTCTTCTCGCATGAACAGATCCATCAATGTATGCAAGTCCAGATACAACCGGATATCTTGTTGCAATTCCTGGTGTAAAAGTACCCGAAGACTCGGGAACAGAATAATACTTGAAAGTAACTTTCTCTCCTTTCTTAAAGAGCACACTATCTGCGAGAGCAAATCCTTCAAACAAATTCTCCAAACCTGCAGGATTTATATTTGTCACAAATATTGTTGAAACATTTCCTTTGTATTCAACCATTGCTTCTCGAAACGGAGATAATTTTTCTGTCATGAATTTTAGAAATAATTTTATTTTATAAACCTAACCAATCAGGCCCCTTTTATAAATTTCTAAAGCTTGCCTCTTTGTTTCTTCAACCGAAATTCCTGCATCCAAATAATTAACTCTTGACCCCTTACTTACAAAAAGATTTCTTAACCACTCATCTTCAAACAAAGGTTTTAACTTTCCTTGAAATTCTGCATTTTCAAAAACACAGTTATCATCTTTCCCATCTGCCTTTCGTGCTTCTATTCTTTTCATAATCTCATTTACATCTTTTATTGTTGGAATAATAAGTAGAGAAGGAGCATATTTCATCTGAAGTCTATTACCTTCATGACTTAACACATTTTTTCTAACCTTTTGAGGATCTTTCCCTTCCTTAATTGCTTCAAGTAATTGATAATTAAGTGTCTCAGCAAAACATCTACTTTGTATAATTCTTTTACCGACCTTCAAAGCAGGAATAACCAAGGATTTCATTTGTACAAGTCTGTCTAAAGAATAGGCTTGAATCTGAGCGTCAGAGGAATAGTCTCTTCCATTTTTTGCAATCATTTCCTCCCGAATAACTCTACCGATACCACAACGAGTTGGTTCGGCAGTTAAGATTACTTGCGAAGAACCTATCTCCTCTAGCGTCGGAAGTCTTCCCTTTTCGATTGAAAATTTCACACTATCAAAAACAGAATTTCCTAAGGAAGATTCATATTCAACCAAAGCTTTCTCCGTTGTTCCTTTTCCAATTCCATCTAATCCTGAAATAACTATAAAGTCGTATGGTTTCATAATAACCTCTCCAAATAATTTTTAGCCCCAAAGGTACATCCACCTTTTTTACAACCATCAGACGAACAAGCCGGTACTCTTAATTCACCCATCGCTGGAACTTGTTTTTCATATCTTTCTAAAACTAAAT
>CAZUKQ010000009.1:0-10493 GCA_964621025.1 Candidatus Woesearchaeota archaeon | reverse complement strand
TTGTGCAGATAGATCTTTAGCTAAATCAGCGCTGATATCAGTTGCAGCAACCATATCTGATGCCTCAGCACCAGCAGTTCCAACAACAATAGCAACGTTAGCAGCACCATTCGATACGAATGGAGCTGGGTAAGCAGCAGCAGCTGCCAAACCTAGAGTAGAACCTACCATTAAAGCGCTTCCTAATACTGTCGCAATTTTTTTAAATTTCATTTATTTATAACCTCCTTTCAGCACTATAGTCGTTAACCGCCCTTATCAGGGCTCCGTGTAAACGGATTCAGCAACTTATAGCCTGGCCGGTATCTCATGACTAGGGAATCACGAGTGTGTTTTCCTATGTTCACTGTATTTTTCAATACTAGTCATAGCACATTATCATAGATAATGTACAAGTACCCTAATTTCTGGCCCTATTTAAAGCTTAGCTCCTTTTTAAAGAAAAACAACCAAAAAAGCGAAGCTTTTTTGAGGTTTATTTATAAACCTTATGTTATTTTTCGTAAAACAACAGCTTTTTAGCCCCCCTTTCAGCCATCCCGAACTAGCTCTAAATATATATGTTAAATAAAAACATATAAGAAAGATATATAAACTGAACATATCTATATCTTTAGTACATATATCCCGAGAGATAGCGAGGGGAAATAGAATCATGGCAAACAAACAAAGAACAAAGACAAGATACCTGGATATCAACGTAGATGAAAGAGGTTTTGTTTCAAAGCTTTTGTCGTCGAGAAAAGAGCAAGACTTCTCAGATATAGTTCTTTTAAGGAAAATTCTTAGTAATGAGAAGGCAAGAATAC
Source organism: Candidatus Woesearchaeota archaeon (assembly GCA_964621025.1). Taxonomy (GTDB): domain Archaea; phylum Nanobdellota; class Nanobdellia; order Pacearchaeales; family GW2011-AR1; genus CAYNJW01. The sequence continues at coordinate 9,684 of CAZUKQ010000009.1, read as the reverse complement.
TTTATGTCCTTAAAAATAAGCAAGTAAGTTCAATCTATGGCTTAGCAAAAGAGCTAGGTAGAGAGTTCAAGTCGGTTTACGAAGACCTAAAAATACTAGAAAGGTTCGGTTTTATTGAGTTCCATTCCGAAAAGAAAGGCAAAAGAGAATCTCTAAAACCTGTTCTAACGGTTGATGAGTTGAATCTAAAGATTAAGATTTAGGGAAGATTTTAGGATTAGTCACAAAGTTTCATCAAAACGTTAATTTTTACCAATCTATTTTGTGTAGAGAGAAATTGAGAACCACTTTCACTTGAACTTAAACAAGCACCTTCCTTCTTTTCAAATAATATGTCTGCTTTTCCCGTAGAGTTGTCTGCAACAAGCACCTTGAATTCATAACCCTGGTACTTACTTTCACTTTTGTAAATGTCTGTCAAAATCGTCCCCAGACTTTTGTTCAAATAGTCACAGGCCATTCCGTTCGAACCCTCACATTTTTGGTTGTTATAACAACTTTGAATCAAATCGTTAACGCTTTTAGGAGTATCATCAATTAAACAGTCCGTAGTGTAGGCCATAACACTAGAAAGAATATTTTCCAATGCCTCACTTTGAGTACTCTGAACAGGCTTTCTAATTGAAATCACTAAAAAAATCATCAAAGCAATTACAACAAGAACAACTATTAAAACAAAACCTACCATTTCTTGTTGCGCACGCTCTTTTTTCATATTAAAAGAATACAAAACAGATATTTAAAGTTAGCCATAAATTTATTAATAACCAATCTATAAAATCTCATGGCAGAAGGATCAACAATGACTATAGAGGAGGTGGTGAAAATAGTTCTGAGTGTTATGGGAATCTTAATCTTAATCTATCTTTGTGTTTCTCTCGTAGGAATTTTTATTTTTAAGACAGCATCAGAACAAGCGAAAGCAACAATCAACGAATTAATTTCGGCATCTTCAGGTTTAAGCGAAGGTCAAACAAAAAATTTCTTAATACAAAGTCCAAAAGACTGGTGGTTTATAGAATTCAATCAAACATTCTGCCTATGTCCTGAAGATCATTCCTGTAGCTATCAGCAAGGAAAATTATTAAATTGTGGAAGCTGCGTTTGTCAAGCCTCAGAAAAAAATATTCTTTTTTTAGAAGTTAAAAACCAGAAAACATTAAACAGAGACGGTTGTGGTTACGATGATTCACTAAGTTCTTTTACATACGATGATTGCTTCCAATTGACAGAACTTCCAATTTCAATAAAATTAGCTTCTAAAAAATAAAATTAGCTAGAATTTTTTTAAATTCTTTTTTTCGAACATGTGAGAAAAACATGAATTAAAATCTTAAGATTTTAATTCTTCAGCCAAAGCAGAACCATGTGTAACGCCGTTCAACTTATCATAGAAATCCATAATCAAACCAGCAGGAACAGCAACAGTAACAACTGCATCGCCATTTGACAACCACTCTTCATCTTGTTTGAAATCAGAAATAACTCCGTATGCTTTTCCAACGTGAATCGCAGGAATTGTAACTCTAATTTTTTTAACTTCAACTTTTATTGGAAGAACAACTTGGATTTGTTCAATTATTTCTGCAATCTGTGTGTCAATAGGTTTATTCTTAACATTAACATGTGCTTCCTTCAAAGCATTCATGATTCTGTCAGGAGTGTAAGGTCTTCCTTCCGGTGAAATCGCGTTCTTAACCAAGAAGTCAACAACCTGCTTATATTTTTTGTCCTGTTCTTCATGTTTGAAATTTTCAGGTAACTCAATATCTCCGCTCTTAATAATTTTTTCACCAACAACTGCAACATCAGAACTACCAAAATCAACTTCAAGCATATCTCTAGGAGCAATGTTTCCAGCTTTCAAATTACTAAAAATCGCGTTAGTTAAAACTGCAACATTAATATTTCCAGTTCCCTTTCGAACTTTTAAAGCCTCTTCCAAGTTTACCAAAATTTCATATTGGTTTGAACCACGTCTCAATCTTGCTGTTGTGTTAGTCATAATAGTATTAATGAAAAGAGGTTTATTAAGATTGTTATTCTATAAAATGTAATTCAATTCCTTTTCCTGCTTCGGGCAAAGCAGCCATAGAACATCCAATTTTGTAAGCAGAGGGATTAATTTTCTCAACGCTTAAACCAGCACCATACAATAAGGCAGAATTTTCTTCAAACACTTTCGCAGTGTCTCTTCTCTTCTTACCAACAACTTGCAAATAAACAGTTCTTTCCCCAGTTCTAAGTAAATAATAATCACTATCTCTCATTAGAAATCTTTGCCAGTTTTCTTTACAATCTTTTTATCACTTCTTATAATACCTACATCAAATCTTTCTTTGGAGTATTCCTCACCTTGTAAGTCTTTGAAAATTTTAAGAGCGAGTTTAACGCCTTCGTCGCAAGTCATTTCTCTTTTGTATTCTTCTCTCAATTTTGATTTAATCAATTCATCGTTTTCACCAATTGCAAAAGCATGATATTTCAAATAGTTCCCAGTAACTTCTGTTGCATATAATTCTGGCTTTCCATTATAACCACCAATCATAAGAGAAACACCGAAAGGTCTAGCTCCTCCGTACTGTGTGAACTGTTGTTTTATGTCTGCAAGAGCTCTAACAATACTTTCAGTAGTTGGTTCAGAGTCGTAAGTTACTCGGTGTTGTTGCGCCAAGGTTCTTGCTTTGTCAATTAAAACTCGAGAGTCAGAAGTAATTCCTGCAGCAACCGCCATAATGTGTTCATCAATTTCAGAAAGTTTCATTGCACTTTCTTCAACTACTAATTTGTCTTTTTGTCTTCTATCAGAAATTATAACTACACCATCTTTACAAACCATTCCAACAGATGCACTGCCAAGTCTGATTGTTTTTTCTGCGTATTCTACTTGTAATATGTGTCCGTCCGGAGCAAACATTGTCGCCGCTCGGTCATAACCCATAACTTGGTGTTGCATATCTTCCATATTTAGCTTAGTTCAAAATTGGTTATAAATCTTGTGGTTAGACTGTTAACTCTATCTTCCTAAACCAGAAATAGTTCCAGAAACTTTTTTTATAGAAAATCCTGCAAGAGCTAAACCAGCACGGACATTATTCAATTCTTCCCTCAAACAACTTCCAACAATCTTGTTTTTATCTTTCTTTACAAATTTATAAGCAGATTTCGCGAATCCAAGAATTCCGATATACTCTAAAATAGCTTTCTCAACTTTCTCATTGCTGTCACATTCCACAACAAAATATCTTCTCTTGTCTCGTGCCGAAGGTTTAAGCTTTAGTTTTTTCATATTCTTTGAAGGTTGATTTAGTTTTTAGTCTTTTCTGATTTAGTTTTCTTTCAATAACTGCTGCTAAAATAACAAAAATTGCAAGAATAATCCAGACTAAATTATTTTTCTCTTCAGTTTCTTCTTTTATTTCAAGAGGAATAAGAATTCTTTCACTTTCATTATGAATTTCGGTTTTATTTTCGGTTACTATTGGTTCATAGATTACTCTTAAGGTTAGATTTAATTTGTTTTCAGAGATACTTTCAAGTTTGACTCCCAAATCAAAATATTTAGAGGAACTTAGGTTTATTCTTTTCTCTTCACCTACAGCCAAAACAAAATTAATCGGTTCGCTTTGAATTGTAATGTTGGCAAAGTTCTCCCCAAGTTCATTTACTTTTAGAGTATGATTTACTCCGGAGAAGCTGAACTTTTTAGTTTCATTTAACGAGACTGTTTGAACTTTTCCCATTTCCAAAATTGGAATTATTGGAACAACAACTCGTTTTGAACTTCCTCCGCCGCCAGAACTTCTTCTCACTTCAGCAGCCGAAGTTGTAAAATTTCCTAAAGTAGAATTGCAATTTCCAGCTCGGTCACAGAATGTTAAATTGTAATCATAAAAAGTACTTGCAGAAAGTCCAGAGATTATTTCTGAATGAGTTGAGCTAAAGATAGAATTAGTAATATTTGTTCCAGAAGTTATAGAAACATTAGTATTTTCTGTTGTTGCCCAGGTTAACGTCGCCGAAGAGGAACTAACAGAAATAGAAACTTCAGAAATATTTGGAGTATCAGAGTCGTTATAGCCTAAAGAAACTAAAGAATCATAGACATTTATTCTTGAAAAATATCTGTTTGCATAGGAATCATAAATTTGTTTTCCAGTTTCATTAAGAGTTGTTTCTATTTCAGACGGAGTATAATTCCTAGCATCTAACTGCCCATATTGGCGAAGAATAGCGATTGCACCCGCAACTCCCGGAGTTGCCATAGAGGTTCCGCTAGCAATAGCATAGTTATTATTTTTATAAGTAGAATTTACATTTTCTCCAGGAGAAGCAAGAATCATTAAAGAAGAATCATTCCAAGTATTTGCAAATTCAGAAATATTCGTGTCTACTTTATTTGTTGAAGTTACGGCTGTTGCATTTTCAATACATGCCGGTGAAGAAACAAGGTTGGATGAATAGTCATTTCCAGATGCAATAACTACAGAGATATTTTTTGCAAAAGCAGAGTTTATAGAATTTTTTTCAGGTTCATTATTACAATAACTTTCTGAACAATGTTCTGGTTGAGTAGTACAGTTTACACCAAGACTCATGCTTATAACGCTGATATTAAATTTAGTTGAATTAGCCACGCACCAATCAATTGCCTGAATGATATCTGCCGTCGAGAAACTTCCAGAATTGTCATCAAATGCCTTAATAAAAATAATTTTTGAATCAGGTGCTACCCCCTTAAGAGTTCCATTAGAAGAAGCAATTCCAGAAACATGGGTTCCATGTCCGTTTAAATCTGTTAAGTTAGAGTTATCTTCAAAAGTATTCCATCCCCCAATAACCTTACAAGAAGAATTTTCATCATTGTTTCCAAAACATCCACCAAGATCAGAGTGATTGTAATTTATTCCGGTGTCGATTATGCATATTGTTTGATGTAAACCGGTAAGATTTTGAGAGTTTTTTTGTAACATCCAAGAATCAGAAGCCTCAACAATGTTTACTACTTCATCCATTAAAACAGAGTATTCTTTGTTAGGAAATACTTCAATATCTTTTGTGAGTAGTTTATTTAATCCCTTAGAATTTGTTTTAACAACAAATAAATCTTCTCTTATTTTTTCATTTTTTCCTAAAGACTTTACAAAATTTTCTTCTTCAAGCGAGTTGACTCCTACAATAACTTCCTGATTATTTCCGAGATAATAATCTTCCTCTGTAATAATCTTGGAAGATGAAAACTGTTGTGCTAATTTTGTATTAATTAAATTAGAATTTTCTCCAAAAACATTAGCCAATAAAAAAACAAGGAATAATCCAATAAGTACAAAGGTTACCAACTTTTTCATACTAATCTAAGTAGAGGTGAAGTTTTAAAAACTATTCTATCTTCGAATATATAAGAAAATAAGATGGTGAAAATTCATACGATTGGCGGTTTCTCTGAAGTAGGAAAAAACATGGTAGTAGTAGAAACTGAAGAAGATGCATTTATTTTTGATGAGGGATTTTTTCTTCCAGCAATAGTAGAAATGCAAGAAAAAGACAGAGATGAATTTACACATTCTGAAAGACAACTTAGAACAATCGGCGCAATTCCTGATGACACGAGCATAGAGAATATAAAACATAAAGTAAGAGCACAATTCATTGGCCACGCACACCTAGATCATGTAGGTGCAGTCCCATTTTTATCTGACAAATATAATGCCTCAATTTATGGAACACCTTTTACAATGGCAGTTTTAGATTCTTTGTTAAAAGATAACGGAACATTTTTGAGAAATAAGGTTCATTCAGTTCATCCAAATACTTCCGTTTTTATTCAAGGTAAAAATAGAAAATATCAAGTAGACTTCATTAATATAACTCATTCGACGATACAAACAGCAATAATTGCACTCCACACAAAAGAAGGAGTTGTTGTTTATGCAAACGATTTCAAACTAGACGATACGCCTATTGTAGGATTGAAACCAAACTATGATAAATTAAAACAGATTGCTAAAGAAGGAGTTTTGGTTTTTATTGTTGATTCTTTATATTCTGGTTCAGAAAGAAAAACACCTTCGGAAAAGATTGCAAGAAACCTTTTGGAAGAAGTGATGTTCACAGTTAACAACAAAAATTCAGCGATAGTAATTACAACTTTTTCTTCACACATAGCTAGACTAAAAAGTATCGTTGAGTTTGGAAAAAAACTAAACAGAGATGTTGTTTTCTTAGGAAGAAGTTTAAACAAATATTCTAAAGCAGCTCAAGATGTTAAACAAGCTCCTTTTTTAACGGGCGTACAAATGTCGAAATACCGAAGACAGGTAGAGAAGACATTACACGATGTAGAGAAAAAAAGAAAAGACTATTTGGTTGTTTGTACTGGTCATCAAGGAGAACCAGGGAGTATTTTAGAAAGAATCGCAAGACATAAATTACCTTTCAAATTTAACCAAGAAGACAGTATCATTTTTTCTTCAAGTGTAATTCCAACGCCAATTAACTTAGAAAATTTCAATAAGATGGAATCAAAGTTGAAAAAAACAAAAGCAAGAATTTTTAGAGATGTACATGTTTCAGGTCATGGTGGAAGAGAAGACTTAAGAGAAATGGTAAAGATCCTACAACCTCAACACATTATTCCTTCGCATGGAGGATTTGATAAAACAAAACCAATGGAACAACTGTGTCAAGAAATGGGTTACAAATCTGGAAAACAAATTCATTTAATGAAAGATGGGAGCGTACTAAAACTATGACCCAAGGACAACCAGAAGAATATAGCGAAGAAAATGTAAATGAACTTGTTGGAGGAATTAGAAATGCTTTAGACAGGGGAGAAGAAATTAATAAGGCTAAACAAAGTTTTTTCAATGCAGGTTATAACAAAAAAGAAATAGATGAAGCAACTGCGGTTCTAGGAATTGCAGAACCCATAGTCGCAAATAAGATTATTTCACAGCCTATTCCCGTCCAAAAACCAGCATCGGAAAAGAGCGAGGTAAAACCTCTTCCAACTACTCAAAAACCCATAGAACCAATTCTCTCACAAAAAACTTCTTCTCCTTCACCGGCTAGCCTACCTTCTACGAATATCGTTTTTCCTTCAAAGAAAGAAACGCAAAAACTTCCAGTTGCCAAGTTTGAAGAACCAAAACCCCTCAACAAAGCACTTGTAATTGTTTTAATTTTATTGGGAATTCTTTTTGTAGTTATTGCAGGATTTTTAGGAGTATTTTGGGATCAACTATTTGGTCCTTTCTAACCATTAAATCTTTAAATCAAAATTATTTTTAGTTATCATGATATACGAACCAGCAGAAGACTCTTTTTTTATGATGGAAGTTTTAGATGACTACATCGAAGATTTGCAAGACAAAAATATTTCCTATTTAGATTTAGGAACAGGTTCAGGAATTCTGGGAGAGACGGCAAAAGAAGCAGGAGTTACTAATATTACTTGCTCTGACAAAAATTTTGAAGCAGTCAAATTTACTGCAAGCAAAGGTTTTGTTTCAATAGAATCAGATTTATTTGAAAATATATCTCAAGGCTTTGACTTGATAACTTTCAACGCCCCATATCTCCCCGAAGATGATTTAGAAGATTTAGAGTCTCAGGAAATAACTACTGGGGGAATGAAGGGAGATGAAGTTGCGGTTAAGTTTGTTGAACAAGCGCTTCATCACTTAAATAAAAATGGCAAGATTTTTTTATTAGTTTCTTCATTGACACCCTTGAATGAGTTAAAAAAGTTTAAACCAAAGCTAGTAAAAAAGAAAAAAATCTGGATGGAAGAGCTTCTAATTTACGAGTTCAGTTAAGTCATTTTCTAGCTCAATAAAGGTTAAAAACCATAAACTCCAAGGATTATAAGATTAAGATGGGGCGAATAAAATCCCTCACTTTAGCCTTGTTGATCCCGTTTGTTCAAACACAAGCAGAACCAAAAGACCGAAGGGAGCACGTGGTAATTCCAGAATATGATTTTTTTAGTCAAGTATTAGTTTCAGAGTCGGATGACAAGAATTGGGCAAGAGGAGTTAATGCGTTATTATTGTATCCAACAACAAAAAAATCGGAATATTCTTCTCCACTCTATGATCAGTCTATAGAAAAAAGCTTTTTCGAAACTTATTCTGAAGTGTTATGTGGCAAACTTTCAGGTAATGAATACTACTATACCTCAAGAGACCCAGAGCGAGATGATTTTCCCTTCGAGAAAGATTTTCTTCAGTCTTTTCTTAAAACTGCAAGTATAAAGTCTCCGTTAGTAAGAAAGGTTGAAGGGAAGGTTAAGAAGGTCCAGAACGCAACAAAAGTAAAATATACTAGTAGCGATGAAGTAAAATTTTCCCTAGAACCTGTAGTAAACTTAAATAATCCAGGGGTTAAAGCAAGCATAAAAAATGTGGGTTTTGCTGATGAAATCTATTTAAGAATTACAACCAGTAAACAAACTTTTGGAATAGAAAAAAAATTAACTCAGGGGGAATTAAGATTTGGAATAGAGACTAGTGGAAGCAATTCTGGGACAACAATTGGAATTTCCTATGGGAGTAGCTTTTAGCTTTTCTTTCGTCGACAATTTTTTTCGAAGGCCTTCTTATTGAATCTGAAAAAATGACTATTTTTAGCAAATCTCCGTTGGAGGCGGAAGCTTTATAAACCGATTTTTCACCAATATGTCATAATGAAAACTTTGGAAATATATTCCAAAGCTTCGAATAGTAAATTTGAAGCTAGAATGAGTACCCAAAAAATTTTTGGGTGTGATGTTGGCCAGTTTTAGTTAGTCAATTCTTAAAAATATTTAAATTAGCAGATAGGATAGGTTTTGCAAATTCAATATATTGTTTCCTAATATTTTGAAACGTTAGTTGTTAAACAAATTTTACCAAGGTAAAATTACAATTAGTTTAATTCGAGTTTATCCTGCTCGAGGTTGCTGCTATTTGGTTCGAGCTTACCCATGCAAGTCTGACGCAAGTCGGCGAACTGCTCAGTAACACGTAGATAATCTGCCCTTAGGTCGAGGATAACCACGGGAAACTGTGGCTAATACTCGATAGAAGATTTCGTCTGGAATGACATTTCTTTGAAATTCGAGCCTAAGGATGAGTCTGCGGCTGATTAGCTTGTTGGCGGGGTAAATGCCCACCAAGGCGATGATCAGTAAGGGCCCTTAGCGGGGTCGCCCTGAGATGGAATCTGAGACACTATTCCAAGCCCTACGGGGTGCAGCAGGGGTGAATCTTTTACAATGCACGAAAGTGTGATAGAGCGAGCCAAAGTGCTTAACTTTTTGTTAAGCTTTTGCCTGTTGTAAATATACAGGCGAATAAGGACTGGGCAAGACCGGTGCCAGCCGCCGCGGTAATCCCGGCAGTTCAAGTTGCAACCAACATTATTGGGTCTAAAACATCCGTAGCTTGTTTAACAAGTCTCTTGTGAAATCTCATGTCTCAAGTATGAGGCGTGCAAGAGATACTGTTAAGCTAGAGATCGGTAGGTGTAAGAAGTACACGAGAGGTAGTGGTTAAATACGTTAATCTTTCGTGGACTCACAATTAGCGAAGGCATCTTACAAGAACGAGTCTGACAGTGAGGGATGAAGGCTAGGGGCGCAAAACGGATTAGATACCCGTGTAGTCCTAGCAGTAAACACTGCTCACTAAACATTGGGGCCTC
>CAZUKQ010000008.1:0-11717 GCA_964621025.1 Candidatus Woesearchaeota archaeon | reverse complement strand
TGGCGACAGATGAGAACGCGTCTTATGTGGGTGAACTTGGAATTGGTTGCAATCCAAAAATTACAAGATATACAAACAATCTTTTATTCGACGAAAAAATCGGTGGAACAATTCATCTTGCTCTTGGAATGGCCTACAAAGAAAACGGTGGTGGAAATGATTCTGCAATTCACTGGGACATTGTTAAGAGTATGAAGAAAGCTAAGTTAGTTGTAGACGGAAAAGTTATCCAAGAAAATGGAGAATGGAAATTATGAGAATTGACCCAAGAGCAGAAAAACTTGCAAGTTTAGTTCTTGATTATTCTATCGATTTACACGAAGGAGATAGATTATTTTTACAACATTCACCATTTCAACCAGAATATGCTAAAATTTTTGGAGAACAAGCAAAAGCAAGGGGGGCTGAAGTAAGATATGATTCAGATTCTTGGGATCCAATTATTTTAAGAAGACTTGTTGAAAAAATGAATCCTGCTGAATGGAAAGCCGAACTAGAAAGAAGAAATGAATTGGCTAGATGGTGCAACACTAGAATTTTAATCAATGCTGGTGTAGATACAGATTATGCAATAGGAATTCCGGAAAAAGAAAAAAGAATAGCAGAACTTAACCGACAAATTATAGGACCTTACAAAGAAGTTCTTTATAGACCCGGACCATTTAATGGAAATGAAGTTAGATGGAACATTGTAGGATTTCCAACAAAACAAGATGCGAGTGCAGCCGGAATGTCTTTGGAAGAATATACCAATTTTGTTTATGATGCAACTTTAATACCTGACTGGAGACAGATGGAAAGAGATATGGGAAAAATAAAAACTGCTTTTGATAAAGCAGAAGATGTACACATTTACGTTCCTGGAAAAACCGATTTACATTTAAGTCTGAGAGATAGAGGGGGAAGCGTTAGTGGAGGAAAACATAATATGCCTGGCGGAGAAGTATTTTATGGTCCAGTTGAGGATTCAGTAAATGGAACAGTTTATTTTCAACATCCAACAAAAAGAGATGTTGGAGTTATCAGAGGAATAAATTTAAAATTTGAGAAGGGAAGGGTTGTAGAATTTGATGCAAAAGAAAACTTACCCGGGTTAGAGGCTACATTAAATGCGGACGAAGGAGTGAAAACTATTGGAGAATTAGGAATAGGGTTTAACAACGGAATTCAAAGAGCAACCATGAGCACTTTATTTGACGAGAAAATTGCTGGAACAATTCATCTTGCACTTGGAGATTCTTTTACTGAACATGCTTTGTCTGATGGTGGTGGATTAAATGTATCAATGATTCATTGGGATATTGTTTGTGATTTAAGAAGAGATGAAAAAGATCTAACGGATTTTCCTGGAGGATTTATCAAAGTCGATGGAAAAACTGTCCAGTTAGAAGGTAAGTGGAAACTTTAATTCAATAAGTTTTAAAAGAGGAAATCTTTCTTGATTATACTATAATAAGCTCTCATAGTCTAGAGGCCAAGGATACCACCCTCTCAAGTGCAGTGAGTTTAAATCGATGAGATAATAACTCTGCCAGCTTTGGCAACTGCTGACTCTAGAGAAAGGTAAAACTTTCTTTTACGGAGTACGGTGGCGACCCGGGTTCGAATCCCGGTGGGAGCGTTCAGATTCTACAGATACTTAGTGTAAATAATACATATACTCCACAACAATAATCTTTAAATAGTGTAAATAATACAATAAGTCATGGTAATAACACCTCAAAAAGCAAATGAAAGAAACCTAACACAAAATGCCGGTTTATTAAAGCAGTTAGAGGAAAGCATAGACGCTGCTTTGGTAAGTAAATTTGTACCAGGAGACATAAATGGAGTTTGCATAACTCCTCCAAAAGGTTTAGGATATAATAGCCCGGTTTTCCTACAGTTGAAAGAAATGTACCAAACTGCTGGTTGGAATGTAAAATACGAAAGTGACCAAAGAGATGGAGACTTAATAAGACTCACAGCAAGGAGACAAAAATAAAATGGAAAGAAAATACGACCTAGAAAGAATTCAAGAAAGAAGACCTATCGTAACTTCGTTGCTAGATACTGACTTTTACAAACTAACAATGGGACAATTTGTTTTTCATAGATATGCAGACGTTCCGGTAAATTATGAATTCAAGAATAGGACTCAATTTGTAAGATTGGCCGAAGTTGTTGATGAAAAAGAACTTAGAGAAGAATTAGACCAAATTAGACCACTAGGTTTGAACGAAAGAGAAGTTGAATATTTAAGACAACTAAAAAATAATGGACAACAGTTATTCAAAGAAGATTATTTGGCTTTCTTAAGAAATCCTAAAATGCCTCAATACGATTTAAAAGTTGCGGGAAAAGATTATGAATTAAAATTTAAAGGAAATTGGGCGAATGCAATCTATTGGGAAACACCTGCTTTGGCTGTTATGAATGAACTATACTACCGAGGATTAACTGGAAAGATGAATCAAGATCAACTTGAAGCGATTTACGAAGAAGGAGAAAAAAACTTAGAGAAAAAGATAGAACTTTTCCAGGCAAATCCTGAAACTATTTTCTTAGAATTTGGAACACGAAGAAGATGGTCAAGAGATTGGCAAGATTATGTAGTTGAAACATTAAAAGAAAGAATTCCAAATCAAATAATCGGAACTTCGAATGTACAATTAGCGATGAAACATGGACTTGCTCCAAAAGGTACAATGGCTCACGAAATGTTTATGGTAATGTCGGGAATAATGCACAAAAACAAAGATGAAATAAGAGCTTCACACAACCAAGTTTTAACTGAATGGTGGGAAGAATACGGAAAGGGTCTTTCAATTGCTTTAACAGACACCTATGGTTCAAAGTTTTTCTTTGAAGATATGAATCTAGAACAAGCAAGAAATTATGCTGGACTAAGACAAGACTCAGGCGACCCTGCAAGATTTGCTGAATTGCAAATAGCGTTCTACAAAGAAAAAGGAATTGATGCAAGAGAAAAAATGTTTGTTCCTAGTGATGGACTTAACGCTCCAAAGATAATTGATTTACAAAATCAGTTCAGAGAAAAAATCATGCAAGCAGCTGGATACGGAACAAATCTTACAAATGATTTAGGATACAAAGCTTTGTCAATGGTAGTAAAAGCTACAGAAGCAAATGGACATGGCACTGTTAAGCTCAGTGATAATCCTGCAAAGAGTATGGGAAAACCTAAAGATGTTGCAATGTTCAGAGAAATATTCGGTTACAATCCGGATGACTATAAATGGGAGGAATGTAAATACTAATGGTAAAGACAATATTTTGGAATGTGGACACACAATATGACTTCATGAGAAATGATGATTCATTCAAGGGCGCATTGCCAGTTCCTAACGCAAGAGAAATTGAAGGAAACTTAGTAGGACTTACTGACTTTGCTGCTTTCAAAAGATATCAAGTTGTGAACACTGCTGATTGGCATAATATGGATGACGAAGAGATAAGTTTAGAACCTAACTTTGTTAATACTTACAATCCTCACTGTATGGCTGGAACTGAAGGAGCCGAATATGTTTTGGCAACAAGACCCTTACATGCTTATACTGTCGATTGGAAAGATGCAGATTTTAACAGAGAAAAACTTTTGAAAAATAGAAACATCGTTATGTACAAAAATAAATTTGATATTTTCGCTGGAAATCCTCATGCAAACAAAGTTGTAGAAGTAATCGCTCCTGAAAGAGCTGTTGTTTATGGTGTTGCACTAAATGTTTGTGTTGACTTCGCAGTTCGTGGATTGAGAGAACGAGGAGTAGAAGTTTATGCTGTTGTGGACGCTATGAAAGATTTGCCTCATTTGAAAGGAACTCCTTTAGACACAGAAACAGTTTTAGCTAATTGGAAAACTCTTGGGGCAAAAATTGTAACAACTAAAGAGGTTTTGGAGGATAGAATATGAAGATAGCTCTTGCTCAGATGAATGTTATTGCGGGTAATCCGGAGAGTAATATTGCTAAAATGCTTGAGATGATTTCAGAAGCTAAAAATCAGAAAGCAAATTTGATTGTTTTTCCAGAAATGTGCGTTGGAGGATATCTTATTGGAGACAAATGGTTGGATGAGGAATATTGTTTAGATCTGATGGACTTTAATCAAAAAATAATGCAAGCTTCGGAAGGAATAGCTGTTGCCTTTGGTAATATTTATGTTGAGAAAAAAGAAAATCATCCAAACAAAGATGGAAGAGTTAGAAAATATAATGCCGTTTATGTTTATCAAAATAAAAAACCGGTAAAGAGAATAAATAATGTTGAGATTTTACCTGAAGGTGTTCAGCCTAAAACTTTACTTCCAAATTATAGAATCTTCGACGATGAAAGATACTTTTTTTCATTGCAAGATGTAGCTAAAGATTACAATTTAAAACTGAAAGATTTGGCACAACCTTTTTTAATAAACGTTGAAGGAAAAGCATTTCCAATAGGTTTTGAATTGTGCGAAGATTTATGGTGTGAAGATTACAGACAAGACAAGGAACCAATAAATGTTACAAAATATTTAATAAAGAATGGTGCAAGAAAAATAATTAATCTTTCGGCTTCGCCTTGGACACATAATAAAAATATCGCGAGAGATAAAAGAATAGAATTTCTTAAAGAAGAATCAAAAGAAGAATTCGTTCCTTTTTATTACGTAAACTGTATGGGTGCGCAAAATAATGGTAAAAATATTATCACTTTCGATGGAGGAACAACAGTTTACAATTCAAATGGTAAACCGGTTTTATTTGCAGATAAAGTTTACAAAGAAGAATTGATATTTGTAGATGAAACTGTTCTTTTGAAAGAAGAGTTAACTAGGGGAACAAAGAATAACATAGAAGAAAAGTATTTGGCAATTCTACAAGGACTAAAACATATGAAAGATATGTTAGACATGAAAGATAATCCTAAATTTGTTATAGGTCTATCTGGTGGCATTGACAGTAGTCTTGTTGCGTGCTTTCTAGAAAGAGCATTCGGAAAAGAAAATGTAATTGGTTTGAATCTTCCAACAAAGTATAACTCGGATAGAACGAAGGGTGCAGCAAAATATTTAGCAGACGCTCTAGGAATAAAATATGAAGTTGTCCCTATTGAAGATCTTGTTAGTTTAAATAAAACTATTCTGGAAAAAGACGGAGTTAAACTTTCAGAATTGAATGAAGAGAACATACAGGCAAAAATAAGAGGAACAACCGTAATTTCAAACTTGGCAGCAAAACATAATGCATTTTTTACAAATAATGGTAACAAACTTGAAACTGCCCTAGGATATGCAACTTTATACGGAGATATCGGAGGCGCAATAGCTCCAATAGCCGATTTAACAAAAACCGAAGTTGTTCAACTTTGTAGATATATGAATGAAAAAGTTTATGGAAAAACAATTATTCCTGAAAGCTTACTACCTGACGATCTGTGGAGATTTGGAGAAGAACAAATTCAACCTAGTGCTGAATTGAAAAATAACCAGATAGATCCTATGAAATTTGGTTACCATTGCGCTTTATTAAACGTTATAACTGACTACAAAAAAGTGGGAATAGAAAAAGTAGCTCAGTGGTATAAAGAAGGAGTACTTGCTGAAAAGATCGGAATAAGTGAAGAGTTATTTAAGAGATGGAAATTAGGGGATCCAAAAGTTTTTATCGAAGACTTAGAATGGTTCTTTACAAAACTAAACGGAAGTGTTTTCAAGAGAGTGCAAGCTCCTCCGATCATTCTTACAAGTAAAACTGCATTTGGTTATGACATGAGAGAAAGTATTCTTCCTAACTTGAAATCAGAAAAATTCAAAAAATTAAAAAAGGAGATTTTGAAAAATGGATAAATTTTACTTTTTCTGGAAACATCAATTTGGTCAGTGGACATTGAGAGATATGCAAGATAAAGAAGGAATAGTCTACAACTGCTGTGAACAGTATATGATGGCACAAAAAGCAAGATTATTTGGTGACATGACTGCTTTTGAAAAAATAATGGTTGAAAAAAATCCTGAAGAACAACAAAAGCTTGGTCGTACTGTTGAAAGATATAATGAAAATATTTGGGTAGGAAATAGAGAAATAATCGTTTATGATGGAAATACCTTAAAGTTTACTCAACACGAAGATTTGGGGAAGAGATTGATAGCTACACATCCTGCGATTTTGGTTGAGGCTAGTCCTTACGATCTAGTTTGGGGTGTTGGTCTGAGTGCGAAAGATCCTTCGATATTAGATGAGAAAAATTGGAAGGGACTGAATCTTCTAGGAAATGCATTGATGCGAGTTAGGGAGGACTTAATAAAATATGGATAAATTACAAAAAAAGATAGCATTATTCGGAGGAAGTTTTAATCCAATACACAATGGACATTTGCAAATTGCAGAAAGTTTAGTTGAACAAAAGTTTGTAGACGAAGTTTGGTTCATTCCTTGTGGTAATCATGCCTTTAACAAAGATTTAGCTAGAGGAGATGTAAGACTTAAATGGATTAATCTTGCAATAAAAAATAATCCTAAACTGAAGGCAGTAGGTGTAGAATTAAATGACAATAAAAGTTACACTTCAAAGACTGTTGCTTGGTTCAAGAAAGAATTTGAACATCAATTTTATTTTATCATTGGCGCAGATAATCTGAAAGATTTAGACAGATGGAATAATGTTGAATACCTTAAACAGAATGTTGAATTTGTTCTTGTTACACGGCCAGGTTTTATATTCCCTGAAAAAATTGACATAAAAGTTGCTAAGATTTTGGAATTGGAAAATAAAACTTCATCGACAGTTATAAGAGAAAATTTGAAAAAAGGAATATCGGTTGAAGAATTCGTTCCGAAAAATGTTGAAGAATATCTAAAACAGGAGAAAATTTACAATGACTAAAGAATACAAAAATCCATCTGCAACTTCAAGCTTAATTTTAGAGAAAGACAATCAAGTATATTTAGTTTTGAGAAAACATGAACCTTACCAAGGAATGTGGGCTCTTCCGGGAGGATTTCTTAATTGCGATAAAGAAGACTTAGAAACCGCTGCAGTTAGAGAACTTGGAGAAGAAACTCCCTTTGCTACAACTGTTGATAATTTAGAACTATTTTGTGTTAACTCCTCCCCTACTAGGGATCCTAGAGGACACGTTATAGATCATGTTTATATCGTTAAGAGATATACTCACGCCCCTCATGAAGATGGAAATTATGACGATGCTGCAGAGGTAAGACCTTTTTCATTAAATAATCTCCCTCCTCTTGCATTCGACCATGGAGAAGTTCTAGAGAGATATTTAAGAAGTAAACAAAGGAGAAATGAATAATGAAAAAAATACTTAAAGATTGGAATTTATTTGAGAAAATTTGGCTCTTAGCTTTTACTGCAGTGAATATCTATTTATTTTTTGCGTGGCATGACACTTGGATAGGCCTAACTGCGTCATTAACAGGAATGCTCTGTGTAGTTTTAACTGCGAAGGGAAAGATTAGTAGCTTCTATTGGGGATTGATTAATATTTTTGCTTACTCGTATGTAGCCTACAGTAGTGCGTACTATGGTGATGTAATATTAAACATGTTATACTTCCTTCCTATGACTTTCTTTGGAATTTATTTCTGGGGCAAAAACTCAAAGAAAAAAGATGAAACAAAAGTAGTATTGGTCAAAAAACTAAGTTGGAGAAACAAAATTTTAGTTTTTGGTTTATCGTTAATATTAGTCTATGGTTTAGGATTATTTTTAAAAATGATTCAAGGAACTTTGCCTTTCGTAGACTCAACTACAACAATTTTCTCGATTATTGCTACGATTTTACTTACTAAAAGATACGCAGACCAATGGTTCTATTGGATAATGGTTGATATCTGGTCGATTGTGATGTGGGTGTTCATCTTTGTCAGAGACGGAAATCAGGTAAGTATGCTTGTAATGTGGACTGCCTTCCTAGCTAATGCATTGTATGGCTACTATAACTGGTTAAAATTGGAGAAAGAACAAAATGGAAAATAAAAAAACCGTTGGCTTTATCGGCGGAAAGTTTTTGCCGTTTCATCAGGGACACATCTATGTAATCCTCGCAGCTTCAAACCAGGTAGATGAATTGTACGTGGTTCTTTCCTCTTCAAAAAATAGAGACAAGGAACTTTGTGAAAGAGATGGAATAAAATACATTCCTGCAGAAGTTAGACTTGCTTGGATTGGTGAGCTAATTGGCGATTTAGACAATATAAAATTAATTCACATAGAAGATGATCATTGGGATTCAGATTACGATTGGGAAGAGGGTGCAGACTTAATAAAAAAAGCAATAGGTAAACCCATAGACTTTGTTTTTAGCTCAGAAAATAGCTATGATGAATTTTTTAAAAAATACTATCCGGACTCAAAACATGTTGTCGTTGATGATAAAAGAAAAACTGTAACAATTTCCGCTACTGAAATGAGAAGAAATATTTACAAAAATTGGGATAAACTTCCAAATTGTGTTAGATCCTACTTTACAAAGAAAGTGGTAATAATCGGTACGGAAAGTTGTGGTAAAACCACTTTGGCTAAAAAACTAGCTAAGTTTTATAATACCAATTACTTTCACGAAGTGGGAAGAGATTTTTGTGTTAAATATTCTAATCAATTAACAAGAGAGATGTTTGATTTTATTGCAATGGAACACTTTATTTTGCAGAGAAAAAAATTAGAAGAAAGTAATAGAGTTTTGTTTATAGACAGCGATGCAATTATTACACAATATTATTTAGATATGTACTTTGATGGAAAGAAATCTGAGCTTATTGAAGAGATAATAAAACTTCAAGATTATGACTTAGTTATCTTTTTAGAACCTGATGTAAAATGGGTTGAGGATGGTTTCAGATTTGCCGGTGAAGAGGAAACTAGAAAGAAAAATAATGAAAAATTAAAACAAATGTACACAGAAAGAGGAATAAACTTTGTTTTGATAAATGGAAGTTATAATGAACGATTTGACAAGTCCAGAGCTCTTATAGATAAATTATTTACAGATAAATTACAATGAAATATGTCGAATGTCCGCAGGTTTATGAAGGAAAAGAAAAATCCTTATTCATGGCTGGCGGAATAACTGGCTGTAGAAATTGGTCTAAAGATCTGGTTGAGATGCTAAAGGAAACTGATTTGACTTTGTTAAATCCTAGAAGAAAAAATTATAACCCTCGTGCTCCAAACATTGCAAGAGAACAGATAACTTGGGAATTCTATCATTTAGCAAAAGCTAGTGTAGCTTCTTTTTGGTTTCCACCAGAAACATTATGCCCAATAACTCTTTATGAACTTGGTAAAAAAACTGCCAAGACAAAACCCTTGTTTATTGGAATTGACCCAAACTATGCTAGAAAAATTGATATTGAAATTCAGACTGAACTGGATAGACCTGAAGTCAAAATTGTTTATTCTTTAGAAGAATTAGCTGAACAAATAAAAAATTGGTCTGCGAAAAACTAATTAATTTTTGGTTTTTCTGCGGCAAGAATCATGTTTGTTGGAGGGTATTTTGTCACAATTAACTCTTTTCCCTTTTGTTTATAGAGAGTTACTTTTCCAGTGTACATTTTTTCAATAATATATTCGCTCTTAAATGGATGAGAACCTGCAACAATTTCAAAACCAATTTTTTTCATTTCTTTCTTCCAATCTGTAAAACTCCAAAATCCGAACTCTTCATGCATCTCACTTTTCCAGTTGTCCGTGTAGTTCATTTTACTCATGAACTCATAGGCATCTTTTAGCGTTAGCTCTATTAATTTTTTTCCATTAATTGATTTTTCTTTGAATTTTATTCTTCTTGGGATGAAGTCTTTAACAAAAATGAAGAATTTAGCGTATGTGGATAGAACATGAATGTCTCCAGAGCTTTTACCATCTTTTTCGTTTAGTTCCATAAGAACTTTCTCATTTCCCTTTTCCGGACCAACAACATCTCTGATTACTAATCTTCCTCCAGGTGCAAGCTGCTTGTATGTGCTTCTTAAAACCTTTTTTAGTGCTGCTTCATTTATGTATGAATAAATCTCGTGAAGAACTGAAGAGTAAACGAATGTATTGATTGTATTTTCTTTGAAGTTTTGGTCTAAAATGTTTCTTCTATAAAAGTAAACAAAGGGATTGGGATATTGCTGTAATCTACAATACTCATAAAATTTTCTAGTTGCTTCCACGCCAATAACATCCGATTCTTCAAAGTTTTTTGAAAGGTGCCAGATTAAAGCACCCGTTCCACAACCAGAGTCTACTATTTTTCCCTGAACTACGAAAGGTTTTATATCATTAAACTTAAACTCGATATTTTGGTCCATCCCCCTAGCGTAACTATTGTAATCTCTTGTATCTGTTAGGTCTGCATCTTCGTTAATCAATGAATCATTGAAGAGTTCTATTATGTTATCTCCTAAATTGTATTCCAAATAAACATCTTGTGTAGCCTGAGAGGCATATGATTTCCATTTAGAATCTTTTCTCCAATTTTCTCCTGCAGCTAAAAGTAAATCTACTACTTCGTAGGGCCTTAACTCGGAATATTTTCCTTTCTTTGCATCTACTAACTCTACCGGCCGATTATCAAATTTTCGTTTCTTGAACATGGAGATTACTGATGGTGTTGAACAAACAAGCAGAGTGTTAGCCGGCATTAATTTTTCTCCACCATAATAATTTATTTGATTTAACATATACTCTGCAAATTTGTTAGTTTGTCTTACATCTTGGATTGGATAAATTTTTACTTCGCAAGGTAAATCTCTTGAAAACTTTTCAATAGCTAAAACTCTTAGGTAAAGAGGAATGGGATTTCTTCTAGTATTGGCATGATCGGCAGAGGTTATTGCAAAAATTATTCTGTCTACTTTTTTTCCTTTGTATCCCTGGTCTATTAGACTTCTTAGGTAACTATACTGAAACTTAGTAAGCATATGATGTCTTCCAGGAAATAAGATGGTGACCATAAACAATTCAGAGAATAAAACTTTAAATACCTTATTGTCTTACAAACACTATGGAAAAAGATGATATTCATCGTTATGAAAAACCTTCTGTAACTGCAGATATTGTAATTTACACAATACAAGATAATATTTTAAAAGTTTTGCTAGTTAAAAGAGGTCTGGAACCATTTAAGGGAAAATGGGCTATTCCTGGCGGTTTTGTTAGAATACACGAGGACTTAGAAGAAGCGGCTAAGAGAGAACTTGAAGAAGAAACTGGTGTGAAAGATGTTTATCTAGAACAACTATACAGTTTTGGTGAACCTAAGAGAGATCCAAGGGGAAGAGTTATCACAGTGGCTTATATGGCTCTGATTAATTCAGAAAAAATAAAACTACAAGCAGCTACAGATACTACGGATGTTCAATGGTTTCCTGTAAAGAAAGTTCCTGCACTTGCTTTTGATCATAAAAAAATTTTAGATTACTCTTTTAAAAGACTTAAGTGGAAATTTGAATACACTAATGTAGCTTTTTCTCTTTTACCTGAAAAATTTACGCTAGGAGAAATTCAGAAAATTTATGAAATTGTTTTTGATAGAGATTTTGATAAAAGAAACTTTTCTAAAAAAATTCTTTCTCTAGATATTCTAAAAGAAGAGGGAATAAATAAAGATGTAGCACATAGACCCCCTATGATTTACTCTCTAAAAAAAGATATTGGAGAAATTATTAGTATTATTTAATCCTCTGCTTCTTCGAAACTTTACTTCCTCTAATAAAACTTTTGGCT
>CAZUKQ010000007.1:0-29929 GCA_964621025.1 Candidatus Woesearchaeota archaeon | reverse complement strand
AACATTAAGAAAGTTTAAATAATGTTTTCTATTGAGATTAGTATGCAAAATAAAAGGGGTGTATCTGCGGTCGTAGCAACAATTTTTTTAGTTTTAATTACAATCACTGCTGTATCAATTATTTGGGGAACTGTAATTCCTTTTATCAAGGGAAATTTGGATCTTGAGCAGAGACAGGTTGATTTGAGAATTATTACTGAAAATGGTTATACTGTTTATGATGCTGATGAAGGAATGGCATTTGTGCAGGTCGAAAGAGGAGCGGACAATGTTACTCTTCATGGAATGGAAATGATGATTGATTTTAATGGAACAACTTACAAAACAACATTGAGAGCGCCAACACCGAATGCTCAGAAAACTTATTTCTTTGATATGAAAGAAATGAAAACAAAAGGTTATTTGCCGAAGACTGTTTCTGTCTCGCCGGTTTTTATTAGAGATAATAGACAAATTTTGGGGGAAATAACTTCATATGTTAATTTACCTATCTTGAACATTGTTAAGAGCTATACGGATATTTTGATTGAATTAAAGGCAGATGATGTAGCTGTTGTTAATGTTACTGAAGCAAATAAAACAATAAGTAATCTATGTGATTCCTTCGTCGGCGAAGACCCTTGGGGTGGTTGTCCTATTGCGAGTGGTGATATGTTAAAAGTTACCTCCGGGTACGCGTCAATTAGAAGTATTTACTCTATTCAAAATGTTTCTGCTAGTTGGGCTGGAAAGAAATTGAAAGTTAAAGGAGGAAATTGTGTTAATGTTAGTTATGATGGAAATAGTATAAATGGTTGTGTAAGTATTTATGGAACCCCTAATGAAGCAAGTAATTATACCTCAATAAACACCCCTGGAGTTGTTAATGTTTTGGCTTGCACTGGAAGTAATTGGTATTATATTTATGATAGTGCAGATTGTAAATAATTTCACTACTCGTTTAGATTAAAATTTAAGATAATGTTTATATAGTTCCTTTAAGTAAGAGATTTATGGTAAAAGACCTAATGAGTATTGCTTCGGGAATATCTCTTGCAGGAAGTTCCTTGTCTTCTTCTGCACGATATGTTTCTACAAATGCAATCTGTGAAGGAAATGATAACTGTGACTGCTCTCAGGGCGGAGACTGTTATTGTACAGATTGTAACGAAGGCGGCGATGATGACTAAAGCGAGGTGATAAATTAACTCGCAATGGTAGACAAATTTAATGTAGTTTGGCTTGCTTTGACATATAATTGCAATAATCGTTGTAGTTGGTGTTATTCTTCTTCTAACGACTCTAGACCAAAAGAGTCTCTTCAGAAAGATAAGATTTCCCCTTTACTTGATTTATTGACTGATTTGGGAATAAAAAGAACAATTTTAATTGGTGGCGAGCCTTCAATCTATCCTAATCTTCTAGAACTCTTGGAAGAGCATCAACAAAGAAAAATTCCTACAGGTATGGTCACAAATGGAAGAAAATTTTCGGATGATAACTTCGCCTATCAAGTAAGGAAGGAGGGATTAAAAGAAATAACTGTTTCTATAGAAGGATACGATTCTCAAAGTCATAATTCTGTAACAAATGTTCAAGAGAGTTATGAAGAAGCGTTACAAGGAATAAGAAACGCGGGAAAATTAGGAATGAAAGTTCAAGTTAATACTGTTATTACAAAACATAATTCCGGAAGTTTAGAAAAATTTGTGGACTCCTTGATTGATGAACCTATTGAAGGATTTTCTTTTAACATCTGTGGGCCTTGTCTAACAAATAACCAAAATAATTCTTCCCTTCTTAGTCCTTACTTCGCAGCACAATCCTTTGCTAAAATTTACGAATATATTATTTCAAAAGGAAAGACTGCAAGACTAGTAACCCCTACTCCTCTTTGTTTCTTTGAAGAAGACTTTAGAAAAAAATTAAGAGAGAAAAATAAGATTTCTGGTGGACCTTGTCAACTTTCCCATGGGAAAAACTTTGTGGTAGAGCCAAACGGAACGGTTGTTCCTTGTACACATATGGCCGGATTTCCAATGTTAGACCTTTTTCAGAGGGGTGAAATAATCTCTAGGAAAACTTTTTTGGAAAAATATAATTCTCCTTCCGAAATCCCCTTTAACTTCCGAAAAAAAATGTCACGAAACGCTTCGAAAAAATGCGATGAACCTTCCTGTTCTGAACCATGTTCTGGAGGATGCCCCCTTTATTGGTACTCTTTCGATCCAGAGAAAGAAATAAAAGGAACAAAGCCTTTTAACTAAAATGTTAAAAGTTACGTTTATTTCAAATATTAACAAAGATATTGAGAATATTTTTGACAAATGTACGAAAAAAGTTCCTTTTGGAAACTTCAATTTAGATCCAAAATTAAGAATTTTATGTGATGGAAAATCTTTTGAAGAGGCTAAAAAAGGACTAAATCTTTATCTCAAAAAAATATATTCTACCCTATATATTGAAGAGTTTAGAAAAAGTTCCGAAAGATTATGGCAGAGTATAGAACAAGAATTTTTTGTAAGAATGAATTCATTAATGAAAAATAAATACGAAAAAAACATAAAGGCATATATTACAACAATCCCCATTTGCCCATATAATCCTGACGAACCTTCTTTTATGATTTCAAACCAAAATTCTCTTCAAATTGCCATGTCTATCTGCGGTCATGAGATTATGCATCTATATTTCCATGATTTTTATTGGGACAAAGTTGAAAGACAAATTGGAGAGAAGAAAACTGGAGATTTGAAAGAAGCATTAACAGTCTTATTGAATTTAGAGTTCAAAGACTTGTGGCTTGTTAACGATAGAGGCTATGAAGAACATAAAGAACTTAGAAATTTTATTTCTAATACTTGGAAGGAAGAAAAAGACTTCGATAGATTATTAGAAAGGTGTGTTAATCACTTAAAGAAAAATTAAAAATTATTTGTATCTGTCTCTAAGTCTTCTTCCTGCTAAAATAGCAACTGCACCGGAAGCTAAAATTGCCATTGTTGTTGGCTCCGGAATTGCTTTTGGAGCTTGGAAACCAAAACTAACTGAACCTGCGTTTGCAACCATTGAAGCGCCGACATTTTCCCATCCGAGAACCTTGTCTTTTGAAATTGTGTAGTAGAAAGTATCTTCATAAGTAGGTAACATTGCCAATCCCTCGCTGTTTAGAATCATTTTACTCATATTTTCTCCGTTTTTTTCATAGTGAAACTGGGAGTATTGGTCTATCATATTTGTGCATCCTCTTCCAGCTAAATCTGCGTTCATGTTCATCGCCCAGAATGCGCCTTCTGTTTCATTAATGTTATAAGTATCATTTCTCACAACAGTGCTACTTCGATAAGCATCAAGTGTACCATTATTGTCTGTGTCAACTTCATTGATAGTCTGTTGATAAGAAATAATAAGTTTTCCTGCAGGAACTGTATTTGTAACACTTTGTAATCCAGAATCATAAGGAATAAAATCAGCCTTCGCCTTCATAGGTGCAGAAACTGCCAACGCAGCTAAACCTACCATTGCGCCTGTTCTTAATTTTGAAGCTAAGTTCTTTGCCATATGTTTTATAGGAAATATCTATTTATAAACTTTTCGGATGTTGTTCTTCTTAAGGAGTAACTAAATGGGAATGTTTAAATATTCCTTTTTCTTCTATGATTCATGAAAAAGATAGTGTTAGATAAGATTCTAGCGACTGTTGCTGGAGGAATGTTTATTTGGAATGCTGGACTTGGAGATATTGTTGAAAAATATGTTACAGCTTCATCAGATTCTACGGTAAAATTGGGCTGTTACGTACCTATCACAAGAAGTATGACTACAACTAACGGTGCAAAATACGGACATTTGTACAATCTACGTCTAGTGGAAGACAATAATAGCCGAGCTAGTTATGAATCTGCGAGTTTGAAAGATACTGACTTGGATGGAGTTTATGACTGGGAAGAAGATATTCTTGGAACAGATCCAAAGGATCCTAAATCTACAGGTTTAGAAACTAAACTAGAAAAAACTGAAAAAGAAACAAAAATAATTTGTACACCACGTATAGCTGGAAGAACTTATGAAATCTATAGAACTGAAAATTTAACAGAAGGTTTTGGAAAAACTGCTTGGAAGAGCATTACTTCTCCAACTGGTGAGATTATCGACACAAACAAATCTTCAAAAGCATACTATAAAGTAAATGTAATCGCCCTTAATTTAGAAGCAAAACAATGAAACCTAAATTTGTTTATCATGGGAGCCCTAGGAAAGACATTGAACTTTTTGAACCTCAAATTTCATCACATGGAAAACCCTTAGTTTATGCCTCTCCAAGTAGAACTATTGCATTATTATTCGCTCATCATGTCGGGAGAGATTATGTTTGTAGCGTCAGAAATAATCCTTTCGGAATACCTACCTTGAAGGAGAGATTAAAAAATGGACTAACTATTCGAACAGGAACTAATCAAGGCTATGTCTATACTTTGCCAGGAGATTCTTTTCAACCAAGTACACAATGGTCTGGAGAAGTTGTTTCAGAAGAAAAAGTAAAACCCCTAGAAATAGAATTTGTTCCTAACTTAATTGAGGCAATAGAAAGAGAAGAAAGAGAAGGGAGATTGAAACTCTCTAGGTGGTCTGATGAAGAGGATTTTGTTAAACAAAATGAAGAGGAATTATACGAAATAGTTTGTAAAAGAAAATACGCTGAGATGGCTGAATGGGGTAAGTGGCACCCTAATCTGGTTGAAAAATTCCAAATGAAAATAATTAAAAACCCTCGGAGATTAGAAAATTTATGATATCAATTTTATGGATTTCGGTTTTGCTAAGTTTTGTTCTTAGTGTGACTGTTATGCCTTTCTGGATAAAAAAATGTCAGAAGACTGGTTTGCTATGGGAAGACATGAACAAGTTCAAACACCCACAAAATGTTGCGGCTTCTGGCGGAATTATCGTTGTCATGGCTTTCTTGCTTGGCGTTTTGTCATACGTTGCAATTAAAACTTTTGTCTTCGGCAATTCTGATTTTATTCTAGAAATTTTTTCGCTATTATCTGTAATCTTAATTTTAGGTTTGGTTGGTTTAACTGACGATTTACTTGGATGGAAACATGGTGGACTACAAAAAAGAACTAGAATTGGTTTGGCTTTATTGGCTTCTATTCCTTTGGTGGTAATTAATGCTGGTGAAAGCGCGATGAATTTGCCTTTCTTTGGAAGTGTTAACTTCGGTTTGCTTTATCCTCTTTTAATTGTTCCTTTGGCAATTGCATTTGTTACAACAACCTATAACTTCTTAGCAGGATTTAACGGACTAGAATCCGGTCTTGGAATATTGGTTTTATCTTTCTTATCTTATATTGCATACTTCAGCGGTTCTCCTTGGTTGGCAATTGTAGGTTTATGTATGGTTGCTGCTCTGATTGGTTTTTATCTATTCAATAGAGTTCCAGCGAAAGTTTTCCCCGGTGATATTTTAACTTATTCCGTCGGTGCTTTGATAGTCTGCATGGCTATTCTTGGCAATTTTGAAAAAATTGCCTTTATTGTTTTCATTCCATATATCCTTGAAGCTATTTTGAAATCTTCTGGAAAATTAAAGAAACAATCTTTTGGAATCCCTGATAAAAATGGGAATCTGAAAATGCCTTACAGTAGAATTTATGGATTAACCCATTTCTCTATCTGGTTCTTATCAAAGTTTAAAGACAAAGTAACTGAAAAAGACGTCGTAAGATTTATCTTCATAATACAAATTGTATTTATTCTTCTGGCCTGTAGCGTCCTATAAAGGTTTTTAAACGTCGAAAAACTTAATTTCACATGGCTAAAAAAGAAAGTGTGGCAGGTTTGTCGAAAGATTTTTTTAAGAGCAAGAAGGTTCAATGGGCAATTACAATAATTCTTTTTTTGGCAATTTTGGTTTCTTCTATAGATCTTAGACTTTCTAATTTACCTATATTAAAAGACTCAACAAGCGGAGAATATATCTCTAATGACTTGGACTCTTTGTATTTTTATAGAATTGCTGAAACAAAAATGGCAAATAATGGAACTTTACCTGCTGTCGATATTTTAAGATCTCCTGGTTATAATGTAACTTGGTTGAAAGAAATTCTTCCAGATGTGATGATTGGTTTGTACAAAATTGAAAAAATATTTTCACCTTCAATGACTTTTGATTATTCTGCTGCAATTTCTGGACCTATCATTTATGGGTTTCTTTTAATTGCATTCTTCATTCTTACCCTATTATTAACTAGATCTAAAACTGCTTCTGTTGTTTCTTCTGCCTTACTTGCTTTTGCTCCTGCATTCTTATTTAGAAGTACTGCAGGTTTCTATGACCACGATCATCTAGGTGTTTTAGCAGTTATTCTACTATTAATCATTTTCACATTAGCTCTAAAGAGATTTGAAAAGAGCTGGAAAGAAACAGCTATTTGGGGAATTTTATTAGGTTTATTTACTGCATTAGTCTTGGCTTCTTGGGGAGGTGCGATGACCTTTGTATTAGTAGCTTTACCTCTTGCTTTCTTCTTCTATTATTTACTAACTTGTAAAAAACCTGAAAAATTCTTAGTGCTTTACGCTCTTTGGATTGTTTCCTCCGTAATTTTCCCTAAACTTATGTTAGCTAAAGGATTTGTTCCAATAACTATGGTTGACAGATTCTTTGATTCGCAAGGTATTGCTGCATTATTTGTTTTTGGTTTTGCTTTAATTGACTTCTTATTTATAAAATTTAAGAAAAATTTAAAGTTTGTTAAAGAACAATATGAAAAAGCTTACTCTTTTGGACTTACTATAATTTTAGGACTAATTGGTTTAATCCTAATCGGAAAAAGTCCATTAAATATGGCGAAAAGTGCTTGGTCTAGTTTGATTTATCCTTTCGGTACTGGAAGACTAGGAACAACTGTAGCAGAAAATGCACAACCTTACTTGAAAGAATTAATTGCTCAGAATGGACAGGTTGTCTTTTGGTTATTTCTATTTGGAATGATAGTTTTAGCGATTGAATTCTCAAAGAATCTTAAGTTCTTAAAAGAAAGGATTTTTATGTCTGCTTCTGTTTTATTTATCTTTTTGGCGATTTTGTATTCTCGATACTCTTCTAGTTCCTTGTTAAATGGGGAAAACTTTTTTAGTCAGGCACTTTATCTTCTTGGTGCTTTAACTTTTTTAGGTTATTTTGTTTATGTTTTTTCAAGAGAAAGATTTAAGATAGATATTGAAACAATTATTTTATTTGCAATAACCTTAACGGTTGTTATTAACGCAAGAGCGGCGGTTAGAAGTTTCTTTTTAATCACTCCTTTTATCTGTTTACTTGGAGGTTACTTTATTCTTGGAATCTTAAGAAGATATAAAGAAGCTAAAAAAGATAAAAGACTTATTTGGATGATCTTTTCAGCTCTTTCTATTTTATTGACTGTTATTTCTTTATTTGTAAACTTTAGTCCAATACAAAAAGATAGTGCTGGAAATTATGCTATAACAAAAAACCCTGGAAGCTATCAAATAACTTCCTATCAGGCAAAAAATGTTGGTCCCTCGGCAAACTCACAATGGCAAGAGGCAATGGCTTGGGCAAGAAATGAGACTGCTAAAGATGCAATTTTTGTTCACTGGTGGGATTATGGATATTTTACGCAAACACTTGGTGAAAGACCGGCAGTGACTGACGGTGGCCATTCTGCAGAATTTGGTGGTGATGTAAATATTGGGAGATATCTTTTAACTACACCTAATCCGGAAACAGCTTACAGCTTTATGAAATCTTGGAATGTTTCTTACTTACTAATCGATCCGACAGAATTAGGAAAATACGGTGCATTTTCAAAAATTGGAAGTAATGACTCTTGGGATAGAGTTTCTACAGGAGTTTCTTCAGGCGAATCTGATTCTAAGAACAATAAAGAAACAGCTAGCGGTACAACCAGAATTTATAATATTAATTCGTGTGTTGATGAAGATCTAAATTATGGAAATGTTTTCTTACCTGGAATAAACGTTAATGCTAGAAGTGTAATGGAATGTAAGTCTTACCTTGCTGGAGTAATCATTGAAATGCAGATAACTAATCAGTCTGTAACCTTCAAACAGCCAATGGGTGCCTTCTTTTATAATAATAAGAGATACGACATTCCTATAAAAAATTTATATGCTGGTGGAAAAATGGTCTCCTTTAGTGAGGGTATAGACTCTGTTGCCTATGTAATTCCGAAAGTTTTGCAATCAAGCGACGGAAGATATGGTGTTGATTCAACTGGTGCAATAATGTACTTGTCTCCTAGAGTAAAAGATAGTTTGGTTGGAAGATTATATGTTCTAGATGATTACTACAAAGAATATTCTGGATTAAAAGTTGCTTACGCTGCTGAAGATCCTGCAGTAGCTTATTTCAATCAATTATTTGGCGTTAATCTTGGAGAGTTTGTTTATTTCCAAGGATTAAGAGCTCCTTTGAAGATTTGGAGTGTAGATTATCCTGCGGGAACAGAAACTCATGAAGAATTTTTAGATAGATACGCTTTTTCATATGGGGGATTGGATTACTTATTTGAGTAGGCATGGAAAAGTATCATTCTCAAGTAAAACAGGATCAATTCCTTCATAAAAGTATTTTCAAAAATTTGAAGAATGGTATCTTTTTAGACTTGGGTGCCTTTGACGGTAAGACTTTTTCAAACACTTATTTCTTTGAAAAAAATCTTGAATGGACTGGTTTTTGTTTTGAACCTATTCCCCTATACTATAAGAAACTAAGAAGAAACAGAAAATGTAATTGTTATAATAACTGTATCGGAGATAAAGAAGAGACTGTGGAGTTTTCATTTGTGAAAGATAATCCTATGCTTAGCGGTATTTCAAAAAATATCCACGAAGAAGATCTAATCAGAATATCTAAAAATAAAAATAAGCCAATTCTGATTAGATCAAAAGTTATCAGTATAAAAGACTTTATCCAAAAAAATAAAATAAGCGAGATTCATCTATTGAGTTTAGATATTGAAGGTAATGAGGAAAAAGTTTTGAAAGCTCTAGACTTTGAAAGAACTTTTATTCATGCTATTTGTTTAGAAGATAATTATAACGAGAAAAAGTTAGACACTTTATTAAAAAAGAAGGGATTTGTTTTGATAAAACATTGTGGTTTTGATAAAATCTTTATTAATCGGAAGAGTAAATTTTTACCGCCGAACTATATTATTTTGATGATGAGGGCCGAGTTGATAAATAAGGTATACTCACCAAGATTACAAAAATTCTTTAGAAATAATTTAAACAACTTTCCGAACACTAAAAAATTAATCAAGAGAATATTGAAAGTTTAACTAAATAATTCTTTTCAAAAAGAATTCTAGTTCTTTTTCTTTTGCATCAATTTTTTCTTTATTTTTCTTAGTCATCCAAGGATTATTAATAAAATCTAAATACTTTTTGTCGTCGAAATCAAGTTCTTTTATTTTTTGTATCATTTTTTTGTAAGATTTTCCATAATCTTCAAAATTGATAAAAGACTCTTTGTTAAAATATTCTCCGATATTTGAAGCACCCCTATAAATCGGAATGGATTTTGCTAGCATTGTATTTGGTAATTTCTCAGTTATATACTCTTCTTCAAAGGAATTTTCAAAACTAATAACAAATTTATATTGTGAAAGAAATTTAGGATTGTCTGCCCAAGATTTTGGAAGAAAATTGTTATCTGAATTAGTATACTTTGTTTTACCAAAACAATCAACTTTTTTGTATTTTGATAACTGTTTAAAAAATTCTATTCTCTCGGAAGAGTATTCATTAGAAATTATTATACAACAAAACTTTGATGGAATTTTACTTATTTTCTTTTTATTTTTTAACTCACTAATTCTGTCTCTAATCTGTTTAATCTGTAGAAAAAAAGGCAGAGTTAGAATGTTTTTTCCATTGAGCCTATTGGTTATTATAGCATATTCTCCTTTAGGAGACACTTTAGCAACCCTTTTTACATAACTTAAGTATTTAGGTCTCATAGGGCCCAATTTGACTTCTAAAACATTTCTTGGTAGAATTCTAGTTAGATATTTCAGTCGGAGTCCCTTCTTTTTTGTAAGGTACTCTAGTAATTTAAAGAGAGTTATTTTATAATACAAATTTTCACCGGCTACTAGAATTTTCTTTGGAGATTTCTGAAAATCTTCTGTCAGCGGCGTTGGTTCTACAAGACCAATAGTTAATTCAGAATTTTTTTCAACTCTCTTTAGTTGGTGCTTTTTAGATAAAATTTCTGTAAGAAAATAATCTTTGAAGCCCCAGTGGAATTCTCCTCTAACTTTGAGTTCTTTTTTCATGGATTTATTAAGATTGGAGGGTTTAAAGGAGTTTTGGCAAGAATTATAAATATGAAATCCTCTTTTTTTTCTATGAATCTTTTGAAAAAAATAAAAAATCTTCTGAGGATGAACCAAGATGCTTTTTCTCTCGGTACTTATGTTTTGACCAATTCTAAGCAAAGAAGAAGGAAGGAGATAATCTCCAAGTATGTCTCTATAAAAGCAATTGCAATGTCTTGCGGCGCATACCCTCTCACCTATCCAGCTATTTACCAAACTCCCCCTTATTTTCTAACCAGAGTGTTGACATTTAATCATCTTTTTAGATTTTTGAGTTATAAAAACATTAATTCAACCTTGAAAGTAAAAAACTCCGTATTTGTAAAAACTGATGAGTTAAGCTACTTCAAAAAGAAAGTTTTGCCAAATATACGTTCTCCTTTCGTTTTAGTTACTGGTGATTCAGATCTAGGAATAGCTAATCATAAAGATATCTTAGAAAATGAATTTTTACTTCATTGGTTTGCTCAGAACAAAAATCTATCTAGCAAAAAAATAACTAGTTTACCTATTGGTGTTAACTATTCAACTTTAATTTTTGAAGATTCTATGGGTGAAAAAAAACAGAAAGTATCCAAACAGGAAAAAAATCTAGAAAATATTAGAAGAAAAAAGCTAAAACCTACGCTAAAAGTCTTTGCAAATTTTCATTTGAATATTACTTCTAAAAGAAGAAAAGAATTGTATGAATTACTTGTGAACAACAAAAACATGATCTTTCAAAAAGAAAAGATGCCTAGAACCATTATGTGGGAAGAACAAAAAAAATATGCTTTTTGCTTTTCTCCAATTGGAAATGGGCTAGACTGCCATAGAACCTGGGAAAGTTTGATACTGGGGCAGATTCCAGTAGTGGAGAAAACAAATACTCCTTTGGATGAATTACACAAAAAATTTCCAATTGTGATTATTCAAGACCCTTCGGAGATTACAGAAAAAAACTTAAAAAGGTGGTATAAGAATTACTCTAAGAAGTTTACTTCGGAGATGAGATACAAATTAACTAACGATTATTGGAAGAGAAAAATAGATAGTTACTTAATAGTTTCTAAGTAAAACTCCAGTCCTTGTATTGGAAAAAGATAAGTAAAAAATCTTTCATAAACTCTTGGAAACTGTCTAATAAGAAGACCTATACCAAATATTCTGTATGCTCTTGGGAGAATTAATTTTACCTGAACCTTAAATTTTTCTTTTTGATGAAACTCTAGGCTCGCTCCTTTTTCTTTTTTAATATCAAAGTGATCCATACTGTGCTGTGAAAATGGTTTTACATGAGTCATATCTCCCCAAGCATTTACCGAAGAATAATGTGGAACAGTTATTTCTATTTTACAACCCTTTTTAGAAATCCTCCATAATTCTCGGATACATTTGTCTGGTTTTTCAAGATGTTCTAAGATATCTTTTGCTAATATCTCTTCAAATTGGTTTTCTTTAAAGGGATATGGGTAGTTATTTAAATTTATTACTTTATCTACGCCTTTTCCATTAAAGTAATCTACATTTAGAAAATCTTTTTTTATGTCTTTTCCACAACCAATGTTTAATTTAGTTATTTTTGTCATTTTCTATAAAGAGCCAAAGGGTTTTTAATTATTGCTACTAATGTTTTATCTTAAAAAGCTCTAATTTAAATAAGTTTTATTTGTAGAATTAATATGATTAAGAAAGCACTAATAACTGGAATTACGGGCCAGGATGGTTCCTATTTGGCTGAATTGCTATTAGAGAAGGGATATGAGGTTCATGGGCTGATCAGGGGTTCTAATTTAACAAATATCTCTCATATAAAAGAGAATATAACTCTTCATCAAGGAGATTTGAAAGATTATTCATTTATTCTCCGTATCATTGAAAAAATTAAACCTGAAGAAGTTTACCACCTTGCCGGGAAAAGTTTTGTCTACGAACCATTAGACGAGTCCTTTGATACTTTTGAAATAAACATTGGAGGAACACTTAACCTTTTTTCAGCTCTTAAGAAAAAAAGTCCTTTCTCGAAAATTTATTTTGCAGGAACTTCTGAAATTTTTGGAAAAGTGAAAGAATCCCCCCAGAATGAAGATACTCGGTTTAATCCTCGGTCCCCCTATGGAATTAGTAAACTCGCAGGATATGAAATAGTAAAGAATTATAGGGAATCATATGGCTTGTTCGCATGTACTGGATTATTATTTAATCATGAATCTCCAAGAAGAGGGGCTGAATTTATTACTAAAAAAATTACTAAAAAAATTAAAGAAATAAACAATAAGAAAACTAATGTTCTTGTTATTGGAAACTTAGATGCTCGAAGAGATTGGGGATATTCTAAAGACTATGTAAGGGCAATGTGGTTAATGCTACAACAAGAAAAACCTGAAGATTTTGTTGTGGGTACTGGAGAAACCCATTCAGTAAGGGAAATGGTCCAATATTTCTTTAAAAAATTAAACCTAGATTATGAAATAATTGACTTACACAAAAAAACCTCCAAAGAGGCAGATAGGACTATTTCAGAACTTATGAAAAGAAAGGGAATTTTTGTGGTACAACACCCCTCGTTTTACAGACCTTCAGAAGAAGAACTATTAGTATCTAATCCTAAAAAAATAAAAAAAGAACTTGGATGGATTCCGGAAACTTCTTTTGAAAAACTTTTAGATATAATGCTTGATGAAGAATTAAAAGAAAGTACCTTGAAATGATGATGAAAATCCTTTATGACTATCAAATTTTTGAAACACAAAGAGTTGGAGGGATTTCCCGGTATTTTTTAGAGTTGTTTATACAGCTAAAAAGACTGAAAAATACTGTCGTTGAATTCCCGTTGATCAAAAGTGAGAATATCTACATAAAAGAAGTCGGCTTTCTAAAAAATGTTAAATTGCCCTTAGTTTTGTTTAAAGATTTTTGTAATGGATTTTCTTTCCCTGGTAAGGGAAAACTTTATAGGTTTTTTCATTTAAGAGAAAATAAAAAGGAAATAGTAAAGCGACTCCAGAACGGTAACTTTGATATTTTTCATCCCACATACTATAATCCTTATTTTTTGAGATATCTAAGAGATAAACCATTTATTTTGACAGTCTATGATATGACTCATGAAATATACTCTAAAGAAATGTCTTTCTTTGATTTTTCCGCCAAGTATAAGAAAAAACTTCTTCTAAAAGCTGATAAAATAATTGCGATCTCTCAGAACACAAAAAAAGATTTAATTAGGCTCTATAACATTTCTCCAGAAAAAATAAATGTAATCTACCTTGCTAACTCTCTAAAACCTCCAGTAGATAAACGATTACAAACCCTTAACTTACCTGAGAAGTATATTTTGTTTGTTGGTGGAAGAAAAGGTTATAAAAATTTTAATATTTTTGTAGAGTCCATCTCTACCTTAATAAAAAAAGACCCTAAATTGTTCCTAGTTTGTGCTGGTCAACTATTTAGTAAAGAAGAAGAATCACTATTTAAAAATCTAAATATTGAAAATCAAGTAAAACAGTACTCTATTGATGACTCTACTCTGGCCCATATGTATCAAAAAGCTATTTGCTTTGTATTTCCCTCCAGATATGAGGGTTTTGGGATACCTACTTTAGAAGCTTTCTCCTGTGGTTGTCCAGTTATACTATCCAACACCTCTTGTATGCCGGAGATTGGTGGAAAGGCAGCAGTTTACATTGACCCCCTTAATAAAAAAGATATAGAAAAAAAAGTTGGAGAGGTAATAGAAAATTCAATTTTGAGGAAGAAAATGATTTCAAAAGGCTATAAACAGTTAAAGAAATTTTCTTGGGAGAAATGTGCAAAAGAAACTCAAGAAGTTTATGCAGAAGTTATCAAGATGAAGAAGCCCTTGTAAATTTATTATAAGGTACCGCCAAGACTTTAAAGAGAAAATACCAAAAACTTTTCGAACAAGCTTTCTGATATCTTATCTTCTCTAAGATTGTTCGGCTATTTTTTCTAGTAGAAACTAAAATTTGGGGATATTTATCTTTGAAAGAATTTATATCTGAATTCCCAATTTGCCAAGGTTGTCTGAAAAATTTTAAATTATATTTTTTACAGAGTAAACTAAAAATACTTTGATCATGTCTATTTTCTTTGAAACCGTTATAATTTTTTCCAAAGGTACTTGGAGAATCGGTAATTATCCTTTTGTCTTGAGCATATTTCAAAAATTCTTTGAAGAACTTTATAGAAAAAGAGGACTTTCGAATCATAATAAACCCGGTTCCGTATTGCGGAGAATTGGCATACTTATCTCCTTCTAATTTCATCAAAATAAACGCGTCTCTTTTCGTCCAATTTTTTTCTAAAGGAACATTTTTATTTCCGAAAGGAAGAATATCTTGATTGTACTTTTTACAAAGAGTATTTAAGTAATCTATTTTATCAATAAAATAGGACCCACTATCACAATAAAAAATAAAATCTCCCTTATTTACTTCTTTTCTTTGTAATGTTTTGAGAATTATGTAAGGTTTCCATAGCCAATATCCTCCCCCTCTTAATTTAGTAAGAAGGTGCTTATTCTTTTCATAAAATTTTTTATCTATATCTTTTGGAGAATATTCTATTACTCTATCAAAACCTCCTACTTCTTTTCCCGTTTTCGTATTTACCTTCTGAGCTTCTTTGAAAGCATCGTTCGCGTAGTTAATTAGAATTTTTTTAGGCTTCATCTCTTCACCACCTTTCTGTAATTTCTTCTAAGGAAATTATAAATTCCTGCTCTCTTGAAAATAGATAAAATAAACCAGCTTATCTCGTAGATTTTTGCCTGCTTGGTTGTTATTAGTTTGTATTTAAAAAGAACATCATTCCTTTCAACTATCTGTTTTTTTGCCATTTTGTAGGTTGTACTAAGTCCTTCTTGATCAAAAACTGAAATTGTTAAAGGAAGATATCTAGTTTTTACTTTATTTAAAACAATCGCTCTAATCCAAAAATCAAAATCTGCTACTATTCTATATTTTTCATTGTAAAATCCAATTTTTTTGAATAAAATTTTTTGAATAAATGTAGCCTGATGAGAAATTGTTTTTGTTATGAAGAATTTTTTATCTAGGATAGATTTTTTATAAGAAACTATTTCTCCGTTATCGTATTGTAAATCCCCATAGTAAATTTCACTTGATTTTTTATCTTGTTCTATAAAATCTTTAATTTTTTGTAGAACATTTTTATCCTTAAAAAAATCTCCACCATGGAGAAAAATTAAGTATTCTCCTTTTGATTTTTTTATACCCTTATTCATTGCATTATATCTTCCAGAGTCTTTTTCTGATACAAAAGAGGACATATTTTTTTTGTATCTTTTTAAGATATTAGTTGTATTGTCTGTTGATTTTCCGTCAAGAACTATCCACTCAAAATCTTTACAAGTCTGTTCTTTCACGCTCTTACAGGTTTTTTCTATGTTCTCCTCTTCGTTAAAGCATATGGTCACTATAGAGAATAGTGATTTTGCAGTTTTCTTCATAAAACCAAAAGCAATAAAAACTATTTAAGGTTATTTGTGCTATGCAATCGACTACAAAAATCTCGGTGATTATGCCAGTTTACAATTCTGAAAGCTACATGAAAAAGTCTATTAATTCAGTTTTAAATCAGACCTTAAAGGAAATTGAACTTATCTGTATTAATGACAAATCTACTGATGGTTCTTTAAACTCTTTGAAGGATATTCAAAAGAAAGATTCTAGACTAAAAATAATAGACAATGAAAAAAACGTTGGTCCTGGAGAAGGAAGAAATAGGGCTATGAAAAAAGCTAGAGGAGATTTTATTTTATTTGTTGATTCTGATGATTGGCTAGAATTGAACGCCTGTGAAACGCTGTACAAAATTGCCATAAAAGAAAAATCGGATGTGGTTTATATAAGGCCAAAGATTATTCACGGAAAAAATATTATTTTGGACAAAAGACTTTTCAAAAAAGGTGAAATTGAAAATAAAGATAAGGTTTTTAGAAAGAATCTCCGAAGACAAATTGCTTGGGCGCCATGGTCAAAAATGATTAAACGAAGATTGATTATCAAAAATAAAATTTTCTTTCCGAAAATTCATATTGCCGAAGATATGGTCTTTTCTGTTAAAGTTCTAGCTTTAGCGAAGAGTATTTCAGAATGCGAGGATTATCTCTACAATTATCTAATTAGGGAAGGATCTTTAATGTCTTATAAAAATTCTGAAAGAAGGATAGAAAACTATTTTGAAAGTATAAATCTTGTGAAAAAATTTATGGTTGAAAATAAGATTTTTGGAAAATATGAAAAGGATTTTGTATACTTTAAGTTTTATAACTACTTAGCGATTTATGGAGTAATGTATCTTTCTGAAGAGAAAATAAATAAGGCAAAATACAGGAAAATGATAGTGAATGACAAAGATTTTAGAATTTTGACTCTATTAAAATACAATCCGTTTGATTTGGTTATTTTAGGAGCACTACTTATTAAAGTTAAATTGTTCAACTTAATCTTCTCCGTAAGACAGTTTTTAAGAAAGATTCTCGGTAAGAATAGATAATTCACTATCCTAAAACTTAAAAAGTTCCTTTTTATTAAAGAGCTATGAAGAAAGCACTAATAACTGGAATTACGGGCCAGGATGGTTCCTATTTGGCTGAATTGCTATTAGAAAAGGGATATGAGGTTCATGGACTAATAAGGCGGTCCAGTTCTATAAACACTTGGAGAATTGATCATTTATTTAATAATAAAGAAATACATGACAAGAAACTTTTTCTACATTATGGTGATCTGACTGACTCTACTTCTCTTTTTAACATTATCAAGACGATAATGCCTGATGAAATATATAATCTTGCAGCTCAGAGTCATGTAAGGGTTTCTTTTGAAATTCCCGAGATTACTGCACAAATTGATGCTTTGGGAACTTTGAAGCTATTGGAAATCGTGAAAAGCTTAAGTGATGTAAAAAAAATTAAATTGTATCAAGCCTCGACCTCTGAACTTTATGGGAAAGTTCAAGAAATACCTCAATCGGAAACAACGCCTTTCTATCCAAGAAGCCCATATGGTGTAGCTAAGCTTTACGGTTTCTGGATTATCAAAAATTACCGAGAAGCTTATAATTTATTCGCTTGTAATGGGATTTTATTTAATCATGAAAGCGAAAGAAGAGGATTTAACTTTGTAACTAGAAAAATAACTCTCGGTCTAGCTAACATAAAACTTGGAAAACAAGAATATTTAGCTGTGGGAAACCTGGATGCAAAAAGGGATTGGGGCCATGCTAAAGAGTATGTTGAAGCAATGTGGTTGATGTTACAGCAAGAAAAACCTGAAGATTTTGTAATCGCGACAGGGGAAACACATTCAGTCAAGGAATTTATAGAAGCTTCTTGTAAAGAACTTGGAATTAAGATAAAATGGGAAGGAAAAGGAATAAATGAGGTTGGAATTAACGAAGAAAATGGCAAGACAATTGTAAGAGTAGATGAAAAATATTTCAGACCTACTGAAGTTGAATTACTAATAGGAAACCCTGAAAAAGCAAAAAAGATTCTCGGATGGGAAGCTAAAACAAAATTTGAAGATTTGGTGAAGGTAATGATTAGATCAGACTACGAAATTCTGAAAAATCAAGAGAAGGTTTTATTCTAATATGAAACAAAATTCTAAAATTTGTGTTTTTGGTAGTAGCGGCCTGTTAGGTAGTGCAATTGTGAAGATTTTAAAAGAAAAAGGCTATGAGAATATCCGAACACCTCGAAGTTCTGAGGTTAATCTTTTAGAGAAAAAAGATGTTGATTCTTACTTAGAAAAAGAAAAACCGGAATTCATTTTTATGGTTGCTGGACTCGTTGGAGGAATTATGGGAAACAAAAAAAGACAAGCGGATTTCCTTTATCAAAATACTCTCATGATCCTCAATTTATTAGAATCTATCAAAAATAAATGTTCTGAGTGTAAACTTCTTTTTACAGGTTCTACATGCATCTATCCAAAAGAAAATCCCCAACCAATAGAAGAAAATAGGCTTTTGGCTGGAAAGTTAGAAGAAACAAATAAAGGATATGCTCTGGCAAAAATAACCGGAGTTATTGCTTGTCAACTTTACAGAGAACAATACAATTTGAATACAATTTGTGCAATGCCTACAAATCTTTATGGTCTTAACGATACCTATGATTTGGAAAATGGACATATGATTCCTTCTCTAATAAAGAAAATTTTAATTGCGAAAGATAAAAACTTAGAGTCGATTACTTTGTGGGGTAGTGGAAATCCGCGAAGAGAGGCCCTTTATAGCGAAGATTGCGCAGATGCACTGATTTATCTAATGAACAACTATTCTTCTGATGAAATTGTAAATATTGGTACGGGATTTGATTATTCTATAAAGGAATTTGCAGAAATAATTTCTAATGAAATTGAATGGAAAGGAAAAATAGTTTACGATTCGACAAAACCTGATGGAACTTTCGAAAAAAGAACAGATATAACTAAACTTAAAAAGATTTACCCTAAATTTAGCCCTATGCCTCTGAGCGAAGGAATAAAAGAAATATTAAAAGATAAAGAAGAATCTAAGAGAATCCTCAAATAATTATTTCTTAATCAACAATCCTAAATAAACTCCTCTTGAGATTATCGTTGCTACACCTGAGCCAACACAGGCCATTAGCATTCCATGAGGTAAAAGAGAGGTTATGAATATGAAGTTAAGAACAATGTTAACTATTGTGGAGGTAATTACTGCAAATGCCACTTTCTTTGTTTTGCCTAATGAGTAA
This sequence comes from Candidatus Woesearchaeota archaeon, assembly GCA_964621025.1. Taxonomy (GTDB): domain Archaea; phylum Nanobdellota; class Nanobdellia; order Pacearchaeales; family GW2011-AR1; genus CAYNJW01. Next base: position 10,819 of record CAZUKQ010000007.1, on the reverse strand, counting down.
AGATAGGAGGAATAAATTCCAATTAGAGGATCGGTTATAAAAATAAAAGATATTATTCTTAGAAGCAATGTGGCTTGAGAATATTCCGCACCATAAACTAGGTTTACAACAAAAGGAGCAACAAAGAACGTAGCTATTAAGGCAGCTATTGAAAGAGGAATTGTCACAAAAACGGATTTCTTTAGACCGACTTCTAATCTTCTACCTCTTATCCTAGAAAAAATGGGAAATAAGACTGCTGAGAAAGAAATGAGAACCATAGCTGAACTTGCCAAGGCGAATGCTGCCTGATAATAGGCTAGAAATTCGGAAGCAACAAATCTTCCCAACATTATCGTATCAATATAGCCGAAGAAAACTCCAGAAAGCACCGTCGCAGAAAGAGGTATAATATATTTATTGACTTCGTCTTTTTGTTTATTTTTAAGAGGAGACATGGAGTATTTTTTTAGTTTTGGAAATAAGAAAAGTAAAGATAAAAAGTAGCAGATGGAAAGTGCCAGGAAAATAATCATTAGAAAAACTTCTGTTGAATAGTTTAACCCAAACAATATTGCTATTGGCAAGACAATTAATCTTATAACCTGAAAAAATAATTCTTTGAAAAGTGGCCAGGAAAAATTATTCTCTGCCTGGAAAATTGAAGAAATAAAGCTTGTAAAACTAGTAGATAGAATATAAAGACTTCCAGCTAAAAGTGCATAAAATATTGGTTTGTTGTAAAAATCATTGGCAAGCCAGTAGGCGATTACTAGTAAGACTAGAGAAACTAAAATAGTCAAAGAAACTTTCAACTTGGCTAAATATTTTATGTAACTACCGGCTTTTTTCTTATCTCTAGCTATATATCTTACTAAAGCTGTGCCAATTCCTAAATCAGAAAAACCACCGATTAATATTATCGTCGATAGAGCTAGTGAGTAAAGACCAAATTTTTCCGGAAGTAATAATCTGGCTAGAATAACTGTAAAAAGTAAAGCACCTACCTTGGATATAACATTTGTAGAAAATTGATATATTGAATTTTTTACAGCTATACCTGTTTCGCCAGAAAAGTCTCTTTTTAAAATTCTCTTAGTAATCCCGAAGGCTTCTTTTTTTAGATAGTTTATCATCAATAAGAAAACCTTTTCTTGTTTTTATTTCTTTTGAATGTATAAATCTGCGAAAGTTTGTGTAATTCCTCTTCTCGGTAGATTAGATGTAATAAGTCTAAAAAAAGATGGAATGAAAAACCAAGGAATATCCAAAAAAAGAAAAGATTAACAAAAGAAAGGGCTGCTAAAACTAAAAGTGCCTCAAATCCATGAAAAATAAAAAGAGGATATTTATACAAGTTTTTATCTTCAGTTTTTTTCCATTCTTCTTTTGTGTTCATTGACCAATCCCAAAATTTCTTTGGGTGAAACTTTTTTTGATTGAGAACGAAAAGAAAATAATGGTCTATATCTATGAACACTGCCGCAAGAAAGAATATTAACGCTGCAAAAGTAGAAAGGTGGAAGAAGAATACTAATAAATAGGCTAAAACAAAACTATAAAGAATGTGCCACTTAGGTAACATTTTATTTCTCCTTGTCTTTTATTTTCTCGGCAATTTCTGCGAAGACTGGTCTCGTGATTAAAATTCCGACGCAAACACCAATAATTGTTGTTAGAGCGAAACCTCTTAACATACCTGCACCTGCCCAGAATAAAGGAATCATCGCGGCTACTATTGTAAAGAATGCTCCAAAGATAACAAATAATGCTCTTTTGATTCTATCCTTTAATCTTGTTTGAGTTTGCTCTTTTGTGAAAGATTCGTCGATGATAACTATCTGGTCGTTTACACCAGTACCCATTCCTGCAATAATACCTGCGATAGATGCAACATCTAGGTTCCATCTTAACAAGGCTGCAAATCCTAATGTGATAAAAGCCTCACAGAACATGGTCATAATTACTGCTAGTGTGAGTTTTATCCTTCTGTACCTTACAAAAAGTATTGCAGAGATAACTGCGAAGACAACTAATCCTAGTGTAACAATATTCTTAGCGAATTCTTTTCCTAAAGCTGGAGAAAGAGTGTCTAATTTAACAATTTCTAATTTGAAAGGTAAACTTCCTGTCTTAAGAATTGTTTGTAACTTTTTCATATTCTTCTGAGCGTCTTGGAATGCTTCTTGTTGTGTTGCTCCTGAACCTGAACCAGAAATTTGAATTTGAGTAGTTGCTCTTCCTTTTAGGTCTGCACCAATTTGTAAAGTATCCATTAAGATGTTATCAACATATAGATCAAGAGGTTTTTCTAAATATTGCCCACCCGAAGATAAATTAACAGAAAGGTTTGAAGTGAGCTCTGCTTGTCTATTTGCTGCTTTTTCAGAAAGAGAAATTGAAAATCTGAATTCACAAACAAATCCTGTAGAATATTCATTGCAAGAATAAATTCCTGCTTCTTGTCCCGTGGAAGCTACGTAAGTTATGTCTCTCTCACCACCAATGAAAACAGTGTCATTACCAATTCTTGCCTCGAAGGCGCCCTGGCTTTCTAATAATTCTTTTAATTCGGAGGATGTTGAACCTGCGATTTCAATAAGCATATAATTGTTTCCGGATAAGTCTACAATAGGTTTGATTACGACGTCGTTTAAACCAAAAGCATTAAGTCTTTCAGTTGTTACTGCAATTAAATCATCTAACTGAGATTTTGAAAGAGTCATATTTTCTGCTTTAATTAATGCTCTTGCACCACCACTTAAATCTAAACCTGTTTTCAAATTTGAAGAGGGTAGTTTAGCAACTACTATCTTTGTAGGAGAATCTGCTAAAAGAATAAACTCTCCTTGGTCTGTTAGTATGGTAACTTTTTTAGATTCAATGAAATTTTTTGAAGCATAGTCATTGTAGCTAATTAAATCTGAAATTTTTTGATCATCTATTGAATGAATTATCATTCCGGCTCTTAGACCTGCTTCGTAATAGGATGAATTTTTTTCCACTGTTTTTATCAGAACTCCTGAATCCAAACCCTTCCAAGGAGCGATTGCCACAACTGCGAAGATAATTGCTAGTAAAAGAATAATTGTTCTCAAGGTTAATTTTACCATTAGTTAATTCCCTTCTTTATACAATACCATTTAATTATGCTGGCGTTAGTTGACCAAGTATTAACAATATCAAAAGCTAATCCTACTCCCAATACTAAGAAGATTTGTTTGAAAGATTCTGGTAAACCTGCAATAAGAAAAAATGCAGGAATAACTGCCGCTAGGGCCGTTGTCGTCATAAAAATACCTGTTTTAAAAGCACCGAAAATTCTTTTGTTTAGTGCTCCTTCTTTTTTCTTTAGTGCTCTAGTTGTCAATAAAATATCTGTGTCTACTGAATAACCTATTAACATTAGGAATGCGGCTATACCTGCTGCAGAGATTTTTACCTCGAAGAAATTTAGAACTGCAAGAGTCATAACAATATCTCCAAACGCTGCAAAGATAACTGCAATACTTGGTACAAAAGATTTGAAAAGAATGAAGATTACACAAGACATTAAAATGAATGAGAATATTAACGCGGTAAGAAGTTGTTTATTAAAACTTTCCGATAAACTTGAACCGGTAAACTCCACATTTGAGTTTGAATCATTGAGTTCAAAACCTAAAGAGGTTATCGCAGTATTCAGTTCATCTGGCTTGGCTGAGCTTTCTATAATCAGTGCCGCTTGTGTTCCAGAAGTTATGTCTGTAACTTTTCTAAAGGAAACGTCTGCAATTGACTTTGACAATTCCGCCTCAATTTTTGAAGTATCTAAGTTTCCGGTTATCGTTAGAGAAGTTCCACCTGCTAAAGAAACATCTTTGTAAAATAAACTTCCCGTTTGTGCATAAAAAAATCCCAAGTATAAAATACAAATAACGAAGAGAGCAACTGGAAGGTATAAACTAATTTTATAGTTCTTGTCGTACCAGTCGGAAACATTTTGTTTTTTTATCTTCTTCATTTTCGTCGAATAAACCAATAAATATTCTCTGGAAATTAAGATTTTAAAGGTTTCTGTTGAATACAAAGGAGGTGCAAGCGCCCGAGACAGGAATTGAACCTGCGACCCCGGCATTAGGAGTGCCGTGCTCTATCCTGGCTGAGCTACCCGGGCATAAATGATCGAAGATAAATTTAACTTAAAAGAGTTTCTATAGACAAATTTTCTATAAACCTTATATCTAACCTTGGGGGAATTAAGTGTGGCTTAAAATTTGGAGCAAGAATTCTTGAATCTCCTGAAAACTTCCTTCCTAAAGGTGCCACGTAAATTGTTTCTTTAGATCTATCTGTTCCAAAAACATATCCCCTCATAGGTTCAACTAAAGCCTCTTTTGTTAGAGGGATTACATAATCTAATTCGAATTTTGCATAGGCTGGAATATCTTTCCCCCAGGGTGCATCATATAAAATCGGAAGATCATTGATTAATTTTTGTAATTCTGTTTCCATGAATATGAATGGGGAGAGGAGGATTTGAACCCCCGTAGGCTTAAGCCACTAGAGCCTAAATCTAGCCCATTTGACCGCTCTGGCATCTCCCCACAAAAACAAGAGCACAATAATCCTTTTAAATATTCGCCATTTGATTATTTTATGGGAATAATCTATTTAGACGACTTATTAACTACCGAAGAAAAAAGACAAATGACTAGACAAATAAAAGCTCAAATTCAATATCCTCAAGAACCTTGTGAGCCAATAAAACAGTTTATGGAAGACCAAGAATATTTTCGTTTGGAAACTCCTTTGGAAATAGAGAGAAGAAGTGATGATTATATTGGAAAGGTTATAGCTTCTATTAAATAAACAATAAACTTTAAAACCCTCAAGATTGATTATATTTTATGCGTGGGTAGTACAGTGGTTAGTATGCGAGCCTTCCAAATAAGATGTTGAAGAAAGCTTGGGACCCGGGTTCGACCCCCGGCCCGCGCATAAGGGGGAAATGGCATTTTCGTGCGATGTCAGATGCCATGACCCTATTTTTTATATTATATAACTCTAAAGAATTGACAATAAACTCTTTTTTCGATGTAAAAAAAGCCTTTAAAAAACTTGTCCTCTTTTCTGTCACCAATCAGTAGACCGACAAGATTTAAATACGGTTTAGTCGGACTCGACTGACAACATGGTGAAGATTGACCCTTACAAACATAAGGAAAGATACGAAACGTGGAAGGAGAAAACGCACTCGCAAATCTCTGGAATTTCTAAGGCCAACTCTGACCTAATTAAAGAATATCTCGACGACATGGAGAAGGGAGTGAATATTGCAAGAGGGACTAAAAAAGGTTCGAGAAGTTATATTAGATTGAATACTCTCCGACAGAGAATGGTTTTCTTGGCGAAGGAATTTGAAGCTAGATATAATTTAGGAATATTGACCGACACTAATGAAGCGCAGTTATTTGAGTTCTTTCAAGGACTCCGAAGTGGGAAGATTGCTAGAGAAGATGGGAAGACTTTCAAGTCGGTGAAGGATTTCGCGAAGGACTTCAAGGCGTTCTGGCACTGGCATCAGAAGAGGAGTAAGAAACTTGGAGTCGAGATTGAAGATATTAGTTCCGACTTGGATACTTCTGGAGAGAAACCTGAATGGGTCTACTTGACAGAGTCGGAAGTAAAAAGACTGACTGAAGCTTCGAATCAGGATTACAAAGTTTTGATTTGGTTTTTGTTCGACTCTGGAATTAGGGCTCCGACTGAATTGATGAATGTAAAAGTTTCCGACTTCTTTAATGATTTTAAGGAATTGAATATCAGAGATGAAGTGAGTAAGACTTTTGGAAGGAGACTGAAATTAATGATTAGCTCTAATTTGATAAAAGAATATGTGAGAAACAACAAACTAGGCAATGATGACTATTTGTTTACAACTAGCCCACCAGAGGTGAATAAGTATTTGAAACGGCTAGGAACGCGAATTCTGGGGGAAGAAAAGAGTCCTGCAGGAGAGAAGTATTCTAATTTAACGATGTATGATTTTAGGCATTGCTCTTGCTGTTATTGGCTTCCAAGATATAAATCTGAAAGTGCTTTGAAGTATAGATTTGGATGGAAGAAGTCGGAGAAGATTCATTATTATTCTGAATTGTTAGGAATGAAAGATACGATTTCAGAAGAAGACTTACTTGTTGATGTTACGAAGATTGAACTTGAGAGAAGGTTGGATAAGAATGAGAAGACTTCTGAAATGTTGAAAGAAGAAAATGAGATTTTGAAAGTTCAGTTAAAAAGGATTGGTGCTTTGGTTGCAGTTCTTTATGATAGAATGAAAATAAACTTTGAGTTTTAGAATTGATTTATTTTTAGAAAAATAGTTGACACAGTCAGTCGGCATAATAGGGGAAGGGGCGCAGACTGACTGTTAGATTCATCGTCAGGCCTGCCCCCATATAAAGAGTTATTAGTGCCACAGGCTGAATTAAACTGTTGTAGGAAAAAAAAATGGCGCGCCCCATATAATAGATTATTTGGCGTGCGCTATAAACTGAAAGCTCAAAAGACCTGCCCCATATAACAGTACTATTCGGCAGAGGTCTTTTATCCGAAAAAGAAGAACAGCATCGCCCCATATAGAGAGTACTTAGTGGATGATGCTGTGAATAAATAAAAAATAATGGACACAGTCAGTCTACATAATGGGAGAAGGAGGGCGGACTGACTGTAGATTTATCGTCGGCGTTATTTTTATTACAGTCAGTTAAGATTAGCTAAAATTGATTTACAGCCAGTCGACATAATAGGGGGCAGGGGGCGGACGGGCTGTACAGCACCCACCCATATAGAGAGTATAATGCGAAGGGTGCTGTTGGAGACCAAAAAGACCCGCCCCGTATACATAGACTATTCTGCACGGGTCTTTTTTTTAATATGAAAAGAAAAAGCCGTGCCCCATATAAGAAGGGTGATAGGCAGACGGCTAATTGAAGAGTATTTTTTTACAAAGATAATAAAAGTCCGCACTCGATTTTCTGGGTGTGAATTACTGGCTTGTCTTCGATAAAATTGATTGAAAATGGCCAAAGAGTCACTCGGCATAATAGGTATATATGGGTGAGGTGACTGGGCGGGTGAAGAAAGTTATTTATCCAAATAAATTTCTGAACCAATCAAAGATTCTTGTCCAGAATCCTAATTTAACACAATTCCCATCAATACAAGAGTTGCTTAAACATTCAAAATTATTCTCACAAGATTGAGAATCATCTTTCTGAGAAACGAAACCTTCTTCTGAACAATATTGACTAGATTTTCTATAACCTAAATTGTTAATATTACAAACGGAGATTTCATTTGGATATTTATTAGAAATGTCAAAAACAAGGGTTACATTCGATTCGCCTCTTTCATTATTACAACTAATAAAAAGAGTATGCAATCCTAAGGGAAGATTAAACGGTTGAGTGTGTAATGTTCCTGTTGTATTCACAAAAGAAATCCTCTCTTCATTAATTTTAAAAGAATAAGAACATTTAGCATAAATATTTGTCTCAACGCTAAAGTTTATTATAGAAAAATTTGTGGTTGTTGTAATCTTGCCATTTGAAGGAATTATGTTTATAATAGAAAGCATAGCATCACTTTCTTCCTCAATACACGCCCCATCAACACACCCATTTCGGCAAGAAAGAATTTCAGCATTACAAGATTTATCCCCACTAGACCAATGTTCAAATACATGGCATAAAGATCCTTCACATGAATCAACATCTCGATAATGGCCTTCCCCATATTGTGGCTCTTCCAACTGACAAATATCTGTTCGAGTATCAATCTTGTCAGATACAAAATAACCCTGGGTATTTCCTTTTTCATAAAGGTTCAAACCACCATCGGAATCGGTACAAGAAAGTGTTGTTTGATTACTCTCAGAGATTAATTGGAATGGAAAATTCTCTACTTTGATAAAATCTGGAATTGAAAGATATAGGGCTCTCTCATTAGAAGAGTCCACCATATAAAATGCTCCTAAATCATGGGCCATTACAATGTCCGCTCCGAACTGAGCAGGATAAGGCAAACCAAGCTTTCCAAAAAATGCCCATTTTGTCCCATCATATTCTACAGAATAAACCTCTCCATCCATACTAAAAAATACCATTATTTTATCTCCAACCAAAACTTGATTGAGACCTATATGAGCTGTAGTAGTTCCAAGAATAAATAGTTGGGGTGAAGTCCAAACAACACCTTCTGAGGAGGTAACATAAACAAGGCCCTTTTCTTGATACGAATTATAGACTACTACAAATTTTCCATCTTTGCCCTGTATTATATCTGCATCAAATTCAAATTCTCCACCAATGTTAGATAATAAAACAGGTTCACTCCAAGATAAAAAGTCAGAAGAACTAGTAACATAAACATCCGAAGAACTAGAACTGTAAACAACAAAATAGGTATTATCTTTTGCCTGAATTATTGAACCTACCTCGTAATTATAGTCTGTTGGCTTAACTGAACCCTTATAAATCCAATTAATTCCTTCCTTAGATATCCAAACTCCTAACCCTTTCCCGTTCTGAGCTAATAAAACAAACTCGCCATTATTATTTTGTATTAATGAGGAATCATCCCAAGAATCAATAACATAGCTCGGCTCTGTCCAAGTTTTCCCACTATCTTCAGACACAATAGAATAAAGACCTCTTTTTATTTTTTGATATCCTGCATTAAAAACTACTACCGCCTTTCCATCAGCAGATATAGCTGCTGAAGGTTCTTGAACACTTTCAATATTCTTTGTTAACATGCACGAATCATTTCCTTCAGATAAAGAACAGAGAGTACCTCTACAGGCTCCGTCAACACAACCATTTGAGCAGTTATGGTAGGCTCCAAAAATAGAACCCTGTGTGTCACAAGAATATTCGAGAAGTTTATTTGAAGAATCTACAAAGGCTCCATCATTGGCAGCACATACATCCATAGCATCATAAGCTCCTGTTGCCTTTACAGTTCCCCTAACGTAATAATTCAAACCTCCGTCGGAATCTGTGCAAATATTTTCATTATCTACTACTTTCCCAGTAATTTTATTCCAACTATCAGAAAACCAACCTGCTGACACAAAACTTATAAAAAATACACCAATTAGTAAAATTGTTAACAGTGCGTCTCTTTTTTTCATTCAACTAATCTAACTTTAATCTTTAAATAACTTTCTTAATTCTCGACATCGCTGCAAGATGCCATTTGGCCATCGTCAGAAGCTACTTTACCCTTTACAATTGAAAAAGAAAAAGTAAAGGGTAAGAAATTTGAAACGTTAAATCAACTCAACTTGGTATTTATTTTTTTTAGGTTAAACAAAATTATCTTTTGAAGATTTGAAAAAAGCTTTTTATCTTCTCTTTTTTCGGAGCCTTTTGTATAGCTCAAATACTCATCCAAAAGTCCGTAAGGTATATCCAACACGGGAATTCCTTTTGATTGTAACAAATGAAAGGTAATCAATCTTGTTGTTCTACTATTTCCATCTTCAAATGGGTGAATATGCTGAAATTCGTTATGAAAGTACACTGCAAAAGATATAATCTCTTTGAGACCTTCTTTTTGTTTTTCAATGAAATGATTATACTTTTTAATTAGCTCTTCAAATTCCTTTTCTATATCTTGAGATTTAGTTATATTGAAATTAGGATTTCCGGAGATATAAACTTCTACTTTTCTAATCTTGCCTGCAATGTCTATGTCATGCTGTAGGGCCAAATAATGATAATTGAGAATTGTTTGTAGAGTTAGTGGCTTCCTATCCTGGCTGTCTTTTAGCATCTGTAAAAGTGCTTTTTGATAATTCTTCACTTCGTCTATGTCTTTGATCTTAAGATTCGCAGGAATTATTTTATCTTTCAAAATTCTCTTTGTTTCGTTCAGTGTGATAGGATTACCTTCCAAAGATAAACTGTGATGAATAAAAGATATCTCAAAATCTTCAATTATCTGTTGGTACTTTGTTTCGTTGTCTCTCTTCAATCTTCTAAACTTAACAAGTTCTTTCTCAATTTCTTCAAGATAATTTGAATTATCTTCTGTTGTTAACCGAAGTTTATATTCGAAGTAAACTAAAATATTATTTAACAGAGTATTATAGAATACTTTAATTCTGAGTGGTTTTTCAGAAATTATTAATAATAAACCATTCTTATATAAAACGTCTACATACTTTCTAAGAGTAAGAGGATGTAAATTTACATCTTTAGATGTTAACTCTTTTTTCTGTAGAGCTTTACTTAAAAATTTTACAAGACTGGGATTTAATAGACTATTATAATTAATATCATTATTCAAACAATGAAATATTATTTGGTGTAACAAATTTGTCTTAGTAGTTTTTTTTGCTTGAAATCCATAGTCAGTCTTTACTAATAATTCTTCTTTGGCTAACTCGGTAAGCATTCGGTGAATATTATCATATTCACTTTCGTTCTTCTTGAACTTTTTAGCTACCTCAATTGGCCTTACTGAATGCCCGTCAGTGTATATAAATTCAAAAATATCATACTTGGTTGCCATGGTAATTCTAGGCTATTTATCTTTAAAAACCTTTCTATTATATATTCTTTATAGTTCTTTTAACGATAAAAAATGACTTATAGTTATTTAATTGGTTAACTAGTTACTATTATTCCTCTTTTATAGTTCTTTTAACTATTTATAGTGAATAATCTTGTGAAGTACTTCTTTTTTAACTAGAGTTATGGGCTACCTTGCTTAATGAGACATCGCTGCAAGATGCCATTTGGCCATCGTCAGCGGCCCATTAGGACTACAAGTTAATATAAAAATGAAG
>CAZUKQ010000006.1:0-37829 GCA_964621025.1 Candidatus Woesearchaeota archaeon | reverse complement strand
TATGGTTGCTGCAACTGATATCAGCGCTGATTTAGCTAAAGATCTATCTGCACAATCTGTAGGCGGTGTAAAAACTGTTACAGGTGGCGACTCTTTCAAACTTGAGAAATCTTCAGACAAATTTAACTATGGTAACGCATTAAGTGCTGTTTACCCTAGCTTAGATAAAGATGAATTGAAGACTTTCTTGGCTGATGGTAACTATAAAGACGGAGACGTTGATACAGATTACACTCAAACAGTCACTCTTGGCGATAAAGCTATGGCTTTATTTGCAGACAAAGACTTCAAGAATGATGCTCCAACAGTCGGTTGGATGTTTGGAAAAGACGATAAAGTTCTTTCTTATAAAATAGATTTTGACACTGCAGTCCTTTATTCAGAAATAAATGGAACAAACATGCCTTTACTTGGTAAAGAGTACTATGTTCTTTCTAACTCTGCTAAAAAGGTAACTTTGTTAGACTCTGCTAATAAGAAAGTCCTAGCTGATGGCGAGAAAATGACTGTTAATGACAAAGAAGTTTCTATCGAGTGGATTGATTCAAGCGATGTTAAACTTAACATTAACGGTGAAATAACTAACAAGCTTAGCGTTGGTGATTCAGAACAATTGGACGATGGTTCATATGTTGTGGTAACAGACGTTATGGCTTCTTCTAGAGAATCTACTGTTCAAAAGGTAGAGTTTTCTCTTGGAAAAGGGAAAATAATCTTAGAAGATGGTAAAGAAGTTATTGTTGGTGAAGATTCCGATGATAAAGTTGATGGTTTATATGCTGCTATTGTTGAAAACAGTGGAACTACAGGAATAGACTCTATTACTTTAAACTGGACTGCTTTATCTGATGAGACTTTCTTAGCTGAAGGAAGCCCTATTGTAATGCCTGGATTAGGCGTTTTAGGACTTTCATTTGATGGATTAAAATATCCTTCAACTTCTGAAAAGATATCTATAGAAAATGGTGAAACTTTAACTTTGATGATGGACAATTTCGACTTACCATTAATGTGGTATAACGGAAATGTTATCCAACAAGGTGAAGAGGATTACAAGTTAGTTATTGCTAACGCAACTTACACATATGCAAATGCAGGTTATACAAATAACACAACTATGTGGTTTAACGATATTAACATAACAAATGTTTCTACTGTTTTATCAAATGGTCTTGCATTACAAGAAGATAACAGATTCATTGCAACAAGTATCGATAACGATTTAGCTGATGTTGAAACACTTTACTACGAAGTAAGTGAATTAACAGTAGATAATGACGGTACTTTCACAGTTACATTGAAAGATATGGTTGGTAACAACGATATAACTTTCGATGAAGACACAATGACTGAAGATGTTAGTGATTTAACTTTGACTCTGAAAGGATTCAATGCTGCAAACACGACAGCTTACATCAACTTCGCATCAAGTAATGGTAACATGGTATACAACAAAGCTGTTTCAAAAACAGGTATGGTTGTTACAATCCCTGCTTTAAATGCAACTGGAATTACATTCCAAGAAGCAAATGAAGATGGAGATGTTGCTACTGATGGTACAATTTTAGATGCAGTTAACGTAAAGATTTCCGATAATGATAAATTGTATGTACAATACAATGGTTCAAAGGAAGAAGTTTCTAACGATAAATTTGTAGCTATAGTTGATTCCAAACTTGCATCCAAGATTTCAGTTGACGAATCAGGCGACGAGTATGATTTCTCAATTGAGTACTTTGGTGAAGAAGTTACTGCAGATGTGTTAGTTACTGCTGGTGGTGTAGTTAGCGAAAGCGACTCATCCCTTGGCACTATTACAGTATTAGACAATGAAGCTGACAAAATGACAGGTAAAAACTTGATTGTTGTTGGTGGTAATTGTGTAAACTCCGTTGCTGCGAGCCTTTTAGGCTTAACTGCTGGAGCTAGCTGTATGGCTGACTTCTCTGCTAAAACAGGTGTTGCTAATGGTGGTTACTTAATCCAATCTTTCGATAAGGCTGGAAAAGTTGCTCTATTGGTTGCTGGTTACAGTGCTGCTGATACTACAAAGGCAAAGACTTACTTAGTTAACAACAATGTTGAAACTGTAGTAGGAACTAAGCTTAAAGGTACAAGCGCAACTGAAGCTACTGTTGTGACAGCGTAAATCTAAAAATGGGCTTTATTGCCCTTTTTTCTTTTTTTTATTTTTTTGCCCTCTTATGGGGGTGTGTTTCTTTTCTTGTTTCGATTGGTTGCGAGAACTTTGTTCAAAGCATTTTTAAATCATGAATCTTTCAAATTAACATGAGAAAAATAAAAAGTCAGGCCGAAATTGATGCGAAGAAAAAAAGAAATCAAATTATTGTTGGTGTTGTTCTAGTGGCTCTTATGATGTTCTCTACAATAGGTTATTCCCTAATGGACAAAACAAGTAACTCTATAAAAAAGGTAGAATATTCGGGCATAACTTTTGTTGGCTCTAATGGGATGTGGGAAATTGAAAATACTAAAATGTACTTTAACTATTTGCCAACTGAATTGGTAAATGTTTCTGTTACTGGAACTTACGATTTGAATGATTACACAAACCAAACAGTTTATTTTGTAAATTATTCTTCAGTGGGAGACTTAATAATCAACAATCTCCGAGGACAAATTCAGAGATATCAGGAAGCTTGCTTAGAAAGTCCTTGTGGATTAGACTTACCTGTAAAAAATTGCAGTCAGGACAGAATTATTGTTTTTGCTAACTCTGAAGAAAATAGAGTTTATCAAAGAGATAAATGCGTTTTCATTAGTGGCGATTACGCGAAGGGTGTTGATGTTTTTAATTATAAACTGTTTGGAATAGGTTTATAAGATTTAATCATTAAATAAAACTATTATGGTATCTAAAAAGAAAATAAAAAAAACAAAGAAAGTTAGTGAAAAATTAATAGCTGGAAGAGAAGACAAACAACTTCTAGGATTTTTTTTGATTGTTGGTGTAGTCTTTGCATTATTTTTAGGAAGCTATTTTTATATTCAAAGTTTAAAACATTTTGACTATGCCGGTGTTAGATGGGATAAGGTAAAAGAAGGAAAGATGGACTTTTATTATGCACAATTTAGACTTGCTGATACTCTTCCGGTTTATAACGCTTATTTGAGAAATGACCCTCGACAAAATGAAATTCCAGTTAATGCTACTTTCAAATTTTCAGATAAAGTTTTGGTTTCTTTTGAGGATTATAAATCAGAATGTCAAGGAAAAGATGCTTATCTTGCTACAGTAATTGGTCCTTATTTGAAAGCTATGGGCATAAATGCTACGGGTGCAACAACTAATCTGCAAAAATCAATCCAACAAAATATTACTCTTGCTGATTGTTCCGTTGCAACGAAAACAAAAAGTGTTATTGTGGTACAATCTTCTGAAGAGCCATCTATAACCCAATCAGAAGGAAACCCAAACTGCTATTATTTTAATATTGGAAAATGTCAACATATAGAGACTGTTGAGAGATTTATTGTTGCTATTCTTGGACAAACTAGTGGCGAAAAAATATAACTATTTTTTCTTTCGTTTAGATTTTTTAGTAAGAGACAATAAATATCTTATATCGCTATAAATCGGAACCTCTTTTATTTTAAAGACTTTAACTGCAATAAACCAGAGGATTATTACAAAAACTGTTGTAACAAAATACCAGGTAAGAAGATGAACCGTGTTGAATAAATCTATTTTGTTGATTAAAGTCAAAAAGAAAATACGTAACGCATTAAAAAGAAATAAGCTCACAAAAAGAAATCCAATAAGACTCAATCTCCTCTTCACTTGTATATTTGGAACAGATAAAGCTAAAATAACCAATAAATAGTATGCAGAACCGGCTATACATGCAGGAATTAGTTGAATTAATGTCTCTTTGAACAGAATTGAATTATCTATTAAAACCGTCGATGAAATAAGGTTTAACAAGAAATTAGAGAACAAAACCGTAGGTTTTGTAAAGAGAAAATAAAATAAAACTAAATCGCTAAGTCCAAGAATAAGAATAAGAATATAACGATTAAAAATGCTATAGATTTTCTTATCGAATTTATTTTTAGTCATTTAAATTAAAGAAAAAAAGAGTTAATAAAACTTAGTAAGCAATTGACTCTACTCTTCGTCTTGGTTTTGCTAGCTTTACAATAGCTACCATCAATATCAAGATTGCAAGTACAACTATTGCGCCAATTAAATAGCCCAATGTGCTGATTCCTGCGAAGATGTTTGTCAAGCCAGTGTTTGAAGCAATGTTAACTGAAACTGTTTGTTTCTTTATTTCATCACCGTAAACTGCTTTGATTGTGAAGTCTTTTTCTCCGTCTTCTTGTGGAACTAAAGTTAATCTAACAACTTCTGTTTCTCCAGCTTTTACTAAAACTGAATCGTCAGCGAATTTCGCGTTGTTTGCCCATGAAGCACCTTCAACTATTAAGTCGTAAGTTTCATCTGCGTCTCCGTTGTTTGTCAAGGAAACATCAACTTGTAATGTTTTACCAACTTTAGCGTCGGAAACTAACTTTGCTCCAATTGTTGGTGCACTTGTCATTCCGAAAACTGTGATTGATTTTGTATAATCATCATCTGTGTCAGATTCTTCTCCGTATTCTTCGTCATCTGAATCGTAGTCAAATTCTGTTGAGAATAAAAGTTTGTAAGTTCCTTGTTTTGCTGTTGCAGGAATTGTTACTAGGAAAGTTGCTGTTGCTGTGTCTCCTTCGTTTACATCAGTAATTTCTTTGTATAAGTTTAATCCTAGGTCTTTGTTGTAAAGAATTACTTTAACTTGATCTTCATCTTGTTTACCTATGTTTGCTACTTCTACTTCTATAGATACTGTTTCTCCAGCTTTTACTGAAGTTGTTGCATCTACAGTTTTAACAATTACTTGTTTTGAATTTTTAACAATTTTTGCTGTGTCTATTTTTTTAGCATAACAAACATCATTATCTATTTCTTTAACAACTGCCCAAACAGCTAAGCTAGAATACTGTTCTGTTTGACCATCTATTTGAAAAGCAAAAGTTAATGTTTCTTTTCTATCCTGATCTACACTGAAACTTTCTTCCAATAAATTGTCTTGGTCTGTAACTACATCTCCAGTTACATCTCCAGATGAATCGTATAAGAATAATTCTACATCGTAATCATGATCGTCGTCGTCATCTGCGTTGTTTTTTAAATCGAACTCTATTTCGGTATTGTCTAAAGGTTTCCACTCCCATTCATCTGCATTGTCTATCTTGTTGTTATCTTCACTTGATAAAACTATTTGAGATGTTGATTGAGTATATCCCCTACATAAGCTGTTTATGATTGCTGAGTCGTTTGTTGAAGGAGTTGAAATATTTTTAATAACTGTAACTGTAAGAGGAACTGAAACTAAGGGGTTTGAACCATTAAAAACTGTGATTGTCTTAGTAGCATATTGTCCTTCTGAAGCGGAAGAACTTGCAGCAACATTAACAGTTACTAAAACAGTGTTATTCTCATTTACAACAGTGTTATTTAAAGTCAAACCAATTGTTAAACCGTTACTTGCTGGTTCAACTGAAGAAACAAGACTTGTGTAATTAACAGAATCGTTGTTTGTCATAATGAAGCTTACTGAATTTGAAGAACCATTGTAAACGTTTAAAGAAAGGGTAGTTGGTGCAACTGAAACAGCACTAACCATGGACACAGCCATAACTAGAACTGCAAAAAATCCTAAAAGCGCTAATGCCTTTTGTTTCATCATGTTGTAACTCCAGAATTACACCTTTATAAACTTTTCGATTTCTTGATGATTTTCTCAGTTTTATTGATTGGAAAAATTTACACATAACAGCGACGGGCAATTTGGAAAGATTTATTAAGTGCTTATTCTTAGTAATTTTACAAACGATGGTCAAATCAAAAGAAAACTTGCTGGGCGCATATGCCTTTCTGGTTGGTGTTACTCTTGCAGTTGCGATGGGACTTCTTCAAAAATCAATCGTTGGAAGTTCAGCAAGTAACGTGCCATATATAATACTAGTAATTTTGGGAGTTCTTGTGGGTGCTCTTAATGTTGGTGACAAAAACTCTATGACTTTCCTTTTTGCCTCGGTATCTTTAGTTATTGTAAGCGGGATGGGACAGTCAGCCCTAATATATGTCTCAACTGTTCCGGTATTATCTTCACTTAGTGCAATCTTGGCTTCTTTGCTAGTTATGTTGATCCCTGCAACAATCATAGTAGCATTGAAAACAGGATTTAGTATTTCTAAGATTTAATTTAAATATTCTAAAACGTCTTTCAAATTCACAATTCTCATGTCATCTAGACCTAAACCATAACAGGCTGTGTTAACCCAAATTTGTATTTCTGGAAAATTTTCTAATTCTCCAAGCTGAATATTGTCTGTTTCAAAAATAAAAACTTTTTTTCCTAACTTTTCTATTTTCTTTTTTATGTTAGAAATTTGACTATACCTTTGTCCATATTTTGTTGTTAAAATCAAACCAACTCTTTCTGCATGTAAAAATTTATTTTTCTTTCCGTTAATTTTCTTTTGATATTTTTCTATGTCTTCTACACTAACTTTTTCTAAACTTCTCGTCGTAAAAACGTAGATTTCCTTGTTTAGATTAATTGCATTATTTAGTGCGTGGAATTTTCCATCAGTTATTAATAACAAAATATCTGCTTTAGAATCAAAAGCATTTGGATTGCAACCCAAAACGTGAGCATCATAAAACGCACCTTTTTTTATTACGACTTTTTTGCCTTTGGATTCTAAATACTTCTTAACTTCTGGGACCAAGTCTAAATATTGAATTGTTGCTGCTAAAGAGATTCTTTGGCCTTCTAACTTGTCTAAGATAGAATAGTCTACTTTCTTGAATGTTTTTCTCGCTTCAACGAATAATTTTTCCATAGTTTAAGAAGTTAAATAAGGATTAAAAGTCTTTGGTTAGAAAAGATAATTAGAATCTTTCAACATAGTCTTGGTCTCTTCTGGAAGGTTGTGCTGGTTCTTCTGCGCCTTTTTGTACCTTAGCGAAAGAAGGTGTAGCAATAATTACATTGTCTCCAAAGCCTGCGATTGTGCCTTCAAGAGCTTCTACAGTCTTTTTGATCTTAGAAATAGCTCTCTTTAACTCAATTACATCTTTAGATTTTAATGATTTTATATCAATTAAAGCAATTGTAAATCCTTCTCTCAAAGCGTTCAAGATAGGGTTTATGTCTTCGTATGTTTTTAATGTAAATGTCTTTACCAAAACTTTAGAAGCGACTCTTTCTTGCTCCAAGTCTATCTCGATAAACTCTGGGCCTTGTTCTTCGCCTTTGTTTTTTTTGAATATGCTGAATGCCATAGTATATTTTATTTTGATTGGTATTTAAAGATTTGTATAGTGAAAGATATAATCTTTTTTTGATTTTATAGACGACAAAATAGATTTATGAAAATTTTATTTAAAAAGGAGGAAATAAAAAATTATTCTTTATCAGAAATTTTAGCCATGATTTCTTCTCTCATCGCGTCGAGTTTTTCTGAAAAATCTTTTTCTTGATTGTCTATTGAAGTCAATCTTTTTCTTATCAATTCATTCTTGTGTTTTAACTCTTCTGTCAATTTTTTCTTGTCAGTTTTTATTACAATCTGTCCACCGACGATCTTAAAGACTTCTTCTCCAGCAGTTTCTAATTCTTTTAATGCAAAATCAGTCTCGTTCAATTCCATACTGAACATTTGTTTTTGTTGAAGAAGTTGCTGAAAACTTTGCTCAAGCATTTGGGCTTCTTGAATTTTCATCTGAGTCTCTTTGTCTAAGTTTTCAAAAGGATTTTCCATAATTATTCTGCTTTAACAGTTTTCATTTTAGTTCTAGGTTTGAAAAAAATCCTTGAACCACATGCAGGACAAACAAATCTTTTTTCTAATTCATCGGATTTTATTTTCTTGCCGCAATTGAAACATTTGTAAGTTGCCATGATTATAGGTGGAAAGCTCCTCCAGTGAAGTTCTTTTTACATTTTGAACATAACCAGATTCCGGCGGATTGTCTTTTAGCCTTACCTTTACAGAAAGGACAGTTCTGTCTAACTCGTTGCTTCTTCTCTACAGCGTTAAGTCTTTCTTTAGGACGGCCGTAGCCAGCTCCGAATCTTCCCGCTGCGCCGATTTTTTTTCGTTTTACTGCCATGTTGTTTTTGTTTCTTATTCCTATGGGGCTATCCGGATTTGAACCGGAATCGCAAGCTCCCAAAGCTCGAAGGCTACCAGGTTACCCCATAACCCCTTGGAATAATTTAGTATGATGGGTTTATAACTTTATTTAGTAGCTTTTGCGGGCTTTGCTGCCGGCTTTGCCGCTACTGCTGCTGCAACTGGTGCAGCTCCTGCTGCCGGTGCTGTAGCTGCTTTCTTAGCTTCTGCTGCCGCTGCTGCTTCTTCTTCCTTCTTCTTATCTGCCTTCTGAGCAGAGTCAACTCCGGAGAAGAATTCACTTAATGATTTCAATTTTTCTGGACTTGCTTCAGTCTTTTGTGCTGCAATTTCTTTTTTGTATTCGCCAGCTTCAATTGCTTCTAAAATTTCTTTTGGATCTTTATTTTCAATTAAACAGCCTAAAGACATACAACTTCCGATTACTGATTTTACTGCACTCACGAATTCTTTAGCCAACATTCCAGATTGTTTTTGTTTAGTGATAGAGATTACTTGTTCGATTGCAAGGTTACCTACTTTGTTTTTCTTTCTTGCGCCAGTTCCTGCTTCAATTTTTAATTCTTTTTTTATTAAAGCTGAAACAGAAGGTGATAGAACTTTTATCTTAACAGTTTTTGTTTTTCCGTCGACGTCTAACTCAACTGGAACTTGCATTCCTTTGAAGTCTGCTGTAGCAACGTTAACATCGGAAATAACTTTCCCCATGTTGATTCCTAAAGGACCAAGTTGTTGAGCAACAGCTGGACCCGGTTTCATGCTTCCACCATCAACTATTAATTTGACTATCATATTTGTTCGTCTAAAAGTTAATTTAAAAGGTTAACTGTTATCTTCGTCCTCCCTTCTAATTACTCTGATGTTGTCTAATTTTACTGTAACCGGGATTGGTACGATGGAACTAAGTAACGAAACAACTGCTTCTTCCTTAGCCTTATCAATTCTAACAACTTTCGCTTTTTCTTTCTTGAAAGGTTCGGAAATAATTTCAACGATGTCGTTCTTCTCGATTTTTATGTCTGCAGCAACTGGTTCCAACATGGATTTCAATTCGCTGTACTCTAATGTTTTTGGAATAATCCCTTTAACATAAGGCAAGTTGAAAACTGCTTCTTCTGCGTTTTCTCTGTCTTTAGCTTCTAAGAAAATATAACCTCTCAAACCATGTGGACAAGCAATTGCAAAAACCTCAATTCCTTTTTTCTTTACCTTGTCTGAAATTAATTCTAAAGCATTGCCTTCTTTCTTTGTTGTAACTTTAACTGCAAAAATAACAGATTCTTTTTCTTTTCCGTCGTCTTTTACTTCAACAATTTCTTTAACTTCTTCTTTTACTGGTGCAACTTCTTTAACTTTTACAGATTTAATTGCTGGCAAAGCCTCGTCTACAATTTGTTTTTTGTTTGTGTCTTCGAGATAATCGAATTCGTCTGATTCAAATGCCATGTTTGTTTTGCTCCAGCTAGATATTAAAATCTAAGAACTAGATAATTATTAGAATAAATTTGGGTTTAAAAATGTTTCTAGACAATATAATTCACTACAATAGCAATTGCGAAACCTAAAGCGCCGATAACAAGAAGACCTATCGCTGAAACCTTAGAAATCATTTTGAATTCTGCCATCGTTGGTTTTTTCAAAAGTCTCCAAACTCTCTTGTACTTTATACCTTCGGAAACTAATTTTGCTTTGATTTGTTTCATAATAATTTCTAGAAATTTAAGTTTATAAGTTTACTCCTCAATGAAGTCTATTCCAAATTCGTCTTGCATATCACCTTTCTTTATTTGTTCTGGAGCTCTTCTCTCACCAGAAATTTGTGGGCTCTTTACACCAGTGATAATCAGCATAACTCTAACCGAACCTTGAAGGTCTTTTGAGATTTGTGCACCTGAAATCATTTTTGCTTCGGGAGATAAATGGTTACCAACAGCTTCGACGATTTTTCTATATTCATCTAGAGCCAAATCATTTCCACCTATTACATTTACTAATGCTCCTGTTGCGTTTTCAATATCAACATCTAATAAAGGATTGTTAAGCGCTTTCTCTACTGCTTCAATTGCTCTGTTTTTGGAATCAGATTCGCCCATACCTATAAGAGAAACTCCTCCGTTTGACATAACTGCTCTAATGTCTGCAAAATCTAAGTTTACTAAACCTGATTTTGTAACTAATTCTGTGATTCCTTTTACTGCATCTGTTAAAATCTCGTCAGCAACTTTGAAAGCAGTAGGTAAAGGTAAGTCTGGTGCGAGTTCGATTAATTTGTCATTTGGAATTATGATTAAAGTGTCGACGATAGATTCCATTCTCTCTAGACCTTCCATTGCGTTTTCAATTCTTTTTCTTCCTTCTACTGTGAAGGGTAAGGTTACAACACCAATAACTAACGCACCCATTTTTTTTGCAATTTCAGCTACAACAGGAGCTGCACCAGTACCTGTTCCACCACCAAGACCACAAGTTATGAAAACCATGTCAGAATTTTCCAATTTCTTTTTGATTTCTTGAGATTGTTCTTTTGCTGCTTCCGCACCAATTCGGGGATTTGAACCTGCACCTAAACCTTGAGCAATTTCTCTTCCAATTAAAATTTTCTTATCAGCATTTGAGTATAATAGGTCTTGTGCATCAGTGTTAATTGCAATAATTTCTCCGCCTTTTATGCCAATTTCTCTCATTCTAGAAACCGTGTTTCCACCAGCACCACCGACGCCAACTACTTTAATTCTTGCAGATTGTCTTTTTAAGATTTCTTCCAATTCTTGATCTATATCTTTGTTAGAATTGTTCGTCACCTCTTCAAATAATGCCACCATATCTTAGATAGAACGTTTTGGTTTATAAGGATTTATGTGGAGGAGTGTATAATTTCAATTTTTCTTAACTTCTGCTGTTTCTTTCTTTTCTTCAACTACAACTTCTGCTTTGGCTTTTAATCCAAGAATATCTTCGAAGGCTTTTGACATCATTTCAATAAACTTATCCATTTTTGGAGGAACTTTGAAAGTTATTTCTTTGTCTTTTATTGTGAAGGGGAATTTTTGTCTGAAAATAAAATCTTGCACTGCATCAATTTGTTCTTTTTGTTCTTCAATCTTTTTTAATAATTTGTACTCATAAACAACAACCTTACCAGCTAAAGGATTGTTGAAATCAACTAAAACTCTTCCACCTGAAACAGAAACTATTCTTACAACTTGGCCGTCAATGTTGAATTGCATTCCTCTTTGAGGCATGATGTTTTGTTCTTTGAAAGCGTTCATTGGAATCATCTTAACAAATTGAGAATTTCTTTTACCAAATGCTTGTTCGGGTTGTAATTCAATTGAATATTTCTTGCCAATTTCTTTTCCTTCTAAATCCTTGTCAAGAGCTTTCAAAACCATCTCTTTACCGACGGATAGAATATAGGGTTTCATGTTTTTTGTTTCGAAACCTGCTTTCTCTGCATCTACTTTTACGTTTGTATCAAAAATTTCACCACCTTTAACTCTAGCTGTGAATTCTATTTCAACAAAGTCATTTTTTTGGATAGCCATAGTTTCTTCAGTTTTGAACAGTTTTTAAGTTTTTTGATAAATATAAAATTGATTGAGAGAACACCTCTTCAGGAGATTTATCCGCATTAATTCTTTTTACTCTTCCTTCTCCATAAAACTCCAAAAGAGGAAAAGTTTGTTTTTTATAAACTTCAATTCTTTCTTCAATTTTTTCATCGTCTTGTCTTTTGATTAAAACTCCTGAACAAGAATCGCAAGTATTCTCTACTTTCGGTTGAGTTAACAATAAACTATAAATGGTTTTACAATCTTTGCAAACCATTCTATTCTTTGCTCGTAAAATTAGATTTTCTTCCGAAGCATCTAGGTGTAAAATTTTCAAATCAGAAATCATTTCTTCTAAAGATTTTGCTTGAGGTATTGTTCTAGGATAACCATCAAAAATTACTCCTGATTTGTAAACCTCTTTGGCCAACATAATTCTTACTAGCTCCGTGGTTTGCTCATCTGGAACTAGATGTCCTCTGCCCCAATATTCATCTCTTGCTCTTAATCCTTCAGGATTTTTTTCTTCTGCTAGCTGCCTAAACATATCTCCTGTTGAAAGAGGGGCAATAGAATAATAAGACTGCAATGATTTTGCTAATGTGCCTTTCCCTGCGTCTGGTGCACCTAATAATAGGATATTCATAAAAAAGTCATGAAAAGAGCGTTTAAAGTTTTTATTGTGGTGAAACTTGATGTTAGCAAAACTTTATAAATGAAAAAAAATTTCAGTTGCTATGGTATTAAAAGTAGTTAACGCGTCTGATTTAAGAGTTGGCGGGTATATGCTTGCTGATGGTGAAACTTGCGTTATCAGAAGTTTGGATGTTTCCAAGACTGGAAAGCACGGAGCTCACAAATGTAGATTTGAAGCTATTGCAGTTATGACGGGAAAGAAAAAATGTATTGTTTGTCCGGGAACTGAAAGATATGAAGTTCCTATGATCGAAAAAAGAAAAGGACAAGTCTTGACAGTTAGTGGAGAGATGGCAAGTATAATGGATTCTGATTCTTTTGAAAACTTGGAACTTGCAATTCCTGAAGAATTGAAAGCAGTTGTAAACGAAGGCACAATCGTAGAATATTGGGATATGGAGGGCGTTAAAGTAATGAAGAGAATCTTCTAACTTATAATCTAACATGGCATCCAAAATATTAGCAGCACAAAACAGACTATTCAAGAACGCTTTTGTTTGTAAAGTTTGTAAGCACAAAATGAAAATTGATCCCTTAAAAATTTTGAACAGATCTGTGGCTTGTAGAAAGTGTGGCGCAAGAGAATTCAGACCAGTGAGAAAGAAATAATTTTATAAACGCCTTTTCTATATAATTATATGGTGAACTTTTTTATTTACGACATAATCTTCTTGATTATCTTCTCCTTAGCAACTGCAATTTTTCTTTACAAAAGAAGAACAAAACTTGAGAAGGACGGAATAATGTATCTTTATAGAACTAAACTCGGAATTAAATTTATCGAGAAGTTTAGTAAAAAATATGAAAAAGGGTTGAGAGCAATAATTCCTCTTGTCTTATTTGTAGGATATGCTTTGATGATTACCATGTTTTATCTTTTGTATCAGACTGTAAAAATTTACGTCACTAGACCGGATATAACTAATGTAATCAGTGCACCACCGATTATGCCCCTTATTCCTTACTTTCCTCAGATTTTCCATGTTGAAAGTTTGATGCCACCTTTTTATTTTACTTACTTTCTTTTAGCCCTGATGATTGTAGCAGTAGTACATGAATTTTCTCACGGAATTTATATGAAATTGTTCAAAATTAAAATTAAATCGACAGGTTTTGCATTCTTAGGACCAATCTTGGGCGCTTTTGTTGAAGAAGATAAGAAAGGATTTGGAAAAAAGAAAAATAAAGATCAGATGACTGTATTGGCTGCAGGAGTTTTTGCCAACTTTTTATTTGGTTTGATATTTTTTGGTCTTCTTGTTTTATTTTTTAGCTTATCTTATGTTCCTTCCGGTTATAATTTTAATGTTTACATATCTTCTAACAGCTCACAAAATCTTCTGGATGACTTAAATTCTAGTGCGTATAACCTTTCAACTGCCGAATTAGCCAATCTTTCAGTCTTTTATGATGAGCAGAGTCTTCAGTTAAATAATTTAGGAGTTGTGAAAGAAATTAATGGGCAGGAAATAAAAAAATATTCAGACATGAGAGAATCCTTGACAAGTTTGCAAGTTGGTCAATTTATCGACGTAAAAATTGAGATAAATAAAACTTTAAGAGACTATAATCTGAAAGTTAATCAACACCCATACAATTCTTCGCAGGTTTCTTTAGGATTTGGTAACTTACAAGCACCACAGGAGACCGTAAAACAAAAAATTCTCGGATTTTTTGTTGCTTACAAAGATCCAACAACAAATTATCAACAAAAATTTGAATCTGCTGACTTCTTTTACAATCTGTTTTGGTGGATAATGGTCATAAACTTCCTAGTTGCACTGTTTAATATGCTCCCAATAGGAATCCTCGACGGTGGAAAATTCTTTCACCTGACAATCGTTTCTTTGACTGGCTCAGAAAAAGTTGCAAACAATTTTTTCAAAATAATTGGTTGGATAATTTTTATTATGTTTTTGTTGATGATGTTCTACTGGTTGATTGGTTTAATTTTTTGATTTTATTTTGAAAATTTCAATTTTTCAATTCTCCGACGGTGATTTTATTTTGTCAAAAAAGGAAAAAAATTTCATTTTAGAAGAAAAATGAAATTTTAGAAAGCTATTTAAAGAAAAACAACTATATTATTATTAATTAAACGAGGTGTCAACAACATGGCAGCAAAAAAGAAAGCAGTAAAAAAGAAAACAGCAAAGAAAACTGTTAAGAAAGCAGCTAAAAAGAAAAAAAAGTAAAGGTGAGTTGACAACCTTTATATAATCTTATTATTTTTATTTTTTTATGGTCATCAAAAATTCTCAGAAAGATTACAACAGTGTAAAAAAAGTTTTGGAAAAACAAAGCTATTCCTGCGTCGGTAAAACCTCTGCAGTGCAAGTTTGCCGGTGGACAAAAAACTCTTTGACAGGAAAAGGTTCCTGTTGGAAAGAAAAATTTTACGGTGTTTCTTCTGCTGGATGTTGTCAGATGACTCCTGCAGTTATGTGGTGTGAGAATCAGTGTTTGCATTGTTGGAGGCCGATAGAAATGAATCTTGGAACAAAACTTCCGGGCATTGATGATCCCAAAGAAATTCTAGATGGAATTGTTGAAGCAAGAAAAAAATTAATGATTGGCTTCAAAGGAAATGAAAAAGTTTCTAAAAAGAAGTTTGAGAAAGCTTTGGTTCCATCTCTTTATACTATGTCTTTATCTGGTGAGGCCACTCTTTATCCGCGACTGGGTGAGATGTTTGAAGAAATCCGACGGAGAAAAGCTGTTTCTTTCCTTGTAACAAACGGTTTGAATCCGGAAGCCTTAGAAGAACTTGGAAAGAAAAATCAACTGCCTACCCAAATTACCATCTCTACTAATGCTCCAAATGAAAAACTTTTCAAGATTTGGCATCGTTCAACTAAGAAAGATGCTTGGAAAAATTTCAATGAAAGTTTGAAGGTAATAAAAAATTTGAAAGGACAATGTAGAAGGGTTGTTAGATTGACACTAGTTAAACCAGGAAAAGGAAAACTTGGAAATATGTCTAATATGGAAGAAGAACATGTTAACCAATATGTTTCTCTAATTAAAAAGGCAGAACCTGATTTTGTTCATATTAAAGGTTATATGTCTGTAGGCTACGCACGAGACAGAATGGGCTATGATAAACAACCTTGGCACAAAGAAGTGAAACAATTCACGAAGAAATTGGTTAAAGAATTGAAATCTGATGGCTATAAAATTCTGGCAGAATCAAAAGCAAGTAACGTTGTGATGATCGGTAAGCGAAGAAGAGATATGAAGATTAGAAAAAAAGATTACTGAGTTTTTTCATACAACTCTGGATGTTCTTTCTTTTCCAATGAGACTGACATCGCTAGATACTCTAAGAATCCTTTTACATCTTGTCTAGAAATTCCTTTAGAAACTAAATATCTATCTGTCTTCAAATCCTTTTCTTTTTTTAAAATATCTGTTGCTTCATCAAAGGACAGAGAATCATACTCCCCATTTCTTCCAACGTAATGAAATATTGAGGGAGTGTCTAAACCTGCTGGGATGAATCTTCCACTCACTTCTACACAATTTATTTCCGGAATCTCAATCCTATGAAGTCTGCAAATTTCTTTCAAAGAACACATTTGTTTACCTAAATCTTCTACTGAAAGTCCGTCATAAGCTGAAAAGTTTATTTCTACCATCTTTACTTGTAATTTATCGAGAATTCCTAGTTTAAATCTTTTTCGCCTTACAAAAATGCAATTCCATCTTTAGTTAGTGCTGTGAATCTTACACCAACTGGAACTGAAAGTAATGCGGAAACAAGTGCCATGTGTTCTTTTCCGTTTCCGGATGCGATAGACAGCGCCACTTCAAGAGCTTGAATCTTTCCTTCTAATTTTTTAGAGAATTCGTTTTTCAAAGGAACCAGTGCTTTTTCCAAATCAACTTCAACAAAATCAAATGGAATTTCTGGACAAGAAAAGTTTTGATTTGCAAAAGAATTTCCTATTACGGTAACTTTTTCCCATTCTCCTTTCTTCATCAGACCGGAAACTTGTCCCCATGTTCCTTCTCCTTTTGATAATAGTGCTACTAATTCCATTTTATTTGAGTGCTAACTCCTCCTGTGTAAGTCTTTGAAAGTATTGATCATAATTGTCTTTTCCCGGGTAAATTAAACTTCCTCCAAAATCTCTTTTTTCAGGACCTATTTTGTAAATAGGAGTATCTGAAAAAAATTTAGTCAAAAATAAATCAAAGTTAAAACGGTCTTTTCTCTTTCTTTCTATTTGTCTTTCTTTGTAAACTTCAATTGGATAAAAATTTCCAAATTTTACAATTACTTTGTTCGGATCTGATTC
This sequence comes from Candidatus Woesearchaeota archaeon, assembly GCA_964621025.1. Lineage (GTDB taxonomy): Archaea > Nanobdellota > Nanobdellia > Pacearchaeales > GW2011-AR1 > CAYNJW01. Next base: position 21,067 of record CAZUKQ010000006.1, on the reverse strand, counting down.
CCATCCGAAAACTTGTTGAGCCCAAGCAACTATTGAATAGCCATCAGCTGTTGGAACCGGTGTAGACTCTACAATTTTTCCTTGAATAATTTTTGCTTCGCCTATGTCTACATCTATGAATTCTCTGGTTTCTAATATTTCTTTTAAAGCTAGCATGGATAAAAAACTATTAAGAAGTTTATAAGGATTATTGCGATTGTGAACATACTAAACTTTATAAACCCTAATTTGATTGATTGATTACTACTGTTAGAGTAGCAGACTTCGGTCGAACGATTCAATAGCAATCGGCAATTCTAACAAATATATAAAACATGACAAACGCAACACAAGCACTGGCTGAATTAAAGAAAGAAAAGAAAAGAAAATTTGTACAAACTGTAGACTTAGTCATAAACTTCCAAAAGTTCGACGCTAGAAAGACTGCAATTAACACTTTCGTTAAAGTTCCAAATGCTTCTGAAAAGAAAATTTGTGCGTTCTTAACAAAAAGATCTAAACTTGTTGACACAATTACAAAAGAAGATTTTGACAAATACAAAGATAATAAGACTTTGAAAAATCTTGCTGCACAATATGATGCATTCATCGCTGTTGCTCCAATGATGGCGCCAGTTGCTACAAAATTCGGTAGAGCTCTTGGTCCAACAGGTAAAATGCCTTCACCTCAAGCAGGAATTATGCCTACTGACGACGAAGAATCTGTTGCAAAAATGTTAGACAAAATGAAAAAAGTAGTTAGAGTTAGAATCAAAGAAAATAGTTTGAAATTGAATGTTGGTAAAGAAGACATGGATGACAAAAAATTAGTTGAAAATGTTGAAGCAGTTATTAGCGCAGTTATTGAACTTTTACCAAACAAGAAAGATAACATTAAAAATATTATGTTGAAATTGACAATGACTAAACCTGTGGAGATTCAGAAATGAGCGCAGAACATAAAGCACACGTTTCTGACAGAAAGAAAGAAGTTGTAAAAGAATTAGCTGGTTTGATGAAAAAGAAAACAGTTATGGTTGCTTCTATCAAAGGTTTACCTGCAGCACAATTCCAAGAAATCAAAAAAAAATTGAGAGCTCACGCTACAGTTAAAGTTGTAAAGAAAAACTTAATGGATTTCGCTTTGGAACATTCTGGAAACAAAGAATTAGAACACTTAGTTCCTTATGTCGAAGCTGATTTCGCAATTTTATTCTCTGATATGGATGCGTTCGAATTATCTGCAATCTTATCAAGTGAAAAAAGTCCATCAAAAGCTAAGGCTGGACAGGTTGCTCCTTTCAATATTGAAGTAAAAGCTGGTCCAACTGACTTGTTACCTGGTCCGGATATTTCTGCTTTATCTGCGTTAGGTTTACAACCAAAAGTTGAAGGCGGTAAAATTGCAATTATGAAAGACAAAGTTTTGGTAAAAGCTGGCGAGACAATTACAAGTGCTCAAGCTTCTATTATGGCTAAGTTGAATATTGTTCCTTTCAAAATCGGATTAGAACCAATCGCAGCTTTCTCTGAAGGACACGTTTATGCTGATATCAAAGTTGACAAAGAAGCATTCCTTGAAATTATGAAAGCAATGTACGCAAGAGCTTTACCTTTCTCAGTTTCATTAAGCTATGTAACTGGTGAGAGTTTACCATTCATATTAGGAAAGGCTGCTGCACATGAAGCAGTAGTTAGAAGAATAATCACTGGAGAACCTGCTCCTGTCGCTGCTGTTGCTGTTCAAGTTCAAGAAGTAAAAGAAGAAAAAAAGGAGGAAGCAGGAGCTAGTACTGTAGGACTAGCTAGTTTATTCGGGTAAAGAAATTTACTGATTAACTATTATATTCAAACTAAATAAATAAAAAACAAAATGGAATACATATACGCTGCTCTTTTGTTGCATAAGTTAGGCCAAGAAGTTAGTGCAGACAACGTAAAGAAAGTTATTTCCGCAACTGGCGCTTCAGTAGATGAAGCTAAAGTTAAGGTATTGGTAGCTTCCTTAAACGGTGTTAACATAGACGAACAATTGGCTCACGCTAGCATTGCCGCTGCTCCTGCAGCTGCTGCTGAAGCACCAAAAGAAGAAAAGAAGAAAGAAGAACCTAAGGCAGAAGCTGCTGAAGGTTTGGCTTCATTATTCGGTTAATCGCATCTGCGATTGTTTAACTAGAATGGAGCCGTCCTAGATGGCTCTGATTCTGCTTCCGAGTATGAGGTCAACTTAGTTGGCTATGCTTGGATTTTTTACACTGACTGAATGATGAGGTTCGGTTGGTTGGGCGTAGGGTTCTTTTGTTCTTTAGATTTATATATTTCTTAAGATTTTTCGAAAGATGGTGAATGGTATTTTTGTTGATTGGTGGACAATAGGACATATCTTCGTGGGATTTATTTATGCCGGAATATTTTTCTTTGGAATTAAAAAATTCTGGATTTCTTTCTTTACTACTCTCCTTCTTAATATCTTTTGGGAAGTTTGGGAAATTTTTAATGGAGTTCCTGAAGTTTTGACTAACGGAATTACTGACATAATTTTTAGCTTACTAGCATTTGTCTTTTTTTGGAAGTTGTTTTATAAATATGACTTAAAAATTAGGAAGATGAAATTTACCTTCCATGAAAGATTTTTTGATATATGGAGCATAAGTCACTTTTTTTCGGGAATAATATCTGCAATAGTTTTTATAAAAATAGGGCTTAATTTTTATCTTTCTTTTGCAATTACTCTTATCATCGCAATTCTTTGGGAATTTTCAGAGCAGATTAGAAAGGTTGGAGAAAAATTAAAGAACCAATTAGGAGACATTGTTTTTTGCTTAGCGGGTTTCTTCCTGATTTTTTATCTAAAAGTTTTCTATGATTTTACCCCTCAAATGAGTGTTCTTCTCATATCTGTGCTTCTTATGTTTTTTATTAAAAGTCTGGCACATAAGAAAACTAAGTAAATCACACAAATTCTTAAAAAGTTCTTTCTTTATGTTTGTCAATGATGCATCCAAGTATCGAAGCTAAAAGGAACCTTCTTGATTTAGCTAAAGAAGAATTCTTGAAAAGATGTGAGCTGGACCCTAACGTTGATTTAGAAAAATCCTTAGAACTTTCTGGTTTTAAACTGAAGACTTTATTTGCAAATGTTCCTTTCCCTGACAGATATGAATCTCTTGTTGAGGAATATGAACAGAGAATTGAAAATAAAGAAATGGAAGATTACGCTCTGATTCCTGCTTGGTGGGTTCCAGCACTTATGGTTCAAATTAAAGCAAAAGAACTTTTACCTTTCGCAATCTATGTTAAGAAGTAAAATGCCTTTGCCAGGAATTGAACCTGGGTACCCCGAAGGGTCTGGATTTCAAGTCCAGTGCAATACCACTATGCGACAAAGGCTTAAAATAAAAATAAGCGACAAGGTTTTTAAAGTTGTTTAAAATTGAGGAAATATGAAAAAGAAACAGACAAATAAAAAGAGAAATGTGGCGATAGGAATATTTATAATCTCAATTTTGGTTTTATTATTTGTAGGATTTAAAATGGCAAACGCAAATACAAAAATTTTATTGGAAACAACCGAAGGGAACATCACAATTGAATTGTATTCTCAAGACATGCCTATCACTGCAGGCAATTTTCAAAAATTGGTTGAGCAAGGATTTTATGATGGTGTAATCTTCCACAGAGTTATTCCAGATTTCATGATTCAAGGCGGAGACCCTAAAGGAACTGGAATGGGTGGACCTGGCTATAACATTAAAGATGAGTTCAAAGGCAAACAGAAAAATGACCGAGGAACAATCGCTATGGCAAATGCTGGACCAAACACCGGAGGAAGTCAATTCTTTATTAATTTAGTTGATAATAATTTCTTAGACGGAAAACATCCTGTTTTCGGAGATATTATTGAAGGAATGGACGTCGTTGATGCAATTGCAGATGTTGAAACAAATTCACAAGACAGACCATTGGACGAAGTGAAAATTATCAAAGCTAGAGTTATATAATTGTTATAGGGGAAAATTTCTTGTAGTAATCCATTGCCGCTTTAAGTTTGTCTTCACTTTCAGAATACAATGTTAAAATTTTTTGTTCGTGTGAAATCTTTCCGACTTTAGAGTGTAGATAAATTCCTGCTCCGGTATTTTGTGGAGTTCCAAGAATTCTACATATTTCGTTTATTCCTTTATTGGAAATCGCAGTTAGTTCTCCTGCTTTTTTTGCAGAAATTGTTTTCTGGAATTTAGCTAAAGAAAGTTTTTCAATTCTTTTTTCAAAATCATTCTTTCCATTTTGTGTATTAATTATCTCCTTGAACTTTTCATAGGCTTTTCCAGAAAATAAGAGCTTTTTTGCTTTTTTTCTTGCTCTTTTAATACCACACAAACTCATTAACTCCGTCGCTAAATAAAGAGATTTATCTCTTAAATCTTTTGGACAATCTTTGTCATTTTTTAAAACAGCTAAAACATCTTTCATCTCTAAAACAGGACCCATTCCTTTTCCGATAGGTTGCATTCCTTCTGTAAGAACAAATTCTAATTTTAATCCAAATCTTTTTGCTAAACCCCTAAATTTTTTACCTAAATTTTTTCCTTCTTTCTTTGTTAAAATCTTTCCTGCACCAAAAGGAATGTCAATTAACACATGATTAGAACCTGCAGCAATTTTTTTTGCCATAATAGATGCAAGAAGTTGTGGCTCTACATCTAAGTTTAAAATTCTTTCAATATTTATTATTTTATCGTCGGAAGGTGCCAGAGCTAATGCGCCCCCCCAAACCATACAGCCATTTGTTTTGTTAACTATTCTTTTTATTTCACCCAAACTGAAGTCTACTTTGGAAATTGTTTCTATAACATCTGCAGTTCCAGATGCGGAAGTTATTGCTCTAGAAGAACTTTTTGGAATTGTTAAACCGGCCGCTGCGCAAATTGAAACTAAAATAGGGGTTGTTCTATTTCCAGCTATTCCACCAATACAATGTTTATCAGCAATTACCCTCTTTCCAAAAGAAATTTTTTTTCCTTCGTTAACCATTGCCTTTGTTAAAAAATAAATTTCATCTTCAGTCATTCCCTCTGTTCTTTCTGCCGCAATAAAAAATGCAATTTCTGCTTCGGATAAATTGTTGTTTACAATCTCCGAAATTAATTTTCTTAGTTCTTGCTCTGAAAGTCTTCCACCAGCAAGTTTTTTCCTAATTAATCTTGTCCCGTCGGTTTCTGTAGAATTAGAAATTTCTATGTAATCGTTTGTTTTCTTTTTTAAAACGGAAGACAGTTCTCTTGACAGACCTACTTGGCCATCTTTTACCTCGTTTGGTGAAAGATCAATTATAGAATAAACGCTTTTTGAACCTGCTTTGAAAAAAATTCTCTCACCGACGGAAACATTTAATAATTTCGCCGTTTTTGCATTAAGAATAGCCACAGGCCTACCTGCTTGCCAGTCCAAATTTTTTATTTTTAACTTCATCTCTTTTAATCAGTAAACAACTCTTTTAATTTTCCTTGACGATAGAAGTCAATAACAATTAAAGAGTAAGCAAGAATTAGGGGTCCTAGAACTAAACCTATTAAACCGAAAGTATAGAATCCTCCAATAGTACCTACCAAGGCTACCGAGATAGGAAGAGTAGACTTCTTAGATAGGAAATATGGTCTTAGGAAATTGTCTAATGTTGAAACGAATACTGCACCATATATTAAAAGAAGGCCTCCACCTAGAGCGTTACCTGAAGCAATCATTAAAGCACCAGTAGGTAGCCAAATTATCCAAGCACCTAAAACTGGAATAACAGAGGCTACACAAGTTAATGCAGTAAGTAAGAGAGGACTAGGGGCGCCCAATACAAAAAGACCAATACCCAGAAGAAGACCTTGAATTAAACCTATTGCAATTTGACCGTAAACGATTGCGTCTGTTATGTTTCTGAACTCTGTAAAAAATTTCTCACCAGTTTTTTGTGAGAAGGGAGATAGTGTATGGATATATTCTTTCAATTTTGAAGCATCTCTTGTAGCAAAAAAGAAAGTGAAAATTCCTGCGACAAATTTCAATAATAAACTTGGCAGATTACTTGCTAGCCCAGTTAGCTGACCCATTACTGTACTAAAGAAAGTAGAAATAAAATTATTCAAGTGTACTGCAATTGCTGCAGATGATTCTTGAGTGAAAAGATTAGGTAAAATGTTTCTAATGGCGTCGGCAAAATTAACTTGCTGTAAGAATCGATAGGTATCAAATGTTTGTGTGATAAATATCGGTGCAAGATACCAGGCAGGAATTGCGATAGCTAGTATAATAAGAATCATCAAAACAAATGTGGCTAATGTTGGAGATTTTATTGCTTTTTTTATTAAGTTATACACTGGATGAAAGACGTAAGCAAAAATTAAACCTATTATAATCGCCATGAGAATTGGTCTTATGACGAAAACGGCCACTAAAAAAATTAGAGCAATAAATCCTAAAGCTACCCACTTCGATATGATGTTGTCTTCTGCCATGATATTTCATGTCGTGAGAATTTATAAAGGTTATTGAAAGGCAGTAGCAAATTTTATAAAGAGGTTTTGTTATTTTTTGTTATGGTCATAAAAAAAATTTTCCAAGGTGTGTTCGATGATGAAGTTCATGCGGCTTTTTTGAAGTTTGGAAAAGGAGAATATTCTAATAAGTATATGGTTGAAGCTAAAAAACAGAAAGACAAGTATGTAATTAAGACTTCTGCCGAATATGCTAACTTTTTTGTTAAAAGATGCTTGCAAGGACAAAAAAAAGTTACAGTTAGTGGTGTTGTTATTTCTACTGTTGATTTATCTAAAGAAATGCCTTTTCCAGTTGGAAAAGTTAGTAACTTCCAAGGTATAAGAAAAATTCCAATTAACACAGAAGTAAATGCAGAAGATATAATCAGAATAATTGATAAATTTCCTAGAATGTTTTTTGCTCTTTCATTTAAGACAGACTCCTGTGAATTGAAAATAAAACCAAAAGCTCCTAAATCTGGAAAACCTGGCAAGGAATTGGAAGAAGTCAAAATTGATTTTTGTTCTTTGAAAACAACCGACGCTGCAATCGCTAAAGAAATTCTTTTTGATGTTGGTGAATTCAAGGAATTGAGAACTGAACATACTCTGAAGATTAAGGATACTACTTATCCAAATGATTCTTCTTTGAGTCCTGCAGAAATTCGAGAAAGATCTAAAAGGAAAGGTATAGTTATAAGAAAGTTGACTGTTGACGGAAAAGAAAAGATATCTGAAGCAAATTTTGAAGCTTAGAAAAACTATATAAATGGTCTTCTTGTTAAAATTATATGAAAGAGAGTGGTAAAACGCCTTGGGATAATATGAGGGGAGAGAATTCTACATTTATAAAAAACCTAAACAAATCTTCTAGAAGATTAGAAAGAGAAAAAAGAGTGGAGTCTTTGATGTCTCGGGAAATTGCTGGACAGAGTTTAATTGTTAGACGTGAACTTGTAGGGGGATGGGAAACATTTTTCTGGTGGGCTTGGAGAATAGGTATAGGTATAGACGTTGGTTTGGTTGCTATGGCTATTTATTCCAAACAGATTGGATTAATTTAATTCTTTTATAAAAAATTTACAAACCTTTAAATACCCAAATTTCATCAAGAATTCAAGGTTGACTTAGAACTTAACTGTCTAGGTTTAATGAATCTGTCGTTGGTTGACGACACCGTATCAAAGGGCAACAGCTATTGCTTGTTTGATAATTTAATGCTTAGTTAGAAATGTGAAAATACAATGGCAAAGAAAAGCAAACCACATGCAGGTAGTCTGCAATACTGGCCTCGAAAGAGAGCTGCGAAGATTATTCCTAGTGTTAACTGGAGTGCTTTAACTAGAGATTCTGGTTTACAAGGTTTCATAGGTTACAAGGCGGGAATGATTTCCGCTTATGTAAAAGATGATACTGCTGATTCTATGACAAAGGGTAAAAGAATTGTTGTTCCTGGCACAGTTATTGAATGCCCTGTTATGAAAATTTATTCTGTTAGATTATACAAAGACGGTAAAGTCTTGAAAGATATTGTTGTTTCAAATGAAAAAGAGTTGAAGAGAGTTATCAAAGTTTCTAAGAATGTTAAGACATTAGAAAACTTGGGCACAGACTTTGATGATGTTAGAGTTATTGTTTATTCTGATGTTAAAACTACTGCTATCAAAAAAACACCAGACATGATTGAGTTAGCTATCTCTGGAAAGAAAGAAGATAAAATCAAATACGTAACTGAAAAAGTTGGTAAAGAAATCTCAATCACAGAAGTTTTCCCTAAAGGTATTGTAGATGTTAGAGGAGTTACTCAAGGTTACGGAACAGAAGGCCCTGTACAGAGATTTGGAATTTCTTTGAAATCACACAAATCCGAAAAGGGTGTCCGAAGACCGGGTTCATTATCTCCTTGGAATCCATCAAGAGTTACATTCAGAACACCACAGGCAGGTCAAACTGGTTTCTTCTCAAGAGTTGCTTATAATAATTTAGTTTTAAAGGTTGGTAAAATTGCCGACGAGAATATTAACATAAGTTCTGGTTTCCACAAATTTGGTAACGTAAAAACAGAATACATAGTTTTGAAAGGTTCTATTCCTGGTGTTCCAAAGAGACCTATCTTAATGACAACACCTTTAAGACCGACTAAACACACTGGAAAGAAGAAATATGAGGTTATTGAATTAAGATGAAGGCAAAAATATTAGACAAGAGCGGAAAGGAAAAAGGTTCTGTTGATTTACCAAAGAATTTCACAAGCGGAATTAGAAGAGACATTCTTGCAAAAGTTTTCGAATCACAAAAAGAAAAACAACCGATGGGAACAATGATTGGCGCAGGTGCAGGTTATTCTGCTTCTGGTATTTCTATTAAAGCAAGACATAGATGGAAAGGAACTTATGGTAAGGGTATCTCAAGAGTTCCAAGAAAAATTATGTCTAGACATGGTGCATCCTTCAATTGGGTTGGTGCAACAGTAGCTTCCGCAAGAGGTGGTAGAAGAGCTCACCCTCCAAAAGTGGCAGAAGACCAATACAGAAAAATTAACAGAAAAGAATTAATTATTGCAATGAACTCTGCATTTGAAGGAACTATCGACGCTAAATCCTTAGAAAAGAAATATGGTGTTTCTGTAAAAGAACCAGTTGTTTTCAACGATGGTGTTTTTGCAATGAAGACAAAAGAATTTTTGGCATTATTAAAAACTGTTTTCGGTGAAGCTTCATCCAGAGTATTAAGACAAACTGCAGTAAGACCTGGAAGAGGAAAATTGAGAGGAAGAAAATACAAAACAACAAATGCTGGAATGATTTTCGTTATCGCTTCTGATGAAAAAATGAACAGAAAGGGAATTGTTGTAAAGAAAGTTCAAGAATTAAAAGTAAAAGACTTATCGCCTAATGGTGAACCTGGAAGATTTGCAGTTTATTCTGAAAAAGCAATTAAAGAAATTGGAGAAAGATTCAAATGACAATATTAGAAAAAGCAAGAGCAACTGAAAAAGTTGTAAGAATGATTGAAGCGGATAACATTTTATGTTTCGAAGTTGACAGAGCAGTTAAAAAAGAAGACATAAAGAAAGAAGTAGAAGAATTATTCGACGTAAAAGTTGCTTCAGTTAGAACACACACAAGAAAAAATAAAAAATTAACTTATGTAAAATTAAAACCAGAATTTCAAGCAGCAGATGTTGCGACGAAATTAGGATTGTTATAAGATGGGAAAGAGTATTATTCAACAGGCAAGAGGTAAGGGTTCTCATACATACCGAGTTAGAAGAAAAGCTTTCTCTATTAAACCAAAATATCCAAACGTTCTTAACGGAAAATTGGAAGTTGTTAAGTTAGTTCATTCTGCAGGTCATTCTTCTCCTCTTGTAAAATTGAAAGATGAGAAAGGCGAAACTTTCTACAATATTGCAGCTAACGGATTATATGTTGGTCAAATTTTATCTTTCGGTGGACAAAACGATGGAGACATTGTGCACTTAAAAGAATTGAAAAACGGAACAACTGTTTTCAATGTGGAATGTGCTGTTAACGACGGTGGAAAATTAATTAGATCTGGTGGAAATTCTGGAATTGTAATCGGAAGAAGAGGAGAATTAGTTGTTTTGGTTATGCCTTCTAAACAAGAAAAACTTTTTGATGGAAATTGCAGAGCAACTTTAGGTGTAAGTGCTGGCCAAGGAAGATTAGACAAACCAATTTTGAAAGCTGGTAAAAACTTTTATATTCATAAGGCTAAATCCAAATTATACCCTCGAACTTCCGCAATTAAAGTAAACGCAATAGACCACCCATTCGGTTCTGGTAGAGGTAAGAGACCTAAGAGCAAGATCGCGATTAGATTCGCTTCACCAGGTCAGAAGGTAGGTTTAATAAGACCGAGGAGAACGGGTAAGAAGAGATAATGGCAAACATAATTGTATCCGGTAAACAAGAAGGTTACAGAGGAATTCCTCTCGATGAATTGAAGAAAATGGATTTAAGAGAATTCGCTAAACTTTTGAATTCAAGAGAAAGAAGAAGCGTTTTGAGAAACGACAAAACAATCGTCGAATTCATAAACAAAGCTCAAAAGAAAATTGCAAAGAATAAAATTCCAAAAACACACGCAAGAGAAATGGTAATTGTACCTGCTTTCGTTGGCTGGACTATTGGTGTTCACAACGGAAAGGAATTTGTACAAGTTATTGTTAGTGATGCAATGGTTGGTGGAAGATTAGGACAATATGCAATGACAAGAAGAACAGTTAAACACGGAGCAGCAGGAGTTGGAGCTACAAAAGGTTCTGGTTCAATGTCGGTAAAATAAAATGGTAGAAGAAACTAAAAATAAAAAAATGAAAGAAGAAACAAAAACTGAAGAGAAAAAGGTAGAAGCTAAAGCACCTAAAGTAGAAATCAAAGCAAAAGACGTAGCTATTGTTAATGGTAATTCCCAAAGAATCAGTACAAAATATTCATTCGAAGTTTGTAGAATGATTAAACATAAAGAAATTGACAAAGCAATTGCTGAACTTGAATTAGTTGTTTTGAAAAAGAAAGCAGTTCCAATGCATGCATTAGAAGTTGCACATAAACCTGGTGCAGGTATGGCTGGAGGAAAGTATCCAGTTACTGTTGCTAAAAACTTTATTGTACTATTAAAACAATTAAAAGCAAATGCAGCTGTAAATCAAATTGACAATCCAGTAATTACAATGTGTATGGCAAACCAAGCTCCAAGACCTTATAGAAGAGCAGGAACAAGAGGAAAAAGAACACATATCCGATTCGAAGCAAGAGACAAAAATAAATTGATGGTAAAGAAAAAATAAAATGGAAGAAAAAAAATTCGTTAAAATAAGAAAAGAAGAATTTGCTGTAAAAGAATACATCAAAAAAGAATTCGGAATGGGTAAAGTTTCGACGGTAAAAATTGATTACACACCTGTCGGAGAAAGAATTATTGTTTCCACACATAAACCTGGTTTAATTATTGGTAAGCGAGGAGAAACAATTGAGAAGTTGACAACAGTTTTGAAGAAAAAATTCAAGATGGAAAACCCTCACATCGATATTTCAGAAATTGCAAAACCAGAATTAGATGCACAATTGGTTGCTGATGAAATTGCAATGGCTTTAGAAAGATTTGGTTCCATGAGATTCAAGGCTGTGTCTTACAGAATATTGGCTAAGATAAAAGCTGCTGGTGCTCTTGGTGCTGAAGTTGTAACTGCTGGAAGATTGCCTTCGGAAAGAGCAAAAACTTGGAGATTCAAATACGGTTACCTTAAAAAGACTGGAGATGACAAAAATTTAGTAGACCGAGCTGAAAGTGTAGCTAAAACAAAGCAAGGAGTTGTTGGTATAAAAGTTTCCATATTGACACCAGAAAAGAAAGCTGCAGATCAGATTGATGTTGACGACAACATGTTGAAAAGAATACAACAGAACGAATCTGCCGTCGATGAACCTGAAAAGAAAAAAACTAAACGGAAGGTAGCTAAATAAAAATGGCAGAAGAAAAAAAATTAACAGATAAAGAAATGGATAAAAAAATGAAAGAATTGAAAATAGAATTGTTGAAGCAAACAACAAAAAGGAAAGGCATTAAAAGGGAAATTGCACGTTTATTAACAGTAAAACAAAACACGGAGAAGAAGAATAAATAATGGACATAGATCCACTTTCAGGCTTACCTCTTGCAGTTAGTGATTGGGAAGGATTAGCAAAAACCCAGCAAGAAATAAAGGTAACCACTGAAAAAAGAAGGTTCGGTAAAATGAACACGCTCGTTACCGGATTAGAAGGCGTTGACATCAAAGATGTCGCAAAAAAGCTAAAAGAAAAATTAGCTTGTGGCGGCACAGTCAAAGACAAACAAATAGAACTTCAAGGAGACCACCGATCTAAGATCGTAAAGGTTCTCGTCGAAGCTGGATTTGAACAGTCACAAATAAAGGTAAAATAAAAATGGCAGAAAAGAAAAACACAAAGAAAAAAGAAAGCACAACTAGTGCTAACTCTAAAAAGAAAAATCAAGTTAAACTTAGAGGTAAAACTTTCGAAGGAACAGTTGTAAACAAATTACACGGAAGAGTTACTATTGAGTTTGATAGATTGATGTATGTAAGTAAATATGAAAGATACGAGAAAAGAAAAACAAAAATTCACGCAAGATTACCAAAAGAATTGGAATCTCAAATAAATGTTGGAGATTGGATTGAGGTTGCAGAATGCAGACCTTTAAGTTCAATTATAAAAGCTATAGTAACAAAGAAAATCAGAAGTGCGGAGGGTAGAAAATGAAGCCAGTATCATCTAGACCAACAAGAGGATTAAACATCGGAAGCTATTGTGAAGTTGCTGATAACAGCGGCGCTAGAATCGCAAAAATTACTGGTGTTAAAAAATCTGGTGCAAGAAAAGGAAGACAAACACCTGCAAGAGTTGGAGATTGGGTAAAAGTTTCTGTAAGAAAGGGAGATCCAAAAATGAAGGGAGAAGTTTTCGATGCAGTTGTAATAAGACAGAAGAAACCTTGGAGAAGATTAACTGGTGAAAGAGTCTGCTTCAGTGATAATGCAGTTGCTTTATTAAAAGATGAAAAAGGAAACCCTAAGGGAACTCAAATCAAGGGCCCAGTTGCAAGAGAAATTCAGGAAAGATGGAAGGAGGTCTCGAAATTAGCGAGCGTAATATATTAACATGAAACAAAAATTTAGCACAAAATGGAAGGCAAGTAAGCAAGTAAGAAAACAAAGAAAGTACTTACACAATTTACCATTACACTTACAAAATAAAACAGTTTCTGCTCACTTAACTAAAGAATTAAGAGACAAACATGGAATGAGAAACATCACAATCAAGAAAGGCGATGAAGTAAAAATTATGAGAGGAAATTTCAAAGGAAGACTTGGAAAAGTAACTGAAGTTCAAACAAAAAATCAAAGAGTTTCTATCGACGGAATTCAAAGATCTAAGAAAGATGGAACAAAAGTTGGAGTTTGGTTCCACCCATCTGCTTTGTTGATAAAAACACTAAACATGGACGATAAGAAAAGAATCAAAACTAAAATGGAGAAAACAAAAGATGCACCTAAAGCGAAGTGAGATGCCTAAAGCTTGGCCTATACCAAGAAAAGGAACAACATACATAGCTAGAGCTGACCACGCTAAGGACATAAGCATGCCTTTAGTTTTCATAATCAGAGATGTTTTGAAATTAGCAAATACAAAGAAAGAAGCTAGAATTCTTTTATTGAATGGTGACGTAAAGGTTAACAATAGAGTTAGAAAGAGCGAGAAATTCCCTCTTTCTGTTTTTGATACAGTTAGCTTTGAAAAAATAGGAAAAAGCTACAAGCTAGTTATCAAAAATAAAAAATTCAAATTAGAAGAAGTTTCTGGAAAATTGGCTGACCAAAAAATTGTTACAGTTGTTGGAAAGAAGATTCTTTTGAATAAAAAAGTACAAATCAATTTGGAAGACGGAACAAACTACTTATTTGACAAAGCATTCTCTATCGGAGACAGTGCGATTGTTAACACAAAGAAAAATGAAATTGAAGCAATATTACCTTTAAAGAAAGGAGCAAATGTTGAAATTGTTTCTGGTAAACACGCTGGTGAAAAAGGAAAATTAGAAGATATTGTAACATTAGCAAGAGAAAAGAAATACACAATCAAATTAAAAAACAAGGAGGTAGCGCTTCCACTTAAGACGCTTTTGGTAATAGAATAAAATGGTAGAAAATATAATGAGAGAAATCAGCATCGACAAAGTAGTCCTAAACATAGGTGGAACTGGCGAAAAACTTGAAAAAGGATTTATATTATTACAAAAACTTTCTGGAAAAACTCCTGTTAAAGTTGCTGCAACAAAAAGAATTCCAACATGGCACGTTAGACCTGGTTTAGAAGTTGGTACAAAAGTTACTCTAAGAGGAGCTGATGCTGAAGCAATGATTAAGAAAGTTTTACCTGCAATCAAAAATACTCTAAAGGAAAAACAAATCAAAGATAATTTCGTTTCCTTCGGTGTTCACGAATATATTGAAGTTCCTGGAATGGAATATATTAGAGAAGTTGGTATCATGGGATTCGAATTGACAATTGTATTTGTAAGAGCTGGTAAAAGAATTGAAAAAAGAAAAGTTAAGAACGGAAAAACAAGAAGACAGGTTGTAACTGCTGCAGAAATTACAACAATAATGGAAAACAAATTCGGAACTAAAATCCTGAGGAGGGGGAAGAAAGATGACAGCGAGTGATTGGAGAAAGGTTACTAAGCAGCTTAAAGGAAAGCCTGCAGTTTTGAAGAAATTTTTGAAACACAACAAACCTAAAGATAGAGATTTTGGTGTTGCAGCTCAGAAATGTGAAAACTGTGGTAGATTCGGTGCTCGAGTTGGGCAATACGGATTAAACCTTTGTAGACATTGCTTCAGAGAACTTGCTGTTGAATTAGGATTTAAAAAATATAGTTAAAATGAGTCAAGATATTGTTTCAGATGCTTTAAATCGAATAATGAATGCTAAGAGAGTTGGAAAAACTGAAGTAGAAATTACTAGAACTTCCAAAGTCTTAGTTGCTTTATTGGAAATTATGAAAAAGAAAGGACATATAACTTTTGAAATGGGTGGCGACGATAAGAAACCTACTGTTATAGTTAAATTTGTTAAAATAAATTTATGTCAGGCTATTAAACCAAGATATAATGTTGAAATTGCAGATATAGACAAGTACCTAAGAAGATTCTTACCTTCCAGAAATTTTGGTACAGTAGTTATTTCCACAAATAAAGGATTATTAACACAAGAAGAAGCTTATGAAAAAAATGTTGGAGGAAGCTTAATCGCTTATTTCTATTAATGAAAGTTGATATGGAAAGATTAGTGGAAGTTCCTTCCGGAGTTCAAGTTAGTGTTAACGGTAACGAAGTTTCTGTTTCTAAAAATGGAAAAACAGTTAAGAGAACTTTCGACGCTGGAAAGGTTAAACTTGCTATGAAAGATAATAAAGTTTCAATCTCTGCAAATAAATCCACAAAGAGAGAATTGAAAATGATTGGAACAATAAATGCTCACGTAAAAAATATGGTAAAGGGAGCAGGCGAAGATTTTATTTATGAATTAGAAATATGTAATGTTCACTTCCCAATGCAAGTTAAAGTAGATGGTCAATCGGTAAGAATAAAAAGCTTCCTTGGAGAGAAAGTTGACAGAATAGCAAAGATTCTTCCAAATGTTAAGGTTGAAGTTAAAGGAAATAAAATTGAAGTAAAATCTGGTGACGTCGAGGCAGCAGGACAAACAGCAGCTAATATTGAAAAATCAACTAAAGTAAGGAACAGAGATAGAAGAATATTCCAAGACGGAATCTTTATAACTGCAAAACCTAAGAGAAAAATATAATGGTAGAAACAAAAGACATATCAAAGAGAAAGAAACCAAAATTCTATAGAAGTAGTTGGAACAAGATGCACAAACTTGGTAAGATGGTAAAATCCAAAAGAAAATGGAGAGCTTCTAAGGGTAGAGACAGCAAGGTTAGACTAAGAGAAAGAGGATATAGACGTAGACCTGCAATTGGTTGGGGAACAAGAAAAACTGACTTTGGTAAGGTTGAAGGATTTGATGTTGTACGAGTTGAGACATTAAAAGATTTTGACAATGTAAAGAAAGGTCAAGCAGTTATCATCGCTAGTGTTGGTAACAAAAAGAAAGTAGAATTGATAAAAAAAGCTGAAGAGAAAAAAATCAAAGTAATGAATAAATATCACGGAGAAAAAAATGCAACTATTTAAGAAAAAAGAATTGGCAGCTAAAGCACTTGGCGTCGGAAAAAGTAGAGTTATCTTCGTAGAAGGAAATTTACCTCAAATTAAAGAAGCAATCACAAGAGCAGACATGAAAGAATTGTTTAACGCTGGCGCTATTAAGGTTAGAGATGTACAAGGTAGAAAAACTCCAGTAAAGAGAAAGAATAGAAGAGGAGTTGGTAAAATCAAGAAGAGAGTAAATGTAAGAAAACAAGAATATGCAAAATCAACAAGAAAATTCAGAAAGATTGCTAAGAGTTTACACAGACTTGGAAAAATCGATGCTGAGAAACACCAAAAGATAAGAAGACTGATTAGAGCTAGACACTTCAAGAGCAAAAGACATTTAAACGAATCTTTGGGGGACTTATAATATGAGAACTGAAAAAAGAAGAAGAAGAGAATGTAAAACTGATTACAAATTGAGAATGGGATTGTTAAAATCTTCAAAACCAAGAATTGTAATTAGAAGAACTAACAGATATGTAGTTGTTCAAGCTATTGAGAGTTTCGAAGCACAAGATAAAGTTATCAAAGGCGTAAGTTCTAAAGATTTAATCGCGAAAGGCTGGGATGAAAAATCTGCTGGAAGTTTAAAATCTGTTCCTGCTTGTTATTTAACTGGAATGTTATTAGCTAAAGAACTTAAGACAAAAGATTTTATTATTGATTTAGGAATGGCTAAAAATATTGCTGGTAACAGAAATTATGCAGTTGTAAAAGGATTAATCGACGGCGGATTAAACATAAATGCTAATCCTGAATCTTTACCTTCTGATGAAAGAGTAAATGGTGAGCACATGGCTGAAAATGTACAAAAAATCATAACTAAAGTTAAGGCAAAAATAAAATAATACTATGGCAGAAAAGAAAACAAGAATATTAGAGAAAGCGGAAACACAATTTCCTGATCAAGATGAAGAAGTAATTCAAGCTCTTGAAGAAGAATTAACTCCTGAACAAGCTGCTGAGAAGATGGCTAAAATCGTTGAGGATAAAGAAAAAGCTAGAGAAGAAAAGGAAAGAGCTGTTGTAATCGCAGACATGGAAAGAGTTGATAGAAGAAGAGAATCTCCTGAAGAAAGATATGCTAGAGAAGAAAAAGAAAAATTAGCTGCTTGGGTTCCTAAAACTGAACTTGGTAAAGAAGTAAAAGCTGGAAAGATAAAAAACATTCAAGAAATTTTTGATTCTGGAAGAAAAATTATGGAATCTGAAATTGTTGACTTGTTATTGGACTTGAAAGTTGACTTATTGGATATTGGTCAGGCTAAAGGTAAATTCGGTGGTGGTAAGAGAAGAGCTTGGAGACAAACACAGAAGAAGACTATGGAAGGTAACATTTTAACATTCAGCGTTATGGCTGTAGTTGGCGACGGAAAAGGACATGTAGGTTTAGGTGTTGGAAGAGCTGCTGAAACATTACCTGCAAAAGCAAAAGCAATCAGACAGGCAAAATTGAATATTCAAAAAATCGCAAGAGGATGTGGTTCCTTCGATGATTTGAGTACAGACTTACACAGTATTCCATTCACAGTAACTGGAAAATGTTCTTCAGTAACGGTAAAGTTAATGCCTGCACCACACGGAACAGGATTAGTTGCTGGAAATCAACTTAAGAAGATTTTAAAAGCAGTTGGAATACAGGATGTTTATAGTAAATCATACGGCTCAACTTGCACTACAATGAACACTGCAAAAGCTTGTATGGATGCTTTAGAAAAATTAAACAGGATGGACTTATAAAATGATAGCAATAATAAGAATACGTGGACAGGTAAAAGTAAAGAATCAATTAGCTGAGACTTTCAAAAGATTAAGACTTCCAAAGAAATACAGTTGTGTATTCATTGATGAGAAAGATATAATTAAAATGGGAATGTTGAACGCAATTGTTCCTTATGTTATTTACGGAACTGTCGATGAAAAGATGATGGAAAAAGTTATCAAAGCAAGAGGACATATTGCAAATGGTGAATATCAAGGATTCTGTAGACTTTGCCCTCCTGTTGGCGGATTCAAGAAAAGCACAAAGATGTCTGCACCGAAAGGCGTTCTTGGAAAGAATAAAGATATTGCTAAATTGTTGGAGAAAATGTTATGAAATTAAAAAAGAGAACAAAGAAAACAAGAATGAGAGGAGCAAGAACTTGTGGATACGGTTTCAGACAAAAACATAAAGGTCATGGTAACGCTGGTGGTTTTGGTATGGCTGGTACAGGTAAGAGAGCAGACCATAAAAAACAAGTTGCATTAGAGATGGCTATCGAAGCTGGTTTCAAGAGTTATTTTGGTAAACAAGGTTTTACTTCTGCTGGTCGAGAGAAAAGTAGAAACAAACAAATCAACTTAACAGATATAAAGAAAAACTTCTTAGGAAAAGACAAAGTTTTGGATTTTGCTGAATATAAAATTCTTGGTGAAGGCGAAGGATTCAAAGCAACAATCAAAGCTAAATCTGCTTCTGCTTCCGCAATGGAAAAGATGGCAAAAGCTGGTGGAGAAATAATTGTTTCTGAAAAGAAAAAAGAGAAAAAAATCAAAGTTGAAGAAGTAAAAAAAATTGTTGAGAAAGTAATGCCTGCTAAACCTGCAAAGGAAGCAAAAGTAAAGGCTGAAAAAAAGACTGAAGCAAAGAAAGAAGTTAAGAAGAAGTGATAGTGAATAATTATGTTAGAAAAAATTGTATTTAACACGGAGAGATTTGTTCTTGAAAATTTAGGAGTAAATTTTATTTCTATGGATTATGTAGACGGCGTAATTCTAAACTTAGCACAAGATATTCGAGAAGACCGAGCAAATTTCAAACCACAAATGATTGTAGGTGTTACAAATGGCGGTTTTTATCCAACAAAGAAACTAGCTAAAGAACTGCACCTAAAATATGAGTTGTTAGAAGCAAATAGAGATAAGATAAGATTTGCAGGACTAAATTTAAGTGAAAGATTCGTCTTAGGAAGATTGATTTCCCCCTATTCAAAAACAAAACCTATCTTGCGGGAAAAAATTGAAGAAGATAAACTAGCCGGAGAAATACTATTAATTGACGATGATTGTGGAAGCGGGAAAACTTTGAATTTAGTAAAGACTTATCTTGAAAGTTTTTCTAGAGTAAAAAAAGTTAAAACGGCCTGTCTTTTTTGTTATGAAGGGAGAGAACGAGTAGACTATATTGGAGAGTTAGTTCCAAAACTAAATTCATTTATGGCTGGGTCAAAACGTCTTCCTTGGTGTGATGTCTCCCCTCATGCAAAAAATTATCAAGAAAAATTGCAAGAATTAGTATCTCAACAAACTTTATAAACGAAAATTCTCTCAATATTCTATGGCTCTAAAAGAGATATTGCACAATTTGCCGGAAGTTCGACCACCTCAAGAAAAGAAACTTGGATTTAATATAAAACTTAAGTGGACTTTAATTATTTTAGCTGGATTTTTTATTTTATCTAACTTACCTCTTTATGGTTTGGCTGAATCTTCTTTGAGTAGATTTGAATATTTAGCTATATTGTTGGGTACTTCCTTTGGTTCGATTATTTCTTTAGGTATAGGTCCTATTGTTATGTCTTCTATTATTTTGCAGTTATTAGTCGGAGCGCAAATTTTACATATTGATACAAAAACTCCTGAGGGGAAAAAATTCTTCCAAGGTTTGCAGAAATTGTTGGGTTTCGCATTCGTAATTTTTGAAGCGATGGTTTATGTTCTGATGAGAGGTTTAGAAGCGCAACCTGGATATCAATTTATAGTTATTGCTCAACTTTGCCTTGGTGGTTTCTTAATTATGTTCATGGATGAAGTAGTCCAGAAATATGGTTTCGGTTCTGGTGTTTCATTATTCATTGCTGCTGGTATCGGTTGGAGACTGTTCGCTCAGTTATTCCAGTTTGTAGGTATACAAGGTACTTTAGAAGCAAGCGGAAAAGTTTGGGTGATATTTGCTAGCCTTATTAACGGAGACATGACTGGTTTCTCTCTTGCGTTATTCTCTATAATCGTCACTGCTGCATTATTTTTATTAGTTGTATTCGCGCAATCTTTGAAAGTAGAAGTTCCATTAAGTTTTGATAGAGTAAGAGGTTATTCGATGAGATGGCCTTTGAATTTTTTCTACGCAGGTGTTATCCCTGTAATCCTTGTTTCTGCTTTGGTTGCTAACTTACAATTATTTGCTTCGTTAATGCAAAGCTGGTTAGGTCATGCTACTTTCCTTGGGGGATTCTCCGGAGCTACTCCTATTTCTGGACTTGCTTATTGGATTTATCCTGCGCCAGTAATGCAATTATTTTTAACTGGAAGTTTGGTATGGCAAAATATTGTTCAATCTATAGGTCATGTTTTATTCTACACAGTATTATCTATTGTGTTTGCATTCTTCTGGGTTTCAACTTCTGGAATGGATGCAGGCTCTCAGGCAAGAAATATTATGAGCTCTGGTTTGAGTATGCCTGGATTCAGAAAAGATGAAAGAGTATTAGAATCAATTTTACAAAGATACGTTGGACCTTTAACAATCATGGGTGGTGCAGCAATTGGTCTATTAGCGTCTGTTTCAGACTTGCTAGGAGCTTTAGTTGGTGGAACTGCAATCTTGTTAGGTGTTATGATTTTATATCAACTGTACCAAAATATCGCGCAACAACATGCAACAGACATGAATCCTGCTTTAGCTGGTTTGTTTAAGTAGGACTAAATATAATAAAAAAAGAAAATGACAATAACTGAAATAATAACTACAAATCCTAAGACTTCTATA
>CAZUKQ010000005.1:0-39416 GCA_964621025.1 Candidatus Woesearchaeota archaeon | reverse complement strand
TTAGATACCCGTGTAGTCCTAGCAGTAAACACTGCTCACTAAACATTGGGGCCTCTTCGGGAGGTTTCAGTGCTGAAGCGAAGGCGTAGAGTGAGCTACCTGGGAAGTATAGTCGCAAGATCGAAACTTAAAGGAATTGGCGGGGAGACACTACAACGAGTGACGCGTGCGGTTCAATTAGATTCTACACCGTGAACCTCACCAGGAGCGACAGCAGGATGAAGGTCAGTCTAAAGGGCTTACCTGACGCGCTGAGCGGAGATGCATGGCCGACGTCAGCCTGTGCAGTGATGTGACCTGTTAAATCAGGTAACAGGCGAGACCCGTGTGTATAATTACTACCGAAAGGAGAACATTATACAGACTGCCTTGGTAACAAGGAGGAAGGTACGGGCTACGTTAGGTGAGTACGTCCCTAATCCCCTGGGCTACACGCGCGCGGCAATGGCAGATTCAATGGGCTGCGACACCGAAAGGTGAAGCTAATCCCCTAGCATCTGTCTCAGTCCAGATTGAGGGTTGCAACCCACCCTCATGACGCTGGAATTCGTAGTAATCGTTTGTTAGCAGCGAACGGTGAATATGTCCCTGTCTCTTGCACTCACCGCCCGTCAAACCAACCGAGTTTTGCAGAGTTGAAGTCTGTATAGAAAGAAATTTTGTAAGACAAGGTAGGTTAAGTCGTCACAAGGTATCTGTAGGGGAACCTGCAGATGGATCACCTCCTAAATTTATTAAATTAAATTTTTAAATTAAGCTATAATATTCAAAAGATCGACGATGATCTAACTCTGGCCATCTAGCTTCATTTTATAATCATGCTGGTGCAAGCAAGCTTGTATCAGTGATACAGGGCTTGTAGTCTAGTGGTAAAATTCCTCACTTGCACTGAGGGGTCCCGGGTTCGACTCCCGGCGAGTCCATTTCCCGTCGGGAAAATCACAAATCACACTCAATAAAACGAGAAAGCAAGAAAAGCTTTTCAAAAATCACAAACTATGATCTTCGCGATCAAAAGATTGCGGAAGGAGTTGGAGAGAACACAAAAGACCTTTAATGGTTTTTATACTCAATGAAGACAGTACTCATCTGAAACACATTTAGTTTATTCAAAATTTTGTTTCTCACTAAAGTGTGGAAGATTTGATACCTATTAAAACTGTTAGACGAATAGCTTGGCTTAAACAGCGACGAAGGACGTGGCAAGCTGCGATAAGCTTGGGCGAGGTGCATGCGACCATTGAACCCAAGATCTCCGAATGTGAAACACACATATGCCGAAAGGCAAGTCAACGCCGGGAATTGAAACATCTTAGTACCGGCAGGAAAAGAAAATAAATAATTATTCCCCTAGTAGCAGCGAGCGGAAAGGGAAAAGGGCGAGCTGAATCCTTACTTGAAAGAGTGGAGGAGATGTGGTTATACAAAGAACTAAGTCGACGATTCAAAGTCTCCTGGAAAGGAGTGCCTTAGAGGGTGATAGCCCCGTAGAAGAAGTCGATACATTCTGTATTAAAAGAGTAGGGCTTCCCGGATTGGAGGTCTGAATATGGGAGAATTAACTCCTAACCCTAAATATTAGTTTAAGTCCGATAGAGAACGAGTACCGCGAGGGAAAGCTGAAAAGTACTCTCACAAGAGGGTTAAAAGACTTGAAATCTAACAGTCACAAAATTGTTACTGCCCTACGGGGTTGTAGCGTACGTTTTGAAAAACGGGCTGGGGAGTTTTCCTTTGTGGCAAGATTAACGAAAGGAAGTCGGAGCGAAAGCGAGTATGAAAATGCGATAGTCACTGAGGGAAGACCTGAAGCCAGATGATCTATTCCTGAGCAGGGCGAAGTTTTTTGAAAAAGAAATGGAGGCCCGAACCGGTGTTGTGTACATGCACTCGAATGATTTGGGAATAGGGGTGAAAAGCCACTCTAATCTGGCTATGGCTGGTTCCTGTTGAAATATGCCTCGGTATAGTCTTGTATTGCTTGTTGGCGAGGTAAAGTACGGATGGGGTTTGCAGAGACAAATGTCTACGGAACTCCTTCCAACTCAGAACTTGTTAACTGCTGATTACAAGAGACAGCTTTCGTATGTAAGATACGATGACGAGACCCGAACAAGGGAGACAGGAGTTAAGGTCCCAAAATATTTGCTAAGTGTATCAAACGGAGTCTCTATCCTGAGACAGTGGGGATGTAGGCACAGAAGCCGCCACCATTTAAAGAAAGCGTAACAGCTCACCTATTGAGGATAGAGGCCCGGAAAATGGACGGGGCTAAGCAAATTACCGATACTCTTGAGGTATTCTGTAAAGAATATACTGGTAAACAGGCGTATTAAGTGCGTAGAAGTTTCTTCGTAAGAAGGATTGGAGCGATTAGTAATGAGAATCCCAGCGGGAGTAGGATCTGATCTTCCTGAGAATCGGAAGATGTCGAAAGAGCAAGGTTTCCTTGGCACTAGCAATTAGCCAAGGGTTAGTCGGCTCCTAAGTCATATCTTAACTGCGTATGACGACGGACAACAGGTTAATATTCCTGTACTTGCTTATTTTGTTAAGTTTTTAGATTGCTTTCGGATAGATAGAACACCGAGAGGTGTAGCGGAAGAGAAGTGGTTGGATTGTAATGATGAGAATTCCACGAATCTCTGCGTATTTGTCGAGTCCAGGAGCCAGTGAAAAGTCTAAGAAATAGAAATAAGTAAGCCGTACCCAGAACTAGCACTGGTGCTCTGGCTGAGTAGGCCAAGACATGAAGGGATAAACTGGTTAAGGGAATTCGGCATAAATAGTCCCGTATCTTCGGTATAAGGGATGTCTATTCTTTTCTATGATTCATTATAGGGGAGAGTAGATCTCAGTAACAAGGGCGGCCCGACTGTTTACCAAAAACGTAGCCAAGTGCTATTCCGAAAGGACGTGTATACTTGGTGAAACCTGCCCAGTGGTGGTGTCTAAACCTCCGTTCCAACGGAGTGAAAGCCCATCAAACGGCGGGCGTAACTATGACGCTCTTAAGGTGAATGCGTTGCCTTACATTTGTTAGTCAACAAATGCTTCAAGCGTTATTTTCATGGTAAACCATAAAAGACTATTTATAATAAAAAGTTAAATCTAAGAAAAAAATTAAGCTATATGCTGGAACATCCGAGAATACTAAAATACTCGTCGAGAAATCGGCAGTGATAATTTTTAGTTGCGGACAATCAGCAGGAAAGACTTCTTGAAAAAGAAGAATCCTCAGAGACTACACGCTTAACACCAATTAAAACTGGTGAAGATATAGTCCGAACTTTACAGCGATGTAAAGAATTGAGATGTCATTGAAAAAATCTCTAAATAACATAATGAGCGTAATGCCTTGTCTTCTGAATGGAGACGTGCATGAATGGTTTAACGAGGTTGCCACTGTCCCTAACCAGAACC
Organism: Candidatus Woesearchaeota archaeon; assembly: GCA_964621025.1. Classification (GTDB taxonomy): domain Archaea; phylum Nanobdellota; class Nanobdellia; order Pacearchaeales; family GW2011-AR1; genus CAYNJW01. Next base: position 35,993 of record CAZUKQ010000005.1, on the reverse strand, counting down.
CTCCGAAATCATTTACCGGTGAACAGACCGGTGTTGCCTAGTGGGAAGCGAAGACCTTGTAGACCTTTACTGCAACCTGTTGTTGTGATTCTATTAATAGTGCTTAGCGTAGGTAGGAGCGTCGATGTTTAGCTTTGGCGAAAACGGAGCAATAATGTAACACTACCCATTCTTGATGGAACCACTCACCTTCTTGGGACAGCAATTGGCAGGCAGTTTGGCTGGGGCGGCGCCCTGTCGAAAAGATATCGATAGGGCCCAAAGACAAGCTCATCCAGGTCGGAAATCTGGAGTAGAGTGTAAGGGCAAAAGCTTGTCTAACTGTTTTCTGAAAAGCAAGGAAAGCAGAAGTGAAAGCTGGGCTTAGCGAACCACCGACGTCTTTTAATGGGACGCGGTGATGACAGAAAAGGTACCTCAAGGATAACAGGCTTGTCGCCCCCGATAGTTCACATTGACGGGGCGGTTTGGTACATCGCTGTCGGCTCTTCCTATCCTGGCCGTGCACAAGCGGCCAAGGGTGCTGGAGTTCACATATTAAAAGGGATCGTTAGCTGGGTTAAGAACGTCGTGAGACAGTTTGTATGATATCTACTAGGTGTGTTGTTGTCTGAGTGGAACGTCTTTCTAGTACGAGAGGAACGGAAGTCGGATGCCTCTGGTGTATCGGTTGTTACGAGCAGGCCGAGCAGCTACGCATTTCATCGATAAGTGCTGAAAGCATCTAAGCACGAAGCGATCCGCAAAACGAGACAACGAAGGCCGCCAAAGAAGATGGCGTCGATAGAGATGGGGTGTAAGCTTCGAGCTTCGGCGAGTTGTTCAGCCCGCATCTACTAATAGCCTTATTAAAATATTAAATTTTTCACACCGAGAAACAAATTTCGGAAAACTAGTTTCAGATGAGTACTGTCTTCAATTGTTGAGATTTTCATTAGATTTTTATACTATTCAACTTCTTTCCCATAATGGAAAAAGAGATGATAAGAAAAGCAAGAATCTTAGCTTTAATATTTCTTTTAATAAATATTATCTTACTCATTTTTGGTTTTTTTGGAGAACATTCTCTTTCAAGGTATAAAATAAATTTAGTTTGTAATGATCTCTCTGAAAATGTTTATTCCGCCTATGCAACCCCCATAGGGATGGGATTCGGAACAATGTATTCTACAATTTTTAACTTTGAACCGGTCAAATATCCTCTTTGTAAAGCAATAATCCTCTTGTGGAACTTTTCAAACCCTGGTTGGAGTATCATTCTTTATCTAATAAGTTATTTAGTCCTTTTTTCTTTTTATTTTTCTCTTTCTTTAATTTTTTTAATTATCAAAGATAAGATTTCTAAGAAACTCTTTTTAATATTCCTTTCAGTTATTATTTTAATCTTAATTTTTTCCATAATCTCTTTTCTATTTTATAATCCTTGTTGGAATCTAAAAGGTTCAGAAAAATCAGATTGTTTGAACGCTTTTGCCTTCGCCACGATTAATCTAGAGAAAGACTATTGTTTTCAAAATCAGAAAGTAGAAGAATATTGTATTAGTCATGAAAAAGTATTCCCCCATAATCCTTCATTATGTTTAGAAGAATATACCAACCAAGAGGATCAAAGAAAATGTTTTATGAGGATTGCTTCTGATTGTTCTTGTTGGTTACGTCCAATACAAAATCCTCAAATAAAATTAGGATATGACGATCAAGAAGATCATATATGCTGTAATCGTCTAAAAGAAATTTCTCCAGTTAATTTAGTTATATCTTGGTAGTCTGAGGCAAATTGTTTAGTCTAGGATAAAATAAAATAAAAATTAGGTAGATTTTTAAACCATTTTCACATATCATAACTGTAAGTAGGATAGCTAATTTCGGGGTTCGGTTAAAAGCCAATTCAATGTAAAATGATTGAAGAATTCTGAGGAAGGTCCGCACATCCCTTAGTGATTTAGTTCATTAAGGACAAACCATCAATGCAAATTGAGCGTCGAGAGGCGTGGCTCTGATATAGAAACGATCCGATTAAATTCGGCTGGAACGAACATCCTGGTTGATGCAACCGTTTTGCACGGGCATAGTCGGATATTAGCGCAGATTGTTTGTCTTCGCAAGAAGAAACAAAGTCTGACAGAAAGCGGCCTACTTCCTACTTACAACCTTTTTTAAATATGAAATTCCTCGATAATTTATGGAACAAGAACTAATAATTCAAGCGAAAAAAGACATTCAAAAATCCTTGATGAAAGACCAACTCATAATATTTTTTACGAGAATAATCGAAGATATAGAAAACAAAAAAGATGAATATTCTGGAAGAGTAAAAGATTTGTATCTTGTTCTAGATCCCTATGGAATTTCTTCAAAAGACGCGAACTTCTTGAAAGCAAAAAATTCCAAATTTGAATTTGAATACGGATTACAATTAGACTATGAAGAAAAAGAAATGTTACGAAGAACTTTCATGGGCCTACAAGAAGATTTTTCTTTCAAAGATTACAACACCACAAAAGGCGTCGCTGTAAAATCTCTTCTAAATTTAAATCAAAAATATTTACCAAATTCTTCCATGCTAGTAGAACCTTTCATTCTAGGAAAATTAGTTTCTTTCTTCGGTGGAATAAATAATCTCTACAGAAAACCGGCAGGAACAATCCAACTTATCGGAGCTGAAAAAGCTTTCTTCAGACATAAGGCAATTTCAAGTTATGGCCCAAAGTATGGTTTCATTTTCAAATCAAAATCAATTCAAGCTTCAAAAGAAAAAGGAAAAGCAGCAAGACAGTTAGCAAATCAACTTTCACAGAAAATTAAAATAGATTATTTTCAAAACTTTGCCCGATGATGAAACACCTCAAGCGATGTGCTGAGGGCAATTTTATTTACTAACAAAATGGAAAACGAATGGGATCCAAACCACAGCAAATGGAAAGCGGCGATGGAAAAAGGCCTAGATGTTTCTCTAAAAGGCGATGAAAATATCTTATATCTTGGCGCATCTTCTGGAACAACAGTTTCATTTTTATCTTATTTAACTTCAGGAACTATTTTTGCAGTAGAAAAGGCACCAACAATGGCAATTCATTTGGTTAGATTAGCACAAAACAAAAATAATGTTCTTCCAATTTTTGCAGATGCAAGAAATACAGAAAATACTAAAAAAATGATTGGTAAAACAAAAATAAACATTTTATTTCAAGACATTCCGTCAGCAGACCAGATTAAAATTTTAACTTCAAATGCAGAACTGGTTGACAAAAATTGTAAAATCTTTCTTTCACTTAAAACCCAAAGTATTTCACAAAAGTCAAAAGTTGAAACTCTAGAAAATGTGAAAAAAGAGTTAGAATCTGATTTTAATATTCTGGCCACAACAGAATTAGAACCATTTCACCAGAAGCATTACTTCCTAATTTTGTCCAAAAAATAGACTTCCCCACAAACTTAAAAACCCTTTTCTACTCACAATTATTAAGGGACGGTAGCTCAGTGGGAGAGCACACGGCTGAAGACCGTGGGGTCGAGGGTTCGATTCCCTTTCGTCCCATTTAGATAAATGGAAGAATTAGAAAGAGTTCTATGCAGTGCGATTTGGTATAAGGATTTACCCACTCCAATTTTTCTACCAAAAAATATAGAAAAAGGAATTGTTTTTTCAGGACATCAACATATACATTGTACCCACCAAATGTTTACAATGACTGGAAAAAGGCAAGCAGAAGTTGGAGAATATGAAACTGGTTTTTTAACAAGTTATAACAGATTTGTTAATAGAGAAGAAGCTGCAAAGATTGTATTATCTAACGGCCAGGTTAAAGCGCTGAAATATAGTAAAAAAGAATTATACAGTGAAGACCTTTTCGACTAATAAAGTTTATAAAAGAGGAAAGCTAAGAAATACAATGCAAAAGAGGAACAAAAAGGCGGCGATAGAACTTTCTATCAATACAATTGTAGTTATTGTTCTTGCAATGTCTATGTTAATTTTAGGATTGGTTCTAGTAAAAACTCTCTTTGATGGCGCAACAAATAATGTTAATACAATTGCAGATAAAACTAAAGATGAAATCAACAAATTATTCACCGAAGACCAAAGATTAATTGTTTATCTTCCAAATAGAATTTTAAAAGTACAGCAAGGAGAAACATGGGGTATAGAGTTTGTTATAAAGAATTTACTAACTGGAAAATCTGACGATTCGGCATTTAGCTATGAAGTTTCTATTAACGACCCAGAATTAAAATCAAAATGTCAGGGAATAACTGAGAAAGAAATTTCCGGTTGGATTTCTGCAGGAAGAACGGGAACAAATATTGCTATTGCACCTGGAAGTAAATTTGTAGATACTATAAGAATATCAATTCCAGAAGATTCACCTTTGTGTACTATAAGATTCAATTTGAATATTAAAGAAAGTGGGAAGACCTACGAAACACAATCCTTTGATATACAAGTGTTAGCTAAGTAATCTTCAAATAATCTTATAAACATCTTTTCTTTTGAATTATCATGTTAAAAATCTACAACACACTAACAAGAAAGAAAGAGGAATTCAAACCAATCAAGAAAGGAGAAGTTAAGATGTATGTTTGTGGGCCAACAGTTAACGATGTCCCCCATGCCGGCCACGCAAAATCTCAGGTCTCGTTTGATATCTTTAGAAGATATTTAGAATTTTCTGGTTACAAGGTAAATTATATTTCCAATGTAACCGATATAGATGATAAAATCATAAACAAAGCCAATGAGCTAAAGATTTCTATAAAAGAATTAACTGAGAAAAACACCAAGGCACATTTAGAAGACTACGAACAATTGAATATAAAAGAACCAACAAAAAGAACTTTTGCAACTAAATTTATCAAAGAGATGATCGAACTAGTGGCAACACTAGAAAAAAAAGGTTATACTTATGTAATTGAAGGCGACGGGGTGTATTACAACATTTCAAAATTTAAAAAATACGGAAAACTTTCTCATCAAAATATTACTGATTTGAAGTCAGGAACAAGAAAAGAAGTCAACATTAACAAGAAGAATCCACAGGATTTTGTTTTGTGGAAATTTTCAAAGCCCGAAGAACCTAAGTGGGACTCTCCTTGGGGTGAAGGAAGACCGGGATGGCATATTGAATGTTCTGCGATGACAAAAGCGGTTTTAGGAGTTCCGTTTGATATACATGGTGGCGGCGCAGATTTAATTTTTCCTCATCACGAAGATGAAATTGCACAATCAGAAGCAGCCTATGGGAAATTTGTGAACTACTGGATGCATAACGGAATGGTAAATGTTGAAGGAACAAAAATGTCAAAGTCTCTTGGAAATTTTAAAACAATCAGAGATTTATTAAAAGAATATCCTGCAATGGCCCTTAGGTATTTCGTAGTATCTACCCAGTATAATAAACCAACAGACTTTACGAAGCAAGCAATGGACGATGCTAAAAATTCTTATGAAAGACTAAAGAGAATAATAGAAAACATTTCAGAAGACAAAAAAACAAACGAAAAATACCTGGAAAGATTCACAGAAGCAATGAATGATGACTTGAACACTCCTCAGGCTTTAGCCGTTTTATGGGAATTAGTTAGAGATGAGAAAGCAGAAGGAAAGTATCAAACAATAAAGAAGATGGACGAAGTTTTTTGTTTGAAACTTTTGGAAAAACAAAAACTGAAAATACCTTCGGAGATTATGAAAATAGTTGAAAAAAGAAATAATGCAAGAGAAAATAAGGATTGGAAAAAATCGGATGAATTAAGAGATGAATTAAAAGAAAAAGGTTGGCTCATCAAAGATACAAAAGACAGCTGGCAGTTGGAGAAAATTTAAATGAATCTAGTTTGGATTTATTCTTTGTTAAGCGTTTTAATTATAAGTTTAGTTTCTTTAGTCGGACTTTTTACATTAGGGATAAAAATTGAAAGACTAAGAAAGATTTTAATTTATTTTATAAGTTTTTCTGCAGGTGCACTTTTTGGAGACGCATTTTTTCATCTTCTTCCACAGCTAACAAAAACAGGTTTCACCTTTTCAATTTCAGTTTTTATTTTAGTAGGTATTCTCCTTTTTCTTTTATTAGAAAAAGTTGTTCACTGGCAACACTGCCACATGCCAATTTCCAAAACACATATACACCCCTTTGCATATATGAATCTTGTCGGAGATTCTTTACATAATTTTCTTGACGGTATAATTATTGCTTCGGCTTATATAATCTCAATTCCTGCCGGAATTGCAACTTCCATAGCGGTTCTGTTACACGAAATTCCTCAAGAAATAGGCGACTTTGGAGTTCTTCTCCATGGCGGGTTCACAAAAACGAAAGCACTTATGTTAAATTTCTTAACAGCGTTAATAGCATTTTTAGGTGTTGCAGCAGTTTTCCTTCTTAATAATTTCTTAGCAAATATAGAAGTAATTTTAGCCTCCATTGCCGTAGGGGGTTTTATTTATATCGCCGGAAGCGATTTAATTCCAGAACTGCATAAAGAAACACAACTAAAGAGTTCAATTCTTCAAATTCTATTTTTTATTCTAGGAGTTGTCATCATGGCAGCTCTTTTATTGTTAGAGTAAGATATAAAAACTAGGATTCACTTCAAATAAAAAGAAGATGGTGACGCAGAAAAAATTAACTATACCTCAGATGATTAAATCTCTAAATGATCATCAAAGAGCTTATTTAGATTTAGATTTAAAAAATCCTCAGAATGGACAATATCTTTTAACTTGTTTCCATCTTCTTCCAGGACACAATTTGAATACTCTGCAAGCCGCATGCGAAACTGCAGCAGAATCTTCAACAGGAACAAATTTTCAAGTAAAAACTGAAACAGCTTTTTCTAGAAGTTTAAATGCTTTAGTTTATCAAGTTGATTTAAAAAAAGACCTAGTTTGGATTGCTTACCCTTGGAGAATTTTTGATAGAAATGCAAACGTACAAAACATATTGACCTTTATTGTCGGAAATGTTCTTGGAATGAAAGAAGTATCTGCACTAAAACTTTTAGACGTTTGGTTTCCTCCTACAATGTTAGAACATTATGACGGCCCAAGTTATACTCTAGATGACATGAGAAAATATTTAGGAATTTACAAAAGACCAATATTGGGAACAATAATAAAACCCAAAATAGGATTGACAGCTGCAGAATACGCTGAAGTGTGTTATGATTTCTGGGTTGGTGGAGGAGATTTTGTCAAGAATGATGAGCCGCAAGCAGACCAAGATTTTTGTGATTATGAAATTATGGTTAAATATGTAAAACAGGCAATGGACAAAGCAGTAAAAGAAACAGGAAAAAAGAAAGTTCATTCTTTTAATGTCTCTGCAGGAGATTTCGACACGATGATAAAAAGATGTGAACTTGTTAGAAAGGCTGGATTCGAAAAAGGAAGTTATGCTTTTTTAGTTGACGGAATAACTGCGGGTTGGACCGCAGTTCAAACAGTAAGAAGAAGATATCCAGAAGTATTTTTACATTATCATAGGGCAGCACATGGCGCATTTACAAGACCAGAAAATCCTTTCGGATTTTCCGTTTTAGTTTTATCCAAATTTGCAAGATTGGCAGGAGCTTCTGGAATTCATACAGGTACTGCAGGTATAGGAAAAATGGCAGGTTCTCCAGAGGAAGATATAACTGCTGCAAAAGGAATACTCAATCTCCTTGCAAAGGGTCATATCTTCACTCAGAGTTGGTCTAGATCCTCAGAAAAGGATGAAGATATAATAAAACTAATCAAATCAGATCATGCTCACCACGTCATCCTACAGAGCCAGGACTGGAGAGGAATAAAGAAATGTTGTCCTATAATTTCTGGAGGTCTAAACCCTACTTTACTAAAACCCTTCATTGACGTAATGGGAAGCGTCGATTTCATAACAACAATGGGCGCGGGTTGTCACGCTCATCCAGACGGAACAAAAGCAGGAGCAGCAGCGTTAGTTCAAGCATGTGAAGCCTATAAGAAAAAAATAGACATCCACAAATATTCAAAACATCACAAAGAGCTAGCGAGAGCAATAGAGTTTTTTGAAAAAAATAAAACTCAAATTCAAAAAGAGAGTAGTTAATTCTTTAAACATTCTTTTATTCAATTTTACATGGCTGAATTCCTATATTATTCAAAGAACGCAGTAACTTCCGGAAGTTTCATCAAAGATAACCTAATGGAAGCTGGAAGAATGGACATCGCGATAAACGTTTTAATTTCAGTATTCTTTCTTTCACATGATATAAGAAAAGACGTTAAACTTCATTTAATCTTTGACGGACCACCAAACCCCCCAGTTCACATTTTAATTGAGTATGATGAAAAGTTGCCAATTTCTAAAAAAGACGTTGCAGGTTTAATAAAAAGAATTTTACACAAATGTCCAAAGGAAAAAGGACAAATTGTAAACCCTATGCCTGGTTGTTTCGTAGAAAAAAAATCTTTTGAAGCTTTAATAAAAGAATTAGACGAGTCAGGAAAGAATGTTTTCGTTCTAGATAAAAAAGGAGAAGACATAAGAAAGTTAAAATTAAAAGGAAATGAGGTGTTTGTTCTTGGAGACCAAGATGGTTTTCCCGACGACAAAAGAAGACTTTTAAAAAGAATTGATAAGGTTTCCGTTTCACCGAAAATCTTATTTGCATCTCAAGTCGTAACAATTGTCCATAATGAGATAGATAGACAAGGATAATAATCCTTAAAAGCTTTAAAGAATATAAATCTCTATGAGACCAATAAGACCGGAAAATCTAAGAAAAAAATCTTTCGATAAAGCAAATTTAGATAGGATTAAGGGATTAGTGTCTATAATAAATCAAGGACTTGTTGAATCATACAATGAAGGAGAAAACTGGCAATTTGCTTATAACTCACAAAGAGTGGATAACTTAACAAATCCAGAGAGACTAAAGTTAAAAACCCTCTTTGAAAAAGTAGGATATAAAGTTAGTTTTGATTCAGGTGTTGCATACGACGAAAAACCTACAGAAATTGTAATTTCTTATGACACACGTGAGAAAAATTAATCACAACAATCCTTATAAGTTTCTAATCACTTCGTATTTCATGGTCCTTTTAACTAAAGAACAAAGAAAAGAAATTTTTGAAAGAGTATGTATGAGGTTTCATGAAGATGGAGTAAAACGTCTTGAAGAAGTAGGTCACTTTGAAAAATTTTTACCGATGTTTCATTATAGGTTGGCAGAGCCATTTGAGAATTATCCGCATATTTTTGTGACAGAGTTATTCGGGAACACCATTGTTCCTCCAATTGGACTTCATAAAATGGTGAGAGTACAATATCACGGAGACTACAACGGTTTAATTAATGTGCTTGCAACTTATCCCGGAGAGAGTATGATTGAAGGTTATGAAGATAAAGGACGATATGCCCATTTAGATTTTTCCAGTAAGGTGGATGAAACAGGTTATAGAAAACTTATTTTAGAAGATGGGCAAAGAGCAAAAGAAAGAACACTCAATGATAATCCTTCTTTTTCAGTAATTGGATTAGAAAGAAAAGTTCCACTAGAGTTTAAAGAACTGTTTGATAATTCTTTAAGATATTTAGATAGGGCTCTTATTTTCGCTTTACCGGGTTCAATAAAGACTAACTGGCAAACTGAACAAATTTCGTCCACATATAGGGTAGTTTAGTCACCACAATAATTCTTATATACTAAGTTTCGTTTAAATTAAAATGGAAAGATGGTTATTTTTAGATAATGAGCCAAAAGAAAAAGTAGAACAGTTTGCAAGAGGTTTAGAACAAACTTGGGGAAATTTTTTTGATTTTTCAGCAGGTTCGCCTCGGTCAAGAATTAATGATTTTAGCCTAGAAAAGTTTTTCCAAGAAGTAGGAGAACTAATTAATCCGAGAGTAGCTTTTGGTCAAAAATTGTTGGGCGATGAACAAATAAGATTTTTTGCTCGTAACAAAGAGGTAACATGTAACTATATTTTCCCACAAACGAATCAAAACTATCGAATTGCTTCAGAAATATTTAAGGAATCTTTCGGAGTAAATGTAGAAGACTATCCAAGTCAGTCGAGAATAGAGTAGTAACCACCAGATATAAAAAGCATCAACAGTTATTATAACCATGAGAGGAGCAGCAAAAATCATTGTCAAAGGAACAGTACAAAGTATTTTCTTTAGAAACTTCGTCAAGGAAAAAGCAGACGCTTTAAGCATTAAGGGTATAGCAAGAAATCTAGACAATGGTGATGTAGAAATAATCGCTGAAGGCGAAAAGGAAAACATTGCAAAAATTTTAGAGGAAATAAAACAAGGTCCAAAATATTCTCAAATCAGAAGTGTCACAGCAGAAGAAAGAAAATGGACTGGCGATCTGAAAGAATTCAAAGTTTTACGATTCTAAAAACTCTTATAAACCCTAACAACTAATCTTTTCTATGGAAGAAATCAAAGGACGTGAGGGCCAGATAATTGAAGAGAGAAAGAAGAAATTAACTGAGTTAAAAAAAGATGGAATAAATCCTTATCCGCATAGATTTGACTTGCACGAACAAAGAGTTCATTCTACAGATGTTCTAGCAAAATATGAAAAGCTAAAAAATGAAGAAGAGTCTAAAGATAAAGTGATTGTGGCTGGAAGAATTATGTCTTTAAGAAGTTTCGGTAAACTTTCATTCGCAAAATTACAGGATGTTAAAGGTTTTATTCAATTAGTTTTTCAAGATGGAAAAACAAGTGATGAATCTATAGCAGTCTTCAAGAAAATTGATTCCGGAGACATTGTAGGAATTGTAGGCCATCCTTTGAGAACAAGAACGGGTGAAATGTCAATTCTCGTAGACAAAATAACTCTTCTAACAAAATCAGTTCTACCTCTTCCAGAGAAATTTCACGGATTAAAAGATGATGAAGAAAAATTAAGAAAAAGGTACTTAGATATAATTATGAACTCTGAAGTGAAAGATATTTTTATTAAAAAACAAAAATTCTGGAGTACTACTAGAAATTTTTTACTTGAAAAAGGATTTTTAGAAGTAGAAACTCCTATCTTAGAAAATTCTGCAGGAGGAGCTGCAGCAACACCATTCTCAACGCACCACAATGCTCTAGACTTAGATGTTTTCTTGAGAATTTCCATGGGAGAATTATGGCAAAAAAAACTTTTAGTTGCAGGTTATGAAAAAACTTTTGAGATAGGAAGACAATTTAGGAACGAAGGAATGGACGCAGAACATTTACAAGACTATTCGCAAATGGAATTCTATTGGGCCTATGCAGATTTCAATGATGGAATGAAACTTGTAGAAGACCTATACAAGAAAATAGCGACAGTAGTTTTAGGAACATTTAAGTTTAAGTATGGGGAATATGAAATAGACTTAGGAAAGAAGTGGGAAAAATATGATTATGAAAATTTGATAGAACAAAAAACAAAAATAAACATTTACAAATCAGACAAAAAAGAAATTATGAAATTTCTTGACAAAGAAAAAATTGAGTATGATAAAAAAGTAGACAAATGGAGATTAGTAGATTTATTATGGAAATATTGCAGAAAGCAACTTTCAGGTCCAGGATTTTTAGTAGGACAACCAGTAGAATTAACACCACTAGCAAAGAGAAGCGAAAAAGATCCTAGAAAAGTGGAGCAATTTCAAGTTATTTTAGCAGGTTCTGAAATGGGTAACGGTTATTCTGAATTAAACGACCCTTCAGATCAAGAAGCTAGGTTACAAGAACAAAGAAAGAATAAAGATGCTGGCGACGAAGAAAGTATGGATCATGATGAAGGATTTGTGGAAGCACTAAAATATGGAATGCCGCCTGCATGCGGTTTTGGTTTCTCTGAAAGACTATTTGCAGTCCTAATGAATAGACCAATAAGAGAATGTGTTGCCTTTCCCTTAATGAAACCTTTGGAGAAACCAACAGAAAAATCAAAAGAGAAAAAGAAAGATGGCACTAACAGTAAAAACAAACATTAAAACAGCGACGGAATTTTCTGTTTCTGAAGAATTTTGCACAGAATTAGAAAAAGAAGTTCAACAAATGATTAAAAAAGCTGAAACTCGAGCAAAACAAAACAACAGAAGAACATTACTAGCACGAGATTTATAATGACAACATCAGAAAGAAAAGAGGAGATTTTAGAAAAATTAGAAAAAGCTTCTAGCGAAGATTATGAAACTTCTTGGGATGAAAAAGGAGTTCCCATTTCAAAAGAAAAAACAAAAATTGCACAAGGAAAAAAATCTCGTCAAGCTGGTGCACAATTCGAACTAAGAGTAAGAAAAGATTTAGAAGAAAAAGGCTGGACTGTCGACAAATGGTCCAATAATTTTGATTTAGAAACCCTGAAAGTTTGTCAAGCAAAAAGAAAATTTAACCCTTTCAGCAAAGTCATGACAATCGGAACTGGGTTCCCTGACTTCGTCGTCATAAAAAGATTAGACGAAAAATATTTTGATGTTATTGGCGTTGAAGTGAAATTAAATGGAATTTTATCTAAAGAAGAAAAAGAAAAATGCAAGTTCTTGTTAGAAAAAGGCATATTCAATGAAATTTGGATTGCAGAAAAGGATTTAAATGGGCGGAATATTGTTATCAAGTATCAAAATTTCAAAGAGAGGTACAAAAACTTTTAACATGCAAAGCGCAGGAGTATATCACATAAGCAAAAGAAAGAGGTTAACGCAGAGTATTAACTTACTAGAAGGTATAAAAGGCATAGGAAAAGAGACTCTAAATAAAGTTAAGGCAGCAGTTTTTAAAAGTGTGGAAGGTTATCCTTCAGAAAAGTTTTGGATAAGTTTTCTTGATAAAATTCTAATGGTTTTGGCAGTAGTTAGTCCGTTAATGGCTATACCTCAAGTTTATGAAGTGTACTGGTTACATAATGTACAAGGATTATCTTTTATCTCCTGGGCTTCTTGGGCCTTATTTAACCTTCCATGGCTTGTCTACGGTTTTATTCATAAACAAAAACCGATTATTGTTTTGTATATCTTGTGGTTCTTAGTGAACACATCCATTGCAGTCGGAATATTGTTGTATTCGTAAAATGAAAATCTTTCAATCAATTCTGCTCTTAATCTTGCTATTATCTTTTATTTCTGCAAGTTGTTCATCCTATAAAATAGACATTAACACTGCTTCTCTAACTGAATTAGATAAGATAACGAATCGGTCCAAAATATGCACAAGCAATAACAGACTCAAGACTTTTTTCTAGCGTAGATAAACTAATAGAAGTAAAAGGCACAGGGCCAGCTACTTTAGAAAAGATAAAATCTCAAGGTTTAGCTTGTGTTGAAAATGGAGAAGAAACTACTATAAGGGGGAAAAAACTCGGGAAAGGACGAAGAAATTAGCTCAAAAATAACTAAGACAACAGCAGCAGTCATTCAAATTTCCTAGCCCGAACCCAGCGAAAGCATTATAAATCTAAATAACGCTCAACAAGAAGAGACAATAGTTTCCGAGTCAAAAGGGGAAAAAGTCAACAAATACCTTTTAACAGGTTTTTGCGTTTTTCTCCTCGGAATTATTTTTCTCCTAATACGAAAATGACAGAACAAAAAGTTAGAGCAATAATGATTGTGGAAATCGCAGGTAGACCTCCAGAACATATAAAAGAGGCTCTGAAAGCTCACGTGGGCGTTATGAAGTCCATGAAGGGAGTTAACTACATTTCTGAGACATTTTCAGATGCTAAACTTGTAGACAAAGAAAAAGATATATACTCTTCGTTTGTTGAAGTAGAAGTAGAAGTCGAAAGTTTTCTAAAATTAACTGAACTTATGTTTGATTTCTTACCTGCTTCTATTGAAGTTCTCGAACCAGATAATCTGAAATTTAATTCACAAGAAGCGACTAACTTTTTAAGTGATTTATCTGGAAGATTACATAAGTATGATGAGATAGCAAAAATTGCTCAAATGAAAAACCAACAACTAATGCAACATCTTCAAAAGATTCAACAGGCAATAGCTCAACATAGAGTAGAGAAAGAACAGAAGGTAAAATCAGAGAAACCTAAAAAAGAAAAGAAAGCAAAATCTTCTAAAAAATCTAAGAAGAAATGAGTTTATTTTTTGGTTTTACATTTTTAAATTTTTTATAAACAGCAAAACCTACAATACTTAAGAAAACAATAATCAATATTCCCACAATAACACCATTTGAATTTTCACTTTTTGTTTTTTGGCAACTTTTACAGCAACCACCCATTTGATCAGACATAGGACCGACACAAACTTCACTCGCTTCACAAAGTTTACCACCGACGTCAAAACAACTTAGACTTTGTTTTATTTCTTCAGGACTAGCATTTACTGGAAAGACGTAAATTGTTAGAGGAATTTTCAATTCTTCCTTTGTTCCATTTTCAGAATAAGAAACAGTAATATTATCTCCAAATAAACCTGCCTTGTTTGCAACGCCCACGATTGTTAAGTTTGCAGCTGTTTTAGCAAGAATCAAAGATATTCTATTTGTTTTTAAGAAATCTAAACTAGTCATAATAGAAATATCTGTTAGATTTTCTATTCCAAAATTTAGCAATTCAAAAGTGTAATCAATTGTCTCGCCAACTTGTTTTTGTAGTTCAACTTTTTTTGGAGAAGATCTTAAAGAAATAATTTTTTCTTCAACAGAATTATTTGTATTATTCTCAATATTTATTTTTAAGTAAACTATTGGAACAACAAAAGTTTTGTAAGCTTTTATTTCAAATAATGAAAATTTTTCAGAAGGAATTATGTTTATTTTTTCAGTTTCACCGACGTTCAAAGAACTTTTATTCTTTTTTCCGTAACTATAATTTATCATTTCATTACCTTTATTTGTTAAACTTAAATCGAAGTCCTGTGTCGTAAAAATTACCCCCGGTTTTATGTAAAGAATTTGAGAGAAATTTTCTTTCTTTTTTACTTCGAAGTTTTTTTCAAGACTAAGGGACTTTAGAGCACCATCTTCACGATAAAAAACATTTTCAACTTTCATCGAAAAATTCCCTTCTCTATTAAAAACTACATAGAAATAATAATTTCCTTCAGAGTTCACCAGGTCTTTTTCGAATGAAACCTCTCTTCTTCCATCAAAGAACTTTAAGTCAGAAGCAGTGAGGGTTTGATTAACATCAGTAATATTTCCAACAAGTGTTTCTCCGGGTTGAAATTCATTTCCATAAATACTCAAGCTAGGCAGAGCAGAGACAGAACTAATGTAAAACAAACAGAACAAAATTATCACACCTTTCATATAAATAGGTCGCATAAACATTTAATAAACCTTACTTAGACATGTCGTTAAGCTTCTTGAAAACATCATCTAACTGACCTCTTGCAGGAGCACTAACTGGAGATCTTGGAGGCATAGGTCTTCTCATCATCTGAGGATTTCTTATTGGTGGAAAACCGGGCTTAGGAGGCATTCCACTATTTGAAGTAGAAGAAGGTCGGCCTTTATCTTTTCTAAATTTAGTCTTCATCTTAAACCACCAAAGTTTGAGTTGTTCTCTTTTAATCCAGCAGATAGCTGCGATCACGGCAATTATTAATAAAACTAAAATCCAAATCCAAGCAGAACTCTTTGCTTTAGCACCAGAAGCGCCACAACAAACTCCTGCATCATTACATGAAAAGTCTTTTTCAACTTGTGTTGCAGAACAGCTAGATTTACAGAAGTATCCCTCTTGTTCACATTGAGAGTCTGTCGGTTCTTCAATACACTCACCTAAGCAACAGCTTCCTTGATTTGAATCTTGACTTCCAGCGTCACAAACAAAACCAGTTTTACAAATCTGACCACTTAATTCAGAACAGTCTTTTAAGTTGCTATTTGTACAGCAAGTGTCTTTAGTCAAACCCTCACAGAAATAATTTTCAGAAACATCCTGTCCAAGAACACATTCAGCTTGAGTCATACACCAGAATCCTGCTTCCCTACATCTTGTTGTTGGAACTACTTCTGCATTTCCTGAAAAACTCTTTCCTTCTAAAGCCCAAAGAACCATTGCAGTATCTTTAACTAAACTCTTAGCACTTCCCTCCCAACATCCATTTTGATTTTGATTTAACTCCAACCATCCTCGAACATTATTGTCGACTTCAGAACTAACACCTGAAACAGAAAGATATGCCAAAGCAGTGTCATAGAATTTATCATTCGCACTAGATTCAGCTAACCAGAAGTCATTCAATCCACCCTTTTGTTCGATAAGTTGTAAAGCATATTCATTTTCTTCGGTAACTATATATGAAAATGCTTTTGGTAACAGAGGTTTGTTTGTTTCTTCCATCGCAATAATATAAGGTACAAAAGATTCAACATCGTGTCCAGTTCTCAATAAGGCAAGAGATGCCCAAACTGTTGCAGAATAGCTACACGAAGTACTATCTCCAAAGCAGAAAGATTTAGGAGAAAGAGTGATTGTTTCAAACTTAGGGGCAGAAACTGTGTCAGATAAAATGTATAATGTTTGCGAATTCTTTTGTTGATATAATAATGTAGCAATAAAATCTTTATCGCAAGTTACTCTAAAGTCGCTATTATAACAGCTAGGTGCAACCTGTAACCAGAAACTTCCCTGAGCAAGAGATAAACAAGGACCTGCTGAACCACTTATTTTTTTGTTATCATAAACTTGAACGTTAGCTTCGGTGTTTTTCCCAGAAGAGTTATATGTGAATTTACATTCAGCTTTTTCTTTTGAGTCTTGTTGTAAATACCAAATCAAATCACTTGAAGTCATATTCTTAGATAAAATCCATTCCTCAGCCAATTCTGTGTTTTGACCAGCATGATTAAGAGCTAAAACTGCAAGAGCAGTTTCCTTTACGGTACAGCTAGATGTTCCCCAACAATTTTTAGATTGTTTTTTGTCTAGCAACTTTGTTAAACATTTATCGGAAACATCTGTAGAAGCTAAAATAGCTAAGGACAATTCTTCAATTGTTGTTGCCCCACTACAGTCACTTTTCAAGGCGTTACTCAAACAATTAAATGATTTTTCAAATCCTTCTCCACTTATTTCAACGGAGGAGTTTGTTGTAGAGTTATCTGTAGAATTGTCAACTGCAGAAACAAATGCAAACATCGACGCAACTAAAACGAATGCAAACAAAGTTATCACGACTTTTTTCATTCTATTTTTATGTTTAAACCATTTATTAATCTTTCTCTATAATTCATCACATTCCTTTTTCCAAGGACAACTCTGACATTTGCCAAAACTCGAAGGAAATCTCAAATTTCTACCCTCAAGAACCTCATTAACCTCTCCAATTAATTTTACAACTTCCTTTTTCTTTTTTTCATCAATTACTATTTCATGTTTCTTATTTCCCGCTTCCAGAATTCCTAACGGAATTTTTTTACCATACTTTTCTTCAAGCATCATGCCGTAACATGTTAATTGAACTTCATCTGAAGGCCAAACTTTGTCAATGGTTCTTGTTTTCAATTCAAAAGGAACAATTGAATCTTCGGAAATCATAACTCTATCCGCTCTCCCTTTCAGTCCGAGCTCTTCGGAAATTAGTTCCATCTCAGAAATATATTTAGGTTCTAAGTTTGCCCACAAATCTTTTCCTGTAAAACCTTTTCTTATGGCATCATCAATCGAGCCAGCCCTAAGAAGAATATCATTTTCCATTGCCTCAAATATTTTTTTATAAAGTTCTTTCACGTCAATTCCAAATTTTTGAATTGTCTCAGCGTTTTGCGAGAAAACTTTTTTTATAATCAAATCAAGCAAACTATGAAACTTCTCAACAATTTCTTTTTTTGAAACACTACCAAAACTTTCAACCAATCTTTCTTCCTGAACAGAAAATTCTTCCAAAACTTTATGTCGAATAGAACCTTCAATCATTGCCTTGTTTAATGGTTGTCTCAATCCTTTAACTTTCTCAAGATAAAATTTTCTCGCACAAAAAATGTACGCCGATAAATCTGTGACGTTTAGAAGTTTATTTGGCATTACCTTTTCGCTCCTTTCTTCCTTTCGCCCTCATCGCTTCCCTAATTGTAAAATTAATTGGATTTTTGACACCAGAAGTTTCAGATAAAACTCCGAGTTCTTTGTAAACCGGTTTGTCATAATTCGGTGGAAGTCTCTTATGTTTCATTCCCCAAACAATCTGACTTCTAATATATCCTTCCTTCAAAGGTTTGTAGTTTTTCTTGTTCCAATCATCAATTTTTTCTTCGATGTATTCTTGTGGAAAATCCAAGGAAGTCAAGAAAGAAACCAAAACAGACAAAGCTCTCTTTCTTCCGTCGCCTTTCATCCCATTCATTATTTTTTTGATCACTTCAGGGAACATATCCTCTGAAATTGTTAGACCTTTCAAATCCAAAGCCTTACCTTCAAACTTTTTCTCAATCTTATTTTTTCTCTTTGCCCAATCAAGTGCCTGCAGAAGTAATTCCTTCGCTTCATCTTTTCTAGGATTAGGATGAAAATCTTTTATCTGAACTTTCAAAGGGTCAGCGTAAATTGGTTGGAAATTTTTCACATCATTTTTATCAACAACAACAGAAGCCAAAGCAGTTTTCTCATGTAAAGAATAGGGGGCTCTGAATAAATGTCTTGAAGCAACCAAAACAATATCTACCGAATCAATTAAATCCCTAGCTGTCGCTCGCTTTTCAAATTCTTCAGGTTTTATTTTCGAACTTACATTAGTTGAAGGACAAACATAAAAACTATCTGAAGAAATCAAATCCATGTCATAACCGCAGGAAGGGCATTTCAAAACTTTTCTAGAAGATTTAGTAGTACTATCCATGTTGGCTCTACAATTTCTACAAATATACTTTGACATTTTCTTTTCAATCGCAAGTTCACCAGTAGTTCTACAAATTACCTCGTAAACCATTTTTCCTTTCAAATCATCTTTGTTTGACATTTTGAAAATTTCTTGAACAAGTTTGTCATGAATTATCTCGTCTATATATCCTGCCACTAATCTTGGCCATTCTGGAAAGTTGTCCTTAGTCTTTTCTCCATTAATTTCTTCAGGAAACGCTTCCCAAGGCACAATCAAATGAAATCCTTTAGAACCAGAAAATTTGATTCCGATGTTTTCAACGCCGTTAAATTCAAGAGCTTTCACAATCAAGTCAGCAGCAATTTTAGAATAATCTAAATATTTAGAGTCAATATCAATCAAGAAGTCCCAACCTTTTTTTATTTCGTTGTACTGTTCGGGAGTCATGTCAGTGTTAATGTCTAAAGGATTATTCCAAATTTCTTCAGAACAATGAAAACTCGTTGCACCTTTCTTCACCAAAGCAAAAATATCACTAGGATAGTCTAAAACATCTGGTCTTTTTCCGAATCCTTCCAAATATCGCGGAACAGTTTCTCTGTTCTTGCAAAAATTATAAATTGCATTCTGAACGTCTAGTCTAGAGTAGTAAGAGGGTGCAATAATCTGTACTTTTTTTTTGGGTTCTTCTTCCATCATAGGAATCAGTAGATTTCTTTTATAATAATTGTTATACTCTGAGGAATAGTAAATAGTCCCAAAACCTAGCCAGTCGAGAGCAACAAACCTTATAAACAATCCAAGATATCTTCTTCTATGCTAGTTAAAATAGACAAACCAAAAGAGTTGGCAGATGCAATAAGCATCATTTCTGAGATTGTTTCAGAGGTAAGAATCAAACTTTTAGTGGATGGCATGTCAATAATCGCAGTCGACCCGGCAAATGTAGCAATGGTAATTTTTAAAATTCCAAAGGAAAGCTTTTCACAATACGAAGCAGGCAGAGATGTTTGGGGTGTAAATTTAGAAGACTTGAAAAGAATTTTGAAAAGAGCATCAACTTCTTCTTCAGTTTTGCTAGAGCAAGAGGAAAACCAGTTGAAAATTTCAATCTTCGATAAAGTAAAAAGAAATTTCGTCTTGTCTTTAATAGAATTAAACTCCGAAGAAAAGGAAGAACCAGTTTTATCTTTTAATTCAAAAGTTGAAATAGATGCAGACAGTTTTTCACAGGCAGTTGAAGATTGTGCAATTGTAGCAGATTCTTGTACTTTATCTACTGGCGAAGGATTTTTCATAGTAGAAGGCAAAGGAAGTTTAAACTCTGCAAAAGCAGAATTCTCTTCAGATGAATCAAAAATTAGTGGAAGCTCAAGGTCCAAATATTCCCTAGAGTACATTTCAAAATTCATGAAAGCAAAAAAGATTTCAGAAAAAATGGTTATCAACTTTTCAGATGACTATCCTTTGAAACTAGATTTCCCTGGCGAAAAAATGGGAATGGCTTTTGTTTTAGCACCAAGAGTTGAGAACAATTAATATCTCTCTTATTATTCCTTCTATCATTAATAACATATTTCCTATTCTTATTCCTATGAACCTTCATAGTTTTCCTTTTCTTTAATCATTTTTTATTCATAAAAATAACTAATCAGCGAGATAATAATCTAGAAGAAACATTTATATAGTATTAGTCCTACCTACTTTCCAATGGATATTCATAGTAGGATACGTAAGATAGTTCACGAGGAGAAAGTTGTGACTAGTTCTGAAGTTGCTAAGAAGGCAGAAGTATCTTGGAACACTGCCGAAAAACATCTTTTAGAATTGGTGATTGAAGGAGAAGCAGAAAAAATAAAAAAAGCAGGAGTGAATTTATGGATGGCAAAATGAGGACAAGTAAACGAGGACAAGTTACAATATTTATTGTTCTAGGAATTTTAATTGTTGGGGCAATCATCGCAGCAATTTTTCTTAGACAAGATGTGATAAATTTTTTTGGAGGAAATATCGAACCAAAGACATTCATAAAAGATTGTGTTACAGTGGCACTTGAACCCTCACAAAAATTAATTTTAGAGAATGCAGGAGACTTAGAACCTACCTTGACAAAAATGTACAAAGGAGAAAAATATAATTATCTATGTTATCAATCAGGAGATTATACGCCCTGTATTAATACTCATCCAATGATAAAAACAATCGCACAAGATTCTCTAATAGATGATACTTACGAAGACGTAGAGCAATGTTTTACTGACTTGAAAGATGAATTAGAAAAAAGAGGAAATACTGTTAAAGAAGGAGATTTAATTTATTCTGTTGAGTTAGTTCCTGGAAGTATTCTTGTAAATATTCAAAAAAAATTAGTTGTTTCAAAAGAAAGTTCTTCTCAATCATTTGAAGATTTTAGTTTCGAAGTTCTTTCACAGACATACGGTTTGTTTAATCTAGCTAGAGAAGTTGTAAATCAGGAATCACAATATTGTTATTTCGATTACAATGGATTTATGATGCTTTATCCAGAATATAGAATCACTAGAACTAATTATGATACCTCTTTAATTTATATAGCTCTAAATGAAAAAACTAACGAACAAATTAAATTTGCAATAAGGAGTTGCACTTTTCCTGCCGGAATGTAAATGATAAACAAAAAAGCACAAGCAAACATTCAACTTATATTAGTTATACTTTCAACCTTTGCGTTTGCATACATAATGCATCAGTCCGATGGAAATTTTAAAGAATTACAAGTAGAGTATAATTCACTTCAACAAAAAAGAGCAGAAATCTTAGCAGACCTAACACAAAAATTCCTTACTAAATTAACAGCCCCCCTAATTCCAATAGTTTCTGCCGAAGGAACTGGTTTAGGTTGTTGTGCTCAGACAATCAATAACGAACCCTGTGCAGTAACTATTCCAGAACTTTGTACGCCCGGAAGACTATTTGCAGCCAATACACAATGTGAACAAACATCTTTTTGTAAGACTGGTTGTTGTGTAGATGATTCTTCTGGAACCTGTGATAAGAGTACAATCAAAAGCACATGTAAGGGTGTTTGGACTGAAGATAAAAATTGTAATCTTCCACAATGTCAACTCGGATGTTGTGATCTAGGAAACTCAGGAATTTTATCTACAGAAAAACAATGTGAAATTTACACAGAAAAATTTGTTCTTGGTGAAAACAAACAAACCGACTGGGATTCTTCAATTTCTGAAGCGCAGTGTGTTCTAAGTTCTCTAGTTGAAAAAAAAGGTGCATGTATCACTTCAACTTCCGAAGACAAAAAAAATTGTAAGATGATAACAAACAAAGAATGTTTATCCTTGACGGGAACATTAGAAAATTTTATTGAAGGAAAATTATGTACTTCTCCAGAATTGAATACTATTTGTGAAAAAACAAAAGAGACAACTTGCATCGAAGGGAAAGATGGAGTTTACTTCAAAGACTCTTGCGGAAATCCTGCGAATATTTATGATGCTTCCCGAGTGGACGACCAAACTTATTGGGATGCTGTAGTCGCACCAGAAAATTCCTGTAATGCTGGAAACGGAAATGCAAACTCTCAAGATTGCGGAAATTGTGATAGATTCCAGGGGGGAAAATGTTCTTCCTCAACTCAAGACAAATTTGAGGTTACAATTGGAAATAATTATTGTAAGCAAACTTCCTGTTTGGAAGATGGAGTCTTATATAAAAATGGTGAATCTTGGTGTGTTTACGATGGTGCAATTGGCAACGGAGATGATGTTGTTGGTTCAAGACACTGGAGACATGTTTGTAGTTTAGGTACAGTTGTTTCAGAACCTTGTGCAGATTACCGAAATCAAATTTGTGTTCAATCAAATACTTTAGAAGCTGTTGGAGAAACTGTAGATTTCCGTCAAGCTTTTTGTAGACCAAATATGTGGAAAGAATGTCTAGGGGCAAATGAAGTAGAAAAAGGAGAGTCAAAGGAAGTACCCTTAGATTGTATATTAAAACAGATTAATGGTGGAAAAAGCTATGATTTAGAATTTGTAGCACCAAAATATCCTCCCGGTTTTGATTTATCTGGAAAATCAAATATTGCTAATGGTGAACAGATGTGTTCAATGGCTTCTTTAACTTGTACAAAAATGATGGTTGCAAAAACCTGGGGTGGTTGCGAATGTGCCGATGGTTGTAACTGTGATTCCCCCAAAACATTAGAAGAAATGAATGACTTCTGTAGAAGTTTAGGAGATTGTGGTTTGAAAGCAAATATAGTTGGAAATGTCCAAGAAGGATGTAAGGTATCCAAAGGAGAATTTTCAGAAGAATACAAAGCAAAGCTTGCAGAGTTAGCAATTCCAATAAAAGGCCAATATGCAGAACCTGGAGATTTATCAGAATATTTAGCTGCAGCAGGAATAACAACGGCGGCTTCTACTTCGGAAGATAGCATGGCTTCAATTACAAGTTCATTAAATATGATAGGTATGGGTGCAGGAGTAATAGGTTCTGCCGTAATTTATTTTTCAACACCTACTGCTTTAGCTGCAGGGGCAATGGGCCCACCAGCGCCCGCAGCTCTTGGAGCTGGTTGGGGTGCTTTTGGTGGAGCCATGATGGGTGCAGCTATAGGTATGATGGTTGCAGGATATTTGGGTCAAGCTTTAGGTGCTGCTCCAGGTTGGCAAATGGTGGGAATGGTCGGAGGAGCAGCTATAGGTGCAGCGTTAGGAACTGTTGCAGCTTCCTCCTCTGTTACAATGGGGGCAGTAACAGGTTCTGCAGTTTTTGGTGCAGGTGGAGCAGGATTAGGTTCTTTAGCAGGAGCAGTATTTGCTCTTTTTTGGATTGGTGTTATCTTAGTAGTTTTAATGGTAATTATGTCTTTTCTAGGTTCAAATTGTAAACCTATAGAGATAAAATTTACATGTGAACCTTGGCAACCTCCGACAGGAGGAGATGATTGTAATAAATGTAACGGTGATCTTTTGAAACCCTGCTCAGAATATAGATGTCAATCTTTAGGTGCAGCATGTCAACTGATAAATAAAGGAACAGAAGCAGAAATGTGTGACGCTATGAAAAATGATGCTCGTCCACCAGTAATAACAATGGGTAATGCTTCAAATGGAAATATATTCACACAAACTGAAAACGGATTTAAGGTTACAAAAGAAAATGGAGATTGTTTGAGTGCGTATGAGGTTCAGCTATTCTCCTTTTCAACAAACGAACCAGCACAATGTAGATTCGGAACAAATCAAGTTGCAGAGTTTAGTAACATGTCGGCAAGTTTCGGAACAGCATATTATACTTACAATCATGTCCTACCTTTCAATTTGCCAGACCCTTCACATGGTATGTCACAAGGAATAAACTGGTCCGGAGATTTGGATTTGTATGTACTATGTCAAGACGCTTATGGAAATCAATTCAGAGAACCTTACAAAATTGAAGCTTGTGTTTACCAAGGAAAAGATATAACTCCTCCAACAATTACAAAAACAGAACCAGCAACAAATTCTCTTTTGTCATTCAACACAACTTCGGTAAATTTCATAGCTTATACAACAGAACCAGCAACTTGTAAATGGTCAAACAAAGACGAGAAATTCGGAACTATGTCTAAAACAATGAATTGTGAACAAAATTTAATGAACAGGGGCCTGTATGGTTATCTTTGCAAAACAGATATTCCAATAAACTCAACTCAGACAAATATTTATTTAGCATGTCAAGACCAACCCTGGTTAAATGAATCATCAGAAAAATCAACAATGTCTGGAAATGTAAAAATTATTTTAGACAAAGTTGCGAGTCCAATAAAGATAGACAACATCGCACCTAAAGAAGATTTAGAAACAGATACAACTATGAAAACCATTGAACTAGGAGTTCAAACTTCTGAGGGTGCTAAGTGGCATGTTTGTTCATATTCTTTTTCAGGCTACAACACTATGATTCCATTTTTCACAACAGGAGAAAGAGTTCACAAACAATCTTTCAATCTTCCAATTGGAACTCATCAGATATTTATAGAATGTAAAGATGAAACTGGAGACAGCGTAAGGGGAGAAACAAACTTCAGAGTTATACAAGACACATCTTCTCCAAAGATTGCAAGAATATTTAGAATGGGCTCATCTATTAAAATAATCACAACAGAAGAAGCAGATTGCAGATATGCTACAGATAAGTGTGGTTTCCTTTTCAGCAATGGAACAACTATCGGCTCAGGATTAGAACATTCAATATCATCAAAAGGAGGAGAAGTATATTACGTGAAATGTAAAGACGAATGGGGAAACGCACCGTCATTATGTTCAGTAACAATAGCAGGATTATAGAATAATTTATAAATAAACGATGGTTAAAAAAACAATGCAACAAAATAAAAAGGGACAGGTGACAATTTTCATTTTCTTAGCTATTCTCATCGTCGGTGGAATTTTAGTTTATCTTTTCTATGTTCAGCCAACTTATCTTTCAAACAGTTCCGCAAATTTAAAAATTGAATCTTGTGTTTCAGATGTTATAAAAAATTCCATTCCAGAACTAGCAAAGAATGCAGGTTTTGTCGAACCAGGATTTAGTTACCAATACCAAGACGAAAACATTTCCTATCTGTGTTATACAAATGATTATTATCAAACTTGCACAGTTCAAAGTCCTTTCCCAGAAAAATTATTCCAAGAAAATTTAGCAAAAATAACTAAAGACCAAATTGCAACTTGTTATTCAGATTCACTAGATGACTTGAGAAGAAAAGGTTACGACGTTTCAGACAAAGTTCCAGAATTTACTGTAGAGCTTCAACCAGAAAAAATTGTAACTTCATTTGAGGGTGGAATAACTATTACAAAAGAATCATCTCAAACTATTGGACAATTAAGAGTTGAAACACCTTCGACAATTTACAATACACTCATGATTGCGACTTCGATTTTACAACAGGAAGTTCAATTCGGAGACTCTGACGTAACCTATATAATGCAGCTCTACCCAGAATACCTTATTGACAAATTGAAACAAGGAGATGAAACCACTATATATATTATTCAAGATAAAACTAGTAAAATTAAATATCAATTCGCATCCAGAAGTCTTCCATGGCCTCCAGGATACGGTATCAGCAAATGATTAAACAAATAGTATTTATTTCGTTAGTAGCTTTCTTCCTAGTTTCGTTTGTTTCCGCAGCAGAAATTTCAGAACCTTCCTATTGTTGTGAAAAAACAAAAGCTGGAGGAACTTGTATCAACGCACCTCTTTCAGAATGTGATACTTCTATTAAAACAGGAACAACTCCTTTCAAAACTTCTCCAACTTCCTGTGAATCAACTTCCTATTGTAAACAAGGAACATGTTATGATAGTCAAGAAGGAATCTGTATGGATAATACCCCTCAATCAACCTGTGCAGCAAGCAAGGGAACATGGGATGAGAGAGAAGCAGCAGAAATTCCACAATGTCAATTAGGATGTTGTGTAATTGCTGACCAAGCAGCATTTGTTCCACTAGTAAGATGTAAGAGACTTTCAAGTTTATTTGGTGTAACTACAGACTTCAGATCAAATATTTTCTCAGAAGTTGCTTGTATTGCAACAGCGCAAAGCCAAGATATGGGTGCTTGTGTTTACGAACAAGATTTTGCTAACACTTGTAAATTTACGACGAGAGGAGAATGTGACGCACAGCAGCAAGTTGAAGTTATAAACAAAACAGAAAAAGTTGTGACTGGAAAAGTATTTCACAAGGACTATTTATGTTCCGCAGAAGAATTAGGAACAGATTGTGCAAGACAAGTTTCAACAACATGTTATCAAGGAAAAGTTTATTGGACTGACTCATGCGGAAACAGAGAAAATATTTACTCTTCAGATAAAGACAAAAGCTGGAATAACGGAATGGTTTTAGCAGCAGATTCAGTTTGTGCACCAAACGGTGGAAGTGACAAAAATTGTGGTAACTGTGATTATTTATTAGGTGCAAGATGTGGAGAACCTTCAGGAATTTTCGGAAATAATAATCCTGAATTTGGAGATTTAATTTGTAAGAAAACAACTTGTACAGATAGCGAAGGCAAAAATAGAAAGAATGGAGAATCCTGGTGTGTTTTCCCTGCAGAAGACAGAGAAGGTAATGATGCTAAAACTGATGCAGCAGGAAGCAGATATTTCAAAGAGGTTTGTATTGACGGAACTGTTAGAGTAGAACCTTGCGCAGATTTTAGAAATGAAGTTTGTATCCAAGGCTCAACAGAAACTAGCGACGGAGAATTCTCATCAGCAGCTTGCAGAGTTAATAGATGGCAAGATTGTGTAATGCAAACTGATGAAGATGATTGTAATAATATTGACCGAAGAGACTGTAGATGGATGGAAAGTGTTGATGGACTTGTTATTGGTGGTGGTTCTAGTTCATCATCCGGTTCAGCATCAACTCAAAAGTTCTCTAATCCTACAACAACAATGGGAACTGGAAAAGCAATAGCTCCGATTACTGGAAACGCATTTTTAGGAATGGGTGGAGATGAAAAAGAAGATACAACACCAGAGACAACAACTAATAGAGGTAGTGGAGTTTGCGTACCTGACTTTGCTCCAGGTTTTGATTTCTGGAAAGAAGGAGATGCGCAAGCAATCTGTTCACAAGCATCCGCAAGTTGTACTGTAATTTATGAAAAAGGATTAATCGGCGGAAGCTGGAAATGTATTGAAGGTTGCGAATGTTTGAAAGATGATTGGGCTTTGCAGGTTAATCAAATTTGTACTGCAATTGGAGATTGCGGTGCAGGAACAAACTACAAAGGAACTTTCACAGATGATGGTTATAGTTGGACAGTAAATGAAGAGAAGAAAGAATTCACACCAAGTGCAAGAAATGTAATTTCTTCTTCAATAACCGGATTTGCAGTTGCACCTGCTTACATGGTAAATAATAATTTAAAATTAAACTCGGAGGATTATGTTTATGTCAAAGCAGGTTAATCAAATTGCAATTTTCATGGTTTTACTTTTAGTCCTAACTCCGTTTGCATTCGCAGAACAGTTGCAAATCAAAAAAGTTTCTGACCTTAAACCGGGAGATGTTATCATCGACCAAAAAACTGGAAAAGAAATTCCAATAGAAACAATCCAAGCAACAGACTTCAAATTTATGACAAATCTATTACAAGTTATGACTGGCAAACTTCCGTCAGTTTCAATGACGGGAAATGTTGTGGCACCTATTACTGGACATGCGGGTGAAACAATTGTTGATTTAGGAGATGGAATAAAACAAGTAACATTTCCTGATGGAACTGTATCTATTGTTAGCCCCGATGGAACTGCAAACGTAATCTCTAAAGGGGCGGTCACCAAAGTAGCACCAGTAACAACGCCTACAGCACCAACAGTCGCAGCAGGAAGCGGAGCAACTTCCACAGCAGCTTCAACAGCTGCAAAAACAGCCGTGCCTACTACTCCCTCAGCAACAATGACGCCTTCAGGAACATCAGGTATAAAAGGAATTCAAACTGCAACATATACTGGTGGAACAGTCCCTACTGGAACTTATACTAGTGGTTCATTAAGTTATGTTAATCCTACTGGAGGTAATTCTATTATGACTTTGGCTCCAGGTGAATCAGTAAACATCGTGGCTCCAACAACTCAGGGCGGTCAATATGTGGCTCAAGTTACAGATGGTGCTGGTAAAATTACTTCAACAAACTTAGGTACCTCTCCGCCAACAGCAGCAGGAAGTGGACTGACAGCGACCACAACAACTCAGGGAAGTTCAGCAGCATCAAGATTTTTAGGAATAGGTGGGGGAGGAGCAGCAGATGCATTAGTCTCTGGTCTTCAATGGGCCGTAGTAGCTTATTTCGCTGCACAAATGTTAGGTCCTATGTTTGGTTTAGATAAAAAACAAACAGACGCTCTTTCAATGTCCTTAGCAGCAGGAGCACTAGTAGGTAAGGGTTTTGCAGTTTTAGGAGGTCAAGGAGGAGCATTAGCTGGAAATGGATGGATTACATTCGGTGGGAAACTTTCATCAGGAATGGGTGCAACAGTTTGGGGCATTGCAGTAGCTGCAGTAATTTTCATAATGATGTACAAAGACACAAAAACAGAAATTGTAACTTTCGCATGTCAGCCTTGGCAAGCACCAACAAGTAAAGATGGTGGAACCAATTGTGAAATCTGTAACGATGAAACATTGCCTTGTTCAGAATACAGATGTAAATCTCTAGGACAAGCATGTGAATTAGTAAATCCTGGAACAGGAAGTGAAAAATGTGTTTATGTAAATCCTAAAGATGTAACTCCTCCAGTAATTACTCCTAACGACAAAGACTTGCCTTCATCAAGTTACAAATATACAAATGTAAAATTATCACCACCGGGCCCAGGTTTCACAGTTACAAATTTAAATTCCACCGACGGTTGCATCAAAGCATTCACACCTTTGACATTTGGAATCACAACTGACGAACCTTCACAATGTAAGATTGATTTCAATCACACAGAAAAATTAACAGACATGGCCTACTGGATGGGTGGTTCAAACTTATACCTATACAACCACACAGAAAGTTTCTCACTTCCAGGCCCAGCAAATTTGAAGAAAGAAAACTTAACAATGGAGAACGGCGGAAAGTGGACATTCTTCTTGAGATGTAGGGACAAGAACGGAAATGAAAACGCAGCAGACTATGCTTTGAGATTCTGTGTAGACCCAACTCCAGACACAACAGCACCAGTTGTAAAAGCAACTTCAATAGAAAATGGTGCTTGCGTCGCTGCTAACTCTCAAAACGCTTCAGTAGGCTTCTACTTGAACGAACCTTCAACATGTAGATGGTCTAAAACAGATCAGACCTACGACCTTATGCAAAGCAATATGTCCTGTTCAAACAGACTAGAGCAAATGAATGCACAACAATTGTACACATGTAACGCACAGCTAGACAGCATCGCAAGAGACGGAACAGATTATTTTGTAAGATGTAAAGACAACGCAGATAACAAAATGGCAACAAGCTACAAATTTAGTTTGAAAGGAAGCAATCCTCTTTTAATCAAGACATTTAAACCAAACGAAACAGTTTACGGTGGAGTAAATCCTGCACCAGTAGAGTTATTTGTTCAGACAGCTTTCGGATGTGAAGACAACAAAGCAATATGTGCTTATTCAACAACAGAAAATCTTGGAGATTACATAGTATTCTATGACACAAACAACGAAGATGGAGTAAACACTCAGAAACTTTTCTTCTCGCAAGGAACAAAGAAAGTTAATGTAAGATGTGTAGATTCCGGAGGAAACCTAGCGAATGTAAGTCTAAACTTCAATGTTGAAATAGACACTGTTGCTCCAGTAATCGCAAGAGTTTACGAAGAAGACAGTCTATTAAAAATAGTAACAGTAAGGGATTCCGAATGCTCCTTCACAAACGATGACTGTTCATTCTTATTCGAAGAAGGTACAGAAATGCCTATAGCAAATTCAACAACACACGTCACAGAATGGATAAAAGACAAAACATATTACATCAAATGTAGAGACGAATTCAAGAATGAAGAAGCTAGTTGTTCCGCGGTTATAAAACCCGTTAACAATTTCTTATAAAAATTTATATAGTCAGGAGATTATAACACTACATGAAAAAAAGAGGACAACAATCAACAGAAATGCCCTTTGGCATTATCTTCGCAGTTTTTTTAATAGTCATATTTGTTATTATTGCATTCAATGCAACAAAGCATTTTTTAGATGTAGGGAAATGTTCTTCCGTTGGAATGTTCTACGACGAGTTACAGGCAGAAGTAGATGATATCTGGTCTTCCCAGTCCGGAGAAAAAGAATTCAAGATAAGTCTCCCTTCAGGAATAGAGAAAATTTGTTTTGGAGATTTAACTGGAAAAATAACAAACCCCGGAGAAGATTATGACTCTATTTCAATTTATGACGTAGAAGAAGCGAATACATTTTTGGTTCCTTCAGAAAAATCATGCAACATGGCCTTCAAAAATATAAAACACATAAATATTACACAAATGACTTCTAAGAAAAATCCTTACTGCGTCGACGTTTCAAAAACTCTTAAATTAAAGAAGGGATTTTATGACAAATCCGTCTTGATAGAATGATTCTTAGAAAGTTAAAAAAGAAAGCCGAATTTGATTTTGTTTGGTTATTCGCGATTCTTGCAGGTGCAGCAATTTTAGTTCTTGCAATATATGGTGCGACGAAAGGAGCAAGCACTTTAAAATATCAACAGGAAACACAACTTGCAAAATCTCTAGCTGTAGTTCTAGGTCCTCTTCAGGCAGGTTTTGCAGACTCTAAAACAAACATGATTTCTTTTAAACAAGACACAAGGATAACAAATTCTTGTTCGGATATAGAATTCGGTACAAATATGATTTCAACGGCAACAAAGTCAGGTATTGGAGAACCCTGGTCACAACAAGGGGGAGAGATA
The DNA here is from genome assembly GCA_964621025.1 of Candidatus Woesearchaeota archaeon. Classification (GTDB taxonomy): domain Archaea; phylum Nanobdellota; class Nanobdellia; order Pacearchaeales; family GW2011-AR1; genus CAYNJW01. Next base: position 4,785 of record CAZUKQ010000005.1, on the reverse strand, counting down.
ATCATCAAAAATCAATACATCTTTTCATCTACGCAGGAAGGCAAAAAATTCGACGTCTTCTCAAAACCATTTAACTATCCGTTCAAAGTAGGAGACCTATTATTCATCAGTTCAGACAAATATTGTATAGAAAAAGTTCCAAAAGAATTAGAATCTGAAATAAAAAGTATAGGTCTATCAAATTGGTACACTGAAAATTGCACTGAAGATATGAAAACTATTTGTTTTGGAAGTTTAACTTGTGACATAAATGTTGTTGGAACTTGTTCCGCAGGTTGCGATACTAAATACGATGAAGGTTATGTACAAAAAGATAACGAGAGACTCTACTATGTTGGAAGTTTAATGTATGGGGCAATCTTTGCAGACAAAGAATTATATGACTGTAATGTAAATAGATTAATCTACAGAGCAACACAGATATCAGAAATATTAGCAGAAGACGCAAAAATTATGGATTCACGAGGATGTCCAACAAACATGCAACCCGAGTTTGTTTTCTGGGCTTCAACTTTAAACAAAACAGTTCCAGATTCAATAGTGGAAAAAAATGATATAGCAAAATCAATAGCAATTAAACATTCTTCAATAAGTTGTAAATCATGGTAAAGAGAGCACAAATGAAAATTCAACAGATGGTCTTCATGATCATCGCAGTTTTCATATTTTTTATTCTGGTTGGAATGTTTGTTTTAAATGTTCAACTTAGAGGATTAAAAAGCACATCAGAAAACCTAAAAGAAGCAGAGGCAATCAACGCTCTAACAGTTATAACTACTATGACTGAATTAAGCTGTCCAGATTCAAATTATTTCTGTTTAGATGGAAACAAGTTAGAAGGAATGGCAAAAAGAAAAGATTACACAAATCTCTGGCCAATAGCATCTCTAGAGGTCTACAAGGTCTATCCAGCATTTTCAAAAGTTGTTTCTTGCCCGGGTGTGGATTGCAATTATTACAAAGTATTTGATAGCGGACAGAACAGTACACAAAAGGTTTCAACCTACATAAGTTTATGTTATCAAAGAATGCGTGACTCCCAACAATACACAGAATGTGAAATAGCTAAAGTATTAGTGGGTGTAAAGAACTAGTTTCTTCCGTCATCATGTTTTTCACTATTATTCATCTTTATTACATTTCCAACAGCAATTGCACTATCTTTTCCTATATCCCAGACCTGAGCTATTGAGCTCCCCAACCATCCAAAGTAATAATATACTCCACTAACAATTCCTCCAGGAGAACTAAGATTAACGTTTCCAGAACTTAAAACAGCAACGACCGAAAAATAAATCATCATTAATATAACTAGTACAACCGCAATTTTTACTTTTCTTGCATGATGTTCCGCGCTAACTAAGATAAGACCTATGACTATCAATACTCCTACAGCAATGACTATCACAGATAACATAATTTAAGGAGGTTTAGAGATTATAAAAATGTTTTTATAGTTCTATTTGGTAAGGAATGTATGAAAAAAGAGGGTTTGAAGATTTATTTATTTAGACATGGCCAGACAACCTACAATCGTGACGGAAGATTTACAGGTTCTCACGATGCAAAGTTGACAACATTAGGTAAAAAGCATGCACTAAAAATAGCCGAGCAATTAAAGAAAAAGAAATTCCAAGTTGCATTTCACACTTCACTTTCACGTTCTAAAGATACATTAGCACCAGTTTTTAAAAATCATCCAGAATGCAAAACTGTTTTAGAAGATGATAGAATGATCGAAAGAAGTTACGGAATTTTGGCAGGAGAAAAACACGAATCAGTCATAAAGAAATTTGGAGAAGAACACTATGAGCATTGGCACAGAGGTTTCGGTGATAGACCTCCAAAAGGAGAGTCATTTGCCGACGTGGAAAAGCGAGTTAAACCTTTTATAAAAGATTTAATAAAATTCATGAAGAAAAATAAAGTTAATGTCGCAATTTCCGCACACGGAAATTCTATAAGACTTTTTAGAAAAATAATAGAAAAAGCATCAGTGAAAGAAACAGTAAAATGGTTTATTCCTTACGACAAAGTTTTTGAATACGAAATTTAATTTTTTTAATAAATGAAACAACCTAAAATTGGCAATCTCAAACTGAAGAATAGATTTTTCCTAGCTCCAATGCTCGAACCAAATGATATTGCCTTCAGAATGCTCTGTAAGAACGGTGGTTGCGGTCTGACTTACACAGGTATGGTAAGTCCTCTAAGCCAAAAGAAAATAGTCCTAGACGATAAACCTGCAGTTCAACTTTTCACAAACAACACAAAAGGAATAAAGGAATTCATAAAAAAATATGATAAAAAAGTTTCTCTATGGGACTTTAATTTAGGTTGTCCTTCAAAATTGTCACAAAGATTGGGCCACGGAGTTTTCATGCACAAAGACTTTGAAAATTTAGATAAAATTTTCAAGGAAATGAGGAGATCTACGAAAAAACCATGCACAATCAAACTAAGAAAATCTGCTCAAGCTCTAGAAATTGTCAAACTTGCAGAAAAGAATAACTTTGACGCAATAGGAATTCATGCGAGAACAGTCAAGCAAGGTTATTCCGGAGAACCAGACTACAAATTTGCATTAGAAATAAAAAAATCGACAAAACTTCCAGTAATCTTTTCAGGAAATGTTTCTTATAAAAATGCCGACGCCATTTTGAAAGATTTTGATTTTCTAATGCTTGGTAGAGAAGCAATAGGCAATCCGAATATATTTTTACAACTACAAGGAAAGAAACCAAAATATAATTTCTTTGACTATCTAAAACTCTCAAAAGAATATGGTTTATTCTGGCAGCAGGCAAAATATCAGGCGATGAATTTTACGAAAGGCATGAAAGACGCAAAAGATAGAAGAACAAAAATCGCAACTGCAAAATCCCTAGATGAAGTTAAATCTGCTATGAGTTAGATTTTAACTATTCTTTTCTAAACTGTCAAAACGTTAAACTTAAATACTAAGTAAAAGTTAATTATACAAATAAAAGTTAACAAATATTAACTAAAAGTAACTTTCACTAAGTAAATGGTAATGAAACAACAAGAAAACACAAAGAAATTCCTGTTAGAGATCCCAGAGACAATATGGAATAAATGGAAAAACACCGTTCCACGTTCTATTTCTCTAAATAAATCACTAATCGAATTACTAAAAAAAGAAGGAGATAAAAAATGAAATTAAAAAGTTTTATTAAGGGAAAAAAGCTTTATTTATCAAGAGGTGGAAAGGTGAAAAAAAACATAAATTTATTTGAAAAAATATTATTGTTTAGTGTTCTTTTATTGTTTAGTGTTAGCTTTGCTAGTGCGTTTTCAGGTGCAGGTGCAGGCACTTCAGGAAGTCCTCATATTATAAGAGACTGTCTTCAGCTACAAGAGATGAGGAACAACGTATCTGCAAATTATGTTCTGGGAAATAATATTAATTGTTCAGACACCATAAACTGGAATAGTGGAACAGGATTTATACCTGTAGGAAGTAATTCTGGTATTTTTTCGGGGAATTTTGATGGTAAAAACTACATGATTTCTAATCTTTATATAACTCGTTCCGCAGATGATACCGGCTTATTTGGGTTGGTAGGAGGAAATATTAGTAATGTGTATTTAAACAATGTGAATATTACAGGGGGAACTTGGGTAGGAGGACTAATTGGTCGTATGTCTTCAGGGAATATAGTTAACGGTCATGTAACTGGTAATGTGTTAAGTAGTTCTCCCGGTATAGGAGGTTTTGTAGGTCATGTTAGTTCAGGAGCAAAATTTGAAAGAAGTACCTTTGAAGGGAATGTTACAAGTCTTTCTACAGCTACGGGTTATTCTACTGTAGGGGTGGGTGGTTTTGCAGGTTATTCCGAAGAAGGAATTTTTAGTTTGGTTTCTTCAAATGCTAATGTTTATTCAAAATCTCAATCCATGTTTGCAAGTGTAGGTGGACTTGTAGGGTTTAGTACGGGTGCGAGTAACTTTACTCGATCTTATTCTACTGGAACAGTTATTGGTAACGGTTCTTTCAATGGAGGATTTGTTGGTTATACTGATTATAGCTCAGTTAATCCAAACTATAAAGACTGTTATTCAAACTCAAATGTAACTGCTCCTTATCAAGTTGGCGGTTTTTTTGGAAAAGCAGGTGCTCCTGGTTTAGGAACAAACATAGTCAACTCTTACTCTACTGGAAAGGTTACATTACTAAATCAATATGGTGGAGGGCTTGCCGGGGAGTATTGGGGAGGAACAGCTACAAACACTTTTTGGGATATGAATACCAGTAATTTTACTACTACCCATAGTGGCCGAGGAACAGGGAAGACAACTATTCAAATGAAGAACATATCTACATTTTCTGCATGGAACATATCTACAATACAATCCCTTACAAATCAAATTTGGTATATTTATAATGGAACAGATTATCCTAGATTGTACGACCCAGATTCTTTTTTCCCATTTGAGTTAATAGGCCTTTCTAATAATTCGGTATTTAATAATCAAACAGTTATTCTTAATTTTACTAATACTACTCTTATGTCTACTATGTGGTATAACAACGGAACTGGAGGAGCAAATAGAAGTTTTACAACTGCTACCTATCTTTCTGAAACTTTAACACTTCCGGAAGGACAGCATAATCTTACATTATATCTAAATAATTCCGTGGGTTATTTTGCAATGAAAACTTTAACTTTTCTTGTAGATTTAACAAAACCCTTCGTAGCTTTTAATTTTCCGTCTGCAACAACATACAATACAAATGAAGTTTTATTGGATATAAACTCCAGT
>CAZUKQ010000004.1:42702-48642 GCA_964621025.1 Candidatus Woesearchaeota archaeon | reverse complement strand
GAACCTAGAGTATTAATCTCAATGGCACATCTTGTTCCAAATTCTATTTCTCCTTCTGGACACTTGCCTCCGATAGCTGTCTTTCCCCCACTATAATTCTGAATTGCATCACTTTGAGAGACAACACCCCCCACACCAGAAGAAGTAATTGGAGCAACTGTAACTTTTTCAGGACGAGTGTTTAACTCTCCTTTTAAATCGAACTCATAAACTTTTATTTGGTTTGGTTGAGGAACGTCTGTTTTATTTTTATTTATTGAAACTCCCTTACTAACAAAATTAAAATCTAATCCTGTCAAATTAACATTATCACTTCCCCTCTTAACTTGAACACGAGCAATTTTATTCACTTCATCCCATGTTGTATAACCTCCAGAAGTTTCAATTGAAAGTTTTGCCGTCTCTGTCGTAGATGAAACTGCAGAATCTTTAATCATAGGAACAACAAAAGCCCAAATTACTGCTGCAGCTGCAACAGTAATCATTATAATCAAAACCGTCGCTACAACTGCATCCACCGCTCTTTTGTTAAACATAATTTAGAGAATAGTCTTTAGTATATAAGTTTTTTGAATAGAAAACTATTTTAAACCCACAAAACATCTAATATAAAGAAGTACCTGACAAGCCAGTTCGTGTTTTGTTAGATATTTACAAAAAAGATGGTGGAGCAACAACAAGAGGATCAATCGCAATACTTTTTAGCAGACTTTAATACACGTTTGCAAGATTTAGAAGGGAAGAATAGTACTCTCAAAGATAGAACTATTATGCTCGGAGAAAACTTAATTTCTTTAAAAGAAAAACTAGATGAAGAGATTTCTGAATTGAAAAAATCTCTAAAACTAATTGAAAAAAAATTAGAAAAAATTGATTACTTAACAAAGAATATAGCATCGGAAACAGAAAGTTTTGTTCGAAGAGACGAAATGGTTTTAATAGAAAGAATGCTTAAAGATTTTCAACCACTGGAGTTCATGAGAAAAAAAGATGTAGAAGAATTAATTGAGCAAAAGGTAAATAAAGGAGAGAAGACAATAAAATAAGATGGCAACATTAGAAAAGGTGATGGGGTTACAACAGCAAGGAATTTCTGAACAAGAAATTAGTTCAAGACTAAGGCAAGAAGGAATTTCTCCAAGGGAAATAGATGAAGCAATAACTCAGGCAAAAATAAAAAACGCAGTTTCTCAACAGCCATCTCAAGAAGGAATGGAGCAATCAATAACTGATCAAGAACAGGCACCCATGCCAGAATATGCACAAGTTCCAGCTCCAACACCTGAAGGAAATTTTGGAGGATACGCAGAAGCACCTCAGGCTTACACCGGACAAGAATATTATTCACAAGGAACTGGAGCAAGTACTGAAACAATTTCGGAAATTGCAGAACAGGTAGTCAATGAAAAATTTAACAAGTTCACAAAGAAAACAGGTGACCTGGTAAAATTCCAAAACGAAGTTCGAGAAGAATTAACTGATCTAAATGAAAGACTAAAAAGAATTGAAGGTTCCATTGAAAGTTTACAAAGAGATGTTCTTAGAAAAGTTGGTGAATTCGGAGAATCAAACGCACTAGTTCATAGAGATTTAGAAAATCTTCATGGAACTGTTTCAAAACTTGTTAATCCTCTAGTAGATAACTACAACGAATTGAAAAAACTTACGGGTAAAAAATAATTCTCCTTAGGTCTTAAAAATAGTTAATAAATCAACAAATGTAAAACTCAAATGCATCTGTAGCAGATCCATCTTTTACAACAATTTTAGTAGATTCTGTTTCCTTCGGTGTTGTTGTAATATAATCGTCTAAGACTTGCATATTCCCATTATATGAAAAAATAGATGTAGACACTACACCTAGTGGTGCAAAAGTCTGAGGATCTAAATCTATTGGCCCATTTACATTAAGAGTATCAGAATCTGAAGTAGACCATTTTTGTAATTCAACATGTTGGTTAGGACCTATTCCTGCCCAGGTTTGTGTAAACTTCAAGGAATGCTGATATTTCAAATCAAAACCTTTATAATATACTCTGAAGATCATCTCACAACCTTGCACCGATGAACATTTAGAAGGCAAATTCACCGTATACAAATCTTTAATTTCATAATCATTACGAGTAGAATGAATTAACTGACAAATCTCGGGAATAGCTACTCCTCCTTGTGAATTATTTACAATCGCTTTAACATAGTCTTCCAAACCTTCGATTTCATCAAGACTGTGTCCCATCGCGCTTGGGGCTGCAGAGTTAAAGGCCCAAGTTCCGACAGCAAGAACTGATAAAATAACAAAACCAATTATCAAAAAGTACAACTGTCTACCGACCTCAATTTTTATTTTTACCATGTTTATTAATTAGAAATAGCTATAATTTTCATGTAACCTTGAGTAGGATATCTATAAACCTTAGAAGCATCCATATAATAAACAAGATAAGTACTCCCTGTATAAATTCTTATTTCACTCGAATCAGACTTTGTAATTTGAGATGTATAACCCCCAAACCCCGTTCCAGTTCCAGCCAAAACTACATTTGCTGTTCTAAAATTATTTTCAGGATCATCAGTAAACCATAATTGGACTACTAAAGGAACTTTTCCAAGGTTATGCTCTTTTTCTATGTTTTCTCCAGTTTTAACACTGAACCATCCACTGTCATAAACATTTAAACTAGAACCGTTTGAGACCACGGGAAGTCCAGAAATTTCTCCCGCATCATGTCCATGCAAGCTTGGATTTCCAGAGCCATAAGCATAAACAATTCCTAAAATCCCTATTAAAACTAAACATGCAATTATCAAAAAATATAATCTTCTGCCGACCTCAATTTTTATTTTTCCCATCTTTATTTCTTAGTCAAAACTTTAGCAACAATTCCTGCCATAACTAATAATAGAACAAAGCCAAACCAATCTGTATGAGCCCAATCTTTTAAAGTTGTCCAGTTAACTGCCCAATTAAATACATAAGAAGAAGACACTACAAAAATAATAACTAAAATTGCTAACATAACCCAGGCCATTGAAGGGTTCATAATCTTCTTTATTCCATCTCCATGTGTGAATGTAATTAACAATAAAATAAAAAATACACAAATGAAAAAAATAACAAACCATGCTGCACTTGTCTTAACAAACTCTACCAAGGAAGCATTATAGATAAAAAAAGCAGAAAGCATTAATGAAATCATTAATGAAACGGCATTATTTTTTCCAAGGATATTTGTTTTAACGAGAACTGCATAAATTAAAACAAACACAAATAAAAAAGAGATTATGGGCATAAAATACCCTAGTGGAGAAAGAACTGCTACCATAAAATTTTAAGGTTTCTTTTCTCCTTTCATAACAGCAATAATTCCACCCACAATTGCGACTACAATTATAATTGTCCAAAAGTAATCTTGTAACCAGTATCCTAAACCAAAGCTGTCACCCCAGAAGTTCCATTCAGATAAAGCCCAGAAAACAACTAAAACCCCTACAATCCAACCTACTGCCTTTAATCCACCATGACTTTTCTTTCTATCATCATCAGTCAAGAATAATCCTAGGAAAATAATTAAAACTAAAAGAACAGATAAACCTACACCAAATCTTGGGAAGATTGTAGCAAAGAAAGTTGAAACAAAATCGAATTGTAAAGAAGTTAAACCAATTGCAACAGCTAAAACAGCATTGATTCCCTTTACATCTTTAGCATCACCAAAAATCTTCGATTTTTGTAAAATACCGAAGACAACTGCAAAGATAATTAGAAAAGGAAGAACGTAAGAGAAAACACCATATGAATCCCAATTGTTTAATACTTCAGTTATTGTTATTCCCATGACATTTTGTATTTGTTTTTATTTATATATCTTTCGTAAAGCTTGATAAAACGAATGAACCAACTCGTTTGGTACTTCCATTTATTTTGGTGTGTAGACTAAACTTAGTTGAGCAACATGTCTATCTGATTTACTGAAATATCTAAGGAAGTTCTGAATGGTTCCTGTAGATACATCTGTTCCCCAAGCACTCTTCGGCATCTTTACTCCATCGATAGTCCATTCTACATCTAAGTTATAATTTGCACCAGTAGTTGTTTGGCTCGGAGCATGGATATATTTACAATTCAAATCTGTCCCGTTAATTTTCAAATCATATCCTGTTCTAAAAGCCGTTGTTGAACAATTTGCAACAAAACTTTTTGAAGCATCGAATCTTATTAAACTTCCATAATCGTTCTTGCCGTCGATAGGAGAAGAAACAACCGGAATAACATTTATCCCTTCGGAATAGACATAAACATCTACAGAATCAGAACTAGCCTGATTTCTCTGAGAATTTTCTTCTCTTGCAGTCAATTTTACAACATAATGTCCGGCATTAGAAAAAGAATGAATTGCACTCAAATATTGTTTGTCTTCGGTAGCTAGAGAATAATGGTCTTTTGTATCTTTAGATCCATCCCCATATTCCCAGACAACCGTCAAGAAATCATTTTTATCATAGACTGTTGCATTAAAAGACACGTTAGTCCTGACAAGAGTATTTGTAACTCTTCCTGAAGTGATATTTACAAAAGGAAGAGTATTAATCTCCTGTGAATCAACGGTTAAGTCCGCAAATGAAGAGGCTGTTGCGTTGGTGCCTACGATATTAACTAAGAATTTGAATTTTCCTGCTTCGCTCGCAATCCACTCATTAGTACTTGTTTGCACCCATTTATCCGAAGACTGCCATTTTCTGAAAAGCTCGTTCATCCAAGAAACAACTCCGGTGTACCATTTAGTCCCAGAATTAGTATTCATCACTGTAAAATTGAGTTGTTTATTTTCAAATTCAAAACCTCGAGCAACCATTAATACGGTATCTCCTAATCTTGCATTTACAATTTCATCACCATTCAAATCAGACCAGAAAGAACTACTAATAGACAAAGAATTTTTACAACAAATAGAATTAGCATATTCTGGTTGATTAAAAGAAACGTGTGCATTTTCTATATCTGATGCCTTCAACAATAAAACTTCAGTACTCAAATCACAAGAAGGTTTGTAAGAACAACGTAGGTTTCCGTAGCAAACAGGGATACTGTATTCTGAACTGTTCTCCTCGGAAATATGGGAATTTCTGGTGGAGTTTATCCAGAAAAGAACATTGCTATTTGTCAAATCACAAGTATGAGGATTTGAACCAGAGTAATTGTAACCGAATAGATCGCTATAACAAACTTTTACCGGGTAGTTTGCATCATCAAATGTAGAAACGTGAGAATTGTTTTCTCTGTATAAACTGACTATTGTCTGATTGCTACTGCAAACTGCATAGACTGAACTTACAAAAAACAAGAATACAAACAATACACCGACACTTTTTTTCATGATAAATTATAACTATAATCCTTTATAAAATATTCTATTCACTAATTATTCTTTTTTTCCAAGGGCGATAACCATTGCTGCGATAATTACTACAACAAAAATTATTGTTGGCAACCAAGATTCAGTTCCAGCATTTCCGCCGAAGATTTTGTCCCAAGTTCCAGAATAAATCAAAACTAAAACGACTACAAAGATTGCTGCTAACGCAGCGAAAGTAGTTTTCATCCATTTCTCAATTTGTATACCATTTTTCAAATCACTTCCAACGAATCCGAATAAAAGTAAATATATCAGGATAACTACTAGACCAACAGCTAACCAAGGAGTAATATTAGTTATAAAATTTCTAGCCTTTGGAACTGCTATAAGAATTAAACCCAACGCCAACGAAACCATCGCGTCTACTTGTTTCTTTCCGTCACCTAAAACTTTTGTTTTTTGCAATACTGCGAAAACAAGAACAAAAACTAATAAGAAGGGAACTAGTACTTCAGTAAATAATGGTGAGTCGAATGGCCACATAATCTATTTCAGTGTGAAGGATTTTATAAATGTTCTGTTAAAC
>CAZUKQ010000004.1:41307-42602 GCA_964621025.1 Candidatus Woesearchaeota archaeon | reverse complement strand
TTATTCTGCGTCGTCTTCAAGTGAAATCTCTTCTTCAGAAGATTGTACTGGAACTGCACTTCGGCTGATAACTACAACATCACCAATTGCTTTCAAGAATTGCTGTGGAACAATAATACCTCTTGCTCCGCCTAAAGCAGAACTCATGCCGGAGTCTCTGGAAACAACGATTCTCCAACCATCGATTTTATTGTCAACTAAATTAATTTCTTCAACCAAACCAAAAAGTTCGCCTGAATCAGTATAAACCTTCTTTCCGATGACCTCTGTAAGTCTTTTTATCTTTAACATAATCAATTGATAAATTCTCCCTTTAAATAGATTTCTATACTGGACAATAATATCTCATAAGAGTAAGATTTATAAAAAACCTCGGTATAGAATGTCATGGAAAAACACAAAATTTTGAAGGAAGTTGCCGTCGTTATTTTAGCCTCGATAATCCTTGCAATTGCTGTGTCTTTTTTAGAACCCCAAACTTTCCTCGCGTCCTTCTATTCTTTCTTAATTATAATTTTCGTTTCTGCACTTGTTAAAAAGTCATACGCGTATTATTTAGAAGCAGATACAAAAGTAAAATTCTGGTCACTTTACCATTATGGTTTCAAAAAAATCGCTCACTTCGGAAGACCACTACCTATGCTGTGGTTACCTTTAATATTAGCTCCAATCGGTTTTCCTTGGCTAGGAATTATAGAAACTGAAATAATTGCTAGAACGGAAAGAGTTTCGAAGAGACATGGTTTATACAGATTCTCTGAGATGACTGACTGGCACATTGCTATTATCAACACATTCGGAATTATCGCAACATTAATCTTAGCAGTAGTTGGTTATATCCTTGGTTTCGACGCGTTCAGTCAATTAGCAGTAATGTATGCAATATGGTCTGTTATTCCAATTGGTGGATTAGACGGAACAAGAATTTTCTTCGGTAGCAGATTCCTTTGGACAACATTAGCTTTGTTTTCAATTATAATTTTCGGCTGGTTAATGATTGTAGTTTAATTTAAATTCTTTCTAAATAGATAATTCTAGATTGATTTAAATTTTTATGAGTTGATTCAGATTTCCGAAGTAATACTAAATTGCGAGGACAAAGTCCGAAGCAAAATGTACAACAAATGAGCCGAAGGCGAGTTTGACAAATGACCAATAACAAAACTAAAGAATTACTTTCTCTTCTTTTTAGAAACCTTCTTAACAACTTTCTTCACAACCACTTTTCTGGACTTTTCCTTCTTTAAACTCAACCAAAGAACTCCAGCAATAATTGCAATAACAAAAAGTAAAAC
>CAZUKQ010000004.1:31855-41207 GCA_964621025.1 Candidatus Woesearchaeota archaeon | reverse complement strand
TCAGACATATTACCATAGTCTTTTTTTACACTTCCTTTTTTCGCCATCTCAATTTCCAGTGATATAAATATATAAACTTATCCAAATGAAAGATAAAATGAGAGAGATGAACGAATTAAAAATAAAACCGCGTGAATATCAAGAAAAAATTCTAGAGACTTGTTTGAAGGAAAATTGTTTAGTTGTTCTCCCAACAGGAACAGGAAAGACCTTGATTGCAATTATGCTAGTAATAGAAATGTTCAAAAAATTTCCTCTCCAGAAAATTTTAATTCTCGCACCGACAAGACCTTTAATTGAACAACATTTGAAAACGTTCAAAGAAAATTTACCTGAGGGCTGGGCAGACATGCAACTCTTCACTGGAAAAACTCCTGCAGGTGAAAGAAAAAAAATTTGGCAGACAGCAGAATTTATTTTTTCTACACCGCAATGTATCGGAAACGATTTGAAAAATAATCTCTATGATTTGTCTGATGTTTCTTTACTAATCGAAGACGAATGCCATAGATGTCTAAAGAATTATTCCTACAACTTCATCTCACAAAAATTTAAAGAAGACAATGAAACAGGAAAAGTTTTGGGAATGACTGCCTCTCCTGGTTCCGACAGAGCGACAATTCAAAAAGTTTGTGATAATTTGGGAATAAATGCCGTAGAAATAAGAACTAGAGAAAGCGAAGATGTTAAACCATACTTGCAAGAACTAGAAATGGACAAGATTTATGTTGCCTTCCCACCAGAGTTCGAAGAAATCAGGCAACTACTAAGACAAATCTACGATGAGAAAGTTGATGAATTGAAAAACAGAAAAGTTGTTTTTGGTTTTGCCTCAAAGACCGTTCTTCTAGAAACTCAGAGAAAAATAATGCGAGCACTTACATCTGGAACAAAATCTCCTAATATGATGATGGCCGCTTCAACATGTGCACAAGCAATAAAAATTTCCCATGCAATGGAACTTCTTGAAACTCAAACAAAAGATTCTTTTTTAGCTTACCAAAGGGAAATATTCAAACAAGCAGAAGAACAAAAATCTAAAGGTGTTCAGAAATTAGCAAAGGATCTAAGATTCAATAAAGCTTACACTCTAGCAACAACAATAAATTTTGAACATCCAAAACTAGAAACTCTTTACAATTTAGTAGAAGGAAAAATATTCCATGAGCCAAAAGCAAAAATAATTATTTTTGCACAATTCAGAGAAACAGTAAAAAAGATTTCTGAAATTCTAGAGAAAATTCCAAGTGTAAAAACAGGAATTTTCGTCGGACAAGCAATAAAACAGCATGAAAAGGGAAAATCAACTGGTATGAAGCAAAGTGAACAAAAAAAGATGATTGAAGATTTTTCCGAAGGAAAAATAAATGTATTAATTGCAACATCAATCGCTGAAGAAGGTTTAGATATTCCGGAAGTTTCTGAAGTTATTTTTTACGAACCAGTCCCTTCGGCAATTCGTTCAATTCAAAGAGCAGGAAGAACTGCAAGATTAAAACCGGGTAGTTTGAAAATTCTTATTACTAAAGATACAAGAGACCAAACATATCAATATGCTTCACAGGCAAAAGAAAAGAGAATGCATAAGGCAATTCAAGACATAAAAAAAGATTATCACAATTCTGGACAAAAGAAACTATCTTTCTAAACCCAACAATCTTTATAAGGAAAATATATTTTTTACAATTATGAAAATAACAATGTCCGGCCTACCTTACTCTGGCAAAGGTACTCTTGGGAAAAAACTCGCAGAGATTCTTATTATTCCTTATTTTTCAGTTGGAGACTTAAGAAGAGAATACGCAAGGAATCAAGGAGTAACTATTGAAAGACTGAATGAATTAGCAGAAAAAGATCCTAAATGGGACCGACTTGCAGACGAATATCAAATTGAATGGGCAAAAAAACAAAAATCTTTTCTTCTAGAAGGCAGATTGTCATATCATTTTATTCCCGAATCAATAAAACTCTTTTTAACAGTCTCTCCAGAAGAAGCAGCAAGAAGAGCTCTTTTAGATAACAGAAATTCTGAGAAAAAAGCAGAAACATTGGAAGAACAGATAATAAAAAATAGAGAAAGATGCCAAAGTGATGTAAGAAGATATTCTACACTCTATGGGATTGAAAACTGTTACGATCCAAAAAGTTTTGATATAGTAATAGATAGTACTAAGTTGTCTCCAGAAGATGTTTTACAACGAGCACTTACAACTATTAGAATAGAAAAAGACAAACTTATAAAAAACTAATTCTTAAAAATTAAATGAAAAGACAAATAGAAAATTTTGACTAAGCTAAAATTGAAAAGTTTAAAAATATTTTAGAATATTAAGGACCTAAACTATAAAAAGAATAATCTTTTTTCTCAGCAAGATTTTGAATATCTTTTAAAGAAACTGCAGCTATTCTTTTTTCCTGTTGATAACATTCATTTACATCACCAAAAGACCAGAAAGCCAAAAGCTCTCGAGCAACATCATCAGAACTTTCTGAATCAACTCTAATTGAACCAATAATTTTTTTCTTCGCAATTTCTAATTCTTGTTCAGTTAAATTAGCCATTTTCCTGAATTCTTCTAGAGAAACTTTCTTTACCTCTTCAACTTTAGCTGGATCGGTTCCTGCCCAAATATAAAAATAAGAATAATCTACTCCAAAATCAATGTCCGTTTTTATTCCATAAACTAAACCTCTCTTCTCTCGCACTTCTGTAAATAACTTAGAAGACATTCCATCACCGAGAATTGCAGAAAAAACTTCTGCTGCATATCTTTCTTTTTCTCCAGAAGTTGGAAAATGAAAGCCAATTGAAAGATTAGTTTGCTGTAAATTATTTCTTTTGTCAGAACTAGATTCATTCTTCAAAATAATTTTTGGTTTCTTAATTTCTTTTCCGTCTCGTTCAATTACAAACTTCTCCGCAAGAAAAACTACTTCTTCAAAACTATTATTTCCTACGACAACTAAAACAGAATTCTTTGGAACATAGATTTGTCTGTGCTTTTCTAAAAGTTTCTCTCTTGTTAATCCTTTTACAATTTCCTGAGTTCCTGCAATGAACATTCCAAAAGGTTTCTCATAAAGATTTGATTTTATCTGGTCCAGAACATGAGCTCGTGGATTATCATAATACATTTTTATTTCTTCACAAATAACCTCTGACTCTCGCTTAACTTCTTCTGGAGGAAAGATTGGATTAAAGAAAATATCAAAGATAACTTCTCCAACTCTCTTTAGATGCTCTGAAGGAAACTTCGCATGATAAGCAGTAACATCTTCGGAAGTGAATGCATTCAAAATTCCTCCAATATTCTCTATCTCTTCCGCAATTTGTTTTGTTGTTCTTTTTTCAGTTCCTTTAAAACATAAATGTTCTATAAAGTGTGCAATTCCTTTTTCCTTTTCATCTTCATATCTAGAACCATATTTCACACCAAGTAATAAAGTAGTAACTGCTACGTCTCTTTTTTCATGAATGATAGTCAACCCATTCTTCAAAACTTTTTGCTTAAATTCTACCATAAAATATCTTAAATTAGAAGCTTTTTATTTCTTCCTAATTAAAAATATTCGTTCATTTCCTAAATTAAAATCATCTTTTATTATAAAATTTTCTTCTAAAAATGTGGAAATCCAACTTCTTCTTGCTTCAAACTTTTTTCTTCCACTAATTGAATTTAAGGGCATTGAAATTACAATTAAATCCTCTCTTGTTAAATTTTCCTGCATATTAATAAGAAATTCTTTTGAAAAATTTCTTTCTAAACTCTCTAGTGCATCTACAACTTGCAACATAAAAATCGCTCTTGGTTCTTCAGCCATATCAATCAAATCAAAAACAGCCTTCTTATCGAACAAGTCTAAACATTCAACTTTTGCCTTTGTAATTTTCTGACTTTTGAAGTAGTCCTTTGTGTTATCAACAATTTGTCCACTAGCTTCAATTCCTAAATATTCTACCTCTCCTAGTTCTTCTTTCAAAAAATTATAAGAGAAACCATTTGCCCCACACCCTAGATCAATAATTGAGTTAAATTTATTCCCAGCAAAAATTCTTTTATAAAAATCCTTATAATTTCTCAACTTACTAGAAATATGTGATTCTAAAACTTTTTCTGTTTTACCTTTTAAAACTTTATTAGTTAAAAAAACTCCAAAATACTTTCTCAAAGCAGCTCTTGCAGACTTTACATCTTTTTCAGTTTCAAGTATTTTTTCTACAATAGAATCTGGAATTTGTGAAAATTCTTTTTTTTGTTTGACTTCGGTAATTAGATCTTTATTCATTCAAATAACAAAAGAGAAGATTATTTAAATGATTCCTCTGTTATTTTAACAAGGAGGTTTAATTTAATGGCTTACGAATCAATTTTGGGAATAGTTGCGCTTGTTTTTGCAATTTTAGTTATCTATGACGTTTTTGCAAAACAAAAGAAAATGTCTACTGGAATGAAAGTTCTTTGGACAGTCCTTGCATTACTATTCAGCATACTTACTGGAGTAGTCTACTACTTTGTTGTGTACAAAAAGTAAACTCCAAAATATTTTTATTTTTTATTTTTTACAAACTCCAAAATTAAATTTTTCTGACGAACTTCTGGATGAAATAAAACACCATAAAACTCCTTCTCTTTATTTTTAACTGCTTGTTGAATTCCGTTTCCTTCACAAAAAATTTCCCAGTTAGAATCAAATTTAACACAATTATTATGTAAATGGTAAACTTCTTGTTTCCCTTCTAAACCGAAGAAACTTTTCTTAAATTCTTCATGAAAAAAACCTATTTCTGTTTTTTTCTTCTCTTTTCCATTGAACATCATCCCTAAAATTTGCATTCCTGCACAAATTCCTAAAACTGGTTTATCCGAAGATTTTATCCATTCAAAAAAAGTTAAATTTTTATTAAATTCAAAATCTTGTAGAGAAGTTCCACAAAGTATAACCTTTGAACATTTAGCTAAATCTGAATTCTTAAAGTCCTTATAATTCTTAACTAAAAAAGTAATCTTCTCCGAGGATAAAATATTTTCTATGGGTTTAACAAACTCTAATTCATGAAGGTTCTCTTTACAAGTTGAAATTAGCAATACTTCTTTCATAATAAGACAAATAATTGCCCATTTAATAGGCTTACTAAAATAAAAAAATAAAAAAAGGGCAAACGCCCAAAATTAAAATTACTCTACTGGATCAGAAGTTATAGTTGATCTGTCTCTCACAGCTTCTAAAGCAGCTATTCTATCTCTTAAACTTCCGATTAAAGAATTAAGCTCTGTTATTCTCAAACCTAGAGAAGCAATAGTATCTGTTCCTGCGTATTTATCTCTACAATAACCTGCACTATTAGTACTGTTAATAGCACATTCTCTATTGTTTCCACAAGGCCAATAAACACCCTCTCCATTGTAATTTATTGCTTTCTTTCCATTTACAGACTTATACTCTTTAACAGAATCTCCTTTAGCATTACATTCGTCAGGAAATGGAACTCCATCAAGAATTAAGACACCCGCAACATCTTTATTGTTAGCTTCATCACTATCAGTGTAATTTCCATAACATCCAGAAACACCACATTTACCTTGAGAACCTAAAAGACTACAATTCTGAGTTTCCAACTTCACCTTGTTTCCATCACAAGAATATTTTGAGAAAACACTCGCATTCTTTCCAATTCCACATGCAGTATTGAAAGCTTTTCCAAATTGGTCTTTTACACCAGTAGTAGTATTAATACAAACTGGAGCATCAGAAACCCACTTAGCAGATTTCACAGCTTTTTCAGCAACAGTTATAGAATCAGCAACACAATATCCTGAACCTAATTGAGTAGAATTAAAAGTTACCTCCTGTTTTTTATCAGAGTCACAATAAACTTCTATCATTTTAGGATAAGAGTTGAATGCTTTTCCAGCAGAATCATATCTTACCTTTACTGTTCCACTACATTTGTCTCCAGAAGCAGTTTTTCCCCAGATGTTTCCAACTAGAGTCGCACCAGCTATTGAAGAATTAACTCCATTATCTGTATCTGTACACTTATCTGAATTAGTTAAAACAGTTCCATCCACAACATTTCCAGTCATTGAAAATGGCCAGAATGCTGATACTAAACCGATACTAAGAACAAGCAAGAACAACGAAAAAATTATATTTTTATTTTTCATTTTAAACCTCCTTTCATAAGATTATTATTCATAAGAAAACTAGATTATTGATATATATAAGGATTGTTATAATCGTGGTTTAACAAAAAATAGATAGACAAACAAAGATAAAATAACAAGAAAAACTCCGCCCATAATTAATGCAAAATAATATGCTCCTGTTTTTACTCCGTAAATATTTCCGGTTGTTACAAGATTAACAATTTTCTTGTTAATATTAGAATATTTACTGGAACTAGTTTTATTTACTGTTTCTGAAGTATCATCGGAAACCTCTGTTTGGGCAAGGCCGCTCTGATTTATTTCTTCATTAGTAATGTTAACTTCGGACCAATCATCTGATACGTCAACATCTGACCAATCATCTGGCAAAACAGAAGGGTCTTCTGAGAGATTGACGTCGGACCAATCATCTGCCGGAGGCAAATCCTCAGAAATAACAAAAGGTAATAACAGAAAATAACAGAAAATAAAAATTAGAGATTTTTCCATAGTATTAGAAGAATAAGTGATTATTTAAATTTTTCATTCGAACTCTCCTATCCAAGAATTTCCTTCTCCAACAACTTTGTTTAATTTCCATTCTAGTTTTTTCTTGAACAGCGGACAACCAACAACTAAACTTTCAAATTCTCCCCCTTCTCCGGCTGGATTAATTTTAAATTTCTCTGAAAGAACCATTATTTCTTCAATAAATTTCTTATCAATTCTTCTTCCAATCCAGCTATTATCTAATGGATAAGCTGCAACACCAGAGATTATTACCTCGAATTTATCTTTAATTAAATCTTCTAAAATTTCAATCTGATTCTTCTGCCAAAGAGGATTAAAACAATCTATCTTTAGTCCATTACAAATCTTCTGAACTCTAGACGCCTGATAAACACTTTCAACAGCACCAGTCACAACACCTTCAATTCCAAATTCTTTCTTTGCTTTCTTAATCGCCTTCTCTAACTCTTTCAATTCAATTTCTTTCTTTCCTTTTGTTTTCTGTATAATCAACGGAATCTTCATCGCACTAGCCTGTTTCTTGGTTAATTCGATTGCAGGCGTATGAAACATAAAACTATCATCATTCTCACTCCAAATAGAAATCAAACAAGAAATCTCGTGACCGTATTTATTTGCAAGCCGGGCTGCATAGGTTGAATCTTTTCCACCGGAGAATAGAACTGCTAGTTTCATGTATCTATAAAAAATAAGGAGTTTATATCTTTAATCTTCGTCTTCTATAAGCATATCAAAACCTCTGACAACTCTTAAAGATAAATTAAAAACTAATCCATTGATAAAACCAAATAACATAGAAATAAGCGAGGAAATTATAGGGATTAAAATAAAACTTAAAATAATCAATCCACCAAGAGGAACATTAGTCATTCCGAAAGAATCAACAGAAACTTTTATCAACACAAACCAAACAGTTCCTAGAATAAAACCAATAAGTAAACCGAAGACTGCAAAGATAAAAGATAATTTAGACAAACGGATCTTTCTAAGTTTTATTTTTGTTTCTTCACCCATCTTTAAAAAAATAATCGAATCTATTTAAATATTATTAGAAAGACATTGTGCGTAACCATCTTCGGAAAACGGATTAGACAGTCTACAAAGCATCTTTATTATGAAACCCTTAAATCCTTGCAACTCATTTGCAATTGCCTTTAATTCAATACATTCTCCGTCGGAACAAAGATTGCTTGAACATTCAAAGTTATTCTGACATTTTGCCCATTCTCCACCTAACTGAGCGGACTTTTGTTGTTTTATTTGACCGTCTATGTCACAGAACGCATTAAATGTTGCAGCATTTCTAGTTTGATAAATTCCTGTTGTTCTGAAAGTTAATTCTATATAACTATCTTCATAATTTCCGGCAGCATAACAAATAGTATTCAAAGGTTCGCAATATGTCTGACAAATAGTATTGGAATAACAGTTAGGAGTACATACATCTATCCAATTAATACACTCACCATACTCATCATAATCTGCACACTGAACTTCACAAAAATCTTCGCATATTTCTTCTTCCCAACATTCATCCCAACATTGTTCCTCTGGCCAGCATTGCTCTTCACCAGAAATGTAAACTATTTTATTTGCAGTAACAGTATAACTTAATTCACTATTTTGCACTCCCCAAGCATAAGTCTGCCCTTGTTCCATAGTTAAATCAATTTTATCCGAACCTTCCTCAAAAATTAACCTAGCACTGTTATTTGGATAAACTGTTAAACTCAATCCATTCTGATTACTAGCCTCAGCCACTGTTAAACTTTCATCATTAGAATAGTCAACAAAAACATCTTTCAAATCCCATCCTGTTTGATGTTCAAATCTAAATCCATATTCCATACATTTTGAGTCGGAAGGGTAATCAAACCATTTAGGAAGAGTACAGCCAGAACAAATACCAGGATTACAAGAAATTGTTGCTTCTCTAGTATCATATTTATTTAATTCTGAATTCCATCTAGTACATGTTTCCTTTTGTTCTCCGTGAGCAGGACAAATCACTGGTTCTTGCTTACATTGCCATGAACCTTGATAAGCTTTTTCTTTAATATCTGATTTACAGTCAGTTAATAGATAATTAACAAATTGTTGAGTAGTCCAATCTAAGTAGAAACCACCAACATAAGTTTCTTCGTTATTTACCAACTTAGATAAAAATTCTACGGTTTGAGTTTGTTGTTGTCTGTGTTGTCTTTCCTCTAGAGCCACACACTCTTCATAAGAATTACATGCTTGCGAATAAGAGTTATAAGAATAAACATTGAATAATTTGTTTCCACTTATCCAAAGAGCAGTAACGCTATTTTGGTCAGTATTCTTTGCTATTTGTTGAGAGTTATACCCTACATCCCAAACGTTCTTACAAACATAAACAATCTGGTAATCTTGTGTTCCATCTTTAGAATAAATTCTTTGTTGTTCACACATACCATATTCTACTGCTTGGTCTAAGTTAGTTTGAATCTCTTCAACACTTCCTAAGATAGTTTCTTCTACACCTACACTCCCATAGGAATAATCATTAGACTGTGAGAAAGAAGCATAATAATAGTGATAGTTTGGATCGCTTGTCTGATAGTTATCGCTACTGTAATTATAATTTAATCTCCAATTAGTACTTTCAAGAGTTATATCTTTTGGATTCTTTACAAATTCTGTTGTTG
>CAZUKQ010000004.1:0-31755 GCA_964621025.1 Candidatus Woesearchaeota archaeon | reverse complement strand
TACAAGTTTGACTTGGTGTTGTTGTAGCACAAGAAGTTAGAGAAACTTCTGAAAGAGCATCACACATTAGTTCAGAATTGTCTATTGAAACAATAGGATTTATTTTTATACTTGTAGCAGAGAGGGTATCTTTATCTCCTACAGAAAATACTTTTAATGAGTTAGCACCCATTACTTGAGCTTGTGTTGAATTTGAGGAAATCTTAAAACTCTTTGAGTTTCCATTAGTAATAACTTGTACCATAAAACCAGAAATCATAAGTCCTTCAGGATTGGAAAATCTTGCAACCTGGACATTGATGTTACCTGCAGAATTATCTCGACAAGTATAGCTTTCATTGACTATAGCCAAATCTTTTTGAGCATAATAACAGGCAGTATTTCTTGTTACATTAGTAGTATTCTGTACAACAACAATTTTATCAGACAAAGCCTTAATTTCTGTTTCTGTCAAAACTCTGTTGAAAATTTTAACTTCGTCGATTGAACCTATAAAGTTAGCATACCAGAAAGGAACTTTTCCTATTTCAAATCTTGTTCCTGTTCCAATATCCTTCTTTGAAGAAATACAATTCTTTACTAAAACTCCATTAATATATTCTTTAAATCCGGAATCATCATAAGTTACCACAAGGCTAGTCCATTCGTTTGATTTGAACAAAGAAGTCCTAAGAGCAGCATCAGCAGAACAGTTTCCTATAACTGTTCCTTCGGCACTCCAACTGCTATTCCAAGCCTCCGGATATTGAGCTCCTAAAACCCATCCACCTGTTGATTGTAATGCTGCAGTTCCCATCAATTTGTAATTTTGAGTTGGGTCTGCTGTTTTAACCATTAAAGCATAAGTTCTTGGTTTTCCTGAACCAACCGAACTAGTGGAAAAAAGATATCCTTGATTAAAACTAGCTGCCTTGCCTGAATAACCTTCAACAAAAGAAACTGAACCCGATTTTGTAAGTTCAGAACCAGAAACAGAATCTTTGTAATTATCTTCAAAACTATATTGTGCAATTAAATCATTACTGCTTACAACTTTTCCAGTAATTAAATTCCATGTATCTGAAAACCAACCTGCCGACGCAAAACTTATAAAAAATACACCAACTAGTATAATTGTTAACAGTGTATCTCTTTTTTTCATTTCATTTTTAGAACACAATTCTTTATAAATATTTGTGCAGTCTAATAATCATGGCAAGCACAAATCAATCACCTTTTTACAAAAAAGCAGAAGTAGATTTTCTCTATGCAAAGTCCGACGAGGAAAGACTTGAATGTTTAGAAATAATGATAAGAGAATGTCCTAAACACAAGGGAGCAGAAAAAATGTTGGCTGGACTTAGAACTCGTTATAAAAAAATAGCTGCATCTTTAGAAAAACAAAAGAAATCTGGTAAGACAAAAGAAAAAGGAATTAAGAAAGATGACATGCAGTTAGTCATTCTTGGTTTCACCAACGTCGGAAAATCTACTCTTTTCAATTTACTAACAAACCAAAATGTAAAGGTTTCTTCTAATCAGTTCACAACCTATGAAGCTAATCTTGCGATGATGAATTTCGAAGATGTAAAAATCCAAACATTAGACAATCCTCCTTTTCCAAATGAAAACAGAAGTCTAGTAAACTCTGCAGATGTAATCTTACTAGTAATAGATGATCTTAATCAAATAAAAGAAGCGGAAAAGCATCTGACAAGAGCAAGAGGAAAACTAATAGTCCTATATAATAAGGCAGACCTTCTTTCGGATGCAGATTACCGAAAGTTAGAAGCAACAATTAGTTCAAAATACAAAAGCTATCTAACTTTTATTTTCTCGGCGGAAAAACCAGAAACTGAAACACTAAATCAACTTAAAAAAACAATTTATAGCTACTTCCCAATTATAAGGGTCTACACAAAAGAACCAAAGAAAGAAGCAAGCAAAGAACCAATGATTCTCAAAAGAGGCGCAACACTAAAGGAAGCTGCAGACAAAATTCTAAAGGGAATGTCTTCTAACATTAAGAGAGCTAGAATCTGGGGGCCTTCTTCAAAATTTGGCGGACAAACAGCAGGTCTTGATCACGAGCTGAAAGATAAAGATATTATTGAATTCCAGACTAAATAGGCCCTTGTAGTTCAAAGGATAGAATACATCGTTGCGGTCGATGTGATCGGAGTTCAATTCTTCGCGAGGGCGTTTAGTTTGCTACCTTCTTCTCCAATCCTTGATGAGAAACAAAAGTAGGACATTCTTCATAACTATGTCCACAAAAATCACAACCATCATACTTGATAACTCTAGAGCCTTTAGCTTTTTGGGCAGTCAATAAACAAATAAAATCTCTTTTCTTTTTTCCTTGTAATCGGTTAGGACATTTAGTATAATAGTTGTCAGGTAAACAATTAAAATTTTCCTCTCTTCCTCCAAATTCTCCTGCCCCCTCAAAACCATAATCACCCATTTTAATCAACTTCTACGTCATGCAAACCATCAGTTTCAATCTGAACAACAGTTTCTCCGTCGGGCAAGTTTGGCGAGTCAATTAACTTAACAACTCTTGTATCTTTCTTACCTCTTCTAATGTACATTCTAAACGTACATGCGTGACCTACAATATTTCCTCCAATAGCCTGAGTTGGGTCTCCAAACATCTGTGCAGGATTTGCCATAACCTGGTTTGTAACGTAAACTGCTAAATTGAATTGATCTGAAAGTTTGGACAACTGGTGTAAATATTTGTTTAATCTTTGCTGTCTGTCAGCCAACATTCCTCTTCCAGAATATTCTGCTCTGAAATGTGCAGTCAAAGAATCAATAATAATTATCTTGATAGGTTCACCATTTTTAATCAATTCAGAAATTTTGTCTAACAATAAAATCTGATGGTCAGAATTAAAAGCTCTTGCAACTAAAATATTTTTCAAAACTTTATCAGGATTTGCTCCCCATCTTTCTGCAAACTGTCTTACTCTTTCTGGTCTAAATGTTCCTTCAGTGTCTACATAAACAGCCTTTCCGTTTAATCCACCTTTTTCAAAAGGAAGTTGAACATTTACAGCTAAAGATAAAGCCAACTGAGTCTTTCCTGAACCATAAGCTCCGAAAGCCTCAGTAATGGACTTTGTTTCCACTCCTTTCCCACCCAGAAGGTTATCAATATTTTTTGTACCAGTAGTAATGTATCCTATCTCTTTTCTTTTTTCAGCGAAAGCTAAACCATCAGCAAAACCTAGATCCATCATCTGTCTGGCAGCTTGGATTGCTTTTCTTGCCGCTGCTTCGCCCATTCCAGCTAGTTCAGACAATTCACTTGGACCCAAAACTGCTAAGCCCATTAATTCAAAAATTCCTGCAGCCTCTAATTTTGCAGCAGCACCTGGACCGACACCCGGCAAGTCAGTTAATTTGTAAACTTTTTTCTCTTCAACTTTTTCTTCACTCTCTGCCTTCTTTTTCTTTCCTTTTTTAGGAGTTTCTTCTTCAATAGTTTCTTCCATTGCTCCTTTAATTATTTCTTCATCGCTTGCCATTCGTCTAAAAACCTTCATTTCTTTATAAAGATTTATGTGATTTAAGATAGCATTTCAAAAAGCCGTTTTCCGACGAGAAAAATATTGGTTAATAGTAGTAACACAAACAAAATTTCCTCGACTATTCCTCCAGACTTCAAAAATCCTTTAATTTTTCTAGAAGAAAACGGTTTGAACAAATAAACACCTTGTAAAGTTAGACAATCTAAAATTAAATGTAACAAATAACCAGCAAGAAAACCGTAGGCTGCAAATTGATTAAAGAAAAAAAGAGCTATAGACAGGATAAAACCAAAAAATAGACTATGAAAAATTCCTCTGTGTGAGAAAAACAATTGCAAAGGTCTAAATAAAAAGAATTTTCCTAGCTTACTCTTCTTAGAATCAATATCTACAAAAAGAGTCGCAAGCAAAAAGAAACTTCCAAAAATTAATTTGTCTGGTAAAAAATGAAAAGTAATTAGAATTATAAAAAGAGCAAACATAAAATGAGTTCGTGATAACATTCTCTTAGGAATTAGTCTTATTATAAATACTTAATCAAAACCCATTTTTTGAGGTCTACTTGCTTATTTTCAACGAAGGAGAAAAACATGAAAGTAGACCTAGAACCATTTTTTGAGGTCTACTTGCTTATCCGCCTCTCTACCAAAAATACTTTCAATATATAACTTAGCCAATTCTAAAGACTGCCTTGTATATTCTGAGATGTCGTAATTCTCTGCCAAATCAATCGCAGGTTCTAAATATTTCTTAATCGAACCCTCTGAAATTGTAAAAATAATTTTCCCCTTACACTTATTACAAACACCTGCAAGAGGTGTTCTTCTGAATTTAGCATTACAACCAACACATCTAAATTGTTGATGTGAAAACTTTCTCAGATTACCTCTAATATCTCTAATAAAATGTCTTTCAATAATTAATCTCGCAACATCTGAAGTGTCTACTGCTCTAATTTTACCAACAAGTTCCATCTGCATTCCAACTTTTTCTTTCATCGTTGGTAATATCTTATAGGAAGAATTCAAAACTCCATCATTGAAATTAGTTGTGTCATGTGTAAATCCCACATTCGTAAACGGACAAGTTCCTTTCTTCAAATGATTTTTAACCGTTTCAATTTTAATTTCGGAAGAATGTTTTCTTTGCTCTGCTAAATAATACAATTGCAAAGGATAAGCAGAACAAGTTTCAAAATCTAAAATCTGATCATCAACTTCTCCTGCTCTAATTCTCGCATTCAAAACTAGAGGCGCGTCCTGTGTTCCTCCTCTATGCGAAGGTAAGAATTTTCTAGAGAAATTAATTAAAACATCTAACAACAACATGACAGCCGCCTCATCTCCATCACAGTCTCTTCTCATAGCCGCATGCATGTAAGGTGAGGCAAGTAAACCTTGCAACTTAGAGTTACCAATTATTCTTCCAACAACTCCTGCACAATTGTGTGGAGCCATGCAAACAACTAACTGACCAATTAAATCTGCCTTAGTTTTCAAATTATAAACTCTAGGAAGATGATAGATTTTTTCTAACTCTTCATCAATAAAATTAGCGAGATTAAAGAAAACATCGTCTGCCTTTTCGTCTGGAGTCTCAGGACAGGAAGGTAAAATAATATCATGAGGCATCAAAAGCAAAATTTGTTTTTCATCGACCAAGTCATTTCCGTGAATGTCCTTATCATACCCTAAAAGTTTTAGTTTTTCTACAGAAGTTCCGACTTCACCTGGTTTAAAATGGGTAACTGGAAGTTCTGTTGCATCGTATCTTACTGTTCCATCTTTATTGACACATAAATGATACTTCGCTCGAAGAATTCCTTTAGCCAAACTTTCAAATTCATGTCCTTCACTACTTGAACCCCTAATTCCTTTAATCAAATCTGGAACCTGGTGATCTTCATATCCTAAAGTTTTTTTTGCGTTATCAAAAAAATGTTTTGAGTCTATTTTTCTGTTAGAATAAGTCGCACATTTGCCATGCTCTGG
Source organism: Candidatus Woesearchaeota archaeon (assembly GCA_964621025.1). Taxonomy (GTDB): domain Archaea; phylum Nanobdellota; class Nanobdellia; order Pacearchaeales; family GW2011-AR1; genus CAYNJW01. The sequence continues at coordinate 26,246 of CAZUKQ010000004.1, read as the reverse complement.
ACAATTCATGGTTGTCTTCTCGCTTCTACATTGGTGACAGTAATATTGTTTCTTTGTAGGACTTCCACAATCTTCACAAATTTCATAAATAGTTTCCTTTTCACATTTTTCACATTTAAAAAAAGGAAAATCTGCCTTGATAAAACCAACTTTCGCAGCCTCGTTAACACTTCTGAATCTTCCACCTTGCTCTCCAATAGGGAATAAAACATTTGGACTACCCGTTAACTTTCTAAGTTTTGCCTTCTCTGGTCTACCCATTCTCGCTCCAATAAAATCTCCCGCCTTATCTTTAATAACAAACTTAGAAAGAGAATTAATTATTGTCAAAACATCTGTTTCGTTTTGTTTCTCTTCAATAATTTTTCTTATTTGTGTTTTAAAATCAGAATCTACAGTCAAACCAAGATTTGTTAAGAAAGATTTATCAGGACCAATTATTACATTATCAAAAACAACATCATGCTCAACACCTAAAATTTCTAAAGCTCGCTTCCCTTCTCTAAACTTCTCTCTAACAGAAGCTGAATAAGGAAGTAACAACTTTCCTGTCCAACTGGCATTTTGAAACCAGTCTAATAACCAAAAAAAATCATCTTTACTAATTTGTGTCCAATAGAATATATGACTTGGATGAAAAGGAACGGAATATTTTTCAGAAAGAATAATTGCCTCCTCTAAAGAAACATGAAAAGGGTCTACCGAAAGTTTATCTCCGGATATCTTTAACTTTTCATCAAGCTCCATACTCCACCACTCTTCGACATATCCTGCTTTCAACAAATCATGATTTCTATTCATCACATCGCCTAGAGGGAAAAGTATGTCTCCTAAGTAAATTATCTCTTCTGTATCTTTGTATAATTTTTTAGACTCTTCTGTATTACCTATTTTTCTTACTGAACCATTTCTTAATTTAATAATAGGACCTTCAATAAAATCACAAGTTGTAACTGCGCAACCTTTTGTGGGTTTTTCTACTTTCAATTGTGTTCCATTTGATAAAAAATTATTTGATAAATACATTGTAGCAGGATGAATTGATGCAGCGGAAAATCCGGAAGTTCTTCCTCTACCGTACCTAAATCTAAAACTTCCGCTTCTAGAAGGATGACCATAAACTGGTCTGCCTGCAACTAAATCTTTAATATAAGTTGGAATTCCATCACCCGTTCCTTTAGTTGCTTTCTTATGTAATTCACAATAGCCTTCCAAAAAATCCCAATCATTAAATTCTACTCCCTTTGATTTTAGATTCTTAATCATTCTCAAAATCTTTGGAGCCTTCTGTGCTAAACCTTCTGCAATTGTTAAACAAACTCCTCCTCTAATAAAATTCGTATGAATTCTAGGTATATCTTTATAATTTGAAACTTCTTTAGATTCTGTAGGGTCTCCTGAAATTTGTATAGGCAAGTTCCTCGTTAAAAATGCTGTCTCTTCTTCTGTTGGAAAATACTGTAAATTAGTTACTCGTTCATGATAGTCCACCACCTCCGTTACCATTCTCTTTACTTCTGTTTCTGTGGGGTCATATTTTGCATAACCAAAAATCTGTCTTAAATAATCAATAATTACTAAAGAAAAAGCAGCACCCGTTCCTCCTGCACTTCTTATCGGCCCAGAATAATGTGGAATAAAATACTCTTTTCCTTCGGCAGTCTTTCCAAGTTCAATGTGTGTGTATCCTTCTAAAGGAGAAGCTACAACTCCCAAAGTCATATATGCAAAACCAACCCTAATACCTGCATCGATCGCCTGGATTAAAGATTCAAATTTACAAAATCTTTCTTTCGCAATCTCCTCTGCTATCTTTAAAGGAACTGTTGAGTCTAATTGACCATATTCATCTTCCAAGTCTAATAATCTCTTAGAAATTTTTTGTCCAACCTCTCCACCCATTTGAGGATAAATAGTAGAAATTAAACCAACACACTTTTCAGCAAGGGACATTGCTAAAGGAATCTCAACCTCATTAACCGGATCAAATCCTTTTGCCTTCGCCTGATTTGCAATTACATATTCTCCTCTTACTCCTTCTTCCAAATCTACAAAATATTTATCTACATTCATTTGAGTCTCCAAATATTTTAATTTCTTCAAAAATTTCTGCCCAATTATTTACTCTAATTATTTTTTCATGTTCGCCACGTCTATTCCAAGGTTTATCCAAAAGAAGAACCTTAATTCCCTTTTCAGCACAGTTAATTGCATTGTCTATATCGTCATCAATCATCAATCTAACACCTTCTTGAACACAAATTTCTCCTTTATTCAGTTTTATTCCAATTTTATTGAATATTATTTTGAAGTTGAAATCTGAATAATGTTTGTTTACGACTTTATAAGTTTTTTCTGACAATCCTTCGTGTCTTGCAGTAATCAAAACAAATTCGTGTTGTCCAATAAGTTGTTTCAAAACTTCTCTTGCTCCTTCTATTGGCTCCAATAAAAAAGATCTCTCGTGTTTATCATATTCCTTGTACCATTTTATTAATTCTTCTTTACTAATTCCTAAAAATTCATGAAATTTTTTGTCGGCATAGTTTTCTTCTTTCTTATATGTTGTATTGTTCATTTCATTATAGAAAGCTAAAAAATCCTCGAAAGCATGTAACAAAGTATCGTCTATATCAACTCCTATTTTCATTTTTTATTTCCTCCTCTTCTCCAGAAAAATCTATTATTTTGACTTCTCTTGTTTTTAGATTAAATATTGGAACCTTACATGGGTCGGGATTATTACCTACTTTTTCTTCGAAAGGTGTTCTAGATTGCCAACAAGAACTTGCAATAAGTAAAATATTATTATACGAAGAAACCTCCGGTCTGTGCTGGTCTCCGGTTATTAATAAATCAGGAACAATATCAATTACCATATGATCTTTCTTCTCAGTAGGAATATAATCACAAGAACCGTGCATAGGAGAAAGATGTCTCCTCTTCAAAAATTCTTTAGCAACTCTCGTAGGAGAATTATGACCATATTTCAATCTAATTTCTGGAATTTCTTCAATAAACCCGTGCATACTTGCCCCATGATACATTAAAATTTTGAAACCGCCATCTATCTCTAAAAGACAAGGATTTGTAACGAGAGTTAAATTTTCAATTCCATACATTCCATCAGACCAGGATTCTTCAACGACTGGCTGGGGCTCTCCAACCCAAACTGCATCGTGCTGACCAGGACACATTATAATTTTCACATCGCTTCTGATGAGTTTAAGGTATTCAACCAATTTTTTGTATTGATTTCTCATATCTGGAATTGTTAGAAATTTTTCTTGACCAGGATAAACACCAACTCCATCCACATTATCTCCTGTGAAAAAAATATACTTTACTTTCTTAGCATACTCTCTCTGCTCCTTGTTACCTTCTTCTCCGTTCAACCATTTTATGAATCTCAAAAAGTTTTTCTCTAAAAACATGGTTGAACCAACATGAGTATCTGAACAAAATGCTACCAATTCTTCGTGATGAAATTTCTTTTTTTCTGACAAACTTGATTCAGGAAAAACAACATCATTAGCAAATAAAATTTCAGAGTTACCAGAAACCTTGAATGCAACAACCTCATCAACTAAAATTTCCTTTGCTTTCTCATAAATTTCTTCTTTATTTTGATTTATCAAAACTCTTGAAGCCCCTGTTAAGTCTTCAACTTCGAAGATAATATTCCCTGTCTTTGTAACTCTCTTGTCTAGAATAGCAACAATAACAAAACTTGTTTCTCTCTCGCCACCAATTCTTCTAAGTGATTTTAAATTTTCTAAATTCTTTTCCTTCAAAATATTTTGCAATTGCTCATAACGATTTCTAAAATGCTTAACAAAATCCTGAACATCTATTTTTTTTGCAGTGATTAACGGAGAAGATAACAACTTAATTGTTCCAAAAGTTTCCTCCTGCTTTTCTTCAGTCTTGGAAGTTTTTATTGTTTCTTTCTTCAAATCTAAAAACAACATTAACTTTGAAGAAATTTCTCTATTTTTTAGACTATATAATATAGGCATAACTTTTGAAGGATTATTCTTCAAGGAAAATTTAGTTATAACTCTTTCATTCAGCTGTAAACTACTTATTTTTTCGACTATCTCAATAATGTCTTCTTCGCTAAAACTGGATAAAATTGTAAGAATTTCTTTATCAACTAGGAAACCTTTCTTTAGGCAGGACTTTAGTATCTCTTTGTTTTCCATTTTTCTCATTCCTCTATGATGTTTGGCTAGGCCAATTAATTTATCAATCGAGTGATTACATGTTCAACGCTTCTTTCAGTATTGCTTCTGCTTTTTCAACCAAATTGGAAGGTATAGAGAGTTTGATTTCTCTTGTTCTCCCGTGTCTTCCTTTTGATATGACTGTTGCATTTATTAAACCAAGCATGTCTATCTCGGCAATAATATCTGATATTCTTCTTTGTGTCAAAACGTCTGACCTTCCTTTTGCACAAGTTTCCTGATAATAGTTATATACATCTCCTGTGAAAAAATTTCCTAAGTTGGGATCTTTCTTTCTCTCTTTAGTAAGTTGAATAATTGAATAAAGGACTGTTTGAAATTGTGCTGGTTCTGTTTCAATAATATCTAAAATTTTATCTCTCTCTATCTTTTTATTAGCTAAATCAATATAATGTTCATTAACTTTTTTAGAACCATCTCTTTCTGAAAGTTCTCCTGCAATTCTAAGTAAATCTAACGCTCTTCTTGCGTCTCCATGTTCTCTAGCGGCAAAGGCAGCACACTTGGCAACTACTCCTTCTTCTAAAACTCCTTCTTTGAAAGATTGTTTGCATCTCTCATTTAAAATATCTTGAAGTTGTATAGCATTATAGGGTGGAAATATTATTTCTTCCTCTCCTAAGGAACTTCTAACTCTAGGATCTATATTTTCTAAGAAAGTCACATCGTTAGAAATACCTATTAACGAAATTTGAGATTTAGTTAGTTCTGAATTTAATCTAGTTAAAGAATAAAGAAAACTATCCGAAATCTTTTTTATTGCTTGATCAATCTCATCAAAAATTAAAATTACTAGTTGTTTTTTAGAGTCTATTAATTCTATAAATCTTGAATAAACTGCATCAGTTGGTAAACCTGTAGCTGGAACACTTCCCCCTAATTTTTCTATTAAAGCTGCAAGAATTCTATACTCTGTATCTGCAACTTTTTTTAATTTACAATTCAAATATTCTATTCTAACACTAACTCCCATTGATTCAGCCCTTTTAGAAATCTCGCTCGCAACGTACTGCACCGAAAGAGTCTTCCCTGTTCCTGTTTTACCATATAAAAATAAGTTACTTGCCCTCTCACCTCTTAATATAGGAGCTAAAATTGAAGCAATTGACTCAATTTGTTTGTCTCTATGAGGAATACTCTCCGGACTATAATTTGTTTGAAGAATTCTTTTATCATTAAATAGACTGTTTTTCATAGCAGAATTAAAAATATTATCTAATTCTGTGCCCATTTTTCACCTTCCTTGTTTTCATAGTTTTTTTACTACATTCTTCTTTTTAAGGTTTTATGTACTAGAAGACAACTCTCTATCACCTTGATTTCATTTGGAAGTTATAACAAATAAAAAATTAATAATTTTATTAAAATATATTCAAAACTCGACGAAAAGACTAAAAAAAACAAAAAACACTCTCACCCCCTCACTTCCTCTCCAAAGGAAATACTCAAAGAAAAATTTATAATTGAATATCTTTTGAATGTATATATAATAATATAGTATAATATAATATATATAATATATAATATAAAAGCTTATAAATAAAAATTAAACAACAAAAACTTTTATTTTCCTTTTTAAATCTTTCCAAAAGAAACCATGGGGTGAGAGAGTAAGCATTATTTTGATCATTTTTACCTAAAGATAAGGTTTATTAAATAATAATTTTTAGAATTTTTTAATTAATTATAATAATAAATATGTGAAATTTACTTAAAATAATTTTTTTTATCGTCGTTTTTCTATTAAAATTAGAAATTTTATCCTCAATAATTATATATAAATCATCACCCAAATGTTTATAAATTAATTATAATAACTTTAATCATGGATAAAAAAGCATTCAAGTCACTTTTGAATAAACAAGTTGTTACAAAAGAAGGAAAGAAATTAGGTATGGTTAAAGACATAACTTTTGAAGTAAGAACAGGTGAATTAATACATATCGTTTTGAAAGAACTATCTGCTTACACAATGAACTTATCTTTAGAAAGAACAAAAGATAAAGAAGCATTAATACCTTTCAATTCTGTTATTGCAGTTGGCGATTTCGTTGTTGTTTCCGAAGAAGATTTAGCTTAATTTTATAAACTCTCAAATTCATTCAAACTCATGGCAAAAGATATTAAATTAGCAGCAGTGAACTTTTACAAAGTTAGCGCTGAGAAAAACCCTGAATTCAAAGATAAAATTTCTATAAAACCTTCTATTAACATAGCAAATATAGAAGAATACAAATCCGGCAAAACAGAAGCTTGTAAAGTAGACTTCAATTTTGGAATAATTTACGGAGATCTAGGAAAAGTAGATTTATCCGGTGCAATTTTCTTAACAATGGATTCAAAGACCTTAAAAGAAACTTTAAAATCTTGGAAAGATAAAAAAATGGATAATGATACAAACCTTATGATTCTTAATGTGATAATGCAAAAAGCTTCTTTGAAAGCATTACAACTAGAAGAAGACTTAGGCCTTCCACCACATGTTTCATTACCTAGACTACAACTTGGCTCGAAGAAATAATTTTAATTCACTTAATCTTTTAAACTCTTTAAAATAAATTTTATGATTTAATGGTACTGCAGCACACACTAAAACTTTATAAATTCTCTTTTGTTTGAAATTGTATGAAAAACTACAAAAAATTAAGTCAATTAGGCCTTAAAGCAAGATGGACAAAAGAGTACCAAAAAACAGAAGAGTATATACTAAAAAATAAGTCTAACTTTAAGTTAGAAAAAGCAAGGTTAATTGGTTTTTTGATGGGTGATGGGAGCCTAACTTCAAAACAAAGTAATTCAAAATTTCCTCATCATGACATTAGATTTTATCCAGATGATATAGAACTTGCTAAACTTTTTGTTAAGGATTTTAAAAAAATTTACTTAAAAAAGCCCACTATAAAAAAACTAAAGAATCATTTCAGAGTTCACGTTAGTTCAAGACCCGCATGGGAAGATCTAAATAAAATTGCGGGTTTTTCATCTCTAGAGTGGGATTTACCTAAAAAATATTTTAGATCGAAAGAAGAAAAGATTATATGGTTAAGAGCGTTATTTGATTGTGAAGGGTATGTAGGTAAAAGGGCTATACAGTTACAATCTGTTAATTTAAAAGGCATTAGTTCTATAAAAAAAACGCTGTTAAATATAGGGATAACCTCTTCTATTTATAATTATACTAGAAAAAATCCTAATTGGAATGTGAATTATATTTTGTCTATTACAAAAAAAGATAACCTTATAAAATTCTCTAATCTAGTTGGTTTTGATCATTCTCTAAAAAAAGAGAAGATTAAGAAATACTTGCCGATGTGCCAGAGTGGTAATGGAACGGTCTCGAAAACCGTGCCCTTAGGGGCTCCTAGGTTCAAACCCTAGCATCGGCGTTTTTCCCCTTAAGGACTTCCTCGTTCAATTCGGGGTGTGGGCGTAAAGATTAAAAAGAAACAGAAGCATAGTTTAATATTCTAAAATGGAACAAGAAGAATTATTACAAATCTTAGAAAAGAAGAAGCTCTTTTTTACTTATGATCTGCCTTTTATTATAGTTTTGGGAAGCCTTTTCTTTTTAATCTTTAATTTATTAATAGCTGGTTTGATATGCGCTTCTTCCTCAGGTTATCCTAAATTAGGTAATTTAGATACAGCCATTTGTTATGATACTCTCTTTCCTCTTCTTGGAGGAATATCTTCATTTATTTTAATTGCTATTATACTTTTGTTCTTTTCTTTATACTTTTCAAAGTATTATCATAAAAAGTTTTTAGTGTTAGATATTCCTAAAAAGAATTTTAATTTCAAATTAGTAATAGGTACTTTAATTTGGTTGTTCCTTATTCTTCCTATCTTATTTTTAATTTTTGTTTATATAATTGATATGTTAGGTTAACTTACTAAACTCTTCCCCTTAATCTTGTAAATCTTGTCAAAATCCCCAATAACATAAAAAGAACTTTCCTCTAAACTTTTCTTATTAAATTGTTTATGACTAAAAATATCCCAACCTTCAACCAGGGGAAAAAACGAAGGAACAAGTATTGTTTTCTTTTTGTTAAAAGAGCCGTAAACAAAGCATTTGTATTTCTCTTTCTTAGAACCATCTGTCAAAACAACTGCCGGATGAAAATGTCCTTTTATAACTAACTTAATTTTTTTATCAAACAATTTTAAACTAACAGCCGCCAAACTCTTTGAGTCTCCGTGAAAAAATAAAACTCCTTCTTCAATTAAGTAAGATACAAGCTTAACATCTTTGTAATGCTCAACAATCTTTTCAAGAATATTGTCATGGTTTCCTTTAGTAATTACAATCTTTCCATCTTTCAACAGAAATTCTCTAAAGAAATAGACCAAGTTAACAAAGTCATTACTCTCTCCTTCCAAAACTTTTCCAAAGTAATGCTTAACATCGCCAAGCAAAATTATCTTTTTTACCTTTCCGGTTTTCTTGAAAATTCGTCGGAAAAGATCATAATTTTCTTTCATTTGACTCTTAGGAATCACAACCCCTTCTTCGTTGATGGAACTCTCATAGCCGAGATGCAAATCACCAACTATCAAAGTTTTTCTCTCTTTTAAGAACAAGCACCTATCAACAATTTCAAATTTAGCTATTTTCATAAAAAGTTTAACACAATATTCTTTTTAAACCTCTTTTGTCAAGAGAAATTATGGAAAAGGACATAAAAATAACTCTAGAAAGGGCAATTGTAATTGGTTCACCTTCTCTTCGTTTTTCTACTTCTAGCAACATAACAAACAGAGAATTATTAAAATTTTATTCAGAGGTTTTTGATCTAGTAAAAAGAACAGACCCAAATTTAAATTATTTTGGAGTTTTGGATAAGCATAGAAACTTTTTAGGGAGTTACACGAGAATTTATCAGGCAGCGCAACAAAGAACAAATACAACACCAAAGATAGACTATTCAAAAGATGTACCAAGGCATTATAGTCTAGAATATAGAAGAACTCCTCCAACATGGAAGAAAGTTGATCCAGAGAGAATGAAACAAAATATGTTTTCCTACATAAAACCCTTCTCAAATTTAGAATTTACTTTTCCAGAGCAATCATTTTCTCCAAGAGAGTTTATGGATATCCTTCTTTCTTTCAAAAATGTAGGAGTCATAGAGGGTTTTGACTTTGAAGTTTTCAATCCAAGAGAAATAATGAGAGAAAACAGGGGCCTTCTGAAGAAAATGGAATCCTAATTCTTTCTAGCAAACACTACCTTTGACATAAGGCAAGTATTGTTGTGCTGGCAACTTCTGCATCCAAATTGGTAATCTTTCTGATACTTTTCATTAACGATATCATAAGGACACTGGATAATTTTTCCACCAATAAAATAGTTGGCAAATTTACATTTATTTTCAGCTAAAACTTTAGAACTTTCAAAGACCCCTCGTTTAGAAATATGAATTTCCATAGAACCCTTATATTTTTCTAAGAAGTCATGAACTAACTTCTTATATTTTAAGAGATTTAGAGTCATAGGAGTATCTTCGAAGAACTCTTTATTTTTGTTATCTAATTCTCTAAGGCTAGAAATAAAGAGAACCTTGCAATCAAATTTAGATTCAATTATTTTAGCAGCTTTCACAATTTCATTAGTGGTGGTTTTAGAAGAAACCATAAAACAAAATTCAACAGGAATATCAAATTTACCAAGGTTTTCTAGACTTTTGTGAACTCCTTCCAGAGTATAAATTGAAACCCTAACCTTTACCCCTTCAAAATCCTTTTTAGTATATTTTTTAATGAAGTATCCATTAGTATAAATTGTAGTCTTAATATTTTCTTCCTTGTTTAATTGTATAATCTCTTTCAGTTTAGGGTGTAATAGTGGTTCTCCACCAATTAAATTAATCTGGACACCCCTTCTTTCTTTAAACTTCTTCAAAACAGCCTTGTATTCTTCAATGGAAATATGTTGGTTTCTTTTTCCCATAACTTTTCTAGCAAAACACCCCCTACAATTAAGGTTACAGCAAGTTGTAATAAAAACTTGTAAAGTATTCTTCCTTTCAGAAGGAATCTCTTCGTATTTTTCCAGTGGAAATAGCATGGTCTGTTAAGCCTAAACGAGGTTATTAACCTAAAGTTTAATAACTAGTAAACCTTTTAGTTTAGTATGAGTTTAGAACTAATCCTTCCCCAAATAGACAATAAAAGCTCGTCTAAGGACATGATTATCTCGGTTTTAGTGGACGAATGGCCGCTTTCTATAAAGGAACTCTTTTCAAAAATAAAAAAAGAGTTTAGATTTAGTGGAACCTATCAAGCAGTTTTCAAGTCTGTTAAAGAATTACAAAAAAAGAAAGTTCTAGTCAAGACAGGTGAAAAATACGAACTAAATCTTTCTTGGGTAAAGAGTCTTCAATCTTTCACAGAAACCGTAGAAACAAATTACTATGCAAGCAAAAAATTGAAAGAAATCCTTGATAAGAACAAGAAGGGAGAAGACACGGTTCTTATGAATTTCAATAGTATTTTTGACGCAGAGAAATATTTATACTATTTTGTTAAAAACGAACTAAAGAAGTCAACCCCTACAAAAGTTTTTTTTGAGATGAATAATCTCTGGAAAGTATTATTTTATTATCGTGCAGAATATAACTATTACACAAAGTTAGAAAAATTAGGCCACCAATTTTTCTTTCTAACATCTGGAAAGACACAAATCGAAAAGGAGGCCATAGACTTTTATAAGAAATTGAAGATTAAAGTAAAACAAACAAAGATTTCTACAACAGACACGATTGTTTTTGGAGATTACTATATTCAGATTTTTATTCCAGAAGAACTCAAAGAAAGAATAGATCTTTTACTAGAAAAGAAAAACTATTTTGAACTTATAAAAATTTTAGATGAAGAAAACATCATAAAGGTTATAGTCCATAAAGATAAAGGTCTAGCAGAAGGAATAGGAAAGAAACTTGCCAAGCTATTTTAATTTTTACCCAACTCCGCGTAAACTCGTTTAATAAATTCAATTTTATCTTCCATTCTTATTATATCTGCATGTGACTGAAGGATTATATTAATCGCGAAAGGTGAGATTATCTTTGTGTCTTTTCTTTCAATCTTTATTTCATTATTATTTATTTTTTTCAGAACTTTTTCAGTATTCTCAATATCCATCAAATCTTCCAATACTTCTCTTCTGGCTTCTTTCAAAATAGGAAAGTCCTTCGTACTCTTATTTACCGCTGCAAGTAAGAAATGAGAAGACATTTGTTGTCTTCCAACCGACTTTGTGTTTCCCTTATAGTTTCTCAAAATCATCAAACCTCTTGCAGCACAATGTCTAAATCTTCTTTTCAGAACTTCGGTTGTATCGATTGCTTCGTCCAAAATTCTCCTAACATCCTCTGCTTTGATTAATTTGAACCCTTTCAGAACTTTTTCAAATTCAAGCTCAGGTCCAGCAACAAAAAAGCCATTATCTGTAATTCCTATTTCCACATCTCTCTTCCTTGCACTAGCCACAACATAGGCAACCGCTCTAGACAGCGCATCATTAACTCTTCTACCAAATAAAGTATGAAAAATTATATAATTTTTCCCTTGTTGAATTCTTCTTCCATCAATTACAACATCCTTTTCTGTCTTTGCACCTTTTATTTTCGTAGAAAAGCTCTCAATCAAAATTCTATCTTTATGAGGTATCAAAGAATAGTCAAATTGTCGCTTAAAATAGTTAAAAATAGTCAAAGCCGTTTGCTCATTCGAGTAGGTATACTCGCGTATGAACCCTTTGATTTCCTCTGGAGACTTTTTCTTCTCAAATTTCTCATTCATCAAAAGTCGGAATCTTCCAATACTTTCGGCTGTTGTAAACGTTAAAGGAAGCATTTCACTGAACCAAGAGGGGATAGTTGGTGCCCTATCGGATGGAGAAACGTAAACTTTCATGCCTTTTACATACAAAAATTGATATTTTGAACCACCAAGCACAAAAACATCGCCTTTTTTCAGTTTTTCAAGAAACATTTCGTCCAATTTGCCTATAGAAGTACCATCCTGAAGCACAGCAGTAACAAAACTTTCGTCCGGAATCGCTCCAATATTAGTCATATAGATAACTCTTGCCATTTTTCCACGTTTTCCAACCTCTCTTTTCTCTGAATCGTACCAAATTTTAGAATAAAGGTTTCTTACATTTAACTCATACTCTCCAGAAAGGTAAGAAATCACTGAAAAAAAGTCGTCTTTGCTCAAATTTCGATAAGAGTATGCTCTTTTTATCACATTGTACATCTCATCCACGTTCCAAACTCGGTCAATAGCCATTCCATACACATGTTGGGACAAAACATCCAGCGCATTTTCAGGAATATGAATCTCATCTATGATTTTTTCCTTTGCATTTTTCAAAATTACAGCACATTCTACCAATTCGTCAAAGTCATACACCAAAAATTTACCTCTTGCAGTCTCATGAAGCTGGTGTCCGGCTCTCCCAATCCTCTGCATCGCTCTCGAAACTGCTTTTGGACTTCCTAAAAGTAAAACCAAGTCAATAAAACCAATATCAATTCCCAATTCCAGCGAAGTTGAACACACAACAACCTTTAATTTTCCCTTTCTGAGGTTTTCTTCGATCTCAAACCGGTGAGTTTTTGATAAAGAAGAGTGATGAGCGCCAATTTTATCAAAAGTTTTGCCATCTTCATCTATTGCTATGTAGTTATGAGGAAATTTTTCTTTCAAATTATTAACAACTCGCTCAGTTGCCGCTCTAGTGTTAGTAAAAATTAGGGTAGTTTTGTTCTTTTGTATCATTTCATCAATTTTTTTGTACAATTCTGTATTAAGTTTGATAGAATCTGTTGCTAGAAAGTCATCAACCGGGCTCAAAACCTCCAAGTCCAACTTTTTTACCATTTCAACATCAGCAATTTGGCAGAATCTTTGACCAACTAAGAAATTTGCTACTCTTTCAAGGGGCGCAACGGTTGCAGAAAGTCCAATTCTTGTTAAAGGGATCACAGAAATCTCCTGAAGTCGTTCCATTGTTACCGAAAAATGAGTTCCTCGCTTATTTTCTGCTAAAGAATGTATCTCATCTACTACCAAGAACTCTAAAAGGTTAAATTTTTTGACAAAATTTGGTGAATTTAGTATAATTGCTAGACTTTCAGGAGTGGACACAAGTATATGTGGTGCGTTTTTCGCCATTTTCTGTCTTTCATAGGCCGTTGTATCTCCAGTTCTCAGTCCAACTCTTATTTTTTGAAGCTTTTCGCCTTCTTTTTCAGCCAATTCCATAATTTCAGCTAAAGGTCGTTCAAGATTTACATGAATATCATTAGTCAGAGCCTTCAAAGGCGAAACATAAACAGCATAAGTTCTATCTTCCAGCTCATTTCGTCTTGCCAAACCAACTAAATAGTTCAAAATGCTCAAGAAAGCAGTCAAAGTTTTAGTTCCACCAGTAGGAGCAGAAATCAAAATACTCTTTCTTTCAAAAATGCTCATAACACCATACCTCTGTGTCAAAGAAAAATCCTTAAATCTGGAAAAAAACCATTTTTTAACTAAGGGGTCCAGACTAGAAGAAATGTCAACATCAGACCGTGCAGAGACATATTCAAAATCAAATTCCATAAAGTAAATATAACTAGACAAAATTCTTTAGAAATCAAACTTCTTAAAACTTTCTATGCAACAGATCCTCTTCGTTCCATAATTGAACCAACCAAGAAACCAACAACACTAAGAACAATCATTAAAATAAAAAGAAAGAGAGGAAGAGCCCCCTTCACATTTAAAACATAACTGTAAATAATTGCAAGAAAAGGAACAAAAAAACCAGTGAGTAAACCAAACAATTTCAGTCTTTTAGACTTCCCCTCTTTATGTCTAAGTTGATTTTCTAGTTGGTAAACTTCAACAGACTTCATAGACAAACCCTCTTTTTTCACAAACCATTAAAGCTAATCAACTTTCTCCTTATTAAATATTTCTACTTTAGTTTTGTAGCAAGATATATAAAACCGAATAACTAAAACAACGCATGCCGAAGATATCAAAAGAAAAGAAAGACAAAATAAAAGAGCAAATTGTTTTTTACCTATACTCTATCTTTCCAAAACAAATCTTTACAGCAGACATTGCAAAAGAGTTAGCAAGAGATGAAGAATTTGTAAAAGATTTGCTAGTTGAGTTAGAAAAAAAGGAACTTGTTGTAAAAATAAAAAAGAATTCTGAGGGCATAGATTATACAAGAAGACTGAGATGGAGAATTTCTAACAAGGCTTATGACATCTATCAAAAATCTCAGAAGCATTAACTGAAAGTATATATCAAATAACAATTAATATTATAAAGAAAAGGGTCTAGCTAAAATCATGGATCCGGTTAAAGAGGCTTTTCAAAAAATAAAAGAAGATATGAATCTCATGAGAGAAGAAATTTCTAGACTTAAAAATGAGTTAAATAGACTTACCGGTCCGTCAAGTCCAACACAAAACCAGGCATATGTACCTACCATTTCAGTCATTCCAACACATAGTCCAACACTTCCACAGGAAATAGGGGGGTCAGAAACAACAAATAATGAACTTTCCACAGGAAATAGGGGGGTTCCAACAGACAAACCAACAAACAGTCAAACAAACCAACAAACAGTCAAAAGCAATGAAATTTACGAACAAAGCAATGAGTATGATGAAATAGACAAGGCTCGAGAAGCTTTAGACTCCTTAGATAACATAAAAAAGGCCCTCAGAACCAAATTTAAGAGGCTTACACCTCAGGAAATGCTCGTTTTCTCAACATTATACAACCTGGAGGCAATGCAGCTTGAGGAGATCTCTTACAAGCTTATTGCTAACAATCTAAATCTCTCTGAATCCTCAATACGAGATTATACCAACAAATTGATAAAAAAAGGCATTCCAATAAAGAAAAAGCGTCTAAATAATAAAACGATAGTTCTTTCTATCTCTCAAGACCTTAAAAGAATAGCAACTTTACCGACGATAATTAAGCTAAGAGAGCTTTAAACAGTTTTTAGAATTCCATTTAAACGGCTAACCGAATAAATGTTTCCATCTGTCCAACTTTTGTTCTTTTCTTCCACTCTCACTTTTCCACCTAATTTTCTAGCAAAGATCTTACTCTTTCACCTGCTTTTTTAAACCCCAAATCTTTTCATACTTGGGCCTGTTTTTTTTGAATTTTTGAGGTTTTTTTTGACAATTTTTGTTCACTTTGAACAAACACTCTCACTTTTCCACATAAAATCTCTTTTGTTAGAATCTCACTTTGAGACCAACAAACTACCTTATGTTTGTCCTCACTTTTTCATTTAAAGTCTTAATTTTTTTCATTTTTTCCCGTTTTTCTTTCAGATTTAACTCTCACTTTTACGCTTTTGAGCACCATTTGCCTTATTTCTTCAGGTACAAACACTCTTTTTTTCCCATTTTCGCTAATTTGCTCTTCAATTAGGCCTTCACTTTTCTGTTTTATTGCATTTATTTGACCCCTAATTGTACTCTTATCTTTTCCCAACATTGCAGATAAATCTTCATAACTTAATTTCATATCTGATGAATTTAATAGGGCCCAAACAATTGCTCTTTCCATAACTGTTAGGTTATCTAAAACGGCTGTTTGGACAGCCGTTTGAACGGGTGTTTGAACGGCCAGCAGGGCTGTCTGTTTACGCGCAGGTGTTTGGGACTGTTTGGACAGCTTAGCACCAAAGAACGAAATGAAGTCTTTTATCTCTTCAATGTCTGCCCTAAGGTCTAAAATATCATCTTTTATTGCAGAAAGTTGTGCATCATGATTGTTATGTTTTCCGTCGAGATGGGTGATCCATTGACTTACTTTACCAAAATCTTGCTTAACCGAGTTGAAAGAGTCCATCACATCAGACTCTAGTTTCTTAATCACCTTTTTTCTTTTCCAGAAGTCAAACACCATACAAAATCTTAGCACCCTTCCTTTATAAATCTTTCTCAAATTTAGTAAAAAAAGGTCTTTTTGACCGGCTGTTTAAGCTTTTTTGCTTGTTGTTTGATTTTCAAACAGCTATCAACAGCGTCGATAAGAGCTTTTTAAGCGCTTTTTTATTCAAACAGCCGTTAAAACACGCGTTTGCCGTTTAAACAAACATCAAACAGCTAAAAAAGACATAAACAGCTGTTTAAATAAACTGGAAAAATAAGCCAAAAGAAGAATTTATAAACAAGAAAAACTAAAAAATGATATGAAATTTACTAGAAAAATAAATATTTCTTTGATAATAACTGTCTGTTTTTTTGTTGTTTCAATGCTTGTCAGTACAATTCCTTGTCAAAAAGCACCATCTGTTCCACCATTAACATACACTTGGAAAACCTGTACTTTGAATCCAGATAGTTATCTAAACTTTGAAGGAAATGTTTTGTTTTTAGGTTATACTTCTAGCCTAGCAGAGACCTATATTCTTGTTCTTGCTTTAGCATTTTTGATACCTTTTGCAATCTTAAATATAAAATTAGGGAAGAAAGACTAATGGCAAAAAAACAAAAAAGAACAAAACAAATTGCAAACTTTTTCATAGGTTTGGTAAGTGTTTTGGTTTCTATGGCGGTAGGTTCTGGTATGATTCAGAAAGTTTTAACAATTCCAGGAATACCTGCAATTATCACGCAAGTTGCCGGATGGATTGTTGTAGTCGGTGCGATTCTTAGTGTTATTTCTCTAATGTTCTCAAACGAGAACTAAGCCAACCTAAGTGCAAATGGAAAACCACCCAGAAGAAAAACTTGAGAATTGTTGGGCTGTTTGTTATGCTTCTCCAGATCAACCTTCTTCTATAGGCTATGTAGTTTCTGAAAAACACTACTTTCAGCTTTTAGGAATTAAGGACTCGGAAAAAGGTCACACTCGTCCGACTTATTGGGATCCAAAGAAAGTAGAAAGATTTCCAACAATTCAAAAAACTATAGAAAGATACATTGAAAAAAGAAGTGGCACAAAAGAAACTTTCGAAAGTATATTGGAGCACTTAGCCAAAGATTTTCCTTCACATTTTGCACATATTCCAGCTTGGAGTAAAATCCAAAAAACCATAGTACCAAAACCCACAAATCCTTAAATACTCAAAGGACAAAATAAAACTATGCAGAGAGGATTTTATCAAACAGCAGAAGGAACTTACATTTTTTTAACTGGAGAAGAAGATTCTAGAGGATTTATTGGTGAAAAGTACAATGAAAGGACATCTTTATCTGCTAAAGAAGTAGACAAATTAATACCTATTTTTGCAACACACGGAAGTCCGCAAGTTTCTAATCCAAGAGCATGGATTCAAGAAAAGAAAAAAGAAGCAAACTGGTTGGAAGACAAATTAAATGAATTTCTTGTACAAAGCCAACCTTAGTACAAACAGACTATGCCTACCGAAACACTAACAGAAAAATTAGACACTTTAAAAGGCCTCTTTGAACAAATAAAAGAAGGGGTTTATTCCAGTAGACCTATTTCATCAGTACACGATAGATTGTTAGCATACTCAGAATTTGAAACAAGAGCCTCTATTCTCAAAGTAAAATATTTAGAACTCCCCGAGCAAGAAGCACAACCTTTTTTAATACAACTTAAAGATTTGCAACTCGAATTTACAAATTATGGAATCTCCTGGGCAGAACAAAGTTATAATCAATCTTTAGCTCTTAATCGGGCAAGGCAGCAGCTTGAACTAAGCCAACCTAAGTGCACAGAAAGAATTCCTCCAGAGATTTTAGAGGTTTACCTCATGAAGGATGGTCTGTAGGTTTTGGCGGAGAACTAAGCGAGACTCACATAAAAGGTGATGGACACGTAAATCCCTACGAAAGAACATAAATTTTCACTCTTTTTCGCGAAAATTACAAAAGGTGTGTAAATATGGCCAAAAACGCTAAAAAGACCAAAAAAACACCATAAAACTACGCACAATGTATATTGTGTGAACCCGCTCTTTTTGAGCAGTTTATGTACTAAGGAGACCTTTGTGAATACAAGAACCTGTCAAGATGAGAACCTACCCTTTCCCCTCTTTCTGGAAAGCTAAAATGAATTTCGTATTGTGTCTTTCCATTTTCGTCACTTGTTCTAACATAGCCACTTGCTCTGGCATAAAACCATCCTGCCAGAGGACCAGCACAACAACCACTTAGATTATTGAATCTATTTTCTGGATAAAGAGCAACCATGGCTTGTCCAGTTTTTTCAGAAGTTAGTAGTTTTGCAGAAAGATTTATCTCTTGCATTTTTTCTGTAGAAAAAGTTACTATACTAGTAAGACCCTTTACATGTTTTCTAAGTTCTTCTACTTCAGGTTTAGAATTTGATTCAAAATTAACTCTAACATACTCATCACCTATAGAAGAGTGCCCTCTGCCTTCTATCAAGAAAGTAACGTTCGAAGGACTATCTTTTACTATTTCCATAGTTTCAAATTTGTTTTTAGAATATTTAAAGATTTAGATAGTTTTTTGTTTATTTGCACTAAGCTACCAAAGTGAAATTATTTTTTCTTTTTCTTAAATTTAGTCACTTTTTTCAGTTCTTCTCTTATTTTTATCATTTGTCTTTTAGTAATCCAACCCAAAAGAAAAGCACCAAGAAATACAAAAACCCAACCAGGCAAAATAGGAAAAGGAACAAGAATCAAACCACCTATAACCAGAACCCAACCAAGAAGCCCATTCAAAATATATTTCACCACTTTTTTCATAAACTGTTTAGTAATTTTCAATTTAAAAATCCTTCTTGCACAAAGGTAGCTTAGTTAGAATTTATTTCAAAGTCAATCCAAATTCTTTTCGTATTTTCTTAAACATTTCCTCAGCAGAATTTTTTTGTTCAAATCTATGAGTAAGCAACTTTCTAATTCTACTTTTTGAGAAATTTCCTAAAGAATAAGCAAAGTATAGCTTTTCTCCCAGTTCATAACCTAATTTATGTGTTAAATGGATTAGAAAATCTTCAGGATTATCTTTAACCCATTCAGTATGCAATTTACAATATTCTTTAAACTTTTCTGATTCAATATAAGGGTCCGGAATCTGCCCGTAGGGGTGCTCTCTATTCTCTCCAAGAAACAAAGAACCAAAATAACCCAACATTTCTTTAATAATAACCCTACTTCCTAATTCGTTTTCATCTTTTCCACCATACGTTGGTTTAGAAAGAGTGTAATGGATAAAGTGCATAGCTTCCTCTCCAAGTCCAACTTCATTTCCGTTAGTTAAAATAACTCCGGGTCTTTCTAGATGAACTGCTTCAAAAGTGCCTTCTTTTATCTCTTCAAAATTTTCGTGATATGTTTTATGAAGTCCAAAATCTATAAACTTTGCAGCTCTTCCGACATAAAAAACTTCAGGATAATAAGGGACCTCCAAATCAAATTCCTCGGCGATTTCGTCTATACAATCATGAACTCGCTCTTCCAGTCTAGCCTGCTTTTCAAGCCACCTCATCTTTAAATTTCAAGGTGAAGCTACTATTAATATCTATCCAATAATAAAAATATCCCAAAACATTTTCAAACCATAAAATATTAAGAAAATTCCTGCAATAAGTGAGACATATTTGATTCGTTTTTTATTCATAAATTTCTGCCCAAAACTTCCTACCAAAGCTACACAGATATATGAAAATAAAATTCCCCACAAGATTCCACTCACCACAAAAAAGCTAGGATTAGAATTCATAGCAAGTGCAATTATTCCCGCCCACATGAAAAAATTCAAAGGAGACAAGAAAGTTATCAAAAATCCCGATGCAAAAGGATTTCTTTCTTTACTTTTAGTCTTGTTTTCTTTTTTATTAAAAAATTCTTTTACATTTCCATAACCCAAATAAAACAAAAATCCTACACCTAACAAGCCGAGAACGTTTTGAATAATAAAACTTTCTGCAATTTTATTAAGTCCTAAAAGTACCATCGAAAAATAAGTTAATTCGGCCAACATTGTTCCGACGACAACCCACAAGGATTTTTTTAATCCGCCTTTCAAACCTCTGTTTAAAATTTCAAGAGTCACAGGACCAAGAGGCAAAGCCAAAGCAATTCCTAAAATAAAATTCGATATGAATGATGTCATTGTTCTTCTCTTAAGTGCAGACCAATAGCCTCTTTCAACCAATACAAATCGAAGATATTTAACACTTCTGCTCTTGGGTGATGCAAACCCATTACAGGTACACCAATATCGAGTGTTGAAAAATTATTTCCAAAAACGTCAGCCATCGTTGCCGTTCCAAACGGAGCTTCACTTTTTACATATCCCCCTAAAACCTGGTATCTATCTTTAGCAGATTTTCCAAGATTACTGTTCATTAAATCCATTAAATTAGATACTTGTTTTGCAGAAACTTTTGTCTTTGACCAGTCAGAATCAAAACCGTTAATATAAAATCCCCAACCAACTTTAGGTGCCTTTCTAAAATCTAGATTTTCATCATCAGCCAATTCAATGTCTCCGAAACCAACGTCGGTATCTACGGAAATAACTGGCGAATTTTTTAATAAAGATTCAATTCCATCAGAAGGCCTAGCTCCTTTAGGAAAAACTACCTCTGTAGTTTCTTTCAAAACCTTTTTGATAAAACCCTCATAAGAACAGGTTGTACCAACATTTCCAATTTCCTCTCTGTCCAAGCCCAGTAGAATCATAGTGTTATCACTCTTTGAAAAAATAGAATCTTTCATAGCAGTTAATCCTGCGAAAATTCCTGATCTGTCATCGTGGCCAAAACCGGAGATTTCATTTCCGACGATAAAACCATTTCTTTCAATATAAGGAAAAACTGAAAGATCTGATCTCGCAAAATCCATCCCATCACTAACCTTGAAAGCACGATAAACTTCCTTCAAAGTTCTAAATCCTGTAAAAACTCTCAAACTACTAGAAGGTTTCACTGTATCGTCATCAACATGGTATGATTGGTGCCTTATTATCCCTGGAAGATTTATTGGAATTTCTTTCCCGCCAGAATATATTTTCCCTTTTATTTTTACGTTTAATCCTAACCAATCTTCAGTCCTCACTCCTCCAACCTTTTCCGCACTTAAATAAAATCCGGGGCACAACAAACATTTCTCAGCGTCAGCTTCTATGTAAATCGGTTGACTACTTATCCTTAAACAAGGAACATCAGTATGAGCCATAACAATTTTTAATCCTCCAGAAGGTTTTCCAGGCTTTACTAATGCAAAAGATTTTCCTTCAGCACCACCAATACCCAAGTCAGTGTCAGTAACAAAAAAGGGTTTTTCTGAAGGCTTTCCAATCACCATTTCCAACTTCGACGCATTTTCTCGAACCTTATCAACACATTCAGAAGTAAGTTGTGCTTGAAAGAATCTTTGGTAATCTCTTAAAAAATCAGTACGAACATAATCAGATACTTCTGCAGAGAGATTGTCTGCTGCAGGTTGGTAACCTTTAAAATCTCTTATATTTGAACACTTGTCAACATGAGATGCCATACATTTAACCCACAAAAGCCCTTAATAAATAAATATATCCTGTAAAATATACTTCGAAAACACTTTTAAACTAGGTTCGTATAATCTTTTAATGAATAAAGAAGACTTTTTGAAGAAGTTAGAAATCGAATTAAAGATAGCAAAGAATTCTCAATACACCCAAAGAAACTATTTAGATGCAAACCGGAAACTTTTAGACTTTGTAAAAAAAGATGTAGATAAAATAGATGAAGACGACGTCAAAGAATTCATCGCAGAACATCTAGCAGAAAGTTCTGCTTCTTCAATTATTGTTTTTCTTTCTGCACTAAGATTTTCTTTCACAGCAATTCTAAAAAAAGACGTAACTGTTGCAATAAAAAGACCGAAAAAAGAAAGAAGAATTCCAGACGTTTTATCAAAGGAAGAAATTAAACTTCTTCTAGATAACCTTCCAAATAAAAAATCTCTTCTAATGGTTTCTCTAATTTATGCCTGCGGGATGCGAGTTTCAGAACTAACTTCTTTGAAGATAAGGGACTTAGACTTCGATGAAAAAATAGGACATATAAGGCAGGCAAAAGGAAAAAAGGACAGAGCATTCAACATTCCTGATTTTTTATTCGATGATTTAAAAAGTTTGAAAGAACACCAAGAACAAAATAAAGAAGAATATCTTTTTTCGAATCCAACAACAGGAGAAAGAATGACAACAAGAAATTTACAGAAGATTGTTTCTAAAGCAGTAGCAAGAGCAGGAATAAAAAAATCAGTTCACCCACATACCTTGAGACATTCTTTCGCAACACACCTTTTAGAAAACAATGTCGACATAAGAAAAATTCAAGAACTCCTTGGGCATGCCGACTTATCGACGACACAAATTTATACCCATATTTCAAGCGAAGAATTGAAGAAGATTAAGAGCCCAATTGATAGTATGATGTAAGATACAAATTCTTTTAAAGCAATTTTTTCAGTTAATTATATGGAAAACACGGGACAACCTAAAGAGGTGTCTGGTGGGTATAGTCGTCTAATAAGAGAGCAGTATGAAGACCTAGATAAAAATCTTGAATTAGACCTAGATAAAAATCTAAGAAAATATTTAATTCCTCAAACAGTACATGGCCGAGCACTTGAAGGTCATGGAAGTCATTTTAATGGTCAAGCAAGACCCGATATTTCCATGGGGCAAATTTTTGAAGCAATAGGAACTGACCCTTCAGAAGCTAGAGCGAAAAGACAGGAGATGATGCAAGATTTTCTTTATTGTACTGATGACCTAATCGATGGAAAAATAAACAGACTAGTTGACAGAACAGGAAAACCAATTTATGGAATTCCTTCTTTAGAAGATTTTCAATTAGAAGTAGACAAAGAGTTTTTCAAAGGTGGAGCTTTGGTTGGTAGAATGGATTCGCCCCTTTGGAGAGAAAGAACTAAACAGAACTATAAAAAAAATTTAAGGAATGTTCCCCTTAGATTAGGTTATGGGGAAGAACTTCCAATTGATCTTGAAAAGTTAAGAGAACACAATGTTCTTCTAGCGAGTTTTGCAGATAAGCCACATAATTTGGAAGAGTTAACAGTACTTCAAGCAAAAGGCGTAATAATTCCAAAAGGAGAAACACCGTCTAAAGAATTCGAAAATTGTTTTGTTAGATATTCTTGTGGATGTGGTATCTGCGACGACGCTGCTTTAATTTCTATAGGTCTTCTTCATGGTCCTTCCGCTATGATGTTGGGTTTTGCAATAGATGCAACAGACACCTATACAAAATTCTGTCAAAATAAAGTTCAAGGAGGATTTGATGAATTTATTGGAGCACACATAGAAAGAAGATGGCAAGAGAAGTATAACGAACCTTTAGTTTCTGATAAGCAAACAATGGAAATAATTTATTTAGGTGCCAAAGATACTCTAAAGATAAGTGGTTTTTCTAGCTCTCATAGAAGACTGATAGAGTATGAAGAATCTGTAAGAAAAGATAGAGCCGGCAAGGAAGTTAAAACAAGACAGGAAAGACCCACAATATTAAATCATTTAAGATTTGTAACTCATGGTGAAGCACAAGACTTTAATTTAGGCTTTGATAGATGTCACAGTTTAGCTTTCTATGAAAATATGCGAGAGAGATTTAGAAAAACGGAAAGGCACAATCTGCTTCCTAAAAGAGTACCTTGTCAATAATAATTTAAACTCTCTTTTTCTTTCTAATTTATGGTTTGTGAGAAGTGTGGTTACATCGATAAAAAAGAAGTGAAGAAAAAAGGAAGAGCTCTCTGTACAATTTGTAGTATTTTTTCTCCAGAAAGCAAAGAAAATTTTGACAGTTACATAGAAGAAAAAATAGATTGGAAAGTTCTGGAAACATTCAGAAAATATAATCAGACAATTGGCCAAAGACAAAAAGAAGGAATGACTGTAAAAGCAAAAGAAGGAAAAACAATGACTAGACCAGCATTAGGCTATACATTAACCGACGAGAAATTAATACAAAACGAAGAAGCTTCCAAAGTTCATTCTCTCTTCAAAACATATTCAGAAGGAGCAATTTCGTTAAATCAACTTTCAAAAAATTATGGTCTTTCTGTAAATGGATTAAAAAAAATCCTAAAAAATAGAACTTACTTGGGTGAAATAAAATTCGCAGGTCAACTTCACAAAGGAACCCACCAACCAATTATTTCTCAAGAATTATTTTACGCTGTGCAAAGAAGACTGAGTGGCTAGTCTACAGTCTTTATTTCAAATCTTCTTATTCCGTGAACATCTTTCACACTTCTTTCCAATTGATGATACGGAATTTCTCCAGTTACTTCTATTCTTCTTTTTCTTTCATTAAGTTTTACTTGACCCAACATTCCTTGTGACTTAAAGTAATTTCGTAGTTTATGTTTAAGAGTATAGGCTGCAGCATTATCTTTTGTTTCGTAATTTATTTCGTAATGATGTAATCCTGCTAGTCTATTTTCAGAACATTTAAGTTCAGTTAATTCTATTCTTGCAAGAAAATCAAAAAATTGAGATTGTTTTATATCTGCATTTTTATAAGCAAACAATTTGTCTACTTTATTTTTTGAATCCATTTCTCTAAAACCTCTTAATGCTCCAACAAAATATCTTTCCAATTGTCCCGTCTGTTCTAGGGCAATACTAACGGGTAAATATCCTCCTTCTCTAAGGATAGAATTCATAATTATATTCGCCGTTCTTTTGTTTCCATTCTCTAAAGGTTGAATTCTAGACAAATGAAAATAATGATAAACTGCAGATTCAACAGGATGCATTTTTTCATTCTTTGATGTTTCTAACATTCTTTCCAAATGAACTCTTATTCTTTCTCCATCAGCCGGAGGAACATATCCGCAAGGAAAACCAACGACACCCTTTCTAAAGTCTGCATAATCTCTTCCAGGTATTTTTAAACAAGGTTCAACTCTTGCAGCAATATCCGTTAAGTGCATAAGATTAAATGGACCATGAAAATTATCTTCTGAATATTTCCAAGCTTTTCGAAAATTACTTATTACTTCATTTTTTCTAGCCTGGTTATCTTTATCTTGGATGGAAACGTTATGAATAGTTTCTTCTTCTAAATGTCTAAACATCTCTTCCAAATAATTTGTTACTTTAGATTTGTCCAATCTTTTTTTTGATTGATCTATTTCTCTAAGTAATTCGTGGCTAATAAGGTTCATTTTAAAATACCCCTCTTCAACATTACAAAATCATAAATATCTTTTTCAATATTATATCTTTTCTCATCGGTGGAGGCTCTCATAAGTTGTAAGTAACTTTCTTCAATTTCAATACCTTTCAAGGGAGTATTCATTCCCTCTTCTAAAATTCGGTCTCCAACCATTTTATAGAAATCACTTACAAATTCAGGATTTGCTTCTGACATTTTTTTAGCTACCCTCGAAAATTTATATTTAACTAAAGATTCAGGAGTCAAAACTCTTAATTCAAGACCCTTAGTTTCAACCTTTGCTTTTGTTTGGATATTTTCCCTAGTAATTTCCAAATTAACTAAGGGTAAAAGATAAGACTCTTGCTCTATTTGTCTCGGTACAAATTCTGGATCTCTTAAATAAAGTTCTCTTTGAACCCTATTAAAATGTAATAAAAAGATACTTTTTCCATTGTCTTCCACATTCTGTTCAATTAATACACCATTAGAGTTGTGTCCATTTCTTAAATGATGTCTCAATCCGAATTTATCCTTAGCATTTTTCCCAATTTGTCCGCCATATCCTTTAGAAAATTGTTCAAAAGGAATTGGTTCAGTAGATATATCTGCATCAAAAGAAGGTCTTCGATAGTCTGCCAATTCTCGGGGGACATTCACTTGCACAGCTAAACCTCCAACCAAGACATAAGGGACCTTTTGTGCAGCAGTCTCCTTAGCTAAAAGATAAATTCCAATTTTTGGCAAAAGATTGTTCATAGTTTCCATTATTTATCCTACCTAATTTTAATATATAAACCTTTGCTTTATGTTGTTCCTTAGAAATGATAACAAATTCAA
>CAZUKQ010000003.1:1734-66164 GCA_964621025.1 Candidatus Woesearchaeota archaeon | reverse complement strand
AGCCAAAAGTTTTATTAGAGGAAGTAAAGTTTCGAAGAAGCAGAGGATTAAATAAATGGCATCGACGTATAAAAGAAGTTTAGTTAAGGGAATTGTTTGGGAGGGTTTTTCTTTTATTATTGCTCTTGTTGCAATTTATTTTGTTTATGGTAACTTGGCTTTTTCATTGAAGTTTACCCTAGCCCTGAGTTTAGTAAAAATAGCTTTGTTTTTTGTTCACGAAAGAATTTGGAAAGATATAAGATGGGGAAAATATTAGAATTATTCTACTGCTCTTCTGTAATCAATTATATCTGAAGAAGAAACTCCCTCAACTTCTTTCATTACATTTTCTACAACGCTAGTATCTTTTTTTTCGTCAAGTCTTATGAATGCAATAAGTGCTTTTAATCCGAATGCAATTGGTTCTTCTTCGAATTTTGTTATTTCTCCACCAACAGATGTGACTTTTTCTTTTACCTTTACTTTCAAGTCTTCTAGTTCTATGTCTAGGCTTTCAGGCATTATTTTTAGTTTGATTAGTGCTACTCCCATAATCTTTGGTAAGAAAGATGATTTATAAAGTTTATTATGGTCTGAAACCCACAAATCCTTATAAAGTCTAGATTTGTTTGCTAGAGATGGATAACTATGTCGCTTTGGTTGAGAGAATTATCAGTTTTTCTGGTTTATCAAAAGAACAAGTAGATAAAAAAATTGAAGATAGAAGGGCAAAATTATCTGGTTTAATTTCTCGTGAAGGCGCTGCTCAGATTATTGCTGCCGAATTGGGTGTGACTTTTGATAGTGTTCAACTCAAGATTTCTGAATTAATGCCTGGAATGAGAAAGGCAAATTTCGTTGGGAAAGTTATAAACTTATTTCCTGTGAGAGATTTTGAACGAAATGGAAGACCTGGAAAAGTTGCAAATT
This sequence comes from Candidatus Woesearchaeota archaeon, assembly GCA_964621025.1. Lineage (GTDB taxonomy): Archaea > Nanobdellota > Nanobdellia > Pacearchaeales > GW2011-AR1 > CAYNJW01. Next base: position 65,252 of record CAZUKQ010000003.1, on the reverse strand, counting down.
TAATTGTCGCTGATGAATCAGGGAATGTTAGAGTTGTTCTTTGGGATACAAATCATATCTCTTTAATTGAGTCTGGAGCAGTGAAGCAAGGTTCTGTTATCGAAATTGCAAATGCGACAATGAGGGAAGGTGAGGCACACTTATCTGGATTTTCTGAATTCAAGGTTAGTACAAAAGTTATTGGTGAAGTGAAAACCGCAAGACAAACTCAAGACAAGACGTTAGCAGAAGTACAGGCAGGACAGAATGTAAAAGTTAGAGGAGTGGTTGTTCAATTATTCAATCCAAGATTTTTCAATGTGTGTCCTCAATGTGGAAAGAAGGTAATCGCAGAAGTTGATGGTTCCGTATGTCAAGAACATGGAAAGGTTCAACCAAAGGAAAGAGCTTTGATGAATTTTGTTTTGGACGATGGAACTGAAAATGTTAGAGCAGTTTTATTTTCAGAGCAGATTTCTAAATTAATCCCCGAAGAGAACTTGAAAGATTTAGATAAGATGAATATTTTCAGAGAAGACTTTTTAGGAAGTGAATATTGGTTGTCTGGAAGTGTAAGAAAGAACCAGTTGTTCAACAATATTGAGATAATAGGAACAGAATTAGAGAAGGTAGAAGTTTCTGAGATTATTAGTATTCTTGAGAAAAAATAAGAATTCCGGCTAAAAAAGGTTCTTTAGAATGGTCTAGAAGAATTATTAAATCTAAGAGCCGAATAGTTTAGATGCATAATCTAAAATTACTGAAAGAGATTGAAAGAGAGTTGAATGAAGAAGTTAATTTACCCCTTAAGGAATCTGCAAAAAATCTAGTTTTTGGAAAGGGTAATCCTGAAGCAAAAATTATGTTTATCGGAGAGGCGGCGGGAAGGAACGAAGACGAGCAAGGTTTACCCTTTGTTGGTGCTGCTGGAAAAAATTTAGATAAACTTCTGACTAAGGTCGGACTTTCTTTAAGTGATGTTTACGTTTCAAATATTTTAAAATATCGGCCTCCAGAGAACAGGAATCCTTTAGATGAAGAGATTAGATTACATACGCCCTGGTTGTTGAAGCAAATAGAAGTAATAAAACCTGAAGTTGTTTGTTCTCTTGGAAATTATGCTACTAAATTTTTTCTTGCAGGTTGTAATGTTGCAAAGATGAAAGAACAAAAAAGAATTACCGAGTTACATGGAAAAGTTCAAATGATTGAAGTTCAGGGTTTGAAGATAAAATTAATTCCTCTTTTTCATCCGGCTGCGATAATTTATAATCAACGGCTTTTGCCGTTGTGGGAAGAAGATTTGCAAATTGTAAAAAAAGAATTATCTCTTTAAAATTTTTAATAAAGCGTAGATAAGAATTAATATAACTGTTATCGTTGCAAGATAAATAAGATAATTGTCTGTTTGATTAGAGTTTTCATAGGAAAGGGTTAAGGGTTCTATAAAAGTTTCATTTTTAATAGAGGAGATTACCGAGACATTTTTTTCAAGAGTAATCTTTTTTTCAGAAGATGATTTTTTTGTTGAGCTAGAGTCTTTAGAGTCTGTGTTTACTACGGTTTGGCTATTTGTGTCTTCATTTTTGTAATCTAGAACATATAACTCCGAAAGGGCAATTCCTGAACCTGGACCGGTTCCTTCTCGGACTAATTTTATTTTTGAAGTTTCAATAGGCGTAGTTAGAACAAACTTATGAAGAGTATTAAATTCTTGGTAGCTTCCAGATGAGCTCCATTCATTTGGAAAGACCCATTCATTTTTTTCATTTAAATATCCAAAATAATAATTTGAAGGTGCAATACCGTTTGGTCCGGAGTGCCAAGAAATTTCTATAGAAATTATATTTGTTAAAATAAAACTTATAGGCATTTCAATAGTTCCCGCACCAGACAAACCATAAAATGTAGTGTCATCTTGATCTTGTAAAACTTGGGGGTTGCTAGAGGCGTTCCATTTTGTTCCTACATCATCATTATTATAATCTACTTGATAATCAATTTTGTTTGAAGAAGCATAAACTGGTGAGATTGTAAATAGGAGTAATAGAAAAAGGACAAAATAAAATTTTAGTAGTAAACGTTTCATAATCTCTAAGAAGACTTTTGTTATTTAAATATTTTGATAGTCTTGGTAAGATTTAAATAATCTCTAATCCTAGATAATTTATGTTTAATAAAAAAGGTGTAGATGTAGTTGTAGCGACAAATTCTAAAATGTCCAGGGTTTTTTGGATTAGTGGGGGAGTTATTGTTATTGCTATTCTGATTTTTACTTTTACTTTTTTTTCAGGAATTAAAGAAGATGTGAAAGTAAACGTGGCTCCTAATGCTAATTCCACTACTCCTGTTGCAATACTCGGTTTAGAAAATGTTTCCTGGTGTCCTTCATTGACTAATGCTATGAAAGAAGATTTTCCTTCGGTTGGTGAAAATTCTACTGTGAGATTTTATGGTGCTGAAAAAATCAACGAACAGATGTTATGCAAGGTATTAGTTATAGATTCTAAGAAACAGTATTACTTTAGTGAAGATATGGTTTTGATTTATTACCAAAATGGACAAAACAAAAAGAATTTGACCCTACTAAATCCTGTTTTGTGAGAAGGTTTATAAATTATAAATATATAGAAATGTCATGAACAAAAAGGGTGTAGATGCAGTTGTAGCAACGGTTTTGATTATTATGATAACTGTTGCAGCTGTTGCGATTATCTGGTCAACTGTTATACCCATGATTAAAGATTCTGCGTCTTCAGTTACTGCGGAAAAAGTTTCTTTGACTATTGATACGAGTAAAGGGTATACTACTTGGGATCAAGAAAGTGAACAGGCTACAGTTCAAGTGACAAGGGGAACAGACAATGTTAACGTTACAAAAATTAAAATTACTTTCTTTAATGGACAAAGGAGTTATTTTGTAGAAAGAGAGGCTCCGGGAATAAATTCCCAAGCTACCTATAAAATTCTCTTAATGGATTTTGGTAAACCTATCAAGGTGACTATTTCTCCAATTTTTGAAAATGGAAACGAAGGAGAAATTTTGGGAGAGGTTTTAACCCTTCCAGATAATGCCCAGGATTTAGAAAAGACTCCAGGGGATGTTTCACCAGAAGGGTTAGTTATTCCAACAGCCTATAATAATCATAATTGTAATAGCACTTACGTTGACTGCAATATAGGGGATTGGGTTTATGATGTGCCCGTTAGTTGTCCTTCTCCTTCTTTTTGTACTGTTAACGATGGTCCGTCTAGGGGTTGGCAATGTTATGATTCTGGGAACATTCAAAGTTATAGATGTACTTTTGGAAACTTGGGTGCTTCTTGTTTGGCAGATAATGATTGTTTAAGTGGTAGATGTGCTATTGATGATTGTACTTTTGATTGTTCTGGAACTACGCTTTGTATTGAGGGGAATATTGGGGATTATTGTGATTCGAATAGTGATTGCGACTCTGGAATTTGCGGAGCTTCATATACTTGTAGTTCTGGAGAAGTTGATTCTTACTGTTCGGATGTTAGTCAGTGTAAGAGTGGTTTATACTGCGATAGAGATTACACAGGTAAGTGTACTACCGGAGTAACAGGTTTAGCTAGTTGTGGTGCAGGTAGTTCCTGTGCTTCTGGTTTTTGCGATACTTATTATAATGTTTGTTCGAACGGAGCCGTAGATGACAATTGTGGTTCTGATAGTGACTGTTCGTCAAATATCTGTGAGAGTTACCATTATCAGTGTAAAGCAAATAAATCTGTAGGAACCTTTTGTGGGTCTCATAGCCAATGTGATTCTCAATATTGTAATTCTGTGACACATCTTTGTGCAATTCCTATTTTAACTTCAGGTTTATATTTATACTTCCCATTCAATGAAACTAGTGGAACAACAGTATATGATTACTCTGGAAATTCTAGAACTGGAACCTTTGCTGCAACTAGTACAAATCCCGCTATCAATCAGACAGGTAAGGTTGGTAAAGCTTACAAATTTGATGGAACTAATGATTATGTAAACAGAAATATCAATCTTGGCTGGGGAGCGCCCTCCACCATCTCCTTCTGGACAAATATGACTGGAACTATTAATAATGCAGACAGTGTTCTAGGAAGAGGCTCTTCTTCTGAACATTATTTAAACTTCAATCTTGCTAAGCTTTCTTTCTATAGATACTCCACTCAGTATTTTTTATCAACCGGATCGGCTACTGCAAATACTTGGCAACAGTGGACAATAACTAGAGATACGAGTAATAATGTAGTCATTTATCTAAATGGGCAACCTAGCGGAACAGCCACTTATAATTATGATTTATACTTTGATCACATCGGAAGAGGTTATTATGGTTATTATGGTGGTTCGATAGATGAATTAGCTGTTTGGGACAGAGGTTTGAATTCGACAGAAGTTTTGGCTCTTTATACTTTGAATAATGCCGGAACACAGTTGAAATAATTTTCTTTCAGTTTATCGATCTTCTTTTCTCTTGAAATCTTTTGGTGCGTCTCTTAAACCAAAATATCTGTAGTGTGCATCTTTTGTTTCTTCGTTGCACTTTTTACATTTAGAAAAAATTGTATAGGTTTTACAGGTTTGACATTTTTTTAGTAGAGTCATATTACTTCTTTTCCTCGACGGTAAATTCACAAGTATTTGCCTTTGCTTTCTTTTCTATCTCTTCTAGAATTGTTTGAACTTTTTTATTAAGAGTCTTGTAGTCTTCACCTTTGAAAGTTAGTTGAAATTCTCCTGCAGCGATGTAAACAGTTTTTATCTCTTCGTCATTTATGCATAACATTTCTTTTATTTTTTTAATTCCATCAGACTGAAGACATTTTATTTTTAATATTTTTTTTACTTCAACGAATTTCTTTTTCTTTTCGGTTAATTTTCTTACTTGGTCTTGAGCTTCTTTAGGAATATATTTTGTCAGAGCTTTTTCATTTTCTCTTGCTTCTGCTAAGAATTCAAAAAGTGAGGTATAATCTTTCAGAATAGCTTCGTTTATTGTTTCATAATTTTCTTTCAAGATAGATTTTAATGCAGACATAGAAGTTTGTTCTTGTTTGAATTTGTCCATTACTTCTTTTTGTTCTTTTGAGCTTACTCTTCTCAAAGATAACTCAATGTGGTTTGGTGAAACTCTTAGAACTTTACAAACTATTTTTTTACTAGGAACAACGTATTCTCTCAAGTTTCTAATTCTACCTGAAGCTATTTCTGATAAAACAATTGTACCTTTTTCCTTATTTGGTAGTTCTACGAATACAACAGTTTTTTCTATTTCTCTTACAGTACATAATACTAAATCTCCTTCTTGCATAATTGTTAATAGTAAAGTTGTTTTTTAAGGTTAATGCTCAGATTATTTTATGTTCACCCAAGAATTGTTCTATTTGTTTGAAGTTTTTCCCATTGTAGTGAATTGCTCTCGGATGTCTGAAGTCTAGATTGTACTGTCTTTCTGGAACAATTGCTACGGATCTACGATGTTTCTTTAAGAAACCCCTAACATATTTTGGCCAGTCATCTACTAAAACTTCTCCGTCTACTCGATTTTTATTCTTTGAAGTTACAATAATCTCATCTGCTTCTGGAAGAATTTCTTTTTGCCATTGGAATTTTTCTCCCCAGGCTTGTGGTTCAAGCCAAGGACCCTTTGTTGCCAAGGCTGTTTCAAATCCAAGTCCTCGCATATATTGCCATAGTTGTGTTCCACTTTCAATTGTTGGTAAAGTTCTCCACCAACCAGCCCTATTTCTTATTTCCTTTATTTTTGTTCGGATTTCTAAGGGCATTGATTCATCATAGGGAACAAGATCTAAAAGAACTTTTTGAGGAAAATAAGAAGATAAATCTTTGATGGTTTGTCCCCAAGTATCACAGACGGTTTCATCCATATCAAATAAAGCAGTTTTTACCATATTGTTTCGAGAATTACTAGCTATAAAAATCTAATTAACTTGGCGGATTAAAGAACTTCTTCTACTCTTGCTCTGATTTTTGCGTTTCCACCAGAGGGAAGAGCAATGATTCCACCGCATTCAAGGCATTTTACCTTTGTTGCAGCTTTACCAAATATAACTTGTGCATTCTTACATTTAGAACATTTTACTCTTACGAATTTTGCTTTTGCCATAGTATAGTGTTAAATTGAGGCTTTTTAAGGTTTATTATATTGGGTTTTCCGTAAACTGCAATGTTTAAAAGCGTCTTTTCTTTTGGTTTTTTATGGAAGACAATCAACCAATTGACTATTCAAAACCTCCAAAAGGATTACCTCCTTATCTTGTGAGTTTTTGGGAAGGAAAGTATAAAGAATGCAACGAAAGATTACAACTTTCTCCAGAGCAGAATCATAGATGGACAAATCTTGCAGTAAGGGTTCAGCTAGAAGGAATTATTTGCGATTTGAAAGCTTTAGAACCTCGAGACTAAATCTTAACTACTTCTATTTGTAAATTTTTCATTAGTTGTTGAACAAATATTTCTTCGTCAGCCATGTTAATTAAACAGCCTGCAGCCATATCGTGGCCACCAACTTCTGCTTTTAAATTCAGAACTGATTTTTCTAAAACTTCTTTTAAGTTCTTTCCACCGACTCCTGCAATTCTCGCCGAGACTTTTATTTTGTCTTGGTTGTAGGCCATACCTATAAGGATTGTTCCTTCGTCGTAATCTGGGGAAGAAGAAATCATTGAGCAGATTGTTCCTATTAAGGCATCTTTAATTGTTTCTTTCGCGTTGAGGATTACATAGCCGTTTCCTCTTTGTTTTTCTATTTTTTCAGCTACTTTCAATCCGGAAATTAACTCTTGTTTATATTGGATGTATAAATCTTCAGCCTCTTTTTTTGCTGCAGCATTTTCTAAACAAAAGAAGATTGCAGTAGAATGGTGCCCCTGTCTTGAACAGGAGTTGATTAGCAAACTTAACTCTCTAACATCTTCTTTTCTATTGAAAAATTTTAATAAATAAACATTTCCGATTATTTCGTCTTCATTTCTTTTTCCTGCTCTTCGAACCATTACAGAGGTTACTAATTTTGAAATTTCTTCGTCATTTAATTCATGTAAAGTTCTTTCAGGAGATATATTATTTTCTCTTAATATTTCTCTTACTCCTTCAGTAGAACCGGTGACGCCAGGAATATAGCAAGAGGTAGAATAAAATAAAGATCTTCTTAATGGCCGTGTTGCTGAGAATATAAGTAAACTTTTTTTAATTTCCAATCCTTCTGAGTCGTTGATTATTTCTTGATAAGTTTTAGAAATGTTTTTTTCATGTCTGTCTCCGATCATTCCGATAATCGCAAGTTTTGCCAAGTCTTTATTTTTTGGGGAGATTTGTTTTGCAAATAAATAGCAAACTGCAGCACCACAAATGTCGTCGCCGTTTACTAAATGAGGGTTGATTACTTTTATTTTATCTGTGATTTTGTCTTTGTCTATTTCGTGGTGGTCTAAAATGAAAACAGGTTGTATTAAATTTTGCAAATGTTGAAGATTACTTGAAGCTAAATCAGAGAAAATAAGAATTTCTTTGTCGTTTCTTTTCAATTCTTCTCTAATTATCTCTTCGTCAAGGCCTTTTACAATTCTAACTGAAAATTTTTTATCTAGTCTTTGAAAAGTTTTTGTTAAAATAGCAGCAGAAGTTATTCCGTCAGTGTCGTGGTGAGAGATAATTCGTATTCGTTTATCATTTGAAAGAGAGAGAAATTCCTCGGAGATTTTGTTTATTAGTTGTTGCATTTGTCACCTCTGACTTAAGTGTTATCTAACAATCAATTTTCTTTATAAAGGTTTATCACTACTTTATAAAAATACACAACTTTTTAAAGAACTTTTTTACTTTTTTCTTCGCGCGAAATATTTTCTAAGAATGTTCAATCTTGTTTGAGCTTTTTGCATTTTATGCTTGGATCTTTTGTCTGTTACGTTCTCTTTCATGTGTTCTGTTATTCTGTCGAATTTCTTTTGAGCGTTTTCTAGGTCAGGGTTTGAGTCTACACCAAGTTCTTTCAAATAAGCTTTAAGCTTCTTTCCGTAGACTTTTGTGCTTGGAACTCCGTATTGGTCTCTTAATATAATTCCGATTTGTGCAGGTTGATATTTATCTGCAAGTTCCTTTATAACTTTCTTCAAGTCTTCTTCACTCATTTTCAACCATAAAGGTTTTTGTGATGTTTTTGCCATGTTTTTAGTTGTAAAAATTGGTTTTTAAAGCTTGTTATAATCTATTTTTTTGAAATATATACTCTGCCACATATACTCTTAAATACACCAGTTTCCTTAATTTTCTATGTCAAATCCAAATTGTCCAAAATGTCATGGGAAAGGTTTTGTGAAAGAACAAGACGGAAGTGTTCATACTTGCTTTAGTTGCTTGCTTGGTGGCGATATGGACCAGCATGACGAGAATGTTAAGGAATCTGGAATCAAAGTTTAGGCTTACTTTCTTTAGAAAAGAAAATTATTTTGTTTAAAATTATCTTAATGCATATTGTATTCTTCTGCTTTGCATTCTGAGTGTATCATAATATTTTTCTAAATCATTTACCCTTTGATAATCTTGTGCGGAAGCTCTTGCTCTTCCTACAGATTCTTGATAGCCTTGGTCTTTTTCAAGTTCTCTTTGATTTACTCTTGCTATAACTGGCATATAGCCCTACCAGGATTCGAACCTGGGTCCCAGCCTCCAAAGGGCTGTATCCTTGACCGCTAGACTATAGGGCTGTACTTTTAGAAGTTTTTTTAGATTTTTAAGTGTATTGTTTAGTGTAAGAATATTTATTAATCTCTTTTTGATGAGAAGAGTATGATCAGCAAAGGTGTTGTAGAGAGATATACTAGAGAAAATGTAGGCAATGAGCAATGGGAAAAGTTATTGACTATTAGAGAAGATACTCTCGGAAAACTTAGCAGATCTCAAGAAAGATTTCATTGGGATTTTATCTCTCCAAATACTGGAATGACTAAATCTGGAAAAATTGGGTTTTTATTTGGATTTAGGGTTTGTATTTTTCCTTCCTCCGATTCTTCTTCAGTGGGTAAAAATCAGTTTTTTATAGGGGTAGGTAACCATGAGTCTGGAGAATACAGTCTTTATGATTTTCAGGCAAATTATAATTCTAATGAGGAGATAAGATTTCCTTTTTTTACAGGCTCTTCCACAAAAAAATTAGGCGGAAATTATGAATATTCTTCTTTACTGTTTAGAGGACGTATTCGTGGTGAATTGGATAAAATTCCCGTATACACTATGCCTTTAGAAAGAAAGACTCTCGAGAATTTTTTCGGAGCAGAAAGAGTTATTATTCCGGGAGTAGCTAAGAATGCTTTTTTAACTTGTACAGAAGATTCTTTACTCGAGGAAGGGATGAGGGATGTTAAAGAACTTACTTATTCAAATTATTGCAATGCTCTTGTTTTGGGTACTACTTTTGATGGTTCAAAGAATGTTCTTTCAGGAGACTATGCATTTGTTAAGGATAAAAAATAATTTTACTTTCTTTGTTTAAACCAAAAGAATCCAGCAACTAAACCTACAATTAACAAACCTGCCCCGAGGAATGCAGTTGTTTGTGTTGATAAGTTTCCTATAGAATTTCCCATTACTGTTGGAGCTAATAATGCTAATCCTCCAGCTAAACCGAGAGCAGAGGCCGCAAGAGTTCCGGTTGCGTTTACTCTTTCTACTAAGCCGTCATTAGTTTCCTTTATTCTTTTCAAAGATTTATTTGAATCAGAAACCAATTCTCGGTAAATATGTTCGGAGCTTGAACTTCCATATTTTACGGCTAATCTTATTGCTTCATTCCAATTTTCTATTGCGTTTGTATAGTAATCTTTTGCCTCTTGAGATTTATTTATTCCTTCATAAAATCCGGCTAGTTGATTGTTTACGGCAGCTAATTCTGCAATAGCTTCCATTTTAAAATCGTCTTCAGAGGTTTCTGCCTTTATCTCTGCTTTAGAAAGTCTTATTCTCAACCTCTTTTCTTCAATTCTCTCAGGGGAATCAGTTACCATACTTTTTCATTGGGGAACTAGTTTAAAATCTTTTCTTAATGCCTATATCTGCCTCGAGCTTCAACTTTTTTCAGTTGTTCCAAAACTTTTTCGGAATTTTCCCATTTGTAACCTTTAGAGAAATGGTTGAATAAGTCTTCCCAGTTTTGCCAGTGTTTTGCTTCAAGTGCTTGTTTGATTAAATGTAAATCTACAGCCTTATCTTCTAGTCTTTTTGAGATGAATCCTAAACCAAAATCAATTATGTAAATTTTTTCTTCGGAGAAAAGAACATTGCTTGTTGTTAAGTCTCCGTGAATTATATCTTTTTCATGTAATTTCGCAACTTGGTGTCCTAGTTTTTTCATAACTTCAAACTGTTTTTCTTCTTTGTAAGAATTAAGTTTCTCAGAAAGTTTATCGCCATCGATGAATTCTATTTCCAAATTGAACTTATCTTTAGGCTCACCTTTTTTGTCAGTGTTTAAAACTTTGGGAACATTTACTCCAGCTTCTCTTGCTTTGATTAAAATTTTAGATTCTTTTTTCGTTCTAGATTTTCTTATTTGTTCGTCAAGAGCTGGAAGTCTGTAACCTTTTACAATTCTTTCTTTTACAATTTTATTTTCTGTTAAATGTATTTTTGCTTCTGCGCCTTGCGCTATTATTTTCGTGGTCATCTTGTTATTACAGTTCTATTTACTTTGCTAGTTAAAATATCTTTCAGTGAGTATTTTCCATTCGCAATTATTGTTTGAACATTTTTTTTCAAAGCTATTTGTCCGGCTTTTAGTTTTGATTGAATTCCGCCACGTCCTCCAGAGGTTGTCTTAATATTCCCTAGATTTTTTACAAATTGAGGATTATTTATCTTAGAGATTATCTTTCCAGTGTTATCATAAATCCCATCGACGCTCGTTAGCAAAATTAAGGTATCTGCATCGGTTCTTTCGGCTATAATCGCTGCAAGGATATCGTTGTCTGGAAAGTGACCGTTTGATGATATTTCTTCTTTGCTTACTAAATCATTTTCATTTATTATAGGGATTATTTTTCTTTTTTGATATTCTTTTATGATTTTTGTTAAACTTTCTTTTTCATTTTCCGTTTCAAAGTTATGGCTTGTTACAAGAACTTGTGCAATTCTGGTTTTTGAGAAAAGCTTTCTATACATCTCTATAAGTTTTGTTTGACCTTCCCCTGAAAGTAATTGTAATTCCAGAGTTTCTTTAGGTTTTTCTTTTAATCTTGCAATTTGCATTCCACAGGCAATGGCGCCAGAGGTAACTAGAATGACCTGATTTTTTTTATTTAGTTCTGCAATTTCTTTCGCTTTTCTTTTTAGGAATTTTTTATTTATTCCTTTTTCATTTGCAATTAGATTACTGCCAATTTTTATTACAATCTTCATGATTAGTGGACTCTAATCTTATTTATAAACTTTAAAGTTCTGACAAAAGGATGAGTGAAGTTTATGTTCCAAGAGGAGACGTTTATGAGAGACTTAATGATTCTGAGGATTGTTTTTTCGAGTCAAGAAGAATAAATCGTTTTTTTAGAGATTGTCTTTTCAAAGGAATTAGAAATTTGGATAGTATGGAGAACGTGATGAAGACTACAGACTCTCCGATGTATAAGTTTTATGAAATGGCAATCCTTAGGGCAGACGTTAGAATGAAGAGAGTAAGAAATGAAATATTTTCAGGAATTGTTGTTAGAGAAGATGGTTGTTATATACTTTAGAGTATAATCTTATTTTTAAACTTTTGAATCTAGTTAATTCTATGGGAAGAAAAATTTCAAGAGATCCACATACTATGATTCAAGATGCAGTTAGAGCAGACATCGGTTATGGTACTCCTTTCTATGCACAAGATCTAGGTAGAGCAATTACTTGTAGACTGGGGTTTAATGCTTTTTCACATACTGGAATGAGCTTAGAAGATTACGCTGATGAGTTGGTAAAGTATGGGGGTTTAGGTCTGTTAAAAAATGATGAGGATCATAAAGTTTATGTTTTGTTGAAGCCGGATAAAAAAGGAAAGAGAGTTTGTTATGAAGCTGCTATGGAGAAACAATAATTTCTATCCCCTTTTTTCTACAATGTTACCTTGAGGAATTTATTAATTATAGATATTTATTATGTTTGATCTATTTCTTGACGTCTAAAAATAAAAAGACGAGAATAAATAGGTAAGTAAGATGAAGCAAGACATCCGTAGGGTTTGCATCAAAAACAAATAATTCTCCTAAATTGGAAATAATATACCAAAAGTTTCCGATAAGTGCAATAGAAAGCGCGATTAATAAAAAGAGGATAGCTAGGAGAGAAGCCCATTTTACTTTCTTGTTAAAAAGGAAAGAAAGACCTAAAATAAATTCAAGAATAATTACCCCATACAAAAAATAAATCGGTAAATTTATTTTATTCATTTCATTTATTCCAAACTCAAAGAAAAAAATCCTGTAGGTTGAAGCTAAAATAAAAAAGATTCCTAGAAAGAATCGGAAGAAGTTGAAGTATTCTGTTTTTTTCATTATTTAAAATCCTCTGCCTTTACCTTTCATCATCTTGGCCATTTTCTGCATCATCTTCTTGTCGATTTTACCTTCCTGAAGTCCTTGTAATTTATCGCCCATACCTAACATTTCTTTAAGCAGTTTATATTGTTTCAAAAGTTCTCTGATTTCAGAAGTTGTTGTTCCAGAACCTTTTGCAACTCTTCCAATTCTAGAAGTTTGCTTATCAAAAATTTCGGGATTTTCAATTTCTTCTTTTGTCATAGATTGAATCGCGTGTTTGTAGTGTTTCATTTTTTCTTCTTGTTTCTTCATTGCTTCCTTAGGAATCTTGCTTGCTGCTCCACTGAAACCAGGAATCATCCCCATAATCTTGTCCATGCTTCCGAGTTGATTCATAGATTCTAGTTGAGTGTAAACATCTTCCAAGGTGAACTTTCCTTCTTCCAATCTGTCTTGAATTCTCTTCTGTTGTTTTTCATCAGTTGCAGAATGAACTTTTTCTAGCAAACCTTTCAGGTCGCCCATTCCTAAAATTCTAGAGATGAAAGATTCGGAGTCAAAGGTTTCTAGCTCTTGTATTTTTTCACCGGTACCAATAAAGAAAACTGGCGCAGAAGTTTCAGCACATGCAGTCAGAGCACCACCTGCTTTGGAAGTTCCGTCCATTCTTGTGATTATAACTCCGTCGATGTTTAGTGCTTTCTGGAATTCTGAAGCTTGATGTTTTGCAGATTGTCCGATGTCGCCAGGTATAACTAAAATTCTATAGTCTGGTTTGATGAATTTTTCAATTGTTTTTATTTCTTTAATCAAATCATCTTTCAAAACGTCTCTTCCTGCTGTGTCCACAAAAAGAATATCGTAGTCATCAAGTTCGTCTTCGAATTTCTTGTAGATTTTTTTAGGGTCTTTTTCTTCTTTGTCTATGAAACATTTTACTTTTGCCTTTTCACACATCTGTTCTAGCTGGTCCATTGCTGCTGGTCTCTGTGTATCTAATCCAAGAGCTGCAACTTTCTTTCCTCTTTTGGAATAGTAGAATGCAACTTTTACAATGGAAGTTGTTTTACCACAACCATACAAACCTAAGAATAAAATTCTTGTTTTCTTTCCAAGTTTTAGTTCTTTTCCGCTGCCAACTAAAATTTCAAGTTGGTCGTGAATTAATTTTACAAGTTGTTCTTTCTTTTCTATTCCTTTAATTGTTTCGTCAATTGCAAGTGCTCTTATTTTCTGGCTTAGTTGGAAAACTAATTCGACATTTACGTCCGCTTCAATTAAACTTCTCTGGATGTCTTTTATGATTTCATCTATAAGTTTCTTATCAACAAAAATCGCGTTAGAGATTTTTTTTATTCCGTTCTGAAGGCTGCTTCCTATCTTTTCTAGCATATTTAGAGTAAGTTTGACAGGGTTTTAAGGTTTTGGGATTTAATAATTAACTAAATATTCTTTTCAGAATTTTTTTCTTGTTAAATACTTCAAGGTCTTCGTATTTTTGTCCAACTCCTAAAAAGTAAATTGGTTTTCCTGTGACTGAAGAGACAGAAAGGATTGCTCCTGCTTTTTCATCAATGTCTGCTTTTGTTAGGATTATTCCATTTAATCCAATTGCCTTGTCGAAAGCTTCTGCCTGGTTTGTAGCATCATTTCCTGTGATGCTTTCTCCGACGAATATTTTCAAATTAGGTTTACAAACTCTAGATATTTTTTCTATTTCTTTCATCAAAGAATCAGAAGAGTTCATTCTTCCAGCAGTGTCAACAAGTACAACATCTATTTTGTGTTTTTTTGCATAGGCAACTGCTTCAAAGCCAACTGAAGCAGGGTCAGTGTTATATGCCTTTTTTATAATTGGAACTTTTAATTTATTTGCATGTTGTTCAAGTTGCTCAATTGCAGCAGAACGGAAAGTGTCTGCAGCAGCAAGGCAAACAGATAATTTTTCTTTCTTCAATAGATGAGCAATTCTTGCAATTGTCGTGGTTTTTCCAGAACCGTTGATACCTGTGAAGAGGATTATATAAGGTTCTTTAGTTTTAACATGGGCTTTTATTTCTTTAACGAAGTTTGGAGGTTCAATTAAAAGAGATTCTATAGTTTCCGTTAATGACTTTTCTAAGTCGACAGATTTTTCTTTTGCACCCACTAATTTTTCTTTCAATTCTTTCTTTATTTTTTCTACAACAGAATAAGCGACATTGTTTTGCAGAAGATTCATTGCCAGTTCTTCAAAAAGTTCTTCGAACTTTTCTTCGGTAAGTGTTTTTCTGAATTTGTCTATGAAAGATTTTTGTTCTTCATATCTTTCTTCTGGACTTTCTATTGCAGTTCCTTCTTTCTTTATATCTTCAATAACTAGTTCAGATGTTTTATCTTTCTTTGAAAACATTTTCTTAAAGAAGCCGTTTTCTTCGATTGATGATTTGTCAAACTCTTCCGGAGTTTTTTGTGCTTCTTCAGGTTGTTTAGTCTCTTTTTCAACTTTTTTCGCTTTGGTTGTCTTTTTTACAGAAGTAATTTCTTTTTTCTCGACTTTCTTTGGTTTTTTTTCGCTTAGTTTTGTAACTTTTATGGGTGTTTCTTCAACTCCAATTTCTTTTTTTACTTTCTCTGTCCAGTTTTTCAGTTTTTCTTTTAGTGAGCCAAACATAAAATTTGTACGCATTTTCAGTATAAAAATGCTTTTAAGCTAAGGATGTTTAGGAAGAACATGGTTACATATAACGACTTGTACGAATACTTGAGAAAAGAGAGATATAGCGAGGAGCTACAAGCTTTACCAAAGAAGTTTATCAACGAAGTTTTTGAATATTTTGGAGAGAAGAAGAAATTTTCCGATAAGAGTGATGACATGTTTTCAGACGTTGTAATGAAGACTAAAAAAAAGTTGGAAAATTCTATGGCAATATTCAAAGAGCTATTGACCCGAAGAAAGAAGAAAATTCTGAATTTGGCTTTTGTTGCGTCTGAAACAGGAATTAGTAAGAGAGATTTTGAAAATTTATTGGGTTTTGAAAAAGATTTATTCGAGGAAATTGTTAAGTCGTTAGAGAAGGCAGATAAGAACCTTAATGCTTCGATGGTTGGGACTCGGGAAGACACAAATAATTTCTTGCTTGCAAGATTTTTAGTTGATGTTGAAGAATTTTTAGGTTTAGATGGTGAAAGCATAGGTCCTTTCAAGAAAGGAGAGATTGCAAATTTAGATAAGGAGATTGTTGATATTCTTTCAAAAGATGGAAAGGTTGAAGTTCTGGCTGAAGACTAGATATGATTAAATTTAAATAGTTCCAAGTGTTCTCTTTTTTATTAGAGGTACAAAATGAAAATAATAGGTTATATTTTAGCAGTAGCAGGTTTAGCCGCTCTAGCAGTATCCTCTCCAAAAATGGCGTCTACAATTCCACTAATTTCTTCTCTACCTGAAAAAGCTCTTTTGGTTTTTGGCGGAGTTTTAGTTTTAGCAGGGGTAGTTATATTAATGACTAACAAATCTAGTGGTTCTTCTAAAGTTAAACATGCACAGCCCGAAGTTCCAATTTACGAAGGAACAGGTAAGAATAGAAAGATTGTAGGTTATCAGAAGGCTTGATTAACTGATTCTTACTTCTGTATGGATCTTATAATGTTTTAACTCTTTTTCAATCTCTCTTAATCTTTTTTGGATATCTTTATCACTTGCTGCCCCTACAGATGATTTCAGATTGTTATATTCTGCTTTCAAACTTGCAATTGCAATATTATCTGCTTTACTAAAGAATCCTTTTAATTGACTTAATTCAAGATAAGTGTGAAGTTGTTTGTCAAATATTAAAACTAAAATCATCGCGAGCGAAGTCCAAGCATAAATCTGATTTCCGATATCGCCAATTTCGTCAGTTCGGTTAGCCCATAAAACTAGGAAAACTATTGTGAAGAAAATCCAAGATACTCTTCTACCAGTCCCATGTAACCCTGTTTGGTGTATGAACCAGAAGAAAATCATGAAAGGAAGAATTGTTGTTAAGGCAATACCAAGAGTTCCGTAGGGAAGAAGAACACTATAAATCATATTGTTTGCCGACATAAATCTTATTGCAATTAGAGGAATAGCTACTGCAAGAATTCCGATTACTGCAAGATTATCTTTGAAAGCAGGAACTCTTTTTAGAACAGACTGAATAACCACAAACATAATTAGGAACAAAAGGAATTTTATGAATAATATTTCTCCGGATGAAAATTCTCCTGCAGATTCTGTGTAGCCGCCGAATAGAGCTTCTAAAACTGGTGCTCCTGCAATTACAATATTATCAATTAAATCTCCGCCTCTTCCTAAATAAAGACTTCCAGGAAAGTAAGCACTAGCAAAGTTTAGAAATAAAATTGAGAAAATCGCGAAGACAAAAATCATTCCTGTTTTTTTCATGTATTCTTCAATGTCAAAATATTTATAAACTCTTTGTTTGTTGATAGGTAATGGGTCTTGACGTTAATAAGAGGTTTTTAGTTTTATCACTAGGTCTAGTTTTCGCTTTATCTTTCATTTGGAGTTTGCATGTCGTTAGTGCAAATCAAGTTACCGATACATTAAGCAGTGTTTGGTCCAGTGTTTTCTCAACTGGTTGGATGTCTGGAAATTTAGAAGTAGAGACTGCAAGATGGGCTTATTTCATTTTACTAGCAATTCTTATTTGGGCAATTTTAGATTATGCTCCTTTTTTCAGTACCGATTCAGGTAGAAAAGTTAATCCTTTTGTTGCTCTTATTGTTTCATATTTGGCAATGGCTTATTTGACTCCTGCTGAAGTTTATACTGCTTTGATTTCGTATGGTGCTCTAGGAATTGTTCTTGGTGGTGCTTTACCTTTTGTTATTCTTGCATTTTTCTCTATAAAAATTAGTAAAGATGGCGGATTAGCTGGAAGACTTCTTTCCAAATTTATGTGGTTCGCTTTCATAATCTTTTTGATTGTAAGATTGATTAGTGTAGGCACAGGAAATATGGGCATAGCCGGAAGTGCAGATAGTGCTTACGCATGGGCTTACTTAATTTTAATTGGTCTTGCTTTGGTTTGGATTTGGAAAGTTGAGAGATGGGTGGTTAAACTATTACTTAACGAAGACATGTTGGTTTATGCTGTGGAAGAAATTGATGATAAGATTGTTGAACTTGAGAATAAATTGAAGAACTATATTGGTAAGGGAAGTCTAACTGCTAAGCAGGAAGAGAATAGGAAGAAGATAGAAAAGGAACTTAAGAAGTATATTGCTTTGAAGGCTGCACATTCTTAATCTTCATTTACAAAAACATTTAAACTCTTTTTGTTTCTTTTGTTGATGGTGAAAAAGCAATTTTTATTTTTTGGATTCTTGCTTTTAGCGTTAGTTCCTTTTTGTTTAGCTTTAGAAAATGATAGTTCTCTAGGAACATTTTATCTTTTTGGTCAGGGTGAGCCAATTGTTATCGAAGATGCGATCATTTTAGTTTGTGTCTTTGTTCTCTTTGCTGCAGTTATCTATGGAATTCTTTCACTCATCGGAATTTTTGAAAAAACTTGGATGAAGTTAGTTAGTTCTTTTATTATAGTTTATCTGATGAATTCAAAAGGATTTTTGTTTAACACATTTTATTTCTTTAAGGATAGTTCAAACATTGTAGCTTGGTTTAGTTCTCTTACCTTCGGAAAAGCATTATTTATTTTGCTAGTCAGCTTTTTGATAATTGCTTTGTTGATTATGTGGAAAATGTTACTTCTTCAGTGGAAGAGAGATGCGAAAAAAGAAAAAAGAGAAATGGAAGGCTGGAGAGCAGAATTAAGTAGAACTCTTGCAAAATTGAGAGAAGGTAAATAATTCACAAAATCTTATAAAGTTAAGTTAGCTTTGTTTTCTATGAAAAAGTGGTTTGCATTTTGTTTTGTTTTTCTTTTCCTATTTGTAATTGTTTCCAAGGTTCATGCAGCAAGCGATGTAAATACTTTAGCAGATCAGGTGGAAGTGGTACAAAATAAGGTAGACAATGCGCAAGACATTATTACTAGTCCAGATAAGGATAAAATTGCTGGAGATTATTTGAAAAAAGAATGGGGAAAAATCCTCGAGACTAAACCTATAATCGGAGAGATAATTAGA
The DNA here is from genome assembly GCA_964621025.1 of Candidatus Woesearchaeota archaeon. GTDB lineage: Archaea > Nanobdellota > Nanobdellia > Pacearchaeales > GW2011-AR1 > CAYNJW01. The sequence goes on along the minus strand of CAZUKQ010000003.1, from coordinate 46,625 downwards.
GGTTACAATAAAATTTCTCCTTATACAGATCCGGTTGTTGAATGGTTTGTAGGTATTGTTCCATCTTTATCTTGGTTATTCCTTTTAACTTTTTTAGTTTGGTTTACTTTTCTAAGATACACCTACATAGGCTATGAGTATTTTGCTGATGCTGAGATTTTTGAAAAGAATATTTCTATGATTATCTATTATTGTTTAATTATTATTTTCTTGACAGTTAGAGTTTTTCAAAATATTTCTATGTGGATTTCAACCTCGATTATTGATTTTATTTCAATTACTTTTGGAACTTGGTGGGGCCAGACAATTTTAGTTGTGGGAACAATTATTGTTTTAACATTATTCAATATGGTTCAGAAGACACTTAGAGTTTACTTAAGAAAAATGAGAATGGATAAGTATCAAGCAAAAATTAAGAAGGTAGCAAAAGAAGAAGAGAAAGAAATGAAGGAGAAAGATAAATAATTCTTTGAAATTTAAATGGAATACAAGGCCTACAGTTTCGATTTGGATGATAACTTGCTGGTTTTACCGACAAAAATAGTTCTAGAAACAGCGAAAGGCAAAAAGAAAGAGTATAACACCAAAGATTTTGAGGAAATTAGAACGAAATTAGACGAATTAAAATTGAAAGTAATTTCAGAATCCTTTAAGAATTTTGCTGACGATGAACAATTTCTGAAAGATATAAAAATTTCGAAAGATGCTGGAAGTTGGCCTTATCTTATTGAGTGTATTACTAAGCATGCAAGTATCTTCGCGATAATCACTGCGAGAGGCCATAGTCCAGAAGTCTTGAAAGAGGGATTAAAGAGAAAACTTTTAGAAGAATTGAAGGAAGAGCAGTTGAAGGAATTTGTTGAAGTATTCAAGGAAAAATTCAAAGATAAAATTACAAATAAATCTCTTGAGGAAATCTTCGAAATTTATCTAAGTTATTGTAAATTTTATCCAACTACTTATCCCCCTCTAAAAGAAAAGTATGGAAAAGACAAATCAGTGAGCGAAATAAAAGCAATAGTTTTTAGAGAGTTTAGAAAATATTTGGCTAAGTTCGTTGAAGATAATTTTAAAGGAAAAGTTGAGTTGAAAATTGGTTTTTCAGATGATTCAACAGCACATCTTAATAGTATCGCAAACAGTGTTCTGAAGGACTATGGTTTCTTCTTTTTCCAAACCAAAGAGAAAGTAGTGAGTGATTTTATTTCTTCCCAGTTTACAACTGTTGATAAAAAGTAGAAAGCCTGAAACTTCGTGTGGTTTTCAAAAATAAATTTTAAGGAATAGTTGAAAGCCTGCAGAGGGATTCTAACCCCCGACCCCGAGTTTTTTTGATATAAAGTTGAGTATATACAAAACTCGTGCTCTAACAACTGAGCTATGCAGGCATAAAATTACTTCGACAAATCGTTTTTTAAATGTTTTTATTAGCTTTTTAGAAAGATATAAATACACCACCAACATAGTATGTTGTAAGTATGGGAATTCCTAAAAAACAAATAGCCAAAGAAGGAGAATTGAGATTTGCTGCAGAGTTTATAAGAAAGGGTTGGAATATTTTTCTTCCCTATGGCGAAGATAGTCCGGTAGATTTATTGATAGAGAAAGATGGTGAATTTAAAAGAGTTCAGGTAAAAACTACTTGTCCAATAAATGGCGCAGTTGTATGTAGGTTAAAGTCTTCCAATAACTGGCAAGTAAAAAAATATACAAAAAAAGAAATTGATTTCTTTGGAATTTATGATTACAAAAATAAAAAGGGATATTTTTTACCTATTGAAGATTTTGAAGGAAGAACGGATGTTTACTTAAGATTAGAAAAAGCAAAAAATAATCAACAAGAAGGAATACGTTTGGCAGAAAATTATTTGTACTTTTAGAATTTATTTCCAATCAACAATATCAACTTGTTTTCTCTCTGTTTTTGTTGGATAAAGTTCTTCAGCTATTTCCGATGGTGTAAACCAAATTTTTATTTCTTTTTCTGCATTTTCTGGACCGTCCGATGCGTGTAAACAATTTTCGAAAACCCCTGTTTTGCTGTGAATTCTTCCGTATCTCCCTCTGATTGTAGTAGGGTCTGCTTTTTCAGGATTTGTTGAACCAGCAACTTCTCTTATCTTTTTACAAGCATCTTCACCTTGGTAAATTAGAGCTAAAACTCTGTCGGTGTGATATTCTCCAGTAATATACTTTAAAGTTGCTTCAAATATTTCTTCGCCTTTTTCTTCTTTTAATTTTGAATAATGTTTTTCAGCCAAATCTCTTTTAACATGAACAACTTTTGCCCCTATAATCTTTAATTTTGTAGTAGAAAGTTCATTGATAATATTTCCAGTAATACTTTTTAATAATCCATCAGGTTTTATAAGAACTAGGCAAGCCTCTTTATTCGTCATCTTCATCTTCAGAAGTTTCTTCCTTCTTTGCTTTTTTCTTCGCCTTTTTTTCTTCTGCTTCCTTTATTTCTTCGTCTTGAGATTGAAGTTGTTCTAATTCTTCTTCAACTTCTTCGTCAGCTTGAATAGGAACTATTCTTTTTATTTCTTTGTTAGCTTTAGCTAAATCTTTTGTTTCGATAACTCTGATTTCACAAAGAGATAATGGATAGATTTTTTTCAATACTGGAATCATTGCTTTTTGCAAGTTTGTGCTTAATACATCGGAAGTAATTTCTAAATATGTTTTGTCTTTAGCGTAGGTTATTAAGAATTCTTTTGTTGTTTTTCTTAAATTGTTTCTTACAGCTCTGGAAACTTTCTTTCTTGTTAATAAGAAAGGTTTGATTCTAGCAGTTATATCTGAACAGGATATTTCGAAGGAATCTTCAACGTAGTTGATTCTTTTTCTCATCATTCTTGAAATGCTTGCTCTAACAAGTTCTATTCTTTTAGGATAAGCCTTCATTTCTCCGTTTTTGTTTTCTACTTCAAGAACTACTTCAACACCTTTTCCCCTCATCTTTCTAGATAGGTCTAATTTGATTGTTTTTTTGTGTAATTCTTCAGGTGTTCCTAGAATCTCGATGGTTTCATTTGTTATTGGGCTTTCTATTTCAAGGAATTTTTTCTTCATTGCCATTTTATTCTATTACTAATTTACCCATTCTTTTACCTTTCTTCTGGTTCTTGCCTTTTCCGCAAACAGAACATGTGAAAAGTATTTGTGGTTTTTTAGTTGTTTTAGTTTTTCTTTTGAATTTTGTTACAGCCGGTTTGGAACCCCATTTACCTTTGTTACCCATACCAATACCTAATCCTCTTAGTTTAGCTCTAACCATACCACCACGCTTCAAAGCACCTCTTTTACCACCAGAGCTAACTTGTTTGATTTTTTGGTCAGTTCTCTTGTTACAGTAAGGACAGTATCTTTTTGTTGTCTTTGGTAATTTTGCCATAAGTTTGATTGAAAATGTTGCTTTATAAAGTTTTTTATAGTATGGTGTCGCAGTTAATTTATGGTCCGTGTTAAGTTTAGAAAAGGCAAGCAGAAAGAATTCTTAGATTTAGTTAGATTGAATCTTTCTTCGCCTTCAATTCGAGGACTTTTACAATTCGGATTTTCAATGAGGTATTCTGCTCTGAAGAATTATTATACTGAAAGAAGATTGCTCCCAAAGGTTTTGTTTGATGAAATGTTACATCTGGCGAAGATTGATGTTGAAAGTTTGAATGTAGAATTTGTTGAGGATAATTGGGGACAGGTGAAAGGCGGAAAGAAAAAATGATCCCACCCAGGTTTGAACTGGGGATCTCTTCCACGTCAAGGAAGCGTCATAACCACTAGACCATGGGATCAGTAAGTCTCTCAAAGAAAGACAAATATCAACGGTTATATTGTTTTATAAATATATTTATATATCATGATTCTTTCTATTTCCCATGGTGAAAAAGAGGAAAGGTCAAGTAACAATTTTTATTATTTTAGCAATTTTAATCGTCGGCGGAGTAATAGCATATTTTCTTTTGAGACCTTCAAATGTTTCTTCTTTACCAAAAAATATGCAACCAGTTTATGAATACTATCAATCTTGTTTAGAACAACATACACGACAAGGAATTTCATTGCTGGGAGAACAAGCAGGTTATATCTATGTGAACGATTTAGAGTTTGTTCCTGGAAGTTCTTACATGCCTTTCTCTTCGCAACTAGACTTTTTTGGTCAGCCAGTTCCTTATTGGATGTATGTTTCTGGAAATAATATTTTAGCAAAACAAAAACCAACTTTGTCTTCTATGGAAAATGAATTGGAAAGATATTTGGAAGAAAATTTAGACAATTGTGATTTCTCTGAATATTATGCGCAAGGATATGATGTTTATTTTGAAAAAGGAAGTGTTCAATTACAAATTAATGAAGGAACAGTTGATGTTTTGATAGACAGTCCTTTTAGAATAGATTTCGAAGAACAAACAGCAACGGTAAATACACAAGAGTTTTCAGTTAGTAGCAAGCTAGGTAAGTTCTATAATTTGGCGTCAGATGTTTTTGAACATGAAATGACTACTTCATTTTTAGAAAATTATGCTGTGGATGTTATGAGATTATATGCTCCTGTTGATGGAACGGAACTTGGTTGCGCTCCAAAAGTTTTTGTAAAGCAAACAATAAAAGAAGATTTGGTCAGTGCCCTTTCTGCAAATGTTGCTAACTTAAGATTAAAAGGAAATTACTATACTCTTTCAGATAAAGCAAATAAATATTTTATAACAGATATTGGACAAAATGTAGATGAACAAGTGAACTTTATCTATTCTCCAACTTGGCCAACAACAATTGAGATTTATGGCGATGAAGTTGCTAAACCTATGGGCCTGCAAGCAGGAATGGGAATTTTAGGATTCTGTTATGTTCCTTATCATTTCGTTTATGATATTGACTTTCCGGTTTTGATTCAGTTTTATGATAACGATGAGTTGTTCCAATTTCCTGTTTCAGTAATTGTAAGTAAAAATCAGGCAAGAGAAGCAATTTATGGTGGAACGCCTGAATCAATTGAGTCCGAAGTTTGCAAGTATAAAAATCAAGAAATGAAAATCTCAACTTACGATTTAGATTTGAATCCTGTCGAATCAAAATTAAGATTTAAATGTTTGAATTCGCAATGTGATATTGGTTCTACTAGTTTGGAAAGTGGTGATGCTACTTTCAATGGAGGAGTTCCTCAATGTGTTAATGGATTTATTTTAGCAACTGCAGAGGGATATGCCGAAGCTAAAAAGCAAGTTTCAACAAATTCAGAGATAGAAACTTCCGTTGTTTTGAAAAAATTATTTAATGTAAGCTTAGATTTAGGTACTGTTGACTCAGCTCTTGTTAGCTTTTCTTCAGATGATTATTCTGCTACAATTTTCTATCCAGACACAAAAAAGGTTCAACTTGTTGAAAGCTATTACAATGTGAGTGTTTATGTTTATAGAAATTCTAGTTTAACTTTCCCTGGAAGTAATGATAGAAAATGTGTAACTGTTCCAGTTTCAGGTGCTGGTGCTTTATTCGGATTAGAAGAAGAAAAATGTTTTGATGTAAATCTTCCTTCGACAAGTGTTGATTCCGCAGTAGTAGGCGGGGGAAAAACTGAAGAATATATCACTCAAGGACAGTTAGAAGAGTCAAAAGAATTAAATATTAATGTGCCTTTGTTCCCAACGCCGAAGAGCATTGAGGAATTACAATCAGTTTATACGCAGGTTGAAGATGCCACAATCTATTTGGAGTTTGCAAAATGAAAAAAATAATGTGGATTTTGGGTTTTTTAGGATTTGTCTTATTTGTTAATTTTGCATTCGCTGCTTCAAATAATTTTGCAGGGCAAACAAACGGTGTGGGAACAAGTCAATATTACCAACCTTCTTTCAGTAATTATTATTCTTCAGAGCAGATTAGTACCTACTGGCCTATTTTAGATAGCATGAAAAATGGACAGTGCCAGGCTTCAAACGATTTTCTTGTTGCTATTCCTCCGTTAGGTTGTACTCCTACTGTCGTTAGAAGTGACTTATTGGAAGAACAAAATGTCCCAGTTTTCTGTCAGTTAGATGCATTACAAGTTAATCCTTTAATTAAAGTTTCTTCAATCGAATCTATTAGCTTTAAAGGAGATTATCCTTCAAACGTAGCAGGAATAAGTTTTCATCCTGCAAGAGCTGCAGTTAATACTAGAGAAAATTTATTGGGAAGTCCTTTATTGAATAATATTGGTTATGTGGTTATAATCTTGAAGAGAACTCCTGCAGAAAAAGATATGCCTGAGTTAGTTAAAGGTAATTTGACGGCAACTATAAGATATGATGCTGAAGAAGCTTTTGGTGTTGGTCAAGCAGAATTCTTATTACCCCTTATCTCTGATGAGAACTGGAGTGAAGAATATAAAAGTTATGGTTTCTGGAATGGAAAAGGTTATGCTAGGCTTTTATCTACTGATGGAGAAACAGCAGAAATTGGTCTTTATACTGATGAAAGTAGATTATTACAAAAAGTTAACTTGAAAAAAGGAGAGACTTCAAATGAAGTGTTCTTTCCCGGTTTATATTGTAATGCCGGTTTGCAAGTTAGATTAAATGCTTTAGATGCAGCAGTTGATAAAGTTAAATTGTCCGTTGGAGATGAAGTAGTTTGGGCAACAAAAGGAACAAAATTCCTGAACGGTAAATGCCAAGTTAAGAGTTTAATTCCTTCTGCTGATGGAACTGGAAGTGTTTCAATTTATTGTCCTGGTAGCAGTACTTTCAATTTAATTTTATCAAGATGGGGCGCATTATTTAATGGAGAAACAAAGGAAGTTGGAAAGTTGATTGAGAAAGGAGCTGTTGCAAAAGAAGATTGGTATTTGGCTTATGTTGGAAATTTATCTTCTAAAATAATACCAAAAGATAAAGAGACAGAGTTCGCAATATTAGTTAAATCAGATAAAGAACTAGATGCAAAATATTTAGCAAGAGCAGTTAGTGCAGTTAATTTGTTAGGAACTTCTGCTACAAAATTTACTTTTGAGGATTTCAAGGATAAGTTAATTAGTAAGCTTGGAAAAAAAGAAAGTGTTAAAGTAGTTCTGAAGGGAGAAAATGGTTTTGAAGGATTAGCGTCGACAAAAGAAGATAAATCACTAGAAGGTCAAGTAAATGTTCAAGGAAACTTTACTGCAGCAAAAGAGGCGTGGGAGAGTGCTTTAGATAAATTTAGCAATGAACAAGATTTAGCAGGTTCAGAATATGCGAAGAAAGCTTTGGTAGAATATGCTAGGGCTGCTGGAGAGCTAGGGCAGTATAAAAGCCAGAGAGAAGCTTTGGAAATGCTTATTGAAAAATATCCTGCAAGTTTAGAGGCAAGAAGTGCCGAAACTCAGATAGAAGTTTTAGGAAAATTTGATATTACTAATGCAGGAAAAGGAGTTTATGTTAATAATAAGTACTCTTATATTCTTGCTGAAGAATTCAAGCCAGTAACTTCAGACATAAAAAATGTTGACTTCAATATTAAAGACGGGGTTGGAGAGGGTGATGAAATTTGTGTGAGTGGTGCTGTGAAGACAAATATTTCAAATTGTCCTTTCATTTTAGTAAAAAAAATTACTCCTACTTATGTTGATTTGACTTTTGCGGACAATGTTAAAGGAAAATATTCAAACAAGTCTGTAAGACTTTACGGCGACAGTACAAGTGAAAAGAACTCGGAAGTTCTTGGTGGCGTGACTGTTTATGTTAGAGATATAAATGTCGAAGAAGAAGTTTCGGTTTCTATTCTTCCAAGAGTAGATAACACAAAGACAGAAGCAAACTTTACATTTAATATTGGGATTGAAAAGAGAAGTATAGAGCTTTCTCCTGCTAAGACTGAAGAGATGATTAAAAATTTGAATAAGTCAATTAATGATTGGCAAGAGAGAGTTGACAAACTTGGAAAATTAGTTACTGCCTGGAAAGGAGCTTGTTTTGCAACTTCTGCATTTATGGTGATGAGTAATTTTGCTTCTGGTTTAAGTGGAGAATCAATTGCAAGAAAAAATGTTATGGAAAAATACAAGTTGATTTGTCAAGAAAAAGTTGCACAAAGAACTTACTCAACTTTATCTGAATGTTACAATGCTATGTCAACACAGATTGATGATGCTGTTAAAACGGGAACAGCTAGTGTAGGCGCTTTCAACGAAAAAGCAAAGGCAATTGAAAAGAATTCTATGATGAGCGACGGTAAAACTATTAACCAGACATTGTTAAAAAATAATTTAATTTCAGAGTATAGTGCCAGTTTACCTGCTAGCGCGAAAGACATGACTACTGAGCAAATTAAAGAATATTTATTCTGGAAAGACCAAGAAGCTAAAGGAGATGCTAAGTTAAAAGAACAAGCGATTGCACAGATGACTACTTTGGATTCTGCAGCTAAAGAATATAGTACTTTGAAAGAAGAAGATGATCGGGGAATTGTTCCTCTTACTAGTTCAACACAACTAAGAACTCTTAGACAAGGTACTGCAGTTAGTGAAGCTGCAACAAAACTTAAGGCAGCAGGAATAGCTATTGGACCAAATCAACAAGTCCAGGTTGTATCTGGTTCGGCTAATCAGAAGTATTATGTAGTTATAGAAAATGAATCCGCTGCTTCAAATAGATTTGTTGCTAAACAAGTTTATGCGGTTAGTGCAGATGGCGTTGTCAATCCTGAAAATTTAGTTGGCAAAACATCTACTACTGCTGATAAAGACCTAACTGCACAAATTAGGGACGCAACAGATATTGGAAGTATAAGATTTGTTAATTCATCTTGTGAGAATCCTTACAAAAATAGTCCTGTTGTAAAATACTACACTGTTGGTGTTGATAAGTATCTTCCTTCCTTAGTTCCTTTCGACGAAAAGAAAGGATGGTTTGTAAAAGTTTCCCAAGCAGGCGGAGGAATTTTATCTTCTAATACTAATGCGTATCAAGCTTCAGGAGCAGTTTCAACTTACACAGTTTGTAATATTGGTCCAAATGGTTTAGAGGAAAATGGTTTGGGTGATGACATCTGTCAAACTTTCTATGAGAATAATGCGGTTGATGAATTTGGTGGTTGTTATGGAATGACTAGGTCAGAAGTTACAAATCTAAAGAACAGGGCACAGAGAGCAATACAGGAAGCAGCAAATCAATATGGTAAGACGGAAGTTATAATCAACGGACAGAAATTTGGTTCTATTTTAGCTTCAGCTAGCGACGATGGTTTAGGTTGCTATCAATTTATGTCTCCAACACAATGTAAGACTTTATTCAATGTTTGTGATCCAGTAATCTGTCCACCTTCTAGATGTAATCTTGGAGGAAAATATCCTGTTTCAAATGTTATACAGAGTGGAATTATTGGAAGTTTATTATTGTGTTTACCAAATGCTAGAGAAGGAATTTATGTTCCAATTTGTTTAACAGGAGTTCACGCAGGTTTGGAAACTTATTTATCTATTCTTAAATCTGAGAAAGCTTGTTTGCAAGAAAATCTTGATAGTGGAAAAAATGTCGGAATTTGTGATGAGATTACTTCCGTTTACAAATGTGAGTTCTTCTGGAATCAGATTGCGCCAATTGCTAGCAGTTTAGTTCCAACAATGTTCGAGATGGCTAGTGGTCAGAAGGCAGCAAGAGGAGGAGCAGAATACATGTCGGTTAAATCTTCTTGGGAAAATATGCAAGGAAGTATTGATTATTTCAAAAATAGTTATGCTCAAAATTCTTTTAACGCATTTAAGTTTAAAAATATTCAAGAGGTAGGAAGTGAATTCTGTAGAGCTAATTTAGGAACTTCGGTTCCTGGTGGAGCAGATTTAGCGGACGGTTTGTTGGCACCAGAAAGTCCATATCAGTTCTATGCTAATTTCGATGAATCTGTTTTCAGCGATGCTACTTTACCTTCAACTTCACAATACAAAGTGTATTACCACATATTTGCAGGAAATGATCAGGGAGTGAGATATTCTGTTTATTTACAGAATCCCCCAGATTCTGCGTATTACCATTCTAATCCAATTGTTACTGTGAAAACTGGCTATGTGACTAAGGGAGAATCTGCAGATGAGGCTATTGACTTTACAGCCCCTTCAGGTTACAAAGAACTTTGTGTAATGATTAATGCGAAGACTGAATGTGGATTCAAAACAGTTTCAACTTCAATGGCGGCAAATTATTTGACAGACAAATATGTTGCTGATCAAGCAAAACAAACAGATGTTGCTTCGGAAAAAGAATGTATTTCTGGAAGTCCTTCAGTTCTTGCTTTTGCAACAAGTCCAAATCTTCAGGCAGGAGCACAAGGTGCAGTTAACCCTGATGTTTCATTAAATGGAATTGTAAGAGTTTGTGCAACAACTAATCCTGGAAAAACAACTAATCCAGATAGATGGAAACAAGTAGGTAATTGTGGAAATGAAAAGATGCTTTGCTGGTTAGATACAAAGAGTGTTAATGAAACTGTTTCAAGAGTGGATGCTATTGAAGGAATTACTTTATCTGATGCAGAAAAAGCTACAACCAATTTAGAATCAAACACAAAAGAAAGCTATGCTACTGTTGCTACTAAGCTAGTTAAGTTAGGGGATGAAATAAAAGCTTGGAAGAAAGATAGTGACTCTTCAGCTATTGTGGCCGGATTAAGTGAAATTATTGACGGAAGTGGTGCATCAAATAATCAACTTGCAAATGCGTTATACCTAAAAACAATTTTCCATTTGAATGTTGTGAAGGCAATTAAAGTTGAAACAGTCCAGGTTGCAGCTAAACCAACACCTGGTGTTTCTACAGTCATGGCAGAAGTTGTTGGTTATGATACTATAATCTCCGATGGTTCAAAGACGTTAGCAGAAATATCTAAAAAATGGGGAGTAAACTCAAATGAAGTTAAGGCATTAAATCCTGAAATATTCACCAAATCTTTTTTAGCAAATCCTAATGCTTTGGTTCCGGCAGGAAGCTTGAAGATTCCTCGTTTGGAAGATACTTCCTCTTCTACTTCTATGCCAGTTGAAAACAAATTCGAGATAAAAGAAAATAAGTTATCTAGTAATCTACTTAAAAAAAGAGGTTTCTTATATGAAAATGGACAGAAACTTAAATATTATTTTGAAGAGCAAGAGTCTTCGGAAGGATATATCATCAAGGAAGACGCGTTTCTTTCTTTAAATGGAAAAGAGATAGCAACAATTTCCTTAGGAGATATAACTTATTCTAAAGATGTTTCTTCGGATTTCGCAGCTATCTGGAAAAGGTTAGTATCTTTTTGTGATGATAACAGTAATTCTCTTGTTTATCAAGGTGTCGAATATTGTGATGATATTTCTGATAAATTGAATACTGAGATTGTTTCTATTTCAGATATGTTTGATGAAACAACTGAGTCCTCAAATGTTAAAATTAATTCTGTTCCAGTTTCTGTAACAAGTCCTTAATTTTAATTTTCTTTCTGTTTTTGTTGTCCTTTCATAATTGTAACACTTTAGTAAAGTTTATATAGTCTTTTTTATTTTAGTTATCACTTAAGAATAACACAAATGGCACAAAAAAATCAGACTTATAAAAGAAATCTTGAAAGATACAAAAAATTCCTAGAAGGAACATCTGTTGGACAAGAGTTAGGATATCAATTTTTAGAACATCCTTCTACGGCAAAGAGAAAAGCAGATTTAGTCTATTCTATCATGGACGGTTCTTATAGAAACGAATCGGGTACTGGTGGAGCGAGAACATTCAGAGGAAAAAGAGTAGATACTTATGAAGGAAGAATAGCTGCAGTAGTCGATCTTTTAGGTTTAGATAATTCTCGTTATTTTACAAGCTTAGAAAAAGTGATATCTACAAATGTTTATCTGAATACTACAAAAAGTAAAAATGCTGCTAATGATGGTGCTTTTAGAAGTGAAGTTGTAGGAAATTATGTTAGAGGTTTAAAGGAAGGAGCAGTAAAAGTTGAGAAAAAATTAGAACCTAAAGTACAAGACTTAACAAAAAAGTTGAATACCTCCGAAAGTTTGTTGACTGTCGTAACAAAACAAAGAGACGAGTTAGATATTACTCAAAGAACTAGAAACGATCAAATTAAAGCTTTAGAAGAAAAGAACAAAAAACAAGGAGAAGAGTTGACTCAGACGTATAGAACTGCATTAGATTTATGTTTAGAAGCAAAATATCATAGAAACTGGAGAAATGTTCTTGCAACAGGTCTTGCAGCCTCTCTAATGATTGGTGCTCTTGGTTTTGGTTGCTCAGGAGATAAAAAAGTTTCAAGTGCTCATTCTACTAAGGTAGTTGCTAGTAAAAAGATAGGTTCTTTTCCTGATTCAGTTCTTTATCCAAAATTAGAAAGTCCAAAAGCTTCGCTATGCTATACTGGAATTAAAAAATCAGTATCTTCAAATTTAAAGGGTGGACCAACACCTGAACAACTTAGAAAATTTTATGATTCAAATCCATTAGTAATGCCGGATGATTCAGAACCTTCTGATGCAGAAGATGTTTTTGTTGCCGAACCTGCACCTGCTGAAGTTGTTTATTCTAATGTTAAAAAAGTCGCCGATGCACAGATAAAACCTGTTGGAACAAATGGACTTTACAGAATGCACGTTGATTTTAGAAATCTTAATTTTAGAGATACAAATGGAGATTCTTTAGATGATAAAGTTTCAGCGAGTCCAATTTATTTTGGACGAGCTTTGAAAAATGAAGGAAAAGATTTGACTGAAGCAGTTTTAGATACAAAAAATTTAGGCTATGCTGGAAAGGAAAAATCAAGAGTATATGGTCTTGGAAAAGCGTTAGTTTCTCCAGTTGATTCTGTTTTAGGATTTGTTAGTGGTGGAAGATGGGGCCTACAGAAACACACAGTAAAAGAAAGAAATCAAGATAATTTTATTTTAGGTTCAATAATGAGCGTTTATGACGGAGCACAATCAATAGTAAAAGGTGCTGTAGACGGAGCAGATTTAGTTTTAGGAGGATTAGCAGACAAAGTTGTTTATGATGTAATTGGCGGTGGAGCAAAAACTTTAGTTAACTCAACCGTTGATGTTGGAAATTTTGCATTCGCAGTTCCATTAGATGCTTCACAAAGATTTGAAAATTGGGCTTTCAAAAATAAAGGAAAAGTTTCTATGGAAACCTATGAATTAGCAAGTACTATTATGAGATTCGGCGGAAATGTTGTTCTACACGAAGCTCCTTTCGACGGAAAATATGTTGAAGTTAGAAATGAAGCTGGAGAAAAAGTTTTGATTAACAAAGGTCAAACGGGTGCAACATTAGAATCCTTAATGGCTGTTTTATTAGATGCAGGAGTTTTAAGTAAAATTCATTCTGATGGAAATGGTGGAAAAGAAGGAAATTCTGAAGGTGGAAGTTGGAGTTGGAGTTCTTCAGGTTCGCCAGGCGGAGTAGGTTCATTCGGAAGTTCTGGTTCAGGAGGAGGATTATAAAATGAAAAATCTATTTTTTGTTTTAGCCTTATTATTTTCTCTAACTTTCGTATCGGCAGATTTATTACAAGTAAATAACTTTGTTTACAATAATTCACCAATAAATCAGGTTGGAGTTTTAGGCTTCAGTTGTTCTAATTCAGACTGTTCTTCTGGGCAGGTTCAATTTGTTAATTCTAATTCAGGTTCAAACTCATTTTTAGATATAGCTTATCCAAACAGTGGGCAAAATACCAATTATGGTTTGTTTATTTTCAAAGAAGGATACATTCCTTATGAAAGAACTTCAACAGGCTATGAAGATCTTAACGGAGACAAGAGAGTCGACGCTGTTAGTGATTATTTAACAAGAAAAGATGTTTGTACTTCTACGTTAACTAACCTAATTGTAACAAATGTTTCTAATGTCGTAACAGTTAAAACAAATGTAGCTGCACCGATAAATCATGCTGGCGGATTAAATTTTGTTCCATCTCAAATTGCTTCGCAATATTCTGTGAATGTTACTTTATTACTAAAGGTTAATGGTTCTTTAAATCAAACGAAGGTTGTTAATTTGCCCTTTTCCGGAAATTCTGAACAAACATTTACTATTGCACTTAATTCTGGAAATTATACTCTTGAAGTTGTTTCTGTTTCTGATGATGTTAAATGTTTAAGTTCAAATAATCAAAATAAGACCTCTTTAATTACAATTGTTAACAATACCTTTCCAACAACATGTACTTCTTTTATTTATAATCCCTGGTCAGCTTGTATTGCTGGAACTCAAACAAGAACAGTTAATTCTTCTTCACCTAGTGGATGTATTGGTGGAAGTCCTGTTTTAAGTCAATCTTGTTCTATTACAGATACAACTGCTCCATTTTTAAATTTGAGAAACATTTCAGTTAATGCAACTAACTCTTCAGGAGCTGTTGTTTATTATTTTAATATGAATGCGAGCGATAATGTCGATGGATTTGTTCCTCTAGTTTGTTCTCCTCAAAATGGAAGTGTATTTGCAGTGGGGAATCATACTGTGAATTGTAATGCTACAGACTCTTCCGCTAATGTTGCGAATGGAAATTTTTTAGTTAGTGTTTTGAATTTTACGTCAAATAATCAAACAAACCAAACTAACTTAACTAATTTATCAGTTAATGTAATCAGTCCACAAAATATAACTTACAATATTTCAGTTATTCCCTTGAATTACACAATAAACGGAACCGCAACTTCTTGTTGGTATTCTCTTAATGGTGTGAATGTGATTCTAACTCAATGTGCGAATACAACAATTTCTGCTGTGAATGGAACTAACAATTTAACGGTCTTTGTTTCAAACGGAACTAACACAGTAAATAACTCAGTTAATTTTATTGTTAATTTGTCTTCGATAAATGATACAAATGCCCCAGTTATAACTATTCATTCTCCAATAGATAAAACTTATGATGTTAGAAATATCAAAGTGAATGTTTCTTTAAACGAATCAGGTTCTTGTTATTATAACTTGAATAATGGTGTGAATAAAACTTTCTTGACTTCAGGAAATTATTTTGTTGCGGATGAGGATGGCCTTTCAAATGGAAATTATGTTCTAACTGTTTTCTGTTCAGATAATTATGGGAACAACGATTCAAAATATGTTAACTTCAAGATAGATGTTTCCAGTGATGAAGATGATGATAACGATGATTCTCCTAAAACTTCTGGAACAGGCTATGTTCTTCTTCAAGGCGGAAATGAAACTTTGGATTACTTGGTCTTAAATGAAAAACCAAGAGAAACTTCTCCTTGGGCTTTTTTCTTAGTATTCCTTTTACTTTGTGTTTTGGTTCTTTTCTTTATAGTTTTAGTTTTGTTGATTAGAGATAGAGATGTAAGAAACTAGTAGGTTTCTTGCTAATAAATTCTCTTTCCCACAATATTTATATAATCTTTAATCTTCGGTAATGTATGTACGGAAAAAGAGGTGTTGATGCAGTTGTAGCGACTGTTTTGATAATAATGATTACTGTTGCAGCTGTTGCGATTATTTGGTCTACGGTTATTCCAATGATTAAGGATGCTGCAAATTCCGCTACGGCAGAAAAAGTCTCTTTGGCTATTGAGACTTCTGGAGGATATACCGTTTATGATAACATTACTAAACTTGCGAAGGTTCAAGTTACAAGGGGTGCGGAAGATTCCTTAGACTATGATTATAT
Source organism: Candidatus Woesearchaeota archaeon (assembly GCA_964621025.1). Lineage (GTDB taxonomy): Archaea > Nanobdellota > Nanobdellia > Pacearchaeales > GW2011-AR1 > CAYNJW01. The sequence continues at coordinate 31,001 of CAZUKQ010000003.1, read as the reverse complement.
TCAAATCAACTTTGTTATAGATGGACAGTCTTATTCATATATTCTTCCTGCACCAAAAAAAGGAACAACATTAACCTATGATGTAAGGTCTCCAAAAGGAAAACCGGATAAAATAGAAATTGCTCCAGTTATTAGTAACTCTCTGAAAAATGTTTCTGGAGAAGTTGTCTTTGAATTATCTGAAAGTATTCCTGAAGCAGCTCAACCTATTGTTCCACTTCCAGGAGTTGTTCCTCCTGCACCTGAAGAATATGCTCGGGCAGTACATTTTGTTAAATTAACTGGGACGCAAGATGTAGATTGTATTTCTCCTTCTGTTTGTATTGCTAGGGGCAGTGGTGGTCCTCTATACAATTCTTTAGAAGAGAGTTCTCAAGATTATTATTGGGGTGGAAGTCCAAAAAAAACACTTTGGGCTTATGGTTCTTGTAGTGATTGGAAGACGTTGAATTTTCAGTCTTTTTATAATACTATTGGTGGAGGTTTTGGGTATAATGTTGCTGGTAATCATTTCTGTTTAAAACTCACAGAAGAGAAAGAATATTATGATATTGCTTTTGAAAGTTGGTTGCCCGGTAAAAGTTGTGGTATACGGCCAACTTTTTCATACAATCGTACTGATAATCTAACTGGCCAAAAAATTGTCTTTTCGTCTTCAGCAGCGAATAATAACTCCGACTGTATTTCTTCTTCTGTTTGTATTACTCGAGGTACTGGAGGACCAATTTATAACTATTTAAATGAAAGTTATTCAGCTTATTGGGGCGATAGTCCAAAAAAAACACTTTGGGCATACGGAAACTGTTCCCAACTTTCACTTAGTTTTTCTTCTTTTGGTAATGTTGTTTCAATTCCCCCTCTTCACTCTATTGGAACTGATTACTGTATGAAATTAACAGAGGAGAATAAGTATTATACGGTAAGATTTACGGGTTGGCAGACTGGACGTGAAGCTTGTGCTTATCCAGAGTTTAGCTATACTAGAACATTTTATGGTAAAGAGGGAGAGATATAATGGTTGAAATAGATAATCAGACTAAAAATTTTTCCAAACTTTTATGGATTAGCGGAGGAGTTATTGCATTGGCTATTGTTGTTTTTTTAGTAGCTTTTTTTTTAGGGAAAACAGGAATTGATGAAAGTTCAATAAATAAGGATGTTGTTGCTTTTCAAGAGAGTCTCAAGAACCTATCTTGGTGTCAACCTGCATCAAATGTAACAAAAGAAAATTTTCCTAAAGCTGGTGAAAGTTTGAAGATTAATGTTGTTGGAGGAGAATTAGTTAAGGGTGAAATTTTATGTAGGGCTTTGGTTGAAGGTACAAAAGATAATTATTACTTTAATGAAAATCTTTCTAAGATTTATTTATATCTGGCAGGTCAGCCTCGAAAGAACATGACTCTGATTAGTTAACTTAATGTCAGAGGTCGTCTTCTACTCGCTTTTCACTCAATTATTTATCTTTTAATTTGTTGATTGAGCAAAAAATTCGCCCCTGTAATTTGAAACTAGCAATTAGAATCCTTCAATTAACTAATCTCCTTCGTCGATTAGCTGAAATGTGGGAGGGAGGATTCGAACCCCCGTAAGCATAAGCTACTGGATCTTAAGTCCAGCCCGTTTGACCGCTCCGGCACCCCCACGTGCATATTTGTTAGAAATGGACAGTATAAAAAACTTTAGAATTATTCTTTTTTCTTCTTTTTCTCTCTTTCTTTGGAAAGGATTGTCTCTTCTAGTTTAAGTCTGTCTAGAAGCTCCTTATATCTATTTCTAATTGTAACTTCTGTGATTCCTGCGACGTCAGCAACTTCTCTTTGTGTCTTTTTCTCGTCGTTAAGTAGCGCTGAAACATATAAAGCTGCAGCTGCAATTCCTGCTGGTCCTCTACCTGAAGTTAATTCAGATATTTCTGCTTTGTCTAAGATTTCTAAAGCGCCATTCTGTGACTTAGGCGATAAGTGTAATGTTGATGCAAATCTTGAAATGTAGTCTTTCGGTGAAGAAGGTTTTACTTTGATCCCAATTTTTCTTATGATAAATCTGTAAGTTCTTCCAATTTCTTTTCTTTCTATTTCCGAAGAGATTGAAATTTCGTCTAATGTTCTTGGAATGTTATAGGATCTACAAGCTGCGTAAATACAAGCTGCGATAACCGATTCCATGCTTCTTCCTCTTACTAAACCTCTTTGCAGAACAAAATTGTAAACTCTAGCTGCTTCTTCTCTTACTACTTCTGGAAGTTCTAGGAAGGATGAAACTCTTCTCAATTCAGCCATTGCAAGTCTTAAATTTCTTTCAATGGAAGTTGAAACTCTTTCTTGCCATTTTTTAAGTCTTAAATATTTTCTAGTTTGTTTTGTAGAATCTAATCTGTAAATATCTGAGATTTCACCGACGTTAGTTGTTAAACCCTTGTCGAATTTTTGCATAGACATTGGTGCTCCACCACGAGATTTCTTTTCAGATTTATCAAAAGAACGTAGTTCATGGCTCGTGTCAACCATTTTTTCTTCAACAAGAAGACCACAGTCACCGCAGATTAGCTCGCTTCGACCTTCATCGTATATTAAGTTAGAACTGCCGCATTCAGGGCAATGTTTAGATAGACTCATCGTAAGGTTTATAAATGGATTGCCTTTTTAAAGCTTACGGTCTGTTATTCTCGGTAAATTATTTATCTGCTAATTCTAGAAGAACTATAGCAATAACTCCGAGTGTTAATCCAACTACTTCTAAACCCGACAATTTTTCTTGCCAGTAGAAATAACTGAATGCAATTAGAGTGATTATATTTATCAGAACGAAGATAACAGAGGCTACTGCAATATTTTTATATTTAAAACTGAAGGCTAAAAAGTTTAATCCGACGATATAAAGAAGCATTCCAAAAATATAGACTGAGGGTTTGTTTGTAGACACCCACTGTTTCATAAACAAATCACCACCTGTTAAAATTAATCCGCCAGCAGCCAATAAAATTAGTGCAATAAAATTCATTTGATTTAATCAACAACAATACCTTGAACAATTCCTTCTTGGGATGGTCTGTTTGTGATTTTTACCTTTCCCATGTCGGTATCAATAATCGCTCCTTTTACTAAAACGTTCTGTCTCGCTAAGAATCTGTTTGAAGGTGTTTCTAAAACGTTTTTGATTTTAGCTTTTTTTGCTTTTCCGTTTTTTATAACGTTGATTTCATTCTGGCTAAGGGAAACTAATTTCTTTGTTCCGCCCATTCCTCGCATAACTTTTGTTTTTTTAGCTCCAAGTTTTACGATTCTTTTCTGTCCGTCTCTTTCAAAAGCCTTCTTCTTTCTAGTAGCTTTGTATCTTCCGCCAGATATTTTTCTTCCGATTTTCATATTCTTGTTGATGAAAATTGATTTATAAAGCTTTCCTTAAGGATATCAAGTTGTTTAGTTGTTCCTGTACAATCAGTATAAAATTGCCGATAGATTTTTATATGAAAAGACTATCCAGGTTTATGAAAAATTTTAAGTTCTCTTCAGAAAGTGTGGGAGAAGGACATCCAGATAAACTCTGCGATATAATCTCTGATTCTATTTTAGATGCTTATTTTGAACAGGATCAAAACTCAAGAGTTGCAGTTGAGACTTTTGCTAGTTTAGGCTCTATTCATGTTGCTGGAGAGGTAACTTCTAAGGCAGTTGTGAATGTGGAAAAGATTGTTAGAGATTGTTTGAAAGAAGTAGGTTACACAGATATTGCCTATGGTATGTCGGCTGAAGATGTTTCTGTTTGGGTCAGTTTGAATAAACAAAGCAGAGAAATTGCACAAGGAGTAGATGAATCTGCAAACAAAGAATTAGGAGCAGGAGACCAAGGAATAATGTTTGGTTTTGCTTGCAATGAAACTGAAGAGTTGATGCCGATTCCAATAATGTATGCTCACAAAATTTTATATCTTTTAGCGAAAGCAAGAAAAGAAAAAGTGATTGAAGGTTTGGGTCCAGATTCAAAATCTCAAGTTTGTTTTGAATATGTAGACGGAAAACCTAAAAGAATAGATTCAATAGTTGTTGCACAACAGCATTTAGCGACTAAAGATATTGAAGAATTAAGAGAAGAAATTCAAACAAAAATTCTTTTTCCACTTTGTGAAGAATACTTAGATGCAAATACAAAATTCTTTATTAATTCAACAGGAAGTTTTGTGGTCGGTGGACCAAAAGGTGACACTGGTTTAACTGGAAGAAAAATAATTGTTGACAGTTATGGTGGATATTCAAGACATGGTGGCGGAGCGTTCTCTGGAAAAGACCCAACGAAAGTTGACAGAAGTGCAGCTTACATGGCAAGATATATTGCAAAAAATATCGTCGCTGCAAATTTGGCAGAAAAATGCGAAGTTCAATTAAGTTATTCTATTGGAGTTTCAAAACCTCTTTCTGTTTTTGTTGAATGTTTTGGTACAAATAAAATTTCAGAAGAAAAAATTTCAGAGATTGTAATGAAACATTTTGATGCAAGTCCGAAGGCAATAATTGACAAATTTAATTTAAGAAATTTTAAATTTAAACAAACCGCTTCTTATGGTCATTTCGGTCGAGATTTCCCTTGGGAAAAGACAGATATGGCAAAAATTCTTTCTCAATATCTAACACAATAAAGCTTAAAAACTCACCAAGTGAGATTAGTTTATGGTTAACAAAATTGAAAGACCTTTGGATCTGTTAAATCAGAGCAAAGGAAAGGAGATTTTAGTGCAGCTTAAGAACGGCAAGCAGATGGTTGGAACTTTGCAAGCATTCGATATCCACATTAATGTGGTATTGGATAACGCGAAGGAAATCGAGAACGGCCAACAGACAAAGAACTACGGCGTTGCTTTCTTAAGAGGAGACACGATTATTTTTATCTCCCCTTCAAAAACACAGTAAAAGGCATTAGCTGATTTATTTTGCCACAGCACTGATTCTTTTCAGTGTCTTATTACTAGTTAGAACTTTTTTATTTTTTTTATGTATTCTTTAGTGAGCTATTTATTTAAAAATACTCTTTTGTTCTTTTTTATATGGAAGAAAGTCGAAGAACAATTTTAAGAAGAAAAGTAAGGACTGCTAGAGATTATTTTATTGGTTCTCTTTTACCGCCCAACACTACAACTTCAGGACAGGTTAGTCTAGCAGAAGTCATGGAAGCTAGAATGGGATACGATGATCTTGCGAAACAAGGAAAACTTCCAATTTTCTGCAGGGTTTTTGATAATGTTTTGGATAAGTCTCGTGAAGTTTTAAGAGCTTCAGAATCTTCCGACCCAGTTTATTCTTTCTTAGTAGATTTAAAGAGAGATGTAGAAGAAATTGCGAGTCAGCAGTATGAAAGAAGTGAAGATTATAAAAAATCTGATGAAGGTGAACAAGATTTTGGCGAATATTTGAGTAGTAAGGTTGGATTTTTAGATGCGATGATTGACTCTTTTATATTTAGGGGAGAGAATGTTCAAATGTGTTGTGATTGGTCCGATTTAGCAGTCATAAACAACGATCGAAGGTACAATTATCTTCTAAGTATTGCAAATTTACAAGGTGAAGAAAAGAAAAAATCTATGGAAGAACTCGTTAGCGATTTTCCATCTTATCCTTGGGAAGGATTCAGTTGGCCCGAAAGTAATTAAATCTCCAAACTCATTAAATCTTCGGCAACTACAGCGTCTTTGAAAACTTCTTTTGCTTCTTCAAGAATTTTTTTAGGAATTGCTTCGTATCTTTGTGAAAGATGTGTCAAGTAAAGTTTCTTTGACTTTGATTTTTTAGCAATTTTTGCGGCTTCAACAGAAGTAAGATGTTTATGTTCTCTTGCAATTTCTTCTTCGTCTTTGGAATAAGTAGATTCACAAATTAAAAGATCCGAGTCTTTTGCAAATTCTGCTAATTTTTCGGAGTATGCTGTGTCCATAATTATACTAATTTTTCTCGCTTCTTCTGTATAAATTAGTTTTTTGCCATCTATTTTCTTCCCGTTAAATGAAATTGTTTTTCCTTTTGCAAGTTCTCCGATCAAAGGTCCATTTGGAATTTTTAATTTGATTAATTTTTCTTTATCAATTCTACTTTTTTCTTTTATATTAAAAGAATAGGCTAGAGCCGGGCATCCGTGGTCAACTCTAATTGCTTCGATGAAAAAATCTTCCCCATCTAAAATCTTCTCTTCATCAACTTCTTTCATAACAATGTCAAATTTATTTCCTGTTTCTTTTGAAACATTCCAATAAAATCCTAAATAAGGGGCAATCATATTTTTGAAATCGTTTTTACTTCCTTTTGGGCCGTAGATTATTAGTTCTCCATTGTAGTTGTTTAAATTTAGAGTTTGCAGAAGGCCGGGTAAACCTAAAACATGGTCGCCGTGCCAGTGTGTCAAAAATATTTTGGTGATTTTACAAGGATTTAATTTTGCCTTTCTAAATTGTCTTTGAGTTCCTTCTCCGCAGTCAAATAATATTGTTTCAGCCTTGTAACTAATCAAAGCTGCTGGGTGATTTTTCTTTGCGGTAGGAATCGAAGAACCTGTTCCTAAAAATGTTATTTTTATCTTTTCGGTCATATTTTCATCACGTTAGTAAGCTTTATATATGTTTTTTAGTAGTTATGTTGGTCGTGCACTCGTAGCTCAGCTTGGATAGAGCACTGCCCTTCTAAGGCAGGGGTCGTCGGTTCAAATCCGATCGAGTGCGTTCTGTTGCAGAGAACAAGTTCTTGTCAATCTGCTTCGGAAAGAGATACTTTGCAGGTATAGCCAAGCAGTAAGGCAAGCGGCTGCAACCCGCTCATCCCAGGTGCAATTCCTGGTACCTGCTTATCCAAGAACCTAGGTTTCTTTTGATGAAAACTTCCTCTTCTAAATATTTCCTAACAAGTCATCTTTCTTTTAAGTAGTCGGATAAAATTCTCGAATAAAATATTTTATAAACTCGATTTGCTATAGAAAACCAAGAGGATGATATGAGTAAGCCGACAACGGATGACATTTTGAAAAAGTATGGTGCGAAGATTGAGGGTCAAATGAAACCCTACGCTTCTAGCCAAGGTTTCTCTAAGTCTTACAAAGATTTCAAAGACAGTATGGTTCACGAACCAACGAGTTATGAAAGATGGTGTAAATCTTTAGGAAATCTTTTCATGATGAAAGTTTCTGAAAAAGATAAGCCAAAGATTCAGAGAGGAATAGACATAGCTCATTTAGATGTAACTGTTTCCCAAGTTGCGGTTCTGGCAGTGACCTTACTTTTGTTAGGAATATTTGCGACAGTTATGTTATTTGCAGCGATTTTTCTTTTTACTGGTAGTTTTCCGATGATGTTTTTATTTTTAGGTGTGATGTTTTCAATGTTTTTATTTTTCTATGCGTATAAAGCACCAGAAAGAATGGCAATGAAATGGAGATTGATGGCTTCTTCGCAAATGGTTCCTGCAATTTTGTATATTGTAATTTATATGAAGCACACATCAAATTTTGAAAAGGCAGTTGCATTCGCTGCTGAACATTTGGACAATCCTCTCGCAATGGATTTCAGAAAAATTTTCTGGGATGTTGAGGTTGGAAGATATTCGACAATAAAAGAAAGCGTCGATGCTTATTTAGAAACCTGGAGAGATTACTCTATAGAATTTATTGAATCATTTCATTTAATTGAAAGTAGTTTGTACGAGTCTTCAGATTCTAGAAGAGTTTTAGTTTTAGAAAAAGCTTTGCAGGTAATTCTAGACGGTGTTTATGATAAAATGTTGAAATATACACATAGTGTAAAAGCTCCTTTGACAAATCTTTACATGTTGGGAATTGTTTTACCAACTTTAGCTTTGGCAATTTTACCTCTTGCATCAACAATGTTGGGTGGTGCGATTAAGGCCTACCATCTGTTTGTTCTTTTTAATTTGATTATTCCGTTTATGGTAATTTATCTTACTGGAGGAATTATGATGGCTCGTCCAGGGGGTTATGGTGAAACTAACTTGTTAGAAAGAAATCCTCTTTATCCTACTTACAAAAGTAAAAAACCCTACGTAAAATCTTCGATGATTGCTTTTCCATTAATCTTAATTGGTTTGATTCCAATGTTCTTTAGATACACTAATTTACCTCTTTGGTTAGGTTTACAGAGAGATTATACTTGGGCCTCTTTAGGATTTAGTTTGTTAGGTAACAATGGTATTTTCGGAATTTTCGAATCAGAGGCAGGAGGATTAGTTGGTCCATTTGGTGTTTTAGCGCTATTACTTTCTCTTCTTGTTCCCCTAGGTATCGCTTTATTTTTTATAATTGCTTACAAAGAAAAAACTAAGTTGTTGATTAAGGCAAGAGCCGATTACAAAAATGTTGAGGAGGAATTTACATCATCCTTGTTCCAGTTAGGAAATAGAATGGGCGATGGTTTACCTGCTGAAATTGCATTTGCAAAAGTTTCTGAGTCTACAAAGGGAACAGCCACAGAAGGTTTTTTCAAAATTGTTAATGAAAATATTCAACAGATGGGAATGTCAGTTGAGAATGCTTTGTTTAATTCTAAGCGTGGTGCAGTTATATTTTATCCATCACAACTTGTTGCAACTTCAATGAAAATTTTAGTTGAATCTGTTAAGAAAGGTCTTCAGGTTGCAGCGAAGAGTTTGATGTCAATTTCAGAATATGTAAAAAATATTAAAAAAATCGACGTAAGATTAAATGATTTATTGGCAGAGATTACTTCCGATATGAAATCTAATATGGTTTTCCTGGCTCCTCTTTTATCAGGAATCATTGTAGGTTTAGCGGGAATGATTACAACAATTTTAGGAGGCTTATCTAATTCGATGGGCGCAGGAGCCCTTGGAGAAGGTGCAGCTAGTACTTTTGGTGGTTTGGGTAGTTTGTTAGGAATATTTCAGTTAGATAAAATGATGCCAACATATTGGTTACAACTTGCCGTAGGACTTTATCTTATTGAAATTGTCTTTATCTTAACTTCAACTTTAGTTACAATTAAATCTGGGAAGGATGAATTACAGACTACTGCGGAGACTGGAAAGAACTTGAAGGCAGGAATTTTATTATATCTTGTCGTGGCAGCAATTTCGATTTTAGGTTTAAGTTTACTGGGCGCAGTTGTCCTAAATGGTTTTGGTTAAATTAATAAATAACTAGCACATTATAATAACATGGATTACGGATACGGAGACAAAAGAAAAACAAAGAATGATTTCAAAAAAAAGAGATTAAACCGAGCTTACAAGCGAGGCGGACAGTTTAGGTCAACAGAAGTAAGTCAAGATAATAAAAACATTTCTGATAAAAAATGAACTTCCTTTTTTGGCTTTTTTTTGCAGGTTTGGCGATTGCTTTTGCTCAAGATGTTAAACGAAGAGAGGTTGATAACTGGTTGAACTTGTTTCTTCTAGTTTCCGGAAGCGTTTATTTGATTTTCTCTGCTAAGACGTCGGAGCAAATCTTTTTGGTGTTTATTTTTATTTTAGTTTTCTTTGCTCTTTCAAATATACTTTATTATTGTAGATTTTTTGCAGGTGGAGACGCTAAACTTTTATTTGCAATGACGCCTTTTTTTGTAGCTGCGACTTTCAATTTAACTTTTCTCAATCTAGGTTTTTTCATCTTCTGCTTATTTTTAGCTGGTTCTGTTTATGGACTGTCTTATACGGCAATTTTGGGCATAATTCATTTCAAGAAAATGAAAAAAGAAGTTGTTAAAGAATCAAAAAAACTGAAATTGAAATATAATTTACTTTTGGCTTTTGTTTTTGCTATTGGTGGTTTCTTTAATTCTTTATTTTTGATAGTAGCTATTTTTGTTTTAGCATTTTCCTTGTTATTTGTTTATGCTAAGGCCTTAGAAAAAGTTGCAATGTATAGAAAAGTTAAAAGTGAACTTTTGAGAGAAGGTGACTGGTTGGTCAGTGATTTGAAAATAGGAAACCGAGTTTTCAAGGCTAATTTCGATGGTTTGTCTAAGAAAGAGATAGAATTAATAAAAAGAAAAAAGAAAGAGGTATTGATTAAGGAAGGTTTACCTTTCGTGCCAGCTTTCATGATTGCATTTTTATTGTATGCCTATTTTTATGACTTTTTCTTTAATTTCTTGTTTTCGTTATTTTTATAAAGTCTTGTTCTATCTAGCTTTATGGAAAAGATAAGCTTGGATGATATAAGCACCTTTGCGAAGAGAAAGGGTTTCATTTTTAGATCTAGTGATATTTATGGTGGTTTTGCGGGTTTCTGGGACTATGGCCCATTAGGTGCAGAGTTATTCAACAATATCAAGGCTAACTGGTGGAATTTTTTTATTCAACAGAAAGAAAACATGACCGGTATAGATGCTTCGATTATTTCTCATCCAAGAACTTGGAAAGCTTCTGGACACATAGACAACTTCTCAGATATTGCTGTAATCTGTAAAAAGTGTAAAAAAGCAACAAAGATTGACAAATCCGAGGAGGGAAAAGTCAAATGTGAGTGTGGTGGTGAATATGAAAGCCAGGGAGAATTCAAATTGTTGTTCCAAACAAATGTTGGAGCTTTAGATTCTTCTGCAGCATATTTACGAGGAGAAACAGCACAAGGAATGTTTATGGATTTCAAATTAGTTTCTGATAGTGCGAGAAAGCAATTGCCTTTTGGTATTGGTCAGGTTGGAAAATGTTTTAGAAATGAAATTGCTCCAAGAAACTTTATTTTTAGAAGTAGAGAATTCACAATTGCAGAATTAGAATTTTTTATTAATCCTGAAGAGAAGAAATGTGATCTGCTTGAGAAAAAACATTTAGATTTGAAATTAAAATTGTTAGACGGCGAGACACAGGAAGGGGGAAAGACAGATTTGAAAGAAACTAGCATCGGTAAAATGTTAAAAGAAAAAAGAATGGATGAATGGCATGCTTATTGGTTAGCTGAACAAATTTTATGGTTCTATTCTCTTGGTTTGAATAAAATAAAAATTAGAGAACATATGAAAGACGAATTGAGTCATTATTCTTCTGCGACTTTTGATATTGATTATGAATATCCTTTTGGAAGCCAGGAAGTTGCTGGAAATGCAAACAGAGGACAGTACGATTTGAATCAACATATTAAAGAAAGTAAACAGAAAATGGAAATTTTCGACGAAGCTGCGAAGAAAAATGTTGTTCCGAGAGTTATTGAACCTACTTTTGGTATGGACCGAGTTTTCTTGGCTGTACTTGTTGGAGGTTATGAATTTGATAAGAATAGAGAGAATGTTGTTTTGAAGATATCTCCAAGAATTGCTCCAATAAAGGCTGCGATTTTTCCATTAGTGAAAAAAGATGAAGGATTGGTAAAATTCTCTAAAGAACTTTTAAATGAATTGAAAAAAGAATGGAACGTTTTTTACGACGAGAGTGGAACTGTTGGGAAGAGATATGCAAGACAGGACGAAAGCGGAACTCCTTTTTGTTTGACGGTAGATGGACAAAGTTTGGAAGATGGAACTTTAACAATTAGAGACAGAGATTCTGGAGAACAGAAAAGAATTGAGAAAGCTGACGTGAGAAATGTTTTGAGAGATTTAATTTTAGGTGATAAGAGTTTTAAAGATATTTAACAAGCAAGATTTATATACTACAAACTATATATTAGACTAGGTGATGATATGTCAAATGTTTTAGCATTTATTTCTGTAAAAGGTGGCGTCGGGAAGACAACTCTAGCTTTGGAAACAGCTTCTTCATTGGCAAATAAGTTTGGTAAAAGAGTTTTGTTGGTTGATGCAAATTTTTCTGCTCCAAATGTTGGTTTGTATTTAGGAATGAACAACGGTGTTACATTACATGATGTTCTTGTCGGAGTTGGGATGCACAATGCGATTTATGATGCTCATGGTTTTGATGTTGTTTCTGCTTCAATGAATTTTGAACATGAAGTAGATATGTATCAATTAAAAAAACTTTTAGAAAAAATAAAAAAACAATATGACTTTGTAATATTAGATTCTTCTCCGCATTATTCTGAGATGACTCCTGTTGTTATTGCTGCTGATAGAATCTTTGTTGTTTCAAGTGGAGATCATGTTACTCTAAATACAAGTTTGAAAGCAGCTAATATCGCAAAAAAACAAAATACCCCTGTTGAAGGAATTATTATTAATAGAATTAGAGATGAGAAACACGAAGAGAGTTTGAGAGATATAGAAAAAATGACTAGTCTTCCTGTTTTGGCTAGAATCAGAGACGATAAAAGAGTAATTAGAGCAGTCTTCCATAGAACTCCCCTAGGTCTTCATGATGATAGTTCTCACGCTGCTAAAGAAATTGAAAGATTTGTTTCTGCATTAGTTGGTGTTCCTGAAACTCCAAGTCTTCTTCACAGAATTTTTCCTAAAAAACATTTTTCCAAAGAGACGGTGAATAGAGATTTCATGAGACATCAGTTTTATGAGTGTCGACTATAAATTTTTAAAGTTCTTAATTGTCTAATTGTTATGGATGACTGTGTATTTTGTAAAATTGTGAAAGGAGAAATTCCTTCTATGAAAGTTGCTGAAAGTGAAAACTTTCTTGCTTTTTTAGATATTAAACCTATAAAAAAAGGCCATGTTCTCGTCATTCCTAAAAAACATTTTAGATGGGTTTGGGATGTTGAGAGTATAGAAGGGTATTTTTCTTTTTGTCAAAGAGTAGTTAATGCTCAGAGAAAAGCATTTAATACACAACAGGTCGTCTCTGTAATAATGGGTGATGAAGTGGCTCATGCGCATGTTTGGCTAGTTCCTCAAGTGGTTCAAGGAGGAAGAGGAAGTTTTGATTTGAAGAGCCATATTGAAGTTTCAAAAGAAGAGATGAAAGAAATTGCAAAGAAAATCAAAGAGAATTTTCAATAACTACTTGGCTCTAGGTGCTCACAACTTATTCTACTCAAAATCATCTTTTAGTTCGCAGAGCAAATTGTTCGGTGCTGACTTGTCATCACTCAGAATTCTAACTTGTCTTCGACAAGTATATGGCTCTAGGGAGTGCTGACCTCCCGACCTCTGCCTTATGAGAGCAGCGCTCTACCGCTGAGCTACAGAGCCAAAATTATGAGATAAAGTTCATTTAAAAGCGTTTCTTTAACAAAACATTTACTCCTCTCCGAGGAGCAACCAGTGGTTGCGAGAACCTTCTAGCGAAGGCGAGTTTAACTTGTAGAAATGTTTATCCCAAATACTTGGGACGAGATTAATTTGCAGAAACATTTATAAACAAAAAGATTTTAACTATTATATGAAAAAAGGTGATGTTAGTGCTAAGTCTAGTTCTTCTAAGAAGGTTGTGGAATATAAAGATGAAAGAATTAAAACTTACGTAAATGGATTTGATAGTCTAATTGGCGACGGTATTCCTCAAGGAAGTGCAGTTTTAGTTGAAGGTGGTCCGGGCAGTGGTAAGACAATTTTCTGTTTACAAGTATTAAAAAATGCTTGTGAAAGAGGTAAGAGAGTTTTGTACATGAGTTTTGAAGAGCCAGAGCAGAGATTAATTGGACACTTGAGATCTTTTGGTGCTGATCCAGATACTTACATAAAGAAAAATCTATTGATGGTAAAAAGATTTAATGCTTTAGATATTGCGCGTTCTGTTGAAGCACTTTTAAGTGAGGCGAAAAAAGAATTGTTGATTGATGTTCAGCCAGTTTTAATTCCAATGGACTTCCATCCAGATATTGTATTAATTGATTCGTTATCTTCCATTGCTTCTGCGTTCTCTGGTGAAGAATCTAGATTCAGAATTTATATGGAACAGTTATTTAGATATTTAGAAGGTCACGATATGACTTCTTTCTTGATTAGAGAAGTTTCATCTCCATCTCACGTTGGTACAAATTTCGTCGAGGCAGGTGAAGCAGTTTCATTCTTATCCGACGGAATTATTGCGATGTATAATGTGTTCTACAAGGGTGGAACTAGAAAGAGAGCAGTTGAAGTTGTTAAGATGAGAGGTACAGATATTGATAGAAGAATCGTTGAATTTAATATTGTAAAGGGAAAAGGGTTTGTTATTAACGGAAAAACTCTAACCGGCGATTATATTTTGACTTAGTTATTTCTTATTTTTTAGAATTGATTTGGATCGATTGGTGAGTTCTTTGTTTTATTTTTGTTGATTTTTACACTTATTTAGAAAGCTTTAAATATGAGGGGGTTCTTAATTAGTGATTAAGTGGTGAATTTAGTATGGGAAATAAGAGGTGATTTTATTTCTCTACTCACCATTTAGTGAGGAATAAAAAAGGATGAGCGAAATAAAAATTTCAGTGTCTGATAAATTAGATCAGATCTTACAAAAAAAGGCAGATGGACTTGGTGTGAAAAAAGCAGAACTTGTAAAAAATTTAGTAATTAAAGAATTATTGGAGATGAAAGAATGAAAGCCCAGAATTTTTTTCTTGGAACTTTTTTGATTTTAGTATTTGCTCTAGTTTTTTTTGTTCCCTCAATAAACAGTTTAATGTTAGGAGTTTTCAGTCAGAGTTTTAACTCTAGTCAACAAAGCATTTTAACAAACACGCTAAATGAAACAGACAATATCCATTTAGAAATAAATGCAACTAGCGAGAGAGAATTAGTGCTTGATGGAAGTGGAGATTATATAAGAAACATTTCTTCAACTACTAGTTTTGAATCTACAAATGCAAGAACCATTTCTGCTTGGATAAAAACAACTTCAACAGGAACATTATCCTCTTCAAATTCTATAGTCGCAATTATAGCAAATGCTACCCCCTTTACTGGTTTTTCATTGAATATCGGTCGAAATACTGCAGGCAAATTGAGTTATTTTTCTGGTGCATGGAAAGAGTCAACATTAACAGATTATAATAGTGGGGAGTGGATTCATGTTTCTGTTGTTCATAACGGAACGAATGTAGCAATTTATAAAAATGGTGTAGCAGATGGAACATTTTCAGATGTTTCTATCACAAATTCCCAGGCGCCCCTATTTATTGGTAGAGAAAGAGAGTCAGAAAATAGATATTTCAATGGTTCAATAGATGATGTAATGCTCTTCAACAGAGCATTAAGTCCAACGGAAATAGCAAACATCTACGCATTAAACAGAAGCACCTACAACGGCTCAAAATCTGGTTTAGTCGGAGAATGGAACTTTGATAATCATCCCAGTAATTATTTAGACTCTTCAGGAAATAATAATCATGGAACTGCTTATGGAAATGCGACGACGCAAGTCGATGCTTCTTATCCCCAAAATTCTCCTTACCCTAATTTAGTTGGTTATTGGAACTTTGACAGCGATATGGCAAACGCTTCAAATGTATCAGCGCCAAATAAAGCTTATGATTTATCTAATTTAAACAACGACGGACTCTATGTCGGCAATGCCTTTTCTTCTAACATTTCTGGAATTTACGATGATGCTTTAATTTTAGATGGAAACGGGGATTATGTAGATGCTGGCTCAAATTTAAATTTAGTTAATAACTTTACTTGGACTGCCTGGGTTAAACCTGTTTCATCTGGAACAGATTTAATAATCTTCGGGTCTTCTTCCAGTAGGTCTTCTTTAAAGGTATCTTCCGCAGGAAAATTAGTATTTAGATATTATAATGCCGGTTTATTTGATTTATTGACATCCAGTAGTTCTATTCAACCAGACAGGTACTATTACGTTACGGTTACTAAAGATTCGGTTAATGGGAGCAAACTTTATATCAACGGAACATTTGAAGGAAATCTTTCTGTAACTGCAGATATTGGGGCTGTTTCCCCCTTTAAAACATTCTTGGGTTGGGATGCAGGTTCAAAATATTTCAATGGTTCAATAGATGAAGTGATGATTTTTGACAAAGCTTTAACACAACAAGAAATCATAGACATCTATAATAATCAATCAAGGAGATTTAAAGATTCAGGAACAATTGAAGGAAAGCAATCAACAATAAATTCTGGTTATGATTTGTTGGAATTAAATTTAACAAAAGAAAATAATTTGAATACGAATATTCAGGCGAGAGTTGGTCAGTGGAATAAAGATTTAGGTTATAAGACTGAGAACTCAACTGCTTTTGCTAACTTTAATGGAAATGGAGATTATATAACTCTTCCAGCAAATATCGGAAACAATGCAGAGAAACTTTCTGTTTTTACATGGATTTATCCTCTGATGACGGGGGATAAACAAGGATTACTAATGAAGTCAAACGAGTATTATTTTCATTTTAATGGAACAAATACTGCTTTGTATCTGTATAATTATTCAGCTTCAGGATTTGGACATTTTTATTCAAGTAATTCGATTCCTTTAAACCAATGGAGCTATGTAGGTTTTACGTATGATTCATCTGTTTCAGCTAATAACACTAGGCTGTATGTAAATGGTGTTGCTTCTGGAGTATTCACAGCAAAAGGAGTTTTAGCTAATAACACTAACGCACCTCAAATAGGGTATTATACTTCTCAAAAATATTTCAACGGTTCCATCGATGAAGTTATGATTTTCAATAAATCTTTGAACTCTACTGAAATTTCAAACATTTATAATTTGAACAGAGCAGAATATAATCTATCGACAAGTGGTTTAGTTTCTTATTATTCTTTTAACACTCTATCGGCACAAGATGATTTCGGAATAAATCATGGAAAGTCTTACGGAAATACTTTCTATTCTTCAATTAATACTTCAGATAGTTTAAATGAGGGTTTAGTTGGTTATTGGCCTTTAGACAATACAGGGTTGAATGATTTTTCTGGAAATGGAAAAGATGGAACTGGATACGGAAACGTTGCAACTGGCGAAGGAGTTTATAACAATTCTGGAGTTTTTGATGGAAATGGAGATTACATTGCTAGTTCAGCAGTTATCTCAAATCAAACTAGAAATGGTTTAACTTATTCTACCTGGGTAAGAAAAACAGGAGCAACGTTGAGTGCTACTCCTGGAATTATTTCGGGCGTTGGTTCGGAAACGTATTTTATGTATCAAAATACTTCAGGTCTAAGAGTTTATGCAAAAAATCAGACTAGTGCTGCACAAGCAGTTGTTTGTTCGAATACTTTAATCGCAGATGGAAATTGGCATTTGGCTTCGGTTACATATGATTTAGCTACTTGGAGAATCTACACTGATGGTTCTCTAACTTGTTCAGGTACAGGGATTATAGGTGTTCTAAATGCCTCTTCAGTTGTTGGAAGAATAGGTTCCTATACTCTTAATGCGGCAACAGATTTCTGGAACGGTTCAATCGACGAAGTAATGATTTTCAATCGTTCTCTTTCAGCTATGGAGATAAAAGAACTTTATCTTAAAGGAAGAGCAAACTGGAATTATACAGATTACCAGACTGTGAGCGGAAATAGTGCCTCAGTTCCAATTTTAACTTCAACTACAAACGTTTGTCCACAAATAAAATTGAATTCAGATGCACCGAGTTTCTATTCGCCTTTCTTTTTTACAACTTCTAATAGTACCATTACAGGATTAGATGAAATTAATTTACCTGTTACAAATGTGTCTTTGCCAATAAATGGAACCTATACAAACAATGCTACATTAAATTTCACAATTAACTTTTCAGACCAAGATACTGGAATAAAAAATGCTACATTGAATATGACAAACCTAAATAACTCTTGGTTAGAATTAGACGGAAATGGAGATTCTGTTGTTATTCCAACCAGTAGTTCTCTAAATTTAGTTGGAGATGTGAGCATTTCTGCTTGGATTAAAGCAGCTGCAGTAGATGGTGTTAGGCACGAAATTTTTACAAAAAGTTCTAGTTTACATTATTCAATGATAATTGAATCATTCAACAAGCCTAGAGGTTATTTATATAACGGAATTACATGGCCAACAGTAACATCTTCTGAAACTATTTCTCCAAATACCTGGTATTATCTTACTACCACTTGGGATAATACTTCAAAAGTGTTTAAGATTTATGTTGATGGTGTTTCAAAAGGAAATGCAACTTTTCCAGATTTTTCAATTCAAAATAATAGTGCATATCCTGCATGGATTGGCGGAGGGTCTAATAAATTCAACGGCTCAATAGATGAAGTTAGAATATACAATCGTTCTTTATCTGCTTCAGAGATAACTGAGGTATATAACTCAGGGATTTTATCAAACCCTAATTTAAACTCAACAGGATTAGTAGCTTGGTACGATTTCGAAGGTTCTTCTACTATAGCAATAGATAAATCTGGAAACGGAAACAACGGAACAAAGCAAGGTGATGCAAAACTAACCAACTCACAAGAACAAACTCAAACATTTGCAAGAAATACAACAAGCACAAATGCTGGGTTTGTTCAGTCTATTGCTGAGGGAATATGGAAATGGTTCTGGAAGATTTTTGATTGGAGCGATAATCAAGTTGTGACTGAAACCTATGAAACTATTATTGATAGAACTAATGCGTCGATAGAATTTTTAAGTCCAACTCCTGAAGAAGGAGAGTTTAAATCTTCAGCAACAATAAATATGACTGCTTCTGACCAAGATCATGTTTCTCTATTCTTAGATTGGAATAATTCTTTAGTTGGTTGGTGGACTTTTGATTCTATTTCAGGCTCAACTGTAATTGATTCAAGTGGACGTGGAAATTCAGGTACAAAGCAAGGTGATGCTCGTGTTGATGTGAATGGTAGAATGGGTGATGCGATGGCTTTCGATGGTGCAGGAGATTATATCTCTAGGGACTCTCCCGCCGGATTAAATATAACTAATAATGTTTCTGTTTCGGTTTGGATAAAAAAAATAACGAATGGTCCTTATGATTTACTTGCGGGTTATACAGATGTAGGAACAGCAAATGGTTATAGATTATGGTCTAGTCCTAATAAAGTACTATTTTCTATAAATGGTTATAATACCAATCCTGCAACTTATAATTATGTTGCTGATAATATTTGGCACCATGTTGTAGGTATAAACAATGGAACACATAATATGATTTATTTAGATGGTGTTCTTGGAAATATTACAAACACAACTTCTCAAATTAACTATAGTAATGTATATTTAGGTATGGGTTATGGAACTGGTTGGTCTTATTTCAATGGTTCTATCGACGATGTAATGATCTTCAACAGAGCATTAACTCAAGCAGAAATAGTAGCCCTCTACTCAAATCAATCTACAAAATATCTAACAATAACTTTCGCAAACCTAGCAGAAGGAGTTTCATATCCTGTGAAGGCTTATGTGCAAGACAGAGCAGGAAATATAAATTTCACAGAAACAAGAACAATAATTGGAAACACAAAACCAAACATACAAAATGTTTTACAAAATACTTATGACAACGACACAATCGACCCATTGACAAACGTTACAATTTCTGTTAATGTAACAGACATAGATTCAAATTTACAAACTGTTTTATTACAATGGAAAAATTCAACAGACTCTGATTGGCAAGAAAATTTAATCATGGAAACTGTAGGTTCTAATTTTAGTTATGTTTTGACATTACCAGAATACGAAGGCACTATAACTTATAGAGTTTGGGCAAATGACACCGAAGGAGGAATAAATTTTTCTTCGGATTATCAAATCTCTTCTTACTATGATTGTTCTTGGAATATTTCAACAAACGACTTGGGAACTATTGGCGGATTCAACGAGGACAAGTCTATAGGAAATTTAATAATCACAAATACTGGAGATGAAAACTACTCGGACGGTTGTGTAATAAAGTATACTATTGGTTATAACAAGGCAAACATTCTCTACCCGGACTTTGGATTAGGTTATTTTCAAGGAACTGGAATCGCCGATGAATCAAGTATTTCAGGATTCAAAATAAATGACAACAGTTTACCAAACACAATAACTTTATCTGCTGGGGAAAATCAAACTGTTGAAGTTAAATCTGGATTTCCTCAAACATCTTCCGTTTTAGATGAAACCCCTGCGTTCAATGTAACTGCAAATATTAGCGATAGTGTTGATGGAACCATAACAGAAGTTGTTCAGGCAAGAGTTGTAGTAACTCCGGGTGCTTATTTAGACAGCCGTATAGAATTGCCCTCTTCAAACTATTACAGAATAAATTTAACAAATCAAGTTATAAATCTCAGTGCCTTCGTAAAAAATTTAGTTGAACCTACAAACATTTCCGACCCTTCAGATTCTAATCTTGCATATGAAGTCTTTTTCAATTGGTCAATTCCTTCAGCAATTTCTTCCCTATTAGAAGGAAATTCATCAGCAGTTTATCCAATTTTGAATGATACTTCAGAACAATTTTTGAATTTAACTTTAAACTTAACCAAATCAAATATGGAGTCAATTACACTTGGTGGAATAGAGTACATTCTTAATATCTATGCAGGAGGTTCCGAAAATTCTACCGAAAACCTTTTACCAATTAATCATGCGGTAGGAAATATTCTAACTGATGAAGTTACTATTAGTTTTGTTTGTTATTCTGTTTCAGACGGAATTTGTCCTCTTGGTTGTTCTTATCTGAGTAACACCGCAGGTTATGATCCTGATTGTTCTGCTCCATTAACTGGAGGTTCTTCGTCTGGTGGAGGCGGCGGAGGCGGAGGAGGCAGCGGAGCAGGAAGTTTCGAAAAGTCTGAAGCACAATTCGAATTATTGAGGGGAGCAGATCAAGAATTCCAGTTACCCATTGAAAATAAATTAGATAGTGCGAAGAGAGATATTTCAATAACTGTTACAGGAACAAACTCTGAATACGTAACTATCACTCCAACAGTTATCGAAGAGATTTTAGGAAAATCTTCGAAGAACTTGACAGTAAAGATTACAGCACCTTCTTACTTTAGTCAAGGAAAATATTTATTGAAGTTCAACCTAGAGGGAACAATTGATGGTTCAACTGAGAAGAAACAATTTACAGAAACTAAATTTGTTACATTGTATATTGTAGAGGTAACAAGACAAACTGCTGATGGATACTTGAATAATTCTGAAAGAATGATTCAAGAGATGAATGCCTCAGGATTCTATTTGAAAGATGTTGAGAGCTATTATAGTTTGATGCAATCAAACTATGAAGAAGTAAACTTCTTAGCTGTTGAAGACAATTATAAATTGTTGAACTTAATTTATAGTGCTGCATATGAATCAAAAGCTTTGATTGATGAATTGTACACTAGTTTAGATTGGGCACAGAAGAGAGGAATTAGTACAATAGAAACTAAGAAGCTATTGTACGTCGCTGAAACAATCTACAAAAGAGGAGACTATTTGTCTGCCTACAAGAATTTGAAAGATGCTCAACTAACTTATGCTTTGGAAACAAAAGGAGAATTCAACCTATTATACGAAATTAAAGAAAATCCTAAAGAAACTACAGGAATCTTTTTAGTAGTTCTATTGTTAAGCTTCGGGGGAACTGTTGCTACAAAATTAAGTCTAAATAAAAAGAAGTTGAAAATGTTAGATCAAGAAGAAAGGTTATTACTACAATTAATGAGAGTAATACAAAGCGAGACATTTGAGAAGAATAAAATGTCTATGGAAGAATATAGAGAATCGATGAGTCAGTATGAGGATAAACTTGCAAAGACAATTAATGAGAAAATAAGGGTTCAGACTAGAATTGCTAACTTAATGAAAGTTTCAGGAAAGAGAATAGCCCTAAGTCAGGAGAAGGAAAGATTAATTGATTTAATGAGACAAGTTCAAGATAAATATTTGAAGAGGGGTGAAATGGAGACGAGAGTTTATGAAAATATGTTCAAGATTTACAACACTAGATTGGCAAAAGTTGAGGAAGAGTTGTTATTCATGGAAGCCAAAAGTTTTATTAAGGGCAAAAACCTTCCTAAGGAAAAGAGTTTCAGAGGTGAAAAAAGATGAAAAATAAAATTTTAGTGTTAGCTTTAACTTTCTTGTTTTGTGTTAGTTTTACTTTTGCAGTGGCTGTAAATACTTCTATTAAAGACCAGGCTACTAGTTGTTTAAATGAATCTACAAAAACTGTTGTAGAGTTGCAAGCGGCTAATTTCTCTGTTGCTAGAGCGAATGACACACTAAAGCAAGCAGATAATCTTTATCTTTCTCAAATTCTTTTAGAACAGAAAGGAAGGACAGGAGAGTTTAATTTAGTTTTACCTTATTGCGAAGCACTTGCTAATTTGAAAATAGAGGCATACAATTCGAGGGATGCGCTCGGAGCTCTAACTAGATTCTATGACGAGTCTTTTGTTAATACAAACATTAACACAAGTTCTATAGATGTAATCATTGATCAAATTAAAGATGAGATAAACAGTGAGAGATATGAAAAGGTAAATCCCCTAATTACTAGTGCCTATGAAAAAATTATAACTGTTAAATCCGAGTATACTACTTTGAATTTATTTTATGCTAGTACCTCTCGTTCCTTACAAAAGTTTTTCTTAGATAACTGGAAAATTATAATAATCAGTTTGACTACGTTACTTATACTTTTTTTTATATACAAAACTAGTATTTACAGATATTTAATAAGGAAAAAAATAACAAATTTACAGGCTAGAAAAGAATCTTTAAAAAATTTAATTATGGCTACCCAGAAACAATATTTTGAGGGAGGAAATCTTTCAGAGAGTTCTTATACAATTAGAACAAAAAGTTTCGCAGAGATGATTAGAGATATTGATAGACAGATTCCTTTGTTACAGGAAAAGATGTTTTTATATTCTGGAGGAAGATCAAGAGAAGAAGCCAAGTATGCCAAGATTGACGAAAAACATCAAAAAAAAGAAAAACAAAGATTTGAAAAACATGTTCAAAAACATGAGAAAAAGATTAGTAAGAAAATAAGTAAGGAACACAAATTGTCTTGGAGAGATTTTAAGCCACATCATAAAAAATTTAAGAAAGTTGTAAAACAGACCAAGAAATAATGGCCGTAGATTTAATTCCTTCAGTGAACAGTTCTGATTTGTTAAGTTCTTTTTGGACGCAAGGTTTTCCTGTTTTGTTGGATAAGGCTGCACCTCTAATTTCTGTTTTACAGGCAATAGGGGTTGTTTTAATTGTCTACTGGATATTCTTGATTGTTAGAGGAATTAATCGATTCAAAGACCATAGAAGACTCATGAGAATTGAAGAAAAATTAGATTTTTTATTAGAAATTTTGGGAAAGGAAAAGTCTTCTAAAAAACAAAAGAAGACAAAAAAATAATTTTATTTTTTACTAAGATTATTGACTAGCCACTGCGTAAATTTCTGTCATCAGTGAATAATCCTGAGGGAGACCTAACTCTACGATTCCGCCTTCGAACGGAAATAGCATTGGTATTCCGTCGAGTCGTTCCTCAAGTTCTTTTCTTGTTTCTGTTGTTTTATCCATTTTGCCCTCCAGTTTAGTTTTCTAAAGATTTCTTGTAAGACTATAAGGGCCTAAAGACATATTCTGTAAATTTTTTGTAAGAAGTCTAAAGGCCCTGATAGAATCAGTAGGAGACCTTTAGAATTGTCGCAGACACAGCTACAATATTCTTCTGAACGAATAAAGCGTTGTGGCTTAACATGAATATACTAGAGAAACTAATTATTTAAGGTTATTGGTTTTAGAATTATTAGCAGTTTTCAAACGTGTACTTTTCCCAGTATTCTTTCGGAACTTCAAATTTTCTTTCTCCAAGAACTATATTCACTTTATACTTTGCAGATATGTTTGATCTTTCATTAATTCTTCGGTATTCAGCTTCTGCAATTTTTATTGCTTCAAAAATTTCACCTTTATGTTTTGTTGTTATATCTTCTTCTCCTTCACTGCTCCATAAACTTTGTAATTGGATTTCATAAGTGAAGTTTTGAGAAGGTGTGCAGTCTAAGGCTAATCTTGAATTTTGCAAGACAATTTTTTGTTGATGTAACAGATTATTTTGTTTAGCTATTTCTTCTCTAAGAAATGTTTCTAATGTTACCATTTTAACTAAAAAAGTTTGAGATTTATAAGGATTTATATGATTGAGAATTATTTTCTTTTAAGAACTATTTCCATTGTTGAAACGCAAAGTTTTTTGCCTTCTTTGTTTTCGTAAGCTTCACTTCCAATTTTTATAGATTCAGCATCTAAATTAAGTTCTTTTAAGAATTTGTTTTTTGAAACTTCTGCGACATCAACTGATTTAGAAATGAATTTACCTCTTGCTTTGATTATAACTTGTGAAGCTTTGTTTGTTGTAAACTGCATTACAACGCCGGTTACATAACTCATAAAAGGTTTGCTACCAATAAATACAATATTCTCTTTTGTTCTTTCTTGTTCTTTTTCCATTATTACTATTGTTTGTCGTCGATGATTTTCTGACTATTTCTCTTAAGTCTTGTTATATAGCCAGCAACCATATTTCGCATTCTTTTACTTGGCATCGTTGTGTTACCAAGTGACTTTTTGTTAGACTCGAAGTCTTTTGCGAATGATTCAGGTAGAGATTCAACTAGTTTTCTGGATGTTCTCTTTACTAATGTTGTTTTGATTCGTCCCATAATATTGTCTCTCTTTTTGGCTTTTTAAGGTTTATTGTTCTAGAAATGCCCTAATTTTAGCAGATTTTTATGTTCCTCAAGGAAGCCCTCGATAGCCTTAGATGACTCGCTTCTAGAAAGAAGATAGCAAGGCATCTTGTGGGTTATTGCCTTTTGGTAGGCCATCGTTAAATCTGTTAAGTTTAGTTTCTTTTTGTCTTTAGCAATTAACAAAAATGAGATTTTTCCTAAGTCAGAATTAATTCTTATTATTGCAGTTACATCTTTTTTCTTAGATTCTATTTCTTTAACAAGTTCTATATCTTTTTTATCAAGGAAAGATTTTACCTCTACTAAAAATTCATTCACCGTTTCAAACTTCTTTTTAGTTTTTGGAGGTTTGGCTTTAGGTTCAACAGGTTCTTCGCTTTCTTCCTCTTTGGGAATTAGTTTTACCTTTTGTCTTTCAATTACAATTTCTTCTTTAACTTCAGGTTCTTGTTCAACTCTTTCTTGTTCTTTTTCTATTTTGATTGCAGGTTTTTCTTTGCCATTGAACTTTTGGTCTAAGATATCTTTTGCTTCTTCATTAGTTATGAATTTATATTTCCAAATTATTTTATCCTGGAATCTTATTGGAACTGCGAAATCATTTATTGATCTAAGAGCAACTCTCATTGCTGGTTCTTGTTTGATGTCGTCGATGATTTTCTCTTCTTTAAGTCGATGGTAGGCAATTTTTTCTCCAGCAGACAGATTTTCATCTGCAAAATTTTCCAATCTTTGTTCTTGCCCCGGAATAAGATACAAAGGGGTGGAACCATACTTTAGTTTACTCATTTTTACTTTCTGTGCCCCTACAAGTTCTGATAAAATTGCGGATGCAAACATTGGTGAAAGTCCCGTAGTTTTTGCAATTTGTATTGGTAAACTTGGTCCGACCATATCTAGGGTTTTCAGAATTTGAATTTTTACTTCTTCTACGTTAATCATTAATTAGAGAAGACAGAACACATTATAAATTTATTGGGGTTTCAGCCAGCTAGATTCGTAGTAGGAAACATCGCCTTCTTCATCAACGACTCCAATAAGAAGTTTCTTTTTTGTCGAATGAGCAATTCTGTTTTTGGCACTGAAATCTTGCCACTTTTGTGTTGCGTTTTCGTCTGTCGCATATAAAATCCATTTGGAGTGGTCTTTGCCAACTTTTTTACCTTTCTCGTAAACTCGAAAGTCCGCACCAAATTTCAAAGCACTTTTCAATAGATATCCTTTCTTCCTTAAATCCTGAAATACAAAATATTTGGTCTTGAAATTTTTATCAATTTTTTGGAATTTCTTCAATAATTCTTCTCTGTTTATTTTTTTGTTGTTTGTATCGGAGACTTCTAGTTTTTTCTCGTCGATAAGGAAGAGAGTCTCGCTTAAAGAGTAGAAAATTTTTTCTCCAATTTTTTCTCCAAAGCTTTGTGAACTACAGAGAGCGACTGCTTCTTGAGAATTTGAGGAAACTTTTCCAGAGCTAAATCCTGCGTTTATTTTTGCCATAATAATACAGGTTCTTTGCTCTTTTAAATTTGCTGTTCTAATAACATTTATTAATCTCCTAACGCTTTTAATTTTATGAAAAAGAGACGTGGTGCTTTCGAGCTTGATCAACTTGCTTGGTGGATAGTAGGCATAGCTGTTTTAGTAATTGTTATTATTGGTTTGTTTATTCTCAAGGACAAAGGTGTTGGAGCAATGCAATATCTAAATAATATTTTTAGGTTTGGAAAATGAACAAGAGGGCTATGACTGGTTATGAGCAGATGCTTCTGATTATTTTAATTCTCCTAACTATTGGTGCGCTTTTCTTTGCCTTTGCTAAGGGAGATATTTTAACAAAAATTAGAAATTTGCCAGGATATGGTTATACTCCTCAAGAGGATGAGGTAATTAGTGGTTTGAATGAATCGGTAACTGGTAGCAGTCTTTGTCCATTTAGGGTGGGGAATGTTAAGGGAGATTATCTTACAAAACAAGGAGATATCAATTTGTGTCAGGATTTAATAAAACAAACTAATTGTAGAGGAAATCTTTATTCAGGTTTAAAGCTAGATGCTACAGAAGTTCAGAGAGATGTCAATTGGTGGCCGGTTGATGAGACAGTAGGCTCATTTAGTTCAGGGGTTATAAGTCTAAATAGCAATACTCTGGATGTAAACTCGGCAACATTCAAGAAAATCCAAGAAGTTTATCCATTTGCGGATTTGTCCCTATTGTTGAAAAATTTAGATGGTGCAAGAGTTGTTGGAGCAGATATTTGTAGAGATAAATTAGTCACTTCTTAGAAATATATAAAGTTTTATTAAGTTCTTTTAATTTTATTTTTTATGAAAAAAAGAGGAATGGAAGAATTTGTTCGACTTTTGCTTTGGTTGGCAGTATTTGTTTTAGTTTGTACTGGTGTTTACCTTCTATTCAAAAGATTATTGGCGATGTAAAGAATTAAAAAGATTATTTTGTTTAGTTTTAGATGATAATGGCTAATAAAAGGGGAGATATAACTAGCGGAACACTTATTGGAATAATCATCTTGATTTTTAGCGTTGGAATAATCATCTTCTTTTATACACAGGTTAATTGGAAAGGACAGGTAGATGATTCTATCTGCAAAGAGTCAGTGATTCTCAGAGGAACCTTGGCTAGTATGGTTAATGTGAAGGAAGTGAGTTCTGCTGTGCCTTTGAAATGTAAAACAAATAAAATATGCATCCGAGGAGATAAATGGTTTGGAAAAGGAACTTGTGCGGAAGAGTATAATAATTCTAAAGAAATTCAGAATGTTGAAGTTGCAGAGTTAAATGATGTAAACAGATATATTGCTCAGGAAATGGTTTCTTGTTGGCAAATGATGGGTGAAGGAAAAATTACTTTATTCTCTCCTTCGTTGGCTAATCAGTTTGCTGCTAGTGGAATAGATTCTTCATGTGTTATTTGTTCAAGACTTGCATTCGATGAAAATTCTCTTGCAGACTTGAATGTTAGTTTGAAAGATTTGAATGTGGACCAATATATGAGAACCCATAAGGCTCCTGGTCAAAACGTTTCATATTATGATTATTTAGCTGGAGGAAATGCTATGATGAGCGTTGAAGAAGATTTAAGTGTTGATGTTGTTGTGAATCATGAAAATATTACTAATAGTTCTACAATTAGTTTAGAAAACGCAACGGCAAGACCAATCGGAAAAGATGAAGAGATAGCAGTTTTGTTTATGCAGGTTTCTGCTTCTAAAGGTACTGTAGTTTGGAAGAATACAATTTCGGCGATAGGTCTTGCTTGGGGAGCTTCTTTTATTGCTAATCCTGTTAAGACAACAACAGTTACTGCAAGAACTGTGGCGAATCCTGCTGCATGGGTTATAGGGGTTACATTATTTGGTGCTCAGCAGATTAATAGCTGGAATAACAGAAATGTGGCTGCAGGCTATTGTTCTGATGTGGCTTATGGTTCTAGTATTAGGGAAGGTTGTTCTGTAGTCAGATTAGTAAAGTATGATTTTAATGATATTGGCCAGTATTGTGGTAGAATAGAAAGTATATCCTAATCCAAAACTTAGATAAATTTATAACATTCTTTTTCTTTGAAAATCGATGGTGAAAGGTAAAAGAGGAGAGGAATTAACGACTCCAGTAATTATGATGTTGTTGCTTACAGTTATGGTTTTTATTATTCTATTTATTTTCGTTTCTCAGGCCTCCACAGGTGCTTTGATTTACGAAAGCGTTTATGTCAAAGAGATTGCTTTCTTTATAGATTCAGCAAGGCCCGGAACAGATATTGCGATTGATTTTACGAAGGCATTAAAGATTGCTGAAAAAAATGGATTGAAGGGTGACGCTTTGAATAATTTAGTTCAAATTGATGAAGAGGATAATTTAATCAAGGTAAGTTTAAGAGGAAAGTCTGGAAGGTCGATGTATTATTTTTCTGATTACAAGGTTGTTTCTGTTTTAGAAGGAAATAAATTAATTTTGAGAGTTAGAGAGGTGACAAATGAATAAGCGTGGAGAGGAAAGAATTTTTACACTTTGGTGGTTTGTTGCGATTGCTGCAATTTCTGCTGTGATGGTATTAGTCACAATGGGATTTTTTTCTAAAGAAGTGAATACTAGAGAGTATGAGGCAGGAATTATGTATGAAAGAATATTGGAGTGTTTAGTTCAGAATGGAAATTTGAGGGGCGATTTTAATGGAAGTTTTGACATCTACAAAGAATGTGATTTGAGTAAAGATGTTTTTCTAAACAAAAGTTTATTTTATTTTGAAATAGTTCTAGACGGAGAATCTGTTTTAGATGGCGGAGATAGAAGTAAGAAAGCTGACTGCGAACTTAAGGAAAAAATTAAGACTGAGAATTTTCCGGGTTGTGTTAATCAAACTGAATTAGTTCTTTATTCTAAAGATGGACAAACTGAAAAAGGACAGATAAATATTCTCACAGTTTCGAGTCAAGATTCTTTAGCTTTTGTAGGAGTAGAAAATGAATAACAAACGTGCACAAATAGGTTCAACAATAACTTGGTTCTTTGCTATAATTGCAATTTCTTTAATCTTGATAATTTTTTTTATTTTTAGTGGACTGATGGCTGCTACAAAGTTAAATTATTCTGATAAATTTTCTAAAGAACTTGTTTCTTCTAATGAAGATGTTAACTATTTTAGTCTAAGAGCAGCGATGGTTTTTTTAGAAAGTTCTTATAAGAAGGAGACTAAGAGAGAACATTTCAGTTCATCATTGAATATAGAAGGTATTAGTGAAGAGGAAGTTGAATGCTATGCTTACTGTTTTGAATTGCCGGGCTTTTTAGC
>CAZUKQ010000003.1:0-1634 GCA_964621025.1 Candidatus Woesearchaeota archaeon | reverse complement strand
TATTATGTCTATGTAGTTGGAAAGGAACTTATTCAAAATAATTCTTTGACAAAAGATAATTTCATCTCTGAATTTTCTAAAGTTAGTTTTAAGGAAGATTATTTAGTTGCATTACAGAAGATAGTTTCAACAGGGAATTTTACAATTAGTCAAGATAGTTTTGAATTAGGAAAAGAATTATTCTGGTTGGTTTCTGCAGATGAGAATACTGTTGTAAAATATACTTCTAGATTGAAGGTGAAATTTAAGGAAGAAGACCAAGCGTTCTATTCAACTTTTGTAAAAGATTCTTCTTCCGGAATTTTAGAATTCAAAGGTTCTGGAAATTTTGAAGTATTGTCTTATGAAGAATGTGTTTCTGGTTTAGCACAGAGAAAAATAGACTTAGCAATTCCGGATAAGCTTTGTTATTGGGAAGATATGACTGAAGTTTATACAGATAAATGTACAAATCTTAAGGAAGAAGATGTTGCAGAGATTTTTCAGAAGAAAGCAGAATACAGACAATTGAATAATCCGGACTGGCCAAGTTTAAACACCGACGGAGATTTTTGTGTTCCAGTTATTTATGATTGTGATGCATGGATGGAATCTAATAAAGATGTGAAAACGACCCTAGGTTTTGTTAACAAAGGACTTCTCCAAAAAAAAGAAGATCCTGTAATGATTAATTTAAATCCATATTTGAAAGAAGGTACAAGCGGTGTTCTCAAAAATTCTTTGTTGCATGAGGGGCTACACGCTGTTCAGAATATTGCTTTTGGTTCAGACGGACTAAATATCTTCAATGTAGATGTTTTTTATGATCTTGACGATAAATTTTACAAAATTTATCCAGAGTTCAAAGACATTACGTCTAATTCCCCCAACTATCAAAGATATATTGAATTAAGTTCTGCATGGGAATATGTTTCTCAACGTGTTGAAATAGATCCTCGTCTTTCAGAAGTTCATAGGTGGTGGTTTGACCAGACTGTTCCTAATTGTGAAGTTCTTTATACTTCAGAAGAATTTGGTAATGCTCTTAAGAAATTTTTAAGTGAGTTAAATACTGCTGAAGAGTACCAACTAACAAAAAAACAGCTTAATGATGTTTTAGAAGTTGCAGAAAAAGCAAACTATCGAGAAGAAGTTTGGAGTAGGTTAATATCTAGAGGTCCAGGCATAGCATCTAACACCGATATGGGAAATGATGGAACAATGGTAACTTAAAAGAATTCGTTCAAACCTTTTTGTTTCTTCGTTTCTTCAACTTCGTCTAATTTTTGTAGGCCAGAGTCAATTCTCTCTTCGGAGAAATCATGTCTTAGTAAAATTTCTTTTATTTTTTCTTTATTTGGTTTTTTAAAAACAATTTCATCAGATTCAATTTGTGCGTATCGGTGAAATTCTTTGAAAATTTCTTGCCAGTCGAATGTTAGTTCATATTTTTCTGAGTGTTCTATGTATTCAAATATTTTTATAGGATATTGGTTCTTTCTTACAATTTCTAGAGCTTTCATTTGTCCTATGCCTTTTACTCCGCCAGGGTTGAAGTCAGTTCCAACAAGGATTCCTAGACAGATTAGTTGGTCTCGGTTTATTTGCAAATGCGAAAGAAGACTTTCCATGTCAATCATTTCTATTTTTGTGTC
>CAZUKQ010000002.1:7669-149261 GCA_964621025.1 Candidatus Woesearchaeota archaeon | reverse complement strand
CAGGAATTGGTTTCATACTTTTACTTGTCGGACTTTTCGTAAGAGAAAATCTTGTCCAACTTACTGGTTTGACAACGGGGGGTATTCTTGTATTTGAAGGAATTGTAACAAATTTAGAAAATAAAGGAGTAGTTTTCGTTTCTCTTCTTTTAATCCTCGCTATTTTCGGAGTTCTGGCTTACAGAGTTATAAATAAGCCCAGTGAAAAAAATAGTAATAAAAAAAGAAAAAAGTAGGGCTCAAATTTATAAACTCAGATTTTAAACTTCTTTTATGATTCAAAAAAAGACTAAGATAATTGCAACAATTTCAGAGATGAATGGAAGTTTTGACCTTCTAAAAGAACTTTACGATGAGGGAATGGATGTAGTTAGAATAAACACAGCCCATCAAGATTTTGAAGGGGCAAAGAGATTAATAAAAACGGTGAGAAAAGTTTCTGACAAGATTGCAATCTTAGTCGACACAAAAGGTCCAGAAGTAAGAACATTACCTGGTAAAGTAGAATTGATTGAGGGTAATTTAGTAAATATTGTAACAAACAAAACTGAGTCGAATAACGAAGAAATATCAGTAACCTACTCAAATTTTGTAAAAGAATTGAAAGTAGGAGTAAAAATATTAATTGCTGATGGAGACATAGAGTTAGTCGTAGAGAAAAAATCGGCAGATAAACTTATTTGTAAAGTTAACAATTCTGGTTCTTTCGATGGTAAAAAAAGTGTTAATGTTCCAGAAATAAAACTTAATTTACCCTCCTTAACTAAAAAAGATGAAGAGTACATCAAGTTTGCGGTTGAAGAAGACTTAGATTTTATTGCTCACTCTTTTGTTAGAAATAGGGAAGATGTAAAAGCAGTTCAAAAAATATTAGACAAGTATAACAGCAAAATAAAAATAATTGCAAAAATAGAAAATCAAGAAGGAGTAGATAAAATAGATGAGATTTTAGATGAAGCCTATGGTGTGATGATTGCTAGAGGTGATTTGGGCGTAGAAGTTCCTGCAGAAAAAGTTCCGTCTATCCAGAAAAAATTAATTGAGAAATGTATTGAAAGAAAAAGACCAGTTATTGTTGCTACGCAAATGCTTCACTCAATGATTAACAATCCCCGACCTACAAGAGCTGAAGTTGCAGATATAGCTAACGCTGTTCTAACAAACGCCGATGCGATTATGCTTTCTGGTGAAACTGCTCAGGGAAAATATCCTGCAGAAGCTGTAAATGTAATGGCAAAAATTGCAATAGAAACTGAAAAATCCTTAACAGGTATAAGCGAGCTTTCTATAAAAAATCTGAATAATGAGGTATCGGCTTTCTTAGCAAAATCTGCTGTTAGAGCTTCTACACTTTTACCCCTTAAAGCAATTATTACAGACACTATCACTGGAAAGACTGCGAGATATTTGTCAGCATTTAGAGGAAGATGTCCTATTTTTGCTCAATGTTATGAAATTCAAACAATGAGACAATTATCTCTAAGTTATGGAGTTTATGCTAACCACATTGCACCTAGAAAAAGTTCAGAAGTTGTTGCTCTAATGAAAACAACAGCGCAATATCTTTTAGATCAAAAAATGTTATCTGAAGAGGATTTAGTTGCAATAGTTGCAGGTAATTTTGAGTACAAAGAAGCAACTTTCTTGGAAATTGTCAGTGTAAAGAAATTACTAAATGAAAAAAGATTTTAAACTCACTTTTCTCTTTAATTAGATCATAATCATCACACAAGGCTGTGATGAGCCCTCATCTCCAACGCGGCGGAGGTGGGGGCACTCATATTTACACAAATTTAAAAAGCTTCAAATCTGTATTTAATTAAAGGGTGATGGTCAGAGAATCGCCTCAGAATTCTAAAAAATAAAATGAAAGTAGCATACTTGGGCCCGGAAAATACCTTCACAGAGAAAGTAGCGAAAGAATTATTCCCTAAAGCAAATCTTATTCCTATTCAACCAATTAGAAATGTGGTTATGGCTGTGGAAAATGGGAAAGTAGATTTTGGAGTTGTTCCTCTTGAAAATTTTTATAATGGACATGTAGTTCATACCTTAGACTCTTTGACAAAATGTAACAAAACAAAAATCGTCGAAGAAAAATCCTTGAAAGTGGTTCATTGTCTTGGAGCCTTATTCAATCATGAAAGCATAACAAAAGTATACTCTAAAGACCAGGCACTAGAACAATGTGATGAATATTTATATACAAAACTTCCTGAAGCTGAATTAATAGCTACAGCTAGTACTGCTGCGGCCGCAGATTTCATTTTAAAAAATAAAATGATGAATTCAGCAGCAATCGCTTCTGAAGCAGCCTTGAAAAAAGCAGGACTGAAGATTCTTGCAAAAGATTTATGCCAAAATAATAGTACTAGATTTATTGTTCTTGGTAGAGCAAAAACAAGACAAACTGGCGATGATAAAACAATTCTTGCGATTCATCCACCAATAAGAGATAGACCAGGGGTTTTATCTGATGTTTTAAACATTCTAGGTTCTCAGCACATTAATCTTGAATGTATTTATTCTAGACCTGACGGAAAAAAGGGTTATTACTTTTATGTGGAATTGGACGGACACAAAGAAGATAAAAATGTGAAGATTGCTTTACATGCCCTCAGCCATTCATTAGATCCTAAACATGAACATCCAGATACCGTTAAAGTTTTAGGGAGTTTTAGAAATTCTCATTGGAAAGATGAAAATTAATATTGCTGGAGGAAACGGTGTGATGGGAAAAACTATCCGACCAATCTTTGAAAGTCAAGGTCATGAAGTAATTTTTTCTGGAAGAAACTCTTCTCCAAGTTTGGAAGAAGCTGCAAGAATTTGCGATTTGACCATAATATCTGTTCCAATTACCTCTACGGAAGAAATAATAAAAAGAGTCGCTCCTCATGCAAATGCACTAATGGATTTTACAAGTCTAAAATCTTTTCCGGTTGAGGGGATGTTAAGATATAGTGGGCCAAATTGTGAAGTTGGAGGATTACATCCTTTATTTGGTGAAGTTAAGTCTCTTAACGGAAGAACAGTAGTTTACTGTGAAACAAAAAAATCTGGAAAGAAATGCCTTGAAATTTTGAATGCATTCCAAAAAGCTGGTTTGAAAATAATAAAAATGAATCCTCATGAACATGATTTGTGGTTAGTCGGATTTCTTCAAAATGAGAGAGTAAATCTCTTAGAGTCCTTTTTTCTTTCACTAGAAAAATCTGGCCTGAGTGCGAAAGAAATTTATGAAATTTCGCCTCCGCCAACGAAAGTTTTAATGGACCTGGTTGCAAGGCAAGTTGATGAAAAAAATGATGAACTTTACCAAGCATTGCAGGATTACAACCCATTTACACAAAAAGTTAATCAACATCTTATTTCTACTCTTACTAAAAAAAGCAAAACAAAAAATCCAAAGAAAATAAGAGACTGGTTCGGAAAAGATTTTCTAAAAGAAGCACAAGAACGAGCAAAGAGAATAATTGGATAATTACTTTTCTAACCTTTTAGATTCAGAAATTACTGCCTTGAAAACTTCTTTGACAAATCTATCATCTGTTTTGTGTTTTCTAGAAGCTATTTTTACCTTGCTTAACACTTCACTTTCTCTCTGTTTGTTAAATACTGGAAGTTTTTTAATTCTCTTATAAGCTCCAATTTTTTTAACTATCTCTAATCTTTTAGCAAGAAACTTAACAATCTTCCTATCAATTTTGTCTATAGTTTTTCTATACCTCTTTAGTCTATCCATTGGAATAATAGAAATTATGCCTATAAAAAGATTATCCTTCAAACTACCTTAAAGGAAGTTTTCATCAAAAGAAACCAAGGTTTCTTAGATACAGATAGTTTTATAAATCCAATTTTGGAATCATTATTATGCCAAAGATTAAAGTTAAACGAGTAAGATTAGCAAGAAGTTCAAGAATAGCTAGGCGAAAGGGTAAGAAAAGAGGCAAAAAAGGTTTCTACTCCTAAAATTCTTTTTTATATTGAATAAAGTTTAAGACCTCATTTTTATCAGTTTGTTCATTAGTTCTATAGATTGTTCTAAGTTGTAAGGAGTTTCCAAGAAGATTTGCCGTAACAGAAACCGAATTTCTATTTCTTTCCTCAATTTTATTTTCTCCAAATTTTGTTTCTAATCCAAGATTTTTATATTTTAGTGCACAACCTACTTCAGACCAATCTGGTCCAGCAATGTATTCTAGTCCTACCGAAGGCAAAACTCCCTTTTCATCAGCGATAGTTGTTTTAGCAGAAAGAGAATAACCTTGTTGTTCAGAATCTTCTTCTACAGGAGTTTCCATTATTTGAATTTCTAAATTTCTTAAAATAGCCCTGTCTTCTGTTTTAAATCCTACACCTGGTTCAATCTGTCCTGCTTGATCTCTCTGTATATCTACATTAAATTTATCTCTTTCAGTTAAAGGATAAGCTGTTGAATAGGTCACTTCTCCAGAAGGTAAAATAGAAGTTTTCAGCTCTAATCCTAAATATTTTCCAGCAAGGTAATATCCAAAAGTTCTAGCAACTAATCCAGTATTACTCGTTTCATTCATTTCTATTCCAAGATTTTCATTTGAGATTCCAACTCTTTTCGTCTGGCTTGTTGCATCATATGAATCCAAGTATTGCATCCCGAATGGAACGTCTCCTTCCCTATTTTCAAATTTTATAAAACCCTCTTCTTCTTCCAAGGAATCATAAATTACTCTTGCAGAGGTAGAAGTTTGTTCGTTTAGAATAGCAAAATTCTTTTTGATAGGATCATATTCAATTTTTTTATTTATTTGCCCGGCTACACTTGTCGCAATTAACGTTCCTGCTAAAATTAATTTTTTTATGTCCATACGCCTGCGTGAAAATCAGGGTTTTTAAACTTGATGAATTAATTATTCATATTTTTTATAGAAAAATATTGCTAGAATTAAAATTATCCCACCGATTAAAAATCCAAAAACAACGTCGCTGAACCAGTGAACTCTAAGATAAAGTCTACTAAAATAAATTAATAAAACAGCCAAAATAGAAGCACATATTTTTAGTAAATTCTTTTTCCTTTTCATAAACAAGAATACAACTAAACCAAAGAAAATGATAGATATCATGGCATGTCCACTTGGAAAAGAGTAGCTTGTTTCACTAATCAAAGAATCTATGGGTCTTGCTTTGTGGAATATTTCTTTAAGAACTTTCACTAGAACAGAAGCAATAACCATCACAACCGCAAAGAACATTCCTTCTTTTTTAGATTTCCTAAAATAAAGGTAGGCACCTAAAACAATTGAGACCGCTAGCAAAACTAGAGGTTCAGTCAAATCTGAGAGGACTTTTGTAAAAGAAGTCAGAAAAGGAGACTCTATTGACTTCATAAAACTCATCACCACAGTGTCTATTGTCATATTCTGATTAAGATTAAAATATTAATAAACCTTTGTTAGGGATAACGATAGAAGAAAACTAGTCCCTCTGCATTTCAAACATATAAAGAATCTTCGTCGACAGCTCACTCGACTAAGACAGTCTTCTTAGTAGAAAATTTATCTGATACACACCAAAATATAAAAAAGGAGGAAACCAACAGAGTAGATATAAGGACCTTTTCCAAATTCATGAATTCAGGAAGATAGTAAGGTTTAAAAGCATATTTTTTTTAGTGTTAATTATGTCTAAAGTAAGAATAAAATTACAAAGTGTAGATATTGAAAAACTAAACGGAGTTATCGATATGATTAAAGATATCGCTTCTAGATCCGGCGTAGTAGTTAGCGGTCCAATTCCATTACCAACAAGAAAGATGAAAGTTACAACAAGAAAATCTCCTTGTGGAAACGGAACAGCAACTTTTGACAGATTTGAAATGAGAATTCACAAAAGAGTTTTAGATTTACCAGGTAATGACAAAGTTCTTCACAGCATTATGAGAATTTCCATTCCTCGAACAGTTTCCATCAAGATTGAGATGATTGATTAATATTTCTAAGGTGATTCGACTCAGCGATTCTGAACATTTAACATGGGACTAAAAAATTATCTATTCTGCAAAGATACATCGGATAAACTTAATTCAGACATTGGTAGACTAGAGGAGCAAATTTTAGATAGAGAAATTTTAGGAGAAATAGAAACTGTTCTAGTAAAACATTATGCTGCCAAAAAGACTGCACAGAGTACAATTCCTAATTTGGTGCATTTAATTGGTCTTCCTGCTTGTGCCTTAACAGGGAACATAGAGCATTATCCAGTCATTGCCGGTTTTGCAGAATCTTGGAGATTTATGTGTTATATACAAAGTAAACAAATCAGAAACTTTTTAGTACCTTCTTTGATAGTATTGGGTCATTCGAAAAAATCTTATAATGATTTGATGAAACAACTTAAAGACTATCGAAATAGACCTTTCACTTCTCCTTTTTCTTCCGATGACAAAAATGATGGTTATGACGGTTGGATGGAACCACCAAAATGGAATCAATAATCTTTTAAACCAATTCTCGCACAAATTATTATAAGCCGGCATCGCATAATGGTATTGCACAAGATTGGAAATCTTGACCCTTCGGGGTACCCAGGTCCGATTCCTGGTGTCGGCATTTTTTCTAAATATAGGCGATAAAGAAACCTTTAATAAGCAGAGTGCATTGAAGGTATTATCAAAAGATGGTAAAAAAAGAAAGTGGTTTTAATTTTTGGGGAATACTTGATTTTATTTCAGGTTTATCTGGCAAAGTGAACGACATTATAGTTTCTACAGAAGAAAAAATAATTCAGAAGGTTTATTCTACAGTTTTATTAATATCCGGATTAATTTTCCTGAGTCTATCTTTCGTTTTTTTAATGAGTGAATATTCTATTTTAAGTCAGGGTTGGAGTTTTTTAGTAATGGGAATTATTCTAGTAATGGTATCATTGATAATAAAGAATAGGGCGCTCAATCGTATTGCAAAAAGGAGGGGAAAATGAAAAAGAAAGGAACAGTAAAAAAAGAGTCCAATTTTAATAAAGAGGTTGCTTCAGCAAAGAAAAAAGCTAAAGCAAGTATTTCAGATGCAAGGAAAAAACTTTTGAAAGCGGAAAAGGATGTTGAAAAATTTGTAGAGCACAATCCTAAGAAAGCAGTAGCAATCGCAGTAGGAATTGGAGCAGCTATTGGGACAGCCATAACCACTATAGCAAAACATAAGAAAAGGTAAGCTAATAGAATTAGGCAAAACCAAATTTTTTTTATTTTTAATAATATTTTCCAAACGGAAATTATTTAAAGGACTTAGACGAGTCAAATCTATGACAACAAATAAACCATCCGATAAAATTTTTTATACTCCGGAAATGCATGCTTCTTTAGAAGAAATAGCAAAGAGAGAAGGAATAACTCCGGTTCAAGCGCTTAGAAATTCTTTGTCAATAGGAATGTTAAGTCATAACTATGCTGAAACAACAACACATCATGAAGGTGGTTATGGTTATCTAAGTCTTTCACCTCGAGATGCTAGAAAACTTGCTAGATTAACCTGGCTTTAAGAAAGCATAGCCTTTTAAACCATCTAAAACTTTTATGATTAGTAAGTATAATGGCGAGTCCTTGGGTTTATCCTTAAGGATTCAAACTCAAGAAACAATTCTTGATAAATTACTACAGAAATAACAATGAAATCGTTTAAAGATTTAGGGTTAAGTGAAAACCTTCTAAGAATATTAGAAGAAATGCACTTCAAAGAACCTACAGAAATACAAGAGAAGGCAATTCCTTTAGCCATGCAAGGCAAGGATATCATCGGTGGCTCTGCAACTGGTTCCGGTAAAACTTTAGCTTTCGGTGCATCAATCTTAGAAAAAATCGACTACAACGGCGGAATCCAATCTATAATTTTAACACCAACAAGAGAACTAGCAGAACAAATTTCAACTTCACTTAAAAAATTCGCAAAATATCTTCCATGTGAAATAGTGCCAGTTTATGGTGGTGTGGATATTCAAAAGCAAATGAGACAGCTTTCAACAGCAAATATCGTTGTAGGAACTCCTGGAAGAGTTTTAGACCATCTTGAAAGACGAACACTAAATTTAACTGAAATAAAATTCTTAGTTTTAGACGAAGTTGACAGAATGTTTGACATGGGTTTCCAAGATGATGTTGAAAGAATTCTTTCAAAATGTCCAAAGAATAGACAAACAATGATGTTCTCCGCAACAATCTCAAGAGAAATAGATCACCTAGCAAAGAAACACACAAGAGACGCAATAGAAGTTGCTGTTGAATCTTACGTTGACGCTTCTCAACTTACACAAGTTTACTATGATGTTCCATCAAGATTAAAGTTCTCTCTTTTAGTTCAATTATTAAGGGCCGAAAAAACTGGTTTGGTAATGATTTTCTCCAACACAAAAAGAAATGCAGATTTCGTAGCTAAAAACTTGAAGATGCAAGGAATTGACTCACACGTTGTTCATGGTGGTTTAACTCAAAGCAGAAGAAGCGCAAACTTAATGGATTTCCACAAGGGTCACGTTAATGTTTTAGTTTGTACTGATGTTGCTGCGAGAGGTTTAGACATCAAAAATGTTTCTCATGTTTACAACTATGATGTCCCAAAAACAAGTGCAGAATATATTCACAGAATTGGAAGAACAGCAAGAGCTGGCGCAGATGGAAAAGCAATCACATTATTATCTGACAGAGATTACGACAACTTCAGATCTGTAAAAAGAGACGCATCTTTGAATATTATTCCAGAAGAATTACCAGCAATTCAAGCTTTAGAAATAAAAGCAGAATACGGAAGAAGCGAAAGTAGACGAGACGATAGAAGAGGAGGATATTCATCTAGAGGTTCCAGTGGAGGTTCATCCTATGGAAGAAGCAGTGGTGGCTATTCACGAGCACCTTCAAGAGAAGGTTCTTCATATGGTCGAAGCGAAGGAAGAAGTTCATACGGAAGCAGAGGACCAAGAGCAGAAGCTCCATCTTACGGAAGATCATCATCAGGCGAAGGCAGAAGAAGTTATGGTAGCTCTTCAAGAGAAGAAAGACCAAGAACTAGTTCATATGGAAGAAGTTCATACGGCGGAGCAAGAAGAAGCGAAGAGAGCCGAGGCAGAACATATGGAAGAAGTTCAACTTCAAGAGAAGAAAGACCAAGAACTAGCGGACGAGGTCCAACAGACAGAAGAAGTTCATACGGTCGAGATTCACGAGGACCACCAAGAAGATAATCCAAAGCATTAAAAATTAGCTTTCTATTAAATTAACATGAGGGTAAGATATTCATTCGGTGCAAGACACACAAAAAATCTTGAGAACATTAAAAAGCAGAGACAGAAGTATCCTCCTATTGTCGACGAAATCATCAGAACATCCGATTTAATTTTAGAGGTTTTAGATTCAAGATTTCCTGAAGAAACAAGAAATAGAGCTGTTGAAGAGGAAATAAAAAAACATAATAAGAAAATAATTTTCGTTTTAAACAAATCCGACCTAGTTAATTCCGTAGAAAAACAAAAACTTTTGAAAGCTGACATCTGGCCGTTCATTTATCTTTCCTCAAGACAAAGAAGAGGCGCAGCAAAACTAAGAGAATTGATTAAAAGAGAATTGAAAAAAGTAGATATGATTAATTCAAGAGAAAGATTCCAAGTAGGAGTTATTGGTTATCCAAATACTGGAAAATCTTCGTTGATAAATTTACTTTCTGGTAGATCTTCGGCAGGAACTGGAGCTCAAGCCGGTTTCACTAAAGGAATGCAAAAGATTAGATTAACTTCAACAATTTTATTACTGGACACCCCAGGAGTTATTCCAAGAGAAGAATATGCCTCAACAGGAAATGACGCTTTAGCAAAACACACGAAAGTTTACGCAAGAGATTACAGCAAAGTCAAGGACCCTGAATTGGTTGTTGCTTCTTTGATGAAAGATTATGGTAAACAAATAGAAGAGTTTTATGAAATAGACGCCGAAGGCGATGTAGAAAAATTATTATTAGTTTTAGGAAAACAAAAGAATTTCCTTAAGAAAGGTGGGGAAATAGATGAAGATAGAACTGCGCGGCTAATTATAAAAGATTGGCAGATGGGCGACATCAGAGTTTAAAGTTACTCCTATAAAGATACAACAAATAGAAAGGTTTTTAAAGTAATAAATTCTAGAAGAATTATGAATATTAAGAAGTTAGATAAAGGACTAACGGCAGGATTGGCATTAGGTACTCTAGGAGCCTGTGCATATCATGGTTTTTGTGATTCAAGAAATATACCTTTTCAAGGAGAGAACATGGTGACTTACCTACCTACTGTAGTTTATACAGGACTCGCGGCAACGAGTGGAATATTAAATGGTGCAGTCGCAGGAGCATTAATAGCCGATGTAAAAGATCGAGAAAAGTTGGAGAAAGAAATGGGAAGTGTAACAAAAGATTTGAGAGGAGTTAAGAGATATTTAGGTTCTAAAATAATAAATATTTTTATAGGAAACATTAATCGAGAAATTGATAAGTACGATGCTAAATTTCCTCAAGAAAAGGATAAAAGAAGCCTTTTGGAAGAGTCACTAAGAGATGAACATAATCTCAAGGTGGGTTTAAAGGTTGGTTCAATTGCTGGAGGAAGCCTTGGTGCTCTATCCGGAGCAGTATGGGGATCAATTATGACTGCTACAGGATATGGGGCCGGATATGTGCTAGGACGTCTAACTGAATAATATCAAACTAACAATAAAATTTACTCTTTTTCATTAAACAACAATTTTCCAGCCAGCATTATATCTTTCCCAAACAGCATCAGGAAATCTTCTAGAAAAGTCTCTTACGATTCCATCACTTGATCTAGAACCATCTTCTGAAAGTTCGTCGTATGTTATTGCAAGTTTTATTTCCATTCTTCACCTCCTTGATTTAGTTAAGATGATTTTCTTTAAATAGAATTATGGCAACAAAGATATATTTTGCAAGATAATTTGCTTTATATAGAAAGGTACTATTAAGTTACATAACCCAACTCTAAAGTGATACTGCACTATTTTCAAGGGTCAGTTTAGTTTTAATAACTCAGCAAGTTCTTTGGTTAATACATTTCCTTGTCTTCCCAGCGGTTGTCTAAAGAAGGTAGGACCATGATAATCTGAACCGTAAGTTATTGGAAGTTTATTTTTCTTAGCAAATTCTAGAAAAGGAGCGTAATTTGCTTTTGCATCCAATATCTGATGTTCCATAAAATCTATTCCAGCTTCTAA
Source organism: Candidatus Woesearchaeota archaeon (assembly GCA_964621025.1). Classification (GTDB taxonomy): domain Archaea; phylum Nanobdellota; class Nanobdellia; order Pacearchaeales; family GW2011-AR1; genus CAYNJW01. The sequence continues at coordinate 138,037 of CAZUKQ010000002.1, read as the reverse complement.
AAGGATATCCATTTCTTTCATGTCTTTTACATCTTTAGTTGGATGTGCAATTCCAATTACTCCGTCAGCAAGATGAACTTCTTCTATTGCTTCCTGAAAACTTACTCCCGGCCTATCTGGAAGATTGCTTGCAATTCCATTCTTTCCAAAGTAATACTTAAAAATTTCATAAGGGCTTTTTTCTGGATGTTCTTTTTTCAAATATTCCTTACATTCCTCATCTCCGAGCATAGTAAACAAGAGATTATGTTTTCCTATCCTTGATTGAGGAAACATTTCAAGAACTTTCTCTAGATTAATTGGAACGCCAGTCTTGTGAAGTAAATCTGCTCTTAGTTTACATGCATCTTCTTGGAATTTCTTTGATTTTTCCAAAAAGCTCAAAAATCTTTCATTTGGTTTGAAGTTGTAACCAAGAAGATGATAGCTAGGAGTAGTTATTTCCACACCAGGAATCAAAATTAATCCGAACTTGTCTGCTTCTTTTTTAGTTTCTTCAAAACCTGTGAAAGTATCATGATCAGTCTTTGCTAATATATCAATTCCTCTGTAAGCTGCAGTGCTAACTAACATTCTAGGTTCATGGAAGATTCCATCTGAGTAGTTAGTGTGCGTGTGTAAGTCTATGTATTTAGTTTTCATATTAATCTAAGTGAAACGCCCTCATTTCATTTAGTTGAGTTTCAAGGTCTTTCTTGAATGAATATACTTCCATGACTCTTTGCATATTTTTCCCATCGTATTCTCTAAAAATTTCTCTAACATCTTGTTTTCTTGTTACATAAACCGGGTAGTCTTCATGACTAAAGCTGTCACAAACTACGAGCATGTGAGTCGCTTTCTTTTCTCTAGGTTTTTCTAACCAGTTTCTGATCTCTTGTTGTGTTGTCATACTGTATAAACACCACAGAAATATTTATATACTTCTTATATAATTGATATAAATAATATAATATGGTAAAAAGAAAAATAATTCAACAAGCTAACCAAGCATACACAATTACTCTTCCAATAGAATGGGTAAGACAAAACAATATTGGTAAAAACTCAGAGGTAGAAGTAAGTTTGGCAGATAAATCTTTAGTAATCTCTAATAGGGGTAAAGTTGAAATAAAAAAGGAAACCATCAACGTAGAAGGTCTACAAATGAGAACAATCACCCGTTTAGTCCAAGCCATCTATGCAAAAGGTATTGATGAGTTAGAGTTAATCTCTAAAGAAGATATTTCTGGTGAACTAGTTCGTTGTTTAAGAGACACAATAGGTTTTGCTTTGGTCTCTCAGTCAGAGGATAAGTACATCATCAAAGACATGGGCGGAGGGAATTACTCAGACCTTGACGAAATATTCAAGAGAGTTTTCCAGATGATTTTACTTTTTTATGACTCTGCAATTAAAGACATATTTGGAAAAGAGAAGGAAAACATTCAAGGTGTAGATTCAAGAGACTCAGAAATAAATAAATTTTGTTTATATTTAGAAAGAGCAATAAGTAAGATGTCCTATCCAGATCCAATAAACGGAAGAGTTTTATTTGCCTATTCTTTTTGTTTAGAAAAACTAGGCGATGAAATTCATAGATTATGGAGAACAAATATCAAATACGACGTAAAAAAAACTCCTGCATTGAAGGAATTAGTTGAACTCTCTAACAAAGGACTTGCAGATGCGTTTGATTTTTACTATCAATTTAAACCAGCTTCTGTTGAAAAAGTTTATTCCACAAGGGAAACTGTTAGAGCAAAATCATTACTTCTATTAAAAACAGATGTTCATACGGCAAGATTTGTAAGACATGCAGTAAAAATTGTTGAAGATGCTGCAGACCTAAGTCAACTTACATTGATGAAGAATTTATAGTTACTTATTACACAAGTAGGTTCCACACCCAGTTTCAGAAAATAATTCTTTAATCAAATTTTCAGGACTAGTGATTTGTACATCATGCCCTAAACTAATTAACGCTTCCGCTTCTTGTAGTTTAAGTTTCATTCCGCCGTTAACAAAATCAGAAGCAATGAAATCCTTCAATTCTTTTCGTCTCATGTAGGAAATAAGTTTATCTTCTTTGAAAACTCCGCCGGTTGGCGTCAAGAAAATAACTTTTTTAGGATTCAATTGCGAAACTAAATATTTGAAAGCTGAATCAGCATTAGGATTATAATTCTGGCCAGATTTATCTTTTCCTAGAGAAGACATAATAGGCATTTGTCTAGCCCTTACACAATGATCTACTGCCTTACGATCCATCCCCGTTACATTCCCAGTGAAACCATAAACTTCATGAGGTTTATCGACATAAAAAATTCCATTCAAACCTTTCGCACTAACTTTTCGCTCATTCATTTCAGAAACTAATTTGCTATTAACTTCAGTCAAAGTAGAAACCACTACCTCAAGAGTTTTTTGGTCTGTTACTCGCATACCTTCAATTTTTTCAGAAATAATTCCTTTTTCTTTCAAAGCAGAATCTATTTGGCTACCACCACCATGGACCAGAAGAGGTAATAAACTTGATTCATACAAACCTTTCAAAGCGTCAAATAAACTTGGAGTTAAACATTCACCGCCTGCCTTAATCGCGGCAAAATATTCTGCTCCCCGATATTGTGACATAAAGTAATCAAACTCTTTCTTAGAAATTCCTGGTTGTGTAAAATTTATCATAATCAAAAAAACTGAATCAAGTATAAAAAATTTGCTATATTGTAATCAAAAGAATAATTAAGCAGTTCTTATTGTGTCAACATGAATTGAACAAGGCAATCTTGACTTTACAGAATTAACTAACTTTCTAGCGACCCCTTCTGCTTTTACATCTTTAACACCGACGATTAAAATAGTTTGGCCTTTCTTTACCATAGCTGCTCTTCCCATTGTTTTACCAAAAGACAAAGCCATACCGGTCTGCATACGGTCTGCACCTGCACCGGTCAACATTTTATTCTCTCTTAACATGTGATGTGGATATGGTCTAACTTCTAAATAATAATCTTTTCCAATTAGTTCCAATAAAAATCTGTTTAAGAACTGTCTTGAAGCTTCGATTGCATTGTCTCTCATTTGAACATTGTCTTTTGATTTTACTTCTAAAAGAATTTTATATTTTCCTTCTTTGAATCCAACAAGGTCGCCCATTCTGTACTTTGTAACTTTGGATACTGGAACAGTTTTGATGTAAGATTTACTTTTAACTTTAGAAGCTCTTGTGAAAGGAACTGCATGTTTCTTAGAATACGCACCAGCTTTTCTTAATGCCATCTTATTTTACCTCCACCTCAGTTCCGATAGATTGACCAGGTAAACCAACTTCAAATATTGCTCTTACATTTCCTTTGTTTCCGTGTGGAGCAGCGATTTTACCAGTGATAATTTTTTTTGCAGGAGAAGCCCAAGTAATTTCCTTTCCGACGAACTTTGCAGCTTTTTCTTTGGAGTCAGAACCAGGAATTTCAATAATGAAGTGTCTAGGAGTATAAGTTTTTCTTCCTCTTCTGAACTGTATTACTATTCCTTTTACCATATTTATATAACTCTTAGAAAAAAACTCTCTTCAGGGCATTTCTCCATAAAGATTCTTTTTAAGAGTAATAGTAGTGTGAAAAACGGCTTTATAAAGCTTTTCAATCAAGAATTATTTTTGTTGTTTGGGACAAGCGTCTTCGAATTCGTATCCATCAAACACTCTTCCAATTTGTTCTTTCTTTCCGTCTTTGTCTAAATCTTCAAAAATTAGTTTGTAGACTTCTCTGTAGGAAACATCTGCGGTATCTCCTTCTTTAAATCTACTATAAACTTCCTCGTCACTAGAGTCAAAATCTATTTTTCCATCAAAAGAGATACTATATGATTCTGGATGAGTTATTGGTATAATTGTCTTCCCACAAGGTAAAATCTGAACCCAACGAGAAGTATAATCACGAGAAGTAACAACAGCGTCTTCATGGAGTACTTCAGATAATTCAGTTCGTGTTTCTCTTTTACAGCCAGTTAACAAACTAACAGCTAATCCTCCAATTAAAATTCCTCTCGCAGTATTTTTCATAAATTTATTTGTCATCTTTTTAGTTTATTTTGTTCTAAATAGAATTTAGCCTCTGCTTTTCCTTCTTCAGATTCAGTATAGGCCTTCAGTTCTTCATTAGTTTTAAATCTTCTTTCAAGAACTTCTTTTCCATCAACAAAGTAAACAACACCCGGTAAACTTTGATAATAATTATCTACACAAGATTTTATGAGCCCTACACTGCCAGCGGTCAAGATTAATCCTGCAAGAACTGCTTGTAGTGTTTTTCCCATTTTAGTTTCCAATTCCGTCTCGCATAACTAACTCTTCAATACCTGCCAAAACAAAATTTTCTTCATTTCGTAAGTATTCCTTTGAAGGTTGTTGTCCTTTTTGTAATGGGTTCAAAAGACGATAAACATTTCTTAATTCCGCCTCATCAGATATCTCTGCGTCTTCATCATTTACAGATTTTCCTTTTCCATCAATATAAACCATCTTAGTTAATCCTCTCTACAGAAGTTGCGTGATTTCCCCAAAAATTCTCATAACCTTTGACATGATAAACATTTTTCGTTTCAAGATTTTTACCACTTATATCTTTTAGAGTTGCACTAGCAACATAATTACTTGCAAAATTTAATCCGTATGTTGCATCAGTTTTTTCAATAGCGTAACTTCTAAGAGTATCAGTGAATTCTACCGGTTTTCTTACATACTCAGAAGCTGTTAAAAGAGCAGCTAAACCTACAACACCTGCAATGAATTTTTTATTTGTCATAAACAATATAGAAAAAAAGAGTATTTAAATCTTTCTATTTGTAACTCCTATTAAGATACAACAAATCAGCAGCAATACAACTTATCCTTCTCGATAGGTCCATCACCAAAAGGATTTCCGGTCTTTCTAACATTCTTAATCATTTCCTCATTGGACTTAAGATTTTTGTTCTTCAAACTCAAAGCTTCTCGCCCACTTCTAACCGAGTCGCAAATTTTCAAATTCAAAGGACATTTCTGTTCACAAGCCTTACAAAGAGTACAATTGAATAAAGTTTCTTCGAAAATATTATCATTAATCAAAATAGAATGCCCTCTTGGAGAGACAGTTTCTTCTTTTAGAACTTTGAAAACGGGACAAAGAGACTTACACATTCCACACCGTATACATTTCTCTAAAACTTGTTTAGCATTCTCAATAGCATTTTTCGCCTCTATCTTATCTTGTTCATTTTTATTTGTCATGTTTTATCCTCGCCTTTTCTAAATCATATTGCATAAATCTTTTTTTAAATTCATCCAAATCTTCCAAACTTACGCTCCCTCCTGCTGCAAAACTATGTCCTCCAGATGTTCCTTCTCTTAAACCACTAACACAGTCGGTAAGAATCTTGGTCACATCGTACAATTTTGCCTGATTCCTTGCAGACAAAGAGAGAACTTTGTCTTTTTTTAAATTAGCAAAAACAAAAACTTTCAAACCATTTGTAGAAGAAATTCTATTGATGAAAGGAGATTTTATTGCGGGATATTGTGTATCAAACATGTAAAAGACTTTTTCGTCACTGATTTCTCTTTTATTTTCATAGTCTCTAATCAAACTTTTCATTTCGTGTTCTATCGGTTGAAAAAATTGTTCGAGTTTGCCTATTTCCTCTAATCTTTTTATTGAACTTAATTTTTCATGAGCTTTATTTAATTCCGGCGAGAAGAAAACTAAAACATCTCCAAACTTCTTTGTAAATTCTATCATTTGATCTTTTGTAATCCCTAAGGTCTTGTAAGCTTTTTCCAAAAATTCATTATTTTCAGAATAGTTGTAACCCGCATCACCAAAAACACCTAATGTAGCAAGCCATAATTTTTTTTGATTTTCTTTTTCAGTTAATTCATAAACAGTTCTACTAGAAGGAATGTATCCTTCAGAGATAGTTCGCAATTCCAATACACTTGCTTTTATTGGATGTGCTGGGTCAATCTGGTGATGATCAGTATAAAGAGTCTCTCCATGTTTAAGAAGAAGTAAATCACTTGCTACCGCAGAAGGAGCTAAATCTGCAATTAAAAATTTATTAAAATTTTGAGGATTACAATCTGCAATTCTTGAAATTCCATAATTCAAAAAGAAAACTTCAACACCTTTACATTTTTTCTTTTTACAAAAATTCTCAAATAAAATTCCAGAAGCCAAACCATCTAAATCTATGTGGGTATAAATAGCAACTCTATCTTTAGAATTTATTCCTTCTAAAAATTCTCTTGCTTGTTTGTAGTTAACCGATACCATTATAGAATCTTTCCCTGATTAAATTTATTTCTTGGATCTGTTCTCTTTTTAACATTCATTAATAGTTTTTTATCGTTCAGGTCAACAAATTCTTTTTTCACTAAACCAATCCCGTGTTCACCTGAAATCTTTCCACTAATTTTTGGAACATATCTCATAAGTTCGTGTGCTAATTCTTTTTGTTCTTTCTTAAAACATGGATGTAAAATACCCACGGAAAGATGACCAAAAACAGGAATTCTTTTCTGTTCGAACCAACCCATCAAATCTTCAAATTTACCCAACATAATTTTTGGGTCTTCAATTATTGTATATTCTTTTTCTGCTAGAATTGGATAGCTAGAATCTCTTTTTACCATCAAATCATGATAGGCTCTACCATGTAACTTCCCTTCATCACTTTCATATTCAATAATTAAATGATAGAAACTCTCAAAACCAATCATCTCGGAAATTCTTCTGTCCAAAAATTCAATCATAGAAACCGAAGGATTACTTTTATGTTGCAAAACCAAATCATGAATTTCTCTAATATCATCACTCACAATTAAAGTCGCAGTTCTGTCTTTCTTAGGAGATAGTCTTAATGAAGCTCGAACAATTACACCAGTAATTCCTTCCATACCTGCATAATCACTCAAATCAGTTTTGCTTTTTTTAATTATTTCCCCTTTGGAATTAATAATCTCAATCCAATTAACCCACTCAGAAGTTCGACCATATTTTACCGCTCTGCTTCCAACGGCGTCGGTCGCAATCATTCCACCAATTGTTGCAATAGCATGAGAAGAAGGATTAATGGGAAATTCTAAACTAAACTGAGAAAGATAATCTTGTAATTCGTCTAAGACAACACCTGCTTCAACCTGAATAGTTTTTCGATTCAAATCAATTTCTCCAATCTTGTCAATTTTAGACAAATCTAGTACAACTTCATTTTGAGGAACAGCTCCACCAACTAAACCACTTCCACCGCCACGAATACAAATATGGGGATGATCTCTCACAATTGTTTCAATTTCTTCGATAGTTGTTGGATTAAAAACTTTTGTCGCAATTCCTTTAATCTGGCTCGCGTCAGTTTCGTAAGGTTGATTTAAATTTTGTTTTTTCATTTTATCAACTCCAAATTTCCGTTTAATATAACTGGTTTCATTGCTTCAATTTCATCAGAATAGCTCATTTTTGGGATAGGGTTTAATAAAAATATTTTTTTGTCAAGAATATGGGCAAATGCAATTTCTATCAGACTATTCCCTCCAACATAATTCTCTATTTGATTTTTGTCTTTGTTAACTACTAAGATTGCATTTTGTTCTTTTATTTTTTCAAAATAAGTTTTGAAAACGTCTAGTTCTATTTTTTCCCACTTATCTTCAACAGAAGAAGTTCCATCAGCATAGCTTTCGGTATTCTCCGGCACTACCACATTATGGCCTTTTTGTTCTAGTTTAGTTTTTAACTCAATCATTTCTTTTCCAAAATTCATACTTCCACATATTGCAATTTTCATTCCAACCTCCCTAAAACCCATGTTGAAAATTCTTCACTTCGTCCATCGGCAGTACTAAGATTAGCATGGCACAAACCACATGGAGACAAAATTTTCTCAGCATCTTTTGGTGCTTCTTCTGTTCTTTTCTTCGCAATACTCTTCGCAACCTCTGGAAAATTAGCTCTCAATCCACCACCAGCGCCGCAACAAAGCGAGTTCTCTCGGTTATGAGTCATTTCCTTAAGTCGGCCACCAAGAATTGTTATAATCTCTCTAGGCTCGTCATAAATTCCAGAATATCTTCCTAAATGACAAGGGTCATGATAAGTCACAACTTCCTCAATGTAACTTGCAAGCTTTTTTTCTTTCAATTTCTTCAAAATAGCCTGTGTCGCGTGCTCAACTTCAATGTCCCACTCTCTCAAAAGTTTAGGATACTCGTTCTTGAACATGTTATAACAGCCAGGGCAGGGCGTCAAAATCTTCGTAATCTTCTTAACTTTAAGTAAATCAAACATCTGTTGCGCTAGCTTTCTCGCATCTTTCTTATAACCTGCATTGTAAACCGGCGAACCGCAGCAAATTTCTTCAGCAGGCAACATAACAAAGTCTATTCCTAATTTATTGAAGATTTTCTTGTAATTTTCCTGCTCTGTAGTCAAAACTCCCTTTAACATACAACCCGGATAGTACAGGGTTTTTTTACCAAAATTTGAAAACATACCCATAAAACTGATTGCCAAAGTTGGCTTTTATACTTAATTATAGAGCACTATATAGAATGTAAACACCTAAAACGACCAAAATCAAACCTGCCGAAAGTTTCATCCATTTCTTCTCACTGTTAGTCCATTTTTGCAATTGCGCAGGATTTGTGCCTTTGTAAATCAATAAAGTTAGAACAATGAGGGGTAAAACAAAGATAAAGTTATACAATAATAAATAAGGGATTCCGAAAGTCTTGTTTATAGACATCAGGTTCAGAATAGCCAAATAAATTCCACCAGTGCAAGGCAACTCAAACAAGGAAACTAAAATTCCTAAGATTATCATTGCGGGAACAGTTCCCTGGTGAATAAATTTTTCCATTAGAGGTTTTACTTTTCCGGAGATTTTCAAAATAGATTCTTTGTCCTTTCGTGTAAAATCAACAAGTTCCAAAGCACCGAAAATTAAAACCAAAATTCCAGAACCAAGATAAATAAATCTAGTAATTGAAGTAAAGGATTGAATAACTTTGAAAATTCCTAAACCTGAAAGAAAGTAAGTTACAAAAACAACAAAAGTATAAATCAAACCCGCTCGCAAAGCTCGCTTGGAAGAACCAATTTTCAATAAAGAGATCATCAGAAAAATTAAAACACCAAAAGCACAAGGATTAATTGAATCAACTAAAGCAGCTACAACAATTCCCCCAAGTGTTATTGTTTTAGCATTTGGATTTTCAGGTGAAACATTTCCTGAGTCACTTTTTCCCTCACAACTCAAGGAATAATTTTCTAAGTTTTCGATAATAGGTTTGTCTCCTGCAAGATAAGATAATTTTCCTGAACAGTTTATCACAGCAAAAGGAACCCCAATATTATTTTTTGAAAGACCTACCTTCGCAGCCAAATCATAGAATTTCTGTCTTGAGGTTTCATTGTAGTAAATTTCATATTTTGTAACACTCACATTTTCAAAAGCATTCACTCTTTCAAGGACACCTGAAGCCGCAACATTAGCACAATGTGGGCAACCATTTCCGTAGAAATAGTAAACTTCAGTTTGTGCAGAGACAAAACTAAAAGCGACAAATGCAAAAAGGAACAAAAATCCAAGCTCTTTTTTCATAAAATCTCTTGTGAAAAACACTTTATAAACTTTAAGAAGAAACTGGTTTCTAGTCCCAAGGCGCATGACCAAACTGAACTAACAATTCAGATTCAGAATTAGGAATATCACAAGCACCGAAACAACTTCCAAGCCAGATTCTTATTTCTTTTCCAGTTTCTTTTTCTATCTTCGCAGCAATCTCCGTTGCATTCGGCTTCATTCCATCTGGAAACTGAAGTAAAACTGTCTTTGCCTTGCTTTTCTTAATCTTAGCAATTGTGCTTTCCATTTCCAAGTTATAGTCTTCTAAGTTCATACTAAACTAAGGCAAAAACCCTTTAAAAATTAATCCTCAGAAGAATTCTCTAATCGGCTCAAGAATTTTTTCAAACAATCTTGTAAATAGTCTAGGCTTATAGTGAATTTCACAAAGAGAAAGTTCCGAGATCTTTAGATTTTGATAAAAATGTTTTTTCAGCTCGGAAATTAAACCTTCATCTCCTCCAACAAGATTAAGTTCAAACTGATGCATAAAACTTCTATAATCCAAATTAGAAGAACCCATTAGGAAAAATTTATCGTCGATGATTAAAAGCTTAGAATGCAAAATTTTAGGATAATAATAAACATCAATCCCTTTTTGACAAAGTTTTCTAAGATATCTATTTCTGAAAAGATCTAAGATTTTTACGTCGGAAGTTTTTGGTAAAAGAATCTTAATTTCAACACCTCGTTTAGCCGCATTTCTTAAGGCTTTTCTTATTCTCTGTGAAGGTAAAAAGTAAGGAGTAGTTATCAAAATTTCTTTTTGAGCTTTTGAAATGAGTTTGATATATTTTCTGCCAGTAAAACTCATCTTGCCAGAAGGAAAATCATGGAGAATCTCAAAACCTTCATAAAAAATTCCCTTCATTCTTTTTATTCTAAGTATGTTAAATCTGTTCCAAGTTCTATCGAAGGATTTTCTAAGTTGAACTGTCAGAGGACTGTTGATTCTAATTACAAGTTCTTCCCATTTCAAACAACTCGCCGTAATATTAATAGAACCTATGTAAGAAATTTTTCTATCAATTATTAAAAGTTTACGATGATTTCGCCGATGATTTTCTGTAAAGATTCTCCAAGCATGTCTAAACTTTCTAAAAAATCTAATTCTTCCTCCGGCATTGATTAATTTTCTAAAAAACTTTTTTCTAACATTGGAACCCCAAGCATCGACTAGCACACGAACTTTCACTCCTTCCAGCGCTTTTTTAGTTAGTTCATCTCTAAACTCTCTTCCAATTTTATCGTCACCATAGATGTAAGTTTCTAATAATATCTCTTTCTTAGCTTTACGAACATCTTCAATCATATGCTTGTAAATAAGCTCCGGAGAGTTCATTATTTTATATTCTTCAGATTCCATGTAAAACTAACGCTGAAACAGTTTAAAAACTGTTTCAAATAAATTTTTAAATAGGGTTTATCAACGTGACTTATGGAGAACAAAAAAAGAGTGTCTGACTATTTCAAAAGGGACTTTTTATCAGATTTTAAAGCCGGTTTTATTACTGCAGTAGTTGCATTACCTCTTGCAATCGCTTTCGCGATTGCCTCTGGCGTAGATCCAATTATGGGTCTTTACACTGCAATCATCGCAGGTATTTTAGGTTCTTCAATTGGAGGTTCTAATTTTTCAATCACCGGTCCAACAGGGGCAATGGCTGTTATTATTTTGTCGACGGTAAATAAATATGGAATTGAAGGATTATTATTGGCTGGTTTTTTAGCAGGACTTTTACAGGTTATTTTCGGTTTAATAAAACTAGGAAAATTAGTAAAATATATTCCTCTTCCAGTTATCACAGGTTTTACGGCAGGTATTGGTGCAATCATTTTTATTGGGCAACTTTCAAACGCACTAGGTTTAAGTCTTGCATCAAAAGAACACGTTTGGGAAACAATTTCTGAAATAATAGTAGATTTTGCAAAGATAAATTATATAGCACTTGCAATAACTCTTCTAACAATTTTGATTATGGTTTTTTCACCTAAACTTTTATCTAAAACAAAGTTTGCAAAGAATATTCCTCCTTCAGTAATAATGTTGGTTCTGTCATCCTTAGCAGTTTTCTTTTTCGCCCTAAACATTCCAGTAGTTGGAACAATCGCAAGAGGATTTCCACATTTTAGCTGGATAAATTTTAACCTTGAACTTCTAAAAAACGTCTTCCCTGCTTCATTTACCATCGCAATGTTGGGGGCAATCGAAGCATTATTATGTGCAGTAGTCTGCGACGCTATGACTAATACTAAACACAAAAGCGACAAAGAACTAATCTCTCAAGGTGTAAATAACCTTGTCTTGCCGTTCTTTGGAGGAATTCCATGTACTGCAGCAATAGCACGAAGCGCAGTTAACATTCGAGAAGGTGCAAAAACAAGAGCAGCAGGAATTATTCACGGACTATTTCTTCTTCTAACAGTCTTATTCTTAGCTCCTTTAGCATTTTACATTCCAAAAGCTTTCCTAGCAGGTGTTTTGATGGTAGTATCTGTAAGAATGTTTAATCTACATGAGATAAAGGTTATAGTAAAAACGGGAAAACAAGAAGCGATAATTCTTTTGACAACTTTCTTATTCACAATTTTCACAGACCTGGTTTTTGCAGTTCAAGTTGGAATGTTACTTGCCTTCTTCTTAGTTTTCGTAAAATTAACACAAGTGACAAATATAAAATCTATGGAAGAATATGATGCAACAGGAGAATTAAATAGCATAATCAACACAAATCCTCTTCTAAAAGACCGAGTCAGTGTCTATACAATTCATGGCCCTTTCTTTTTCGGAGCAATGAACGTATTTGAAGAAAAGTTAACAGAACATATGTACTTAGAGAGACCAATAATCATCCTTAGAATGAAACACGTTCCTTTCGTCGATAGCAGTGGTCTTGTTCAACTTGTAGAGTTTATAAAAACAAGAAAGAAACACAAGTCGAGAGTAATTTTCACAGAGTTTTGGCCAGGTGTAAAAGAACATTTAATGCAAAATCCTGAATTCAAAAAACATGTAAGTGAAAAAGATATTTTCAAAACAGTTCAGCAGGCACTTGATAAGATAAAACGAAAAGACTTTTAACTCGCCGAATTCTCCTATTTTTATGGAAAAAACTAGACATCCTTTGATTAATATTTTAATAACAGAATGGGGTTATTTGGGAAAGAAAAAAGGTCTTTTTATCTTTTACATTTCTTTGTTCATCATAGCTGGGCTTGTTGATTTGGCTTTCCCATACATCATAGGAAATATTTTTAATTCTATCCAGAACATTATTACTTCTCACGAACAGCTTATGAACTTACTCTTCAAAATATTTCTGTTATTTGTTATTACGGTTGTTTTTTGGGCGTTCCACGGAACTGCTAGAATTTTAGAAACAACTACTTCGTTTTTTGTAAAAAAGAATTATATCAATGATAAGTTGAGAATCATATTCAAGTTACCTATTAAGTGGCATAAAGACAATCATTCTGGAGACACTATCGACAAGGTAAATCGAGCTTCAGGCGCATTAGAAGACTTTGCAGGAAATATGACTTATCAGATTACGTACACTCTGATAAATTTCTTTGGTTCTCTAGCAGTTCTATTTATCATTGATTGGCAAGTAGGTTTATTTGCTCTTATTTACGCTTTAGTAACTTTATTCATAATCTCGAGAGTAGACAAAAAATTAAATGGAAAATATAAGGAGCTCAACAAGTTTAGTAATGCCTTTTCATCCGCGTTCTTTGATTATGTAAGTAATGTTATGACTATAATCACTTTGAGATTAAGAAAAACCGTATCCAAAGAATTAGACAACAAACAGACAGCAGCATACAAAACTTTCAAGAGTAGCTCTGTAATTAACGAGGTTAAATGGGGTTTTGCAAGTATCGCTATTCAGTTCATGGTAGTTATAGTGTTAAGCTATAAAGCCTATACGGAATTCGGTTTAACAGGAACAATAATGATTGGTACATTGTACATGTTGTATGGATACTTGAGCAAAGTAGGAGAAACATATTATAGATTCGCCGAACTTTATGGAAGTATCATTCGTTCAAACGCAAAAATTGAAGGAGCTTATACCTTAGATGAAGAGTACTCTAAATTAGGAGAAATTGAAAATGGAAAACTACCTAAAGACTGGAAAAAAGTTGAAATGAAAAATATCTCTTTCACATACGATAAAGACGGAAAAAATGCTCAGTTGAATAATGTTGACTTCAATTTTAGTAGAGGTCAAAAAATTGCTTTAGTTGGAGAAAGTGGAAGTGGAAAGAGTACTATTCTCTCCTTAATTAGGGGGTTGTACAAATCTGAAAAAGGAGAAGTGTATTGTGACGGAAATTTACTACCTCATGGAACAGAAAGCATAAGGGAAGAAGTTACTCTTATTCCCCAAGAACCAGAGATATTCAATAATACGTTTAGATATAACGTAACAATAAACTTGAATGTTAGAGAAAATGATTTGAAAAGAGCAATTAAAATGGCTCAACTAGAACCTGTTTTAGAAAAACTTCCTAAGGGGTTGGACACAAGCGTCATGGAAAAAGGAGTTTCTTTATCTGGTGGAGAAAAACAAAGATTAGCTCTAGCAAGAGGTTTCTTGGCAGCTAGCAAAAGTAATATTTTATTGCTTGATGAACCTACCAGTAGCGTTGATAGTTTAAACGAACTAAGAATACACGAGCAGTTATTTGAGGAATTTAAGGATAAAACAATTATCTCTTCCATTCACAGACTACACTTGCTAGATAAATTTGATTATATCTACCTATTCTCAAGGGGAAAAATAGTTGGGCAAGGAACTTTCGAGGAATTAAAAAAGAATCCTCATTTTGGAAATATGTGGGCAAAATATAGTAGAGAGAAAACAGAAGATAAGAAACTAGAAAATAAGGGGGTAAGAAAAGACCTTTAAAGATGTCTTTTGTTAAATAATAATGGAAACCATCAGACAACCAATTGTTACGGTAGCAGGTCACGTAGACCACGGAAAAACAAGTATTCTTGACAAACTTAGAGGAACTTCTATTCAAACTGGCGAAGCTGGAGGAATTACACAAAAAATTTCATTCACAACTCTTCCAAAAGATAAGGTAATTGAAAGAGCCGGAGAAATTCTAGAAAAATTTAAGATTCCTTTAGAAATTCCTGGATTCTTATTCATCGACACACCAGGTCACGCAGCTTTCACAAACTTAAGAAAGCGAGGTGGAAGCTTGGCAGACATTGCAATTCTAGTTATCGACGTAAATGAAGGACTAAAACCCCAGACACAAGAAGTTTTGAAAATTTTAAAATCAAATAAAACACCTTTCATAATTGCACTAAACAAAATAGATAATATTTCTGGTTGGAAAAAAGCTGATTCTGGTTTCGTTTTAGACAGTATAAATAAACAGGCAATAAATGTTAGTCAAAATTTCGAAGAGAAATTCTACACAATAATCGGTGCACTGAATTCATACGGAATAGATGCAGAATTATATTTTAAAATTACAGACTTCACAAAAAATGTCGCAATAGTTCCTTGTTCTGCTAGAAGTGGAGAAGGTATCGCTGAAATTCTTGCTATGTTGTCTGCACTATCACAAAAATTCTTGAAAGATAGACTAAATGTGAAAAAAGAAGGCAAAGGAGTTATTCTAGAAGTTAAAAAAGACAAATCTATGAATTTCTTGGAGGCTATTTTATACGACGGAGAATTGAAGGAAAATGACGAAATTGCAATTGCCTCTTTCGGTGAACCAATCCTAACTAGAATAAGAAACATTCAGGAAGCTCTTCCATTAAACAAAGGTTTCAAAACACAAACAGAAGTAAGAGCAGCTACTGGAATGAGATTGCAGATAACTTCAAAAGAAGATATTTTACCAGGCATGCCTTTTATTGTTGTAAAAGATAATTTAGAGAAAATAAAAGAAGAATTTGCAAAAGAAATTTCTGAAGAAATACAGACTGATGAGAAAGGAATTTTTGTCAAAGCAGAGTCCCTTGGAAGTTTGGAAGCATTGATGGTACTTCTGAAACAAAGACAAATTCAAGTAATAAAAGCAGACATAGGTCCAATTACCAAAAAAGATGTATATTTCGCTAATTCATTAGTAGAGGAAGATAGAGTAATCTTAGGCTTTAATTCAGATTTAACAGAAGAAGCAAAAGCTGAAGATCTGAGAAAAATCAAAATTCTTTCTCATGATGTCGTATATAAATTAATTGAAGACTATGAAAAATGGCAACAAAATAAACAGAAAGAAATTGAACGAAAGAAATTGAACGATTTGCCAAATATTGTAAAAGTAAAAATATTAGATTTTGTTTTCAGAAATACTAGCCCGGCAATCTTTGGTGTTTCAGTTGAAGGAGGAGTTTTAACTCAAGAGTTGGAGATGATAAATTCTATTGACAAAAAAATAGGAAGAGTAAAAACAATCCAAGAAAATAAAGACACAATGAAACAGGCAGACAAAGGAAAAGAAGTTGCAATATCTCTACCTGGTGTAAATTTTGAAAGAGAATTAAAAGTTGGGGAATATCTTTTTTCAAATCTTTCTGAATTCCAGTTTAGAAAGTTCAAAGAAAGCCGAGATTTACTAACTTCCGACGAGAAATCAGTCCTGAAAGAAATTGCCGAGATAAAAAGAAAGGCTAATTCTACATGGGGAATATAAGAAGAGAGTTTGGTTTAGTTGGAAAAAGTCTAAAACATTCATTTTCAAAAAACTATTTTGAAGAAAAAAACAAGAAAGATTTCTATGAATTATTTGAACTAGATGATATTTCCCAAATAAGAAAAATAATAGTATCAAAAAAAGAACTTTGCGGACTGAATATTACAATTCCTTACAAAGAAGAAGTTATAAAATATCTAGACAGAATAGAAAAAGAAGCTAATCATATTGGTTCTGTGAATGTTATAAAAATAATTCGTGGCGAAAAGTTAATTTTAGAAGGTTACAACACAGACGCTGTAGCTTTTGAGAAGATTCTAAAAAAATTAAAACTAACTAACAAAAAAGTTTTAATTCTTGGCACAGGGGGTGTTGCTAAGTCTATAGCTTTTATTTTAAATAAAAATAAAATAAATTATTCATTTGTTTCTAGAAATCCAAAAAGAAACGAACTTAGTTATGAAGGACTAGATAAAAATTTGATTAATGGCTGTGAGATGATTATTAATACAACTCCTCTCGGAATGTTCCCCAATGAAAAATCTTTTCCACCGATTCCTTACGAATTTTTAACAAAAAACCATCTTCTTTTTGATCTAATTTATAACCCCTCTGAAACTGAGTTTCTTAAAAAAGGAAAATTACTAGGAGCGAGAGTAATTAATGGAATGGAAATGCTAAAATGTCAGGCAGAATTATCTTGGAAAATTTGGGAAATATAATTACTTCTTCTTAGCTAACTTTCTTCTAGCAGCTACGAACCAATAAGCTCCGCCAAGAACAATCAAGAATAAAATAATTCCAACACTAATCTTTCCAGTTGTTGTACCTATAAACGCACCAGTTAAAGGAAGGAAACCTTTAGGAGCATTGTCAGTTGCAGTTTCATTAACTGTTGAGTTAACAGTTTCGTTTGAAGTAGGAGCAGTTACATTCTGTACAATAGTTTCGTTAACAATAGTTCTTGAACGACCGCCACCACCTCTGCTTGAACTAGTAGTTACAGTATTTACAGTTAATTCATAGACTTTAGAATTGGAGTTGTTGAAGGCGTCTGTTACTGTTACAAGAATTGAATAAATTCCTGCAGAAAGAGTCACATTATTTGTCACAGTTCCATTTTCATCAATTAAGAAGTTAGTATCATTAACAGACCAAGTTAAAGGAGAGTCATCAGTTGCATTAAAATCAACACTAAAACTTTCCCCAACATTTATTGCAACGTTAGCTGGTGTAAAATCAAAAGTAGGAGAAGTACAGATATCCTCAGAAGAATTTGTCATATTGAAATATCTCCATTCCCCCATAAGAGTTGTATTCATCTTATCAGCACTTAAAACACTTAATTCTGAGATAGCAATTCCTGAACTTGATACTTCTCTAATTAGTTTTATTTTTGTAGTTTCTACTGGTTGAGTCAAAGAAATTTTATAAAATTTATTAAATTCTTGGTAGTTTTCAGAAGAATTCCATTCTACTGGATAAATCCATTGAGATCCATTCCAATATCCGAAATAATATGTTTCAGGATTTCCAGTTATGTTTGTTGTTTTACTTGGTGGGGCAGGTTGCCAATATATCTCTACAGAACTTATATTGGTAAGTGAAAAATTAAAAATTAATTCAGACAAGTTACTTCCAGAGAGACCATAAAAAGTGGAAATGTTGTTATCTTCAAGAACGTTTAGGTTATAACTTGCACTCATAAAACCAGCTGTCAAATTCCAAGTGTTTCCTCCGTTTTTTCCTTTAGTTAGATTTGAGTCATAGTTTATTTCTTTAGCCTTAGTGTAATAAACTTCTGCACGAGCTTTATGCATCCCAAAATTAGTAATGCTAAACAGACAAGTAGACCTATTCGCGATATTATTTCCAGTGTCACTACAATACAAACTTTCTTCTTCATCTAAGTTAAAAGAAAAATCTAAGACCTCTTCTGTAACCAAACTAACGGAAGAATTGAAAAGAACATTATTTGAACAAACATTTGAACTATTATTTGGGGTAGGTAATTCATAAGTTACTATTACCGCACTAACACTGTTAATAGCAAACAGAAAAAATAAAAAAGTCAAAAAAAGGTTTATTTGTTTCATTAATAATTCACCCTTTTTAGTTTATAATAACCTACTGAAGGCCTATTTTGAAAAGTTCTGCTAAGAGAAGAAGTTGTTATTGTTTGGCTATCGCTAACCCAATCTACAAGGTTAGTAGAGTATTCAAAGACATATTGGTTAGTAGAAACAGATAAAGCAGATAAATCTGCAGTTACTTTTACAGAAGGAATAATAACGCCTTGTTTATTATAATCAACAAATTCAACACTCTTAATCAAAGATTCGTCGCTTTCACCAAGGGCCAAACTTCCAATAGCCAAAATAGCACCTAATGTTTTTATCTTCTTCATAAACTTCTCAGAAAAAAAGCCTTTATAAAATTATAGATACTAAAAAATTACTTTCTTTCCAACATCAATTCGATCTTCTTAGGGTCTTTCTTAATTTCCTTAACAAGTGAAGCTGGACCAATTAAAGTAATTGCATCTTGCTCACCAACGAGTATTTTAGCAATATTATGTCTTACTCTGTCAAATAAATTTTTATTTTCAGAGTCTCCAGAAAGAGTAGAAATTTCAACGCCCTGAAAGCCCTTAACATTGCCAATTAAAGTCATAGTAGTTTCAATTAGCTTACTTTCTTCTTCAGGTTTCAATCTACCTTGTAAAATGATAAGCTTATTATCTAAAATCAAACCCAAAATTTTCTTAATTCTATGAATTGTGTCTTCTTTCGCAATCTCAGAGTACGGCATAAAATGAATAGTCAAATCTTTAGAATTTTTCTTATCAATTTTTTGTGTTTTCTTTGCCATTTTATTTCTTTTTTATTAATTTGAAAAGAGATGAGTAGAAATCCTCCATTCCCTCACCAGTTCTAGCCGAAATTCCAACAACTTCGTATTCTGGAAAAGCTCCTTTTACTTTTTTAATATCTGCTTTCTTCAAGTCTATCTTGTTAGCGACGATTAAAACCGGAATTTTTCTCGCAACCAAGTTTCCAATAATTGTAATATTAACTTGCGAATAAGGATTAATACTTGCGTCCAAAACAACTACAACCACATCAACATCATCTAACCACTTTATAGATTCAATAATTCCCTGTGTTGCTTCTTTTGCTCTTTCCTGTGCTTCCTTTTTCTTCAAACCAAACTTTAGGAAGTCTTCAAAATCAATTTTAGTTGCGATACCTGGCGTATCAATAAGTTTGAACTCAACTTTTCTTCCGTCTTTCTCAATGTAAACTTTTTCTTTAAACTGAACTTCTCGAGTCTCATGAGGGACTTTACTGACTGTTCCTAAATCTTCACCCAACCAATCCTGGCAAACTCGATTAGCCAAAGAAGTCTTACCTGCATTCGGAGAACCGTATAAACCTAATTTAACTTCGCCTTTTTTCTTTAACAAATTTCCAAAAATTTTCTTAGTAAACTTCTTAATTGCATTCATCACCGTCGATTTATCTTCTTCTTTATTTACCATCTTTTTATATTTTGGTTTGGATTTTGAGCTTTATTAATATTTGTGTTCTGTGGAATAACCATCTTAGGGGTCATAGGCATCAAAGTAGGATTAGCTTTAACTTGTTTTTTAGATTGGTTCTGTCTTAATAAAGAAAAAATCTTTTCAACAGGAATTAATTCATACATTCCTAATTTTTGTCCCTTCGATTTTTTGAAAGCATAATTAATTTTTTCTAATGTCCAGCCCTGCTCAGCAAGTTTTCTTCTTATTTCACCTTCTACAATACCTCTACTAGACATGTTATCAATATAACTCACTAAATTAAATAAGTGTGCTCTATCCTCAAATAATATTTTTTCATAATTTCTCTTGTACCACTCTTGTAAGAGAGTATACAAAACTAAACCTGCTAAAATTACTAAGAATATCCAATAAACTGTTTTCCCGACAGGCTTACAGTCAGAACGGCAATTTAGATAGTTTTCTTTTAACTTAGGTTCACAAACAGTATTAAAATTACAAACGCCTAGTGGAGCTTCGTAAGGAAGTTCAGAAACAACGGGGGAAACGTAAAATACTAAATCTTCACTGGAAGAAACAAAATTAAAAGTTTTTTTTGCTTCGCCTTCTATAGTTAAATAAGCAAATCCGTCTGTTTCTTTCAAATCAAAAGTGCCATCACCAGTAATGCTATCAGCTCCTTGATTAATTATAAAATAACTTTCTTCAGAGGAAATAGAATTTAAGTTTACAGAATATGAATTCATAAGAAAAACTGACTGATCATTGTCACCTAAAACATCAAATCTCTTAATAACGATAATGCCTTGAATATTTTCTCTTTCCCACTGCGAAATTCCTTCCTTATATCCTGAAAGGTCATCTTCTCCAACCCCTCCACCAATTTTTTTCAAAGGTGTAGGATCAACATCTGCGGAATTAACTAAGAAAGGTGTTGGCATTTCATTAACCATAAAAATTCCTTGAGGAACAGTAAAGTTGTTTAATTCCAAAGCTAATTTGATAAATTCACTGTCTGTAGAAATCAATTTTCTTTTATTCTCTAGTAAATTCAATTCAGTCATGATACTATCTAATTTTAATAAATTTCGAATATAGTCTGCTTGCCAAGTTGGATAACTCTTCAAACTGTCTGCAACGTTCTGTAATCTTATTTTTTTAGCCGCAATAGTTAGATTGATAACTTCTGCAGGACTTCCAGAGATAACTGTAAAGTTTTTACGAGCAGTTACGCCAGTAATATCGGTCACACCAACTTGAACTGTATAAAATGTTTTATTCACATAAGTATGAGAAACATGATTTACTAAAGTTTTAACAAGACTAGTCCCGTCGCCAAAGTTCCATTCGTAACTTGTTATATTTGACGAAGAACTAACATTTAGAGTAAACTCTGTAGGAATTCCTGCCGGAGGATTTAATGGTTGCAAGGATTGAATATTTGCAGCTAATAATACTGTTATTTGTTTTTCAAGAATTTTTGTTCCATCAATAGAAAGAACTAATGTTTTTGTTCCTGAAGAATTTAATTCAAATCCTAGTTTTGACAAATCGACATTTTTATTTTCGACAGAAACTAAGAAAGGAGTTGCAGCAAGTGAATAAACATTTGTAACAAATTTATTTCCTCCTTCCGTACCACCGGCACTATATTTTAGTTTTATAGCTGAAACTTGCAAGTTCTGATTTACTCCTGAAATTTTAACAGGTAATACGCAACCATTAGAGCAGTCTTTACCATACATATCAGTTAGGTAAGTATTTGCTGCAGAAACCATTTTAGTAAATTCATCTTCAGATATGCCCTGACTGTTCAACGTAAAAGAAGAAGCATATTTTGGCAATTTAACAAAAATAGAATAATCCGATCCACCGATATTTGCAGGAGCATCATAAAATCCACAATTTTTCCCAGTATTTTCTTTTGGAAGAAGATATTCATTATTGAGATTATTTTCTTCGGCAGTTATACATACATAATAGTTTCCTGCAGAAAGAGATTCTTCTAGAGTTATAGTACAGTTATTGGTCTTACTCGCATCATAGGTACACTCTTCACCGTATATATCACTCTCTGTTCTTAATGTCATAGTCATAATCCTAGTCCCAGTTCCAACAAGATTCGCACCAACCATGTAGGCTCTTGACGATGGTAAAGATTCGATCTTTTCACAATATCTTGTTGAACCTACTTCAGAGTCCATTATTTTAGGTGCGGAAACATCGTAACAGCCATAACTTTGACTTTCTAAAAGTCTATCATACTGTAGAGAAGGTTCGTCAAAGAACCAGTTATAGTTCTCGAAAAAATTAAGTTCTAATGGTAACCTATCTGATAAGGAAAAATCTGAATCCAAACTGAAATTTATACTGGTAACTTGAATATTTGTTCCACTGTCTATTTTAAAACCAAATACGTTTTGTGATGGATAAGCGAAAGATTTAGAGGAAGCTGCACTGGAGGCAACAGCATAAACATCATTACATCCAAAAGTTGCACAAGAAAGAGGCTGATTGTTGGCTGCCATAAATTCTTTTAGACTCATATTTCCCCCAAGATTTGAAGTGATTATTGCGTTTGCTGGAACATTTTTCAAACTGAAATTTAGAAAGCCAGATATAATTGAGCCAGTAGTATAATTTGTATTAACCAGACTACTATTATATACTGTAACATTTGTAGCTAGACAAAAACTAAGAGAGAACACAAATACAAATAGGACTGTAAATACACCTCTTTTCATGATTTATTCTCGCATTTCAGATTTATAAATTCTTCTCCATGTAAACTTTCTTCTTGTCCAAGGCATAACCAAGAGATTTGTAATATTCTCTAACTCCAACACCCGAAATAACTTGGACTTTCTTTTTTTTGTTCTTATTCGCCAAGCTTTCAGCCATGGCCATTAATTCTTTTCCTAAACCTTTATGCTGTGAAATTTTTCCCTGTTCGCCCAATTCCAAAGCAGGGCCATAAACATGAACCTCTCTCACCATCGCCGAATCTTTTTTGTCAAGTCTTAATCTCAATAAACCAAATAATAAATCGTCTTCATTAACAGCCTCTAAAAATATTTCTTTTCCTCCACTCGCTTTGTATTCTGTTTTCTTTATTTTAGTTCCAACTTTGATTTCTCTTTTATCCCTCAATGCAAAACCAATTTCTCTAAATCTAATTTCTTTAATCTTCAATCCTCTTTTTCTTATTTCCCCTTCTATATCTTTTCGCAAATCAATATTCAAAATACCTGCGACCAAAAATGCTGGCGGAATCTCTCTCATAATTCTCATTGCCCGGCAGTACCTTGGAACGACTTTCAACATTTCAATAATTAACTTAGCGACTTCTTCTTTATTATACGGCTTGTATCTTCCTTCATAGTACCATTTTTCCAAAGCCGAACCTTTCAAAACTTGACAAGGATAAATTTTAATTTGGTCGGGTTTGAATTTGGAACTATTGAATATTTTCTTAAACATTCGTAAATCTTTTTTCAAATTGCTTCCTGGCAAGCCCGGCATTAGATGGTAACCTATTTTGAAACCTGCTTCTTTCAATCTTTTAGTTGCATCTGCGACATCTTTCACAGTATGTCCCCTATTTACTTTTTTATAGATTTTATCGTCGACAATTTGAACACCTAACTCAACTCTTGTAGCGCCAAATTCTAACATGTCTTCAATTTGTTTATCAGAACACCAGTCAGGTCTTGTTTCAATACATAAAGCAACACATCTATGTTTAGAAGTTTCATTAATTCTCTTCGCTTCATCCAATCCTCGTGATTTTTTCCCATTCAACGCATCATAGCATTCTTTTACAAATTGAAATTGAAATCTTCTAGGATATTGCAAGAAAGTTCCACCCATAATTATTAGCTCAATCTTATCGGTCGGATGCCCCATGGACTCAAAACCTTCTAATCGAGTTGTAACTTGTTTCTTCGCATCATAATTCAACTTAGCTGCTCGTAAAACAGCAGGACTTTCAGGAGTATAACTCTGCGGAGCATTCAAAGTAGGACAATAAATACAAGCCCCGTGTTTACATTCTCTAGGCGGAAGCATAACTGCCAGAGGTGCAACACCAGAGATTGTTCTAGTTGGTTTTCTGTTAATTTGCATATAATAGAATAACTTTTAAGCTTTAAAATACTAGTCTTTTAATGAATCAAAAGACAGTCTGGAACAAAATTGCACAGAAATGGGAAGAGATGCGGAAAGTTCCTTTTGAACAAGATTTAGAATTTATAAAAAAACAAGAAGGAAAACTTATTGATATTGGCTGTGGGTCTGGTAGAAACTTTTACAAAAAAGAAGGCCTTGAGATTTACGGAACTGATTTTTCTGAAAAAATGATTGAATTCGCAAAAGAATCAAAAATAGCTAAAGAATTAACAGTCATGAAAAATGAAAAAATTCCCTATGAGGATAATTTTTTCGACTCGGCAGTTTGTATTGCAGTTTTACATTGCGTCGAATCAGAAAAACAAAGAAAAGATTTAATCAAAGAAGTTTATAGAATCCTAAAACCAAACGCAGAAGTACTAATTACTGTCTGGGGAAAGAACGAACCAAGAATAAAAAACAAACCAAAAGAAACTTTCATACCTTGGACAGTTGGTGAGAAAAAATATAAAAGGTATACCTACATTTATAATAAAGAAGAACTAGAAAATCAGCTTAAGAAATCCGGATTTAAAATAAAAAAAGTTTGGGAAGATAAAAATCTTAATATTATAGGTCAGAAGCTTTCTTAATCTTCATCATATCGCTCAAACTAGACTTTTCTATTTTTGTAATTTCACCTTTAGCACTAACAAGGATTTTTACCATTCCAAGCATGTTGTCTAAACAAGTTAAAGTCCATTTGTCGTCGTTAAAAACACCAATTATCTTGTTAGTGCTATGAACAACATTATTCTTGGTTTTTGCTTTTTCCACAAGATCCCACAAATCAGTCAAATCAAAAGAAGAATTTTCGTCTAGTTTAGTCATTGATTCAATTTTTTCTTCTGGATAGGTCATACAAATAAATGGATATTCAGAGATTGCAATCTGTTTCTTGTCTGGCATAAAAAAATCAACCTGAATTTTATCGCCTTCATTTTCATTCTTAGTTAGAATACACAACATTGTAGAAAAATAACTCGAAGGATTTTCTTTCTTAAAATCTTGGTAGAAATCTTCTTTTTCAAGCCGTTTAAATAATTCAGAAATTTTCATGTTAGTATGTTTTCCCAAAGAACAACCAATAGTCTGCAGCCTTTCCACAAGAAATACATTTGTGTCCTTTCGCAGATTTTTGTTCGTTAATCCAAAGAGCTTTTGCTCCGCCCAAATCTGTTTTTGTTTTTTCTTCGCAACTTTCTGACTTACAGAAAGGAACAGCAACGACTTTTTTGTCTTTAATTAATTTAATAAATTCTTTTTCATCTTCAGTTTCAACCAAGCTATCATAAAGAATCTTGCTAGCATCTTTCAATAATTTTTCTTGCATCTCATCCAATAATTTTGAAACTTCCTCTTTCAAATCTTTCATTTTTACAATCCTTTTTTCATCTTCAATTCTAACTTTTACAACAACAGATTTATTTTCAATATCTTTTGGTCCAACTTCGATTCTTATTGGAACTCCTTTCAATTCCCACTCGTTAAATTTCCAACCAGCAGAAACTTCAGTTCTATCGTCGAGCATTGGCTCATATTTTTTCAATTCCATAAACATTTCTTGTGCC
Organism: Candidatus Woesearchaeota archaeon; assembly: GCA_964621025.1. GTDB lineage: Archaea > Nanobdellota > Nanobdellia > Pacearchaeales > GW2011-AR1 > CAYNJW01. The sequence continues at coordinate 112,441 of CAZUKQ010000002.1, read as the reverse complement.
TTTTCCAAAACTTTTTCTTCTTTTCCCTTAAATAAAAGTGGAACAATTACAACTTGATTAGGTGCCATCTTAGGAGGAATCACTAAACCCTTATTGTCGGAATGCAGAGCCAACATTCCACCAAGCATTCTTGTTGAAATTGCATGTGTATTCTGCCAAGCAAAATCTTCTTTTCCATCTTTGTCTTGGAATTTTATTCCGTAAGCCTTAGAGAAATTTTGCCCGTCGTGGTGAAAACATGTTCCTTCCAAAACTCTTCCGTTAGGTAAGTAGGTATGATTCTTTTCAGAGAAAACTCCGCCAGCAAATTTTTCACTATTTGTTTTTCTACCATAAATTGCTGGGACAGCCATAAAATCTTTTGTAATTTTATCGTAAGCTTTCATAACTTTCTTTCCGTGGTCCACTGCTTCTTTCTCCGAAGCGAAAACACTATGTAGTTCATTCCATAAAAATTCTCTACCTCTGAAAAATGGGACAGGATTATTGAATTCCCATCGCACAACATTATTCCACTGGTTCAAACATAAAGGCAAATCTCTCCAGCTTCTAATCCATTTGGAATAAGATTCATACATTATAGCCTCGGAAGTTGGTCTAACTGCTAATCTTTCGCCAAGTTTTGTATTTCCACCGTGTGTAACCCATGCGACTTCAGGCGCAAAACCTTTTACAAATTCTCCTTCCTTTGCAAATAAACTCTCTGGAATAAACAATGGAAAATAGGTATTTTTTACACCAAGTTTTTTGAATTCTTTGTCAGTTTCTTCTCTAATTTTTTCCCACAAAGCGAAACCCAGAGGACGATAAACGATACAACCCGAAACAGAAGAATAATCGGCGACTTCAGCCTTCAACATAAGCTGTGTAAACCATTCAGTAAAATTTTCCTCTTTCTTCACAGTCAACCCCTCTTGTGTCTCTTTTGTCATATATTGTTCTAGAAAATTTATTATTTAAGGTTTTGGTTAATTATTTTTAATAATTAGAAAAAAGTTACTCTTATTTAAGAACAACATACAGAAAGCTTTAAAAATGATTTTTTGATGATAAGACCTTATGGAAAGAGAGTTATCTTTGGTACAGACCTCTGCTGGAGGAGGAACAAGAGCAAGACCACTTAGTCTTTACTCTGCAACGACAATGATCCCAAAAGGAATGATGAGAGTAATGGGTTTACCAATTTCAGAAGTTCAAATGGAACAAGCAAAAAGATGGGGGATAGAAAAAGCATATATTGTAGCTAAAGATTTAGAAAATAGAGACCAATTAGCAACTAGATTCAGTGACGGAAAAGACAGATTTGGAATAAGAATAAGATACTCTCATCCACTAGATGATTTTACAAATAAGGGGAGCGGAGATGCCCTTTTAACAAATATTTTTAGAAACAATTTACCAGGAGATAGTTTAGTTTTATCAAATGATAATCTTTTCGAATTTGATTTAGACCAAGCATTACAAAGACACAGAGATAACAATGCAGTTGTAACTGTTTTAACAATCCCTATGAAACCAAGAGACACAATAAATACTTACGGTTTAATTGATGTTGACGAAAATGGCCGAGTAAAAAAATTAGTGGAAAAACCAAAAAATGAAGAAGAAGTCATGAAAGCCTTAGGGTTTCAGAGCGTTTCCGAATTGAATGATAGAAGAGTTCATGTAAATACTGCCGGTTACATACTAAACAATAGAAAATTAGAAGAATTAGCTCAAACAGAGCAATGGATTATTGAAGGAAGAAAAAATCTTAAAAACTTTGACATGGCAGGAAATCTTTTGGCAGGTTTAGTTGATAGAGGATTTCCAATTTATGTTAAATCCATCGAAGAATGGGGTGATTTTGGAACACTACCTAATTATTTAGAAACCACAAAGAGAGCTTTGGGTGGGGCATTTAGAAGCATTGACGAAATATTAAAAGAAAGAGGATATAGAAATTTACAAGGAAATTCTTGGATTCATGCAGAAACATTAGATGCAAAATCTAGACTTGGAGGAAGAACCTTAAGAGAAAAATTAAATTCAGGAGCATTAAAAATTGGACCAAACGTTTTCATAGGAAGAGATTGCGAACTTGGTGATGGTTGCATAATAAAATATTCTGATTTAGAAAAACAAACAACTATTGGGGCAAATGCTCATGTAGATAATTCAGTTCTATTTCCTTATTCTATAGTAGGTGAAAATGCAACTCTTGACAGAGCACTACTTGCACTCCAATCATATGTAGAATCCAGTGTTTCAAATCCTACTAAAATTACTGACGGGTCAACAATAGGTCCTCAAGTTATCATTCCTGCAGGTTCAAATTTAAGAAACACAATTGTTTTTCCAGGATATACATTCAGTGGTCCGGAAACAAGAGTAAATGAAACAATAGAACCTAGTGCAGAACAATTAGTCAGATTACAAGATAGATTCGGAAGCGCTTAGAATTATTTTCTTTCTTTAATCTCTGTCTTCAATTCACCAATAAACTTGTCCAAACTCATTTCAACAATTTCGCTTTTTCCTCTTGTTTTAACTGCAACCTTCTTAGCAGCCTCTTCTTTCTTTCCAATAGTTACAAGATAATTAAATCTCTGGATTTGAGCTTCGGCTACTTTTTTGCCCATTGTTTCGCTTCTATCATCAAGTTCAACTCTGAATCCTTCTTCCATAAGTTTATCGTAAACCTTCTTTGCATATTCCTTATTATCATCTGTCAAGGTCATAACTTTAATTTGATTAGGGCTTAACCAAAGAGGGAAATTTCCGTCCAATTCTTCGGTGATTATTCCTATAAATCTTTCAATAGCTCCGTAGATAACTCTGTGCAACATAATCGGTCTTTGTTCTTTACCTTTTTCATCGGTATAAGTTAAATCAAATCTTTCAGGCAAAGCCATATCTAACTGAATAGTAGAACACTGCCAAGGCCTACCAAGAGAATCTTTCAAATGGAAATCTATTTTAGGACCATAGAATGCTCCGTCGCCCTCATTAATATTATATTTCATTTTTCTTTTCTTCAAAACGTTTTCCAATTCTTTTTCAGCTAAATCCCAAATTTCATCAGAACCAATTCTTTTTTCAGGTCTTGTAGAAAGTTCAACGTGATCTATCTTTATTTTAAACAAGCCTAAAGTTTCATCGATTAAATCAATAATTTTACTAATTTCACTTTCTAACTGTTGTTTTGTGCAGAAAATATGTGCATCATCTTGTGTAAATTGAATTAATCTGAATAAGCCAGCTAGAACTCCTGAAAGTTCAACTCTGTGAACGATTCCTAATTCTCCAACTCTTAATGGTAAATCTTTATAGGATTTCGGAGTTGTTTTGTAAACCAACATTCCACCAGGGCAGTTCATAGGTTTAACTAAAAAGTCTCTTCCTTCATAATTTGTTTTAAAATTATTCTCGCTATATTTTGTCCAGTGTCCTGAAATTTCCCAAAGTTTTCTATCCATAATTTGTGGGGTAGATATTTCTTGATAGCCTGCTTTTTTGTGCATATCTCTCCAAAGTTCAATTAAAGAGTTCTTTATTGTCAAACCCTTAGGATGCCAAAAAACCATTCCAGGTGCAACAGAATTGAAACTCCATAAATCAAGTTTTTGTCCAAGGATTCTATGGTCGTTGTCCTTCAACTTAGAACTATCTAATTTAGATTTTGAAATTTCGTGTAACATTTTTATTCTCTCATCATCACTCAAATCTTTCACTTCAACCTTCCCGCTAGCACTCAAATCAATTCTTCTTGTCAATTCTGAAAGAGGATGACCCTTACATTTTAATTCAAAAGTTTTGTAATAACCAAATGGAGCTCTAATAACTTCAATCTTCTTTTTTTTAATTTTTTCTTCAGCTTGTACTAAAACAGCCTCGGCAAAATCTGGTTTAGATAAATCAGCAGATAAATGTGCGTAAGGATAAAGAACCATTCTCTCAGCAGCAGTCTTTTCCATTAAGTCTAAAGCATTTTCAACTAAAGCGTCAACAACTTTTTCCAAAGAAACTTCATCTGATTTTTCAACAGCAACAAAAATTCCTAAAGGTTCTTTAACTTCTACCTCGCTCAAATCTTTCAAATCTGCAATTGTCTTAATCGCTTTTTTCTTCGGCTGAAACTTAATGTAGTCGCAATGCAACGAAAGTATTTTCATAATTTAACCAGATAAAAGATGTTTTTAAATTTGTCCATTATTCAAAACCCTTAAATATAGAAAACAACTCTAATAATCATGGAAAAGGGTGATATCTTAACTAGGTGTCCGACAGGTATAGACGGCTTCGATGCGATTTGTCAAGGAGGATTAGTAAGAAATTCAACAAATGTTATAGTAGGCGGAGCAGGTGCAGGAAAAACAACTTTTATGTTACAATTTTTATGGAATGGTGTACAAAAATATAATGAAAATGGAATTTATTGCTCTTTTGAACCAGATATTGTAGAAACATTAAAAGATGCAGCTTCATATGGTTGGGATTTTTCTGGACCAAACAGCGAAGAGAAAATAAAATTTTTAAAGTTCTCTCCAAAAACAAGCATTGAAGATTTGAAAGAAGAATTAACAAAAATTGTTACAAAATATAGAATCCAGAGAATTTGTTTTGACCCCGTAACTGTTTTAACATTACATGAAGAACACCAAGGAAAAATAAGAGATGTTATCTATGAATTAGCCTCTTTAATGAAAAGATTAAGGATTACATCTATTCTTGCAGATGAGTCTATAGAAGATACAACTGTTTACCAAGAAAAAACTAGTTGGTCCGAAACAGACGTTTTAAAATTCTTAGCTGACGGAGTTATAATGTTTAATCAGATGGCTTTTTCATCCGAAGCAGATAGGTCAATCCAAATAACAAAGATGAGAAGAACAAATCATATTAGAACTCCTGTTGGAATGAAAATTGGTCCACAAGGAATTGAAGTAGTAGGTCCTAAAGATCTAATGACTACAAAAGTTTAAGTCTAATTTCTGAGAGATTCTAAAGGTAAGGATAAAGTAAATTGTGTAGAATTTGATTCGTCATTCGTATGAAAAGTTATGTCTCCTCCGTGAGCTTTAGCAAACAATTTTGCAGTATATGTTCCGATTCCATTTCCATTAGATTTTCCAGCTGTCGCACCAAATGCAAATAATTTTTCAGGGTCTCTTAATTCTAAAGGAATAGTTCCTTTATTAGAAACCATAACTACTAATTTGCCTTCTTCTGAACCAAGATAAATTCCTATTTTCGTATCTTCTGGTGCCGCCTCGTAAGCATTTCTGACTAGGTTTTGTACAATTGTTTTAATCTTTGTTTTCTCACCACTGTAATGTGAAAAATCTTGTATAGCTTCTCTTTCAAGAGCAGTATATTCTACACTAACATTTTTTTTCTTATCGACAGTAGCTTCTCTAACTGCATCATGAATAGTACCTAAGAAATTAAAATGTTGTGGATTTAGAACATAAGTTCCATTTTCTATTCTTGCCAGGGCTAAATAATTTTGTGCCATTTCTATTGAATCAGAAGCAACTTTAGATATTTCTCTAATCTCTTCCAAACTTTCTTTTGAAAGATTATAACTACCGCATTCATTTGGCGAAGATTCTGCCTCCATGTAAATAATTTCTGCAAGTCCTTGAATTCCTCCTAAGTTATTTCTAATATCGTGAGCATAAGATCTAAGGACTTTGTCTAGATGCTGAAGCCTTATATTTGCATCAGCTAACTCCTTCTCTAAACCACCCTGATTTCCACTTGTCATAACTAACTTACCTAAAAAGACTATTTAAATCTTACTAATTGTAACCACTTATAAGATACAACATTATAGAAAGATTTATAAATAAGATTTTTTTAGATTATTTATGGAAATAGACAATGCAAAAAAAGTATTGGAATGTCTCCAAAGAAGTGGAACACCTACTTCCTATGAGGGCCAAAGAGATTTACTTAAACTGGCTTATTCTGATGAATTATATCGAGGTAAACCTATTTCTAAAATGAGTCGTGGACAGGTTTATGCAATTTCTCTGGGAATTGGTAAAACTGCGGAGAATGTTTTAGAAAGATATCAACAAGAATGCCAAAGAAGTTTAGATGAACAAAAAGCAACAGAAGACTTAGAAAAAATGATTGCGAGGGAAGAACTTTTACAGCTAGCAATTTCTTCAGGTATTCCTGTAGATGAAATTCCTTATAGAGAACTAGAAGGAGCTCATTAATATGAAACCAAAACAAAGATTAAAAGAAATGCAAGCAAGTCTTTACGAGATTATAACCGGTCAGACAAATTATTCTTGGGTAAATGACCAAAAAGATGGAGCAGTTATAGAAACACAGGTAGGACATATGAATATCTTTTTACATTATAACCGAAAAGGAGTTGGTTCTTTGAAACATCAAATAGACGCAAGTTTATTCAATATGCAAAATACTTCTAATTTATTTTATGGGGATGGAGAAAATTTTCTTTGTAGCGAAAATAATAAACTTTTAGCAAACATAAATTATAAAGGAGCAAGAAATTATCTAGCAAGAAAAGAACAGTTTATGTTAGAAATGCAAAGAAGAGCAAAAACAAAAAAAGAAGAGATAGAATTCGACACCAATTTGGCAGTAGGAAGATTTCCAAAATTGCATTCATCAGATTATTTATCCTACATTATTGCACAAGAATTTGGCGGTGGAATTAGAACCTATGCTATGCGACCAGTTTTCCAAAGATACCCTCGAATTATGCCTGAAGATCCGAGATATGATTTCGTAAAAGAAGGTTTTGCCAAAACAAAATTTATTTCTCAACAAGTTTCTCCTAGGGCAAATCAATTTGAATTAGTTCCAGTTAAACAAAATGGAAGACTTTTTGTTTTCGCTCCGAAGAAATAATTTTCATGGCACAAGTAACAGAATCAGATTATAGAACTGCACAAAACGGAAATGAAGATGTTAGACAAGAATTTCTCGACGCTATTGATTTGGAAGATGCTAGAAGATTTATTAGACGAGTAGATTATCGAAGAGAGAGGTATATAATGAAAGTAAGACTTTGCGTTGCAGAAAAAGGAAGGAGAATTGTATATGTGGGCCAAGAGGCTTTTGATATATCTAGTTTAGAAGAATTTTCTTCATCATTAATTGACCATGAAGGATATCATGCGAGACAATTTTTAGAAAGGAAGCCGGTAATCAAACAGATACAAAAGAAAGCCGTATCAAACACCCGATTTGGAAGTTATCATGCAGATTTAGAAATTTTTAGAATTATTTCTGAATTACCTGCCTATGCAAATCAACTAGAAAAATCTGATTGCTCTGGTTGGAAAGGGACCAATCCTATAAACAATTATGAACTTATGAAGGAATATTTTCTAACTGAATACAAACTTCAAGAACGAAAAAAACTTTTAGAACAAATTCTTTTAGGAACACCTGGTGATGAACTAATAAGAAGAGATATTTTATCAAAATAAATTTATAATTTTCTCCGTCGATAAAATATATTTTTCTTAAATTTAGGAATAAATTAATGAAATTTTCTCAAAAAATTCTATATAAATTATCACAGAAGTATTTTTAAAGAAGAGACGTCTAGAATTTTCATGATATTTGAAAGGAGGTATAAATAAATGGCTTTAGATTTTGCAAAAGAGGCAATAGCAAATGCTGATAAGAACAGTATAAATTTCGATGAGTTAAAAGCTGGTAAGGCAAACATCAAAGTAATCGGAGTAGGTGGCTGTGGTTGTAACATGGCAACATGGCTTTTCAACAAAGGCATCAACGGCGCTACTATCTACGGTTTAAACACTGATGCATTACATCTTTCTATAACCAAATGCGATGAAAAGATCCTTATGGGTAAAGAATTGACAAGAGGATTAGGATGTGGTGGGTACCCTCAACGAGGACGAGAAGCTGCAAAAGAATCCCTTAGTGACCTAAAGAAAGCTGTTTCGGGTTCGGATATGGTTTTCACTTTGGCTGGTATGGGAGGAGGTTCCGGAACTGGAGCTGTACCTGTAGTTGCTCAACTCGCAAAGGAAGCTGGCGCGGTAGTTATCGCGGTAGTTACAATGCCTTTCGAAGCTGAAAAAGCAAGAATAGACAAAGCTGAATTCGGTTTACAAGAATTGAGAGAAGCTGCAGACACCTGCATCGTTCTTGACAATAACAGACTTGTAGACATTGCTGGCCAATTACCAATGGAGCAAGCTTTCGCAGTAGCGAATGAACTTGTTTCCACTATGATTAAAGGTATTGTTGAGACAATCACATTACCATCTTTAATCAATCTTGACTACGCCGACGTTTCTTCTATTATGAAGGGCGGAGATGTAGCAGTTATTGGTATTGGTGAAGACAACTCGACATCGAGAGTAGAGACTGCAGTTCAACAGGCTTTAACACACCCTCTTCTAGACGTAGATTACAGGGGCGCAACTGGTGCATTAATACACATCACTTGTGGTCCAGATATGAAATTAGAAGAATTTGATAACATTGGTAGAATGGTCACAGAACATCTGTCCCCAGAAGCTCAGGTTATCATCGGTGCTAGAATTAACAAGGAATTCCAAGGAAGAATCCGAGTAATTACTATCATGACAGGTGTTAAGAGCCCGTACATTCTTGGTAAGTCCGCTTACGAAGAAAGAAACTCAGGTTCTAAGAAAACTGCTTTTAACGATTTCGGCTTACAAGACTTCGCTTAATTTCAACTACAACCTTACACGGTGATTTTAATCTCCCTTTATTTTTTGAGGGCTTTTTTTCTTATGAATATTGGAAATGTTTATTAATTACATTCCGAAGTAATTATCATGCCTGAACAATTAGAAAGTAAACTAACTACAAGAACTACTTACCAAATGGCTAGAGACCTTGGTTTCGGTCGACTAACTTCTGCTTATTTAGCATTGCCCGTAGGTATTGAAAACTTTGCCAAGGCTTCTAGGGAAATATTGACTCCGACATTACAGATTATTCAAGTAGACGAAAAAGCCAAAACTTATCACATTGTTGAAGAGAAGGTTACTTTGAAAAACCCCTTAATTGAACCTTATGCAGATATTCTCGAACGAAGAGGATACACCAGAATCTAAGCTTCTCCCAACTTTTCCAAAATTGCCTCACCTTCATATTCTAAAATCAAATCAAAAATAGAATCAATTTGTTTGTTAGAAAGATTTGCAATATCTCGCGTATAATAAATTTCAGAATTTTCATCTAAAAAGTCTCGGAAGCCGTTATAATTTCTTTTTCTTGCAGATACAAAATCTCTAACCATCTTTGTGTAGTCCTCAAAGGTTCCACCATAAAACAGCTCAAAATTTTTCGTTTTAAACTTGGGCTTAGCAAGATACGAATCACTTCCCTCTTCAAAGTCATCTAGAATATCTTCAAAATATAACTTGGGTAAAAGAATATCTCCAACAATCGACTCAACATTTCTTTCAGGTTTTTTATTTCTCATATTATCATTTGTTCAGCTTCTCTTAACATCGCACCAGCTGTTGGACCAGGACCAGCTCCGGGACCACTTAAAACATAACTTCCATCTTTACCAAAATCTCCTTCAGAAGTTAAAATAGAATTATCAACACCACTAGTTAAAAGTTTTCTAAATAATGGATTACTATTGACATGTTTGAAACCGGCAGAGATATGCCATTCTCCGAGGTTATGTTTGAAACCCCAAATGACATCTTCTTCCTCATCGCATTCTTTTGTTATAGAAACAATATATCTTCTGTTTACTGCTTCTCTCAGCAACTTATTCAACTGGTGCGATTCAATTTTTTGAACTCTAATGTCTCTTGCAATCATTTTCTCTTTTGTAAAATTTCCTATATTAAATAAAATAGCTGTCTTCATAGGAACATCGCCTATAGCCTCCTGATTTACTATATCTAATGGATGTTTTGCTCCAGGTTCTGCATATTTTAATTTTTCTGATTCTGCAATTACTTCACCCAAGCTTCTTCCCCTAGACAAACCATCGAGAACATAATTTAATGTTCCGTTAACAATTGCATGAACTTCTCTAACCTGCAGTCCCATTCTTTTCTGTAAAAAATCCAACATATCTGTTCCACCACCGACAGTTGCATGATAACCAATTTTGTAACTTCTTACAGCTTCTTCAAGTTCAGAATAAAAATTTGAAAGTGCTCCTTTCTCACAAGTTATAATTGGAACTCTAGCAGCCACTGCAGTTTGTAAATAATACTTAGCTGTTTCTCCTTTATCAAAAGTTGGAATAGTCAAAAAAACAGCGTCTAATCCTTTAACAAAAGAAGGATAAGCGTTTAATTCTCCAACCTTTTGTTTTCCCTCAAAATCTTCGAAAATTCCTTGAGTGCTACCTATCCAATCTACTTTCCATCCTTTGTCTACAACTTTTGCATACAACTCAGAACCAATAGTTCCTTTTCCAACAATTCCAACATGGACTACCATAATAACTCTGAAGTAAAGAACATTAAAAATCTTTGTAAGTCTATTCTCTCGGCATATCGCTAACTCTAAACTCTTCGGACATCTTCTTATTCTTCCATGTATCAAAATATAAAACATTGTCTAACTCTGGTTTCTCAGAAACTTTATGAGCAAAACCCTTATTTCTGTATCCGACAGGAATCAAAGCCTCAACATTAAAATTGTCTCCAATCTTCAACGCAGATTTAACCTGATGGTCCGCAAAATAACCAACCCAACAAGAATCCAATCCGAAATTTGTCAAAGTTAAAAGAATATTTTGAATTGCCGCACCAGCCTGTTGCTTTGCAAAATTCTCTCCATTATCACCATATAATTTTTTTGTCTGATTATAATCTGAAACTACTACAACGACATAAGCTGTTCTAACAAAGTCTTGTTGTGAAGCTTTCGCAAGTTTTTCTATCTTATCTGCATCTCGAACTAAAATAAATTTCAAAGAAAAATGGTTCCCTGCCATGGGAGTATATCTCGCAGAATCAATCGCCTGAATTATTCTTCTCCAATCTGGTTTCTTGTCGGAAAATTTTCTAATACTCTGTCTAGCCTTAATCGCCTCTGTAAGTTGCATTATTTTATATGGTTTAAAAGTTTATAAAGGTTAGGAATATTGATATAATATGAAAGAAAAGTTGCTAAGTATTGGCGATAAAGTCACTTTAAAGACTAGAGACAAAGATTGGACAGGAAACGTTCTAGAAAGCCACGACTCCGAAGTCATTTTACTAAAATTAGAATCTGGTTATAACATTGGAATCCTTGAAGACACAGTTCTTGATGTAAAAGTCCTATTGAAAGCAAAACCTGTTGAAAAAAAAGAACATTCCTTCGAAAAAAATTCTAAATTAAAAAATATCGCGATGATTATTACCGGTGGAACAATTTCCTCAAGACTTGACCCAAAAACAGGCGCAGTAAAATGGACTTCAGTTGAAGATTTATTCAGTATAGCTCCAGAATTAAAAGAAATTTGCAATATTACTAAAATCGAAAAACCGTTTATGAAAGGTTCAGAGGACATGTCTATGAAATACTGGGCGGAAATCGCAGAGATAGCCGGAAAGTTGCTCAACGATGACGAAATCGACGGCCTGATGATAACTCACGGAACTGACACCCTTCATTATGGCTCTGCCGCACTTTCTTTCTTCCTAGGAAAACTAAACAAACCTGTTGCATTCACATATTCACAGAGAAGTATTGACCGAGGTTCAACAGACGCACACCTAAATTTAATCTGTGCAGCAAAATACGCAATCTCGGACATCGCAGAATTAGTAATTGTTGGCCACGAAAACCTAGATGACAAATATTGTTTGGCAATGCCTGGAACAAAAGTAAAAAAACTACACTCATCAAGAAGAGACGCATTCAAAGTAATCAACTCCGAACCATTTGCAAGAATTTCAAAAGAAGAATTCCACATTTTAAGAGAATTCAACGCGAGAAACAAAAATAAAATAACTATCGAAGCAAAATACACACCTTATGTTGCTTTAGTCAAAGTTTATCCTGGACAAAATCCTGAAATTTTAGATTTCTACAAAAAACAAGGTTACAGAGGAATAGTTTTAGAAACAACTGGTCTGGGTCATGTTCCTGGTTCAGATTCAGATAATAACTGGTGGCCAACAATAAAGAAACTAACAAAGGACGGAATGACAATTTGCGCAACTGCACAAACAGTTTACGGAAGTTTGAACATGAATGTTTATTCAACCGGAAGAGAATTAGAAAAAACAGGAATAATCAGTTTGAAAGATATGCTGTCTGAAACAGCTTTTATGAAATTATCTTGGGTTCTCGGACATAAGACTTGGTCAAAAGATTCTGAAAAAATAAAAGAAGAAATGCTGAAAAACCAAATTGGTGAATTTAATGAAAAATTAGGTTTAGAATTTTAAATGGAAATTTTACTAACAATCCTTGCGTTTCTTTATGCAACTACTGGAATTACTGAAATGATTGGTTATGCACCTACAGTCAGAGATTTAAAAAAAAGAATAGCAAGCGCCAATATTCATTCATATTTCATTTGGACATTTACTACTGCAGTAACTTTTTTGTATGCAGTATTCATAGTTTCTGATACATTATTAGAAATAGTGACTGGTTTGAATTTTTTATGTTGCACAACGATCTTTGTTTTAGCCTTGGAACTTAAAAATAAAGTTGCTAAAGAAAAAAAATTGAAAAATAAAAAATCTGCTAAAAAATAAAAGCAGGAAATATAAAAATTATTTCTTTTTCTTATGAGCTACTTCTACTAAATTGAACTTTACTCCGCCAACTAATTTCGCGAAACCATTGTAGATAAGAGCACCAATAACACCTACTAAAAAGTAGATTGCAACTTGTAATAATATTACTACTGCTGCAGCTGCTAGTGTCAAACTACCGGACTGAATACCCATTGCAGTTAGAACATCTGCTGGAGTAAGATTGTATAAAGCCCACAAGTAAAGAGTCATAAGAAGACCAGCAACAAGACCGAACATAGTCGAAATCTTAGCCGCCGATAAAACACCTATTTTCTTTAATTCTTGCATAATAACCTCCTTGATATTAAACTGGCTAAAGATTATTTAAAGTTATCTTATTCAACAATTTCTGGTTTTGTGTCATGCAAATCAAAACTTCTAAATAACTTAAAAGGATTTAAGAAAAATACTTCTTTCGCGAATTCGTTAAATTTGAATCCATCAACTTTTTTATTTTCTTTAAATGATTTGTAAAACATAAAGTAAAATGTCGCTCTTGCAAAAGCAGAAATAATGAACAAAGCAATTAAAGATGAGCCCATTAGTGAAATATTTGACGAAGCTAAAACTCCTCCAAGTGCTGCACCTAAGAAAACTCCAAGACCATTAATCATATTGAAATAAGAAGAACATAATGCAACTCTTTCTCTGGTTACAACAGTGTAAATGAAGTTACCTGCAGCCAAATTGAAACCTGCCCAGACAAAACCTGAGAAAAATTCTGCAAAGAAAAGAAAAGGAATTACTAAACCAGTTGGTAAAAATATTGGTAAAACCCACATCAAAGGAATTAAGAAAATAAAAACCCCAGATACTCTCAAAATTTTCACATCACCATATCTATCAACAACTTTCCCCCAAGAGTTCATAGATAAGATACCTGATAGAACAGAAGCAAGACTAATCATAAAAAAGACTGAATAACTAAAGTGTAATTCTTTCAACATAAAAACTGCGAAGAATGGAGAGGACAACTGAGTTGCAAAGGTTATTCCAGCAACGAAAATTACAAATCTCCCAAAGTTATTCTTAGTAATTTTTCTTACAAAATCAGCAAAACTGAAATAGTATTTTTTATCTTTGTCAAGTTTTAATTTTGGTTCATATTGTTTTGCGAAGGTCAATCCAGAAATACTCCTGGCTACAAATGAGAAAAAGAAAAGAATAAAGAAACCTACAAATACATTTGTCTGTTTAAAATAGTCTAGAACAAATCCTCCAACTAACATTGAAACTAAAGCAATAAAACTAATAATTTTACCTCGCTTAGCAAAATAAGTCCCACTTTTATCGTCGATTAAATCTTTCATCCAAGAACTCCATGCAGGACCACCAGTAGCACCAAAACTAATCAACAAAGTATAAACTAAAACTAAAAGTCCTCCGCTGATCTTTTCCAAAGAAAGTAAGTATAAAACACCTGGAATAATCAAGAACAACCACATTAATGCCTGAAGGAAAACTGAAACCTGAACTATTTTTTTTCGGGGATATTTTTCTAAAAGTTTATTACTAAAAATCTGTGCAATATTTCCAATCAGAGAAGGAACTGAATTAAGCATACCAATCACAAAGTTAGAAGAATTTAACGCAACCGCATAGGAAGTTATATTTCTCAAACCGAAACCATCCATTACACTGTACGCAGAACCTTCTGCGATACTCACCTTTCTCGCCTTCGCTCTTTTTTTAATCTCTAACTTAGATAATTTCGCATTCACCATATGAAAATTAATTTGGCCCTATTTTTAAGCTTATCACCTATATCTTTATAACTTAATTTTTGATTAAAAAGAAATGACTTGGCCAGACATTGCAATCGCACTAGCAAATATTTTGTTTAGTTATTCAATTATCAACCAGATTATTCAAGGATTTAAACACAAAATAGGTTTTATTCACTTTGGGACAGCTATTCTCACAGTCATAGGGGCTTTTGTAATGACTATCAGTCTTCTTTACCTAGGTTTAGTTATTTCTGCTCTTGTAAATCTGTTAAATGCGGTTCTTTGGGCAATTCTAACGATTCAGAGAATAATTTACAAAAAAGCTTAGCTGGTAAGATTTATTAACAATCAAAAACTTGTGATATTATGGATTATGAAAAAATTGGCCTAAAGTCTGGACTAGAAATACACCAGCAGTTGAACACAAACAAACTCTTCTGTAATTGTCCTTCTATTCTAGTAAACGAAGAACCAAAATTCAAGGTAGAAAGAAAACTTAACCCCGTAGTTGGTGAAACCGGCGAAGTAGATTCTGCAGCAGCCTATGAAAAATTAAAAGACAAAACATTCGTTTATGAATTCTATGACACAAACTGTTTGGTTGAATTAGACGAAGAACCACCACATACAATAAACCCTGAATCTTTAAAAGTTGCACTACAAATTTGCGAACTTATGAACTGCAAAGTTTTCCCAGTAACTCAGGTAATGAGAAAGACTGTAATTGACGGTTCTAACACTTCTGGTTTCCAGAGAACAGTTTTAATAGGCCACGACGGATTTATTGAAACTTCATACGGAAAGGTTGGAATAGAAACAATCGCACTAGAAGAAGACGCAGCAAGAAAAATATCAGAAGATGAAAAGACTACAACCTACAGATTAGACAGACTTGGAATTCCTTTAGTTGAAATAACTACAAAACCAGATTTGAAAACTCCTGACCAAATAAAAGAAGCTGCGTTGAAAATCGGAGAAATTTTGAGAGCTTGTAATGTTAAAAGAGGAATTGGAACAATCAGACAAGACGTAAACGTTTCTATCAAAGGCTCGGAAAGAGTTGAAATAAAAGGTTTCCAGGATCCAAAAATAATGATTAAAACGGTTGACACAGAAATAGAAAGACAGCAAGAATGTGTGAAAAATAAATTTTCTAAAAAAGAAGTTAGAAGAACAAATCCTGATGGTACAACAACATTTTTGAGACCTATGCCTGGTGCTGCAAGAATGTATCCTGAAACCGACCATCCTTTATTAAAAATTTCAAGAGAAATGATAAACGAAGCAAAAGCAACCTTACCAAAATTAACTTCTGAACATAAATCTTATTTAGCAGAATTCGGTTTGAATGAAGAACTTGTAAAAGCTTTGTTGAAAGAAAACAAATTAGAAGAATTCAAAGAGCTAATGACTGTTTTGAATAATCCTCAGCTGATTGTAAAGATTTTAACAATTTTCAAAAACGAAATACAAAAGAAATCACAACTATCTGAAGAAGAATTTGAGAAAAGACTTTCTGCACAAACTTTGGAAGGAATTTTGACAGCAGTAGCCGAAAGCAAAATCTCAGAAAACGATGTGAAGACAGTAATGCAAAAAATAGCGGAAGGAAAATCTTTGAAAGAATCTTTAGCAAAATCCGAAGTAGATTTAGCAGGCGAAGTTAAGAGATTATTGAAAGAAAAACCGGGTTTAACCGACGGTGCCTATATGGGACTAGTCATGGGTAAATTCAAAGGTCAAGTTAGTGGAAAGGAAGTAATGGAAGAACTTAAAAAGCAAAAAGAATAATCAAAATCATGGAAAGAACACAAATCAAAAACTTATTTGAATTGAACGAAGGCGACAAGGTTCAGTTGAAAGGCTGGGTCTACGAAGCTAGAGATTTGAAGAAAATAAGATTTATTGTACTAAGAGACATCACTGGAAGAGTTCAGGTTACTGGTGTTGACGGAAAAACTGACAAAGATACTTTCGCTTTAATGGATAAAATTTCAAGAGAATCAGTAATTATTGTTGAAGGAACAGTAAAAAATTCCAAACAAGCACCTGGCGGAAAAGAAATCTTACCTGACAAAATAGAAGTCATTGCAAAAGCTGCAGACCCATTACCTATTGACGTTTCAGACTATTCTAAAACAGAATTACCAATCAGATTAGACAACAGATTCTTAGACTTGCACAGAGAAAAAGCTCAGGCAATTTTCAAAATACAAAGCACAATAATGACAGCATTCAGAGAATACATGGTAAACGAACAAGACGCATTAGAAGCAGCCTTCCCTGGTTTAATTGGAGCCTCTTCCGAAGGTGGAACAGACGTTTTCAAAATGAAATATTTCGAGAAAGAAGCATTCTTATCACAATCCTGTCAGCTATACAAACAAATGTTGGCTTGTTCAATGGAAAAAGTTTTCACCGTCTTCACAGTTTGGAGAGCAGAAAAGCATAATACCGTTAGACATCTGAATGAATGTAGACAGATGGATTTTGAAATGGCTTTTGCAGACGACAAAGTTGTAATGGACATAATGGGAAAAACAGTTCAGTATATTGTTAAAAAAATATTGGAGAAAAATGACAAAGAATTGAAACTTCTTGGAGTAGAATTAAAAGTTCCAGCAGTAAAATACATGACTTTCGCAGAAGTAAAAGAGATTATGAAAAAAGAAAAGGTTCATGTTGGTGAAGATGACTTAAACGGAGAATCCGAAGAAAAACTTGGAGAATTATATCCTGACACAATTGTGTTTGTTCACGACTGGCCACTTTCAGGAAAACCTTTCTACATCATGCCTAAAGACGGAGACCCTAAAGCAAAATTAGCAAACGGTTTCGACGCTATTTACAAAGGAATGGAAATCACTTCCGGCGGTCAAAGAATCCACCTTCCAGAATTATTAATTGAAAGATTAAAGGTTAAAGGACTAAACCCTGAAATGTTCAAAGATTATATTGACTCTTTCAGATACGGAGCTCCGCCACACTCTGGCTGGGGAATTGGTTTAGAAAGATTAACAATGTTAGTTCTTGGTTTGAAAAACATCAGAGAAGCAGTTCTTTTCCCTAGAGACCGAGACAGATTAACTCCATAAAAAACCTTATAAGTCTCTCAAACTAATGAATTCTATGGCAAACAGTTTTACCTGGCACGAGGTTTCTGAAAAAGAGAAAGAGGAAATAAAGAAGAATGCGAAGAAACTTTTGGATGATTTTTCTAAGAAACTTGAAAAGATAAAAACTGAAGAAGGACATTTTTCTAAAGGAACTGGATTAAGAACCGAAGGCTCTGGCTGGAAAACTGACGAAGATTTCAAAGACACAATGTTTGACAATGCTCCGCTAGTCGAAGATGATTTAATTTTAGCTGAAAAAGGAGGCTGGAAAAAATGAAAACCACACTAGCACAAAAAATCAAAGACATAAAATCAGGAAAGATGACTGTAAGAGAAAATGTAATGCAATTTGCGAAGCAAATTGATAAGTTGAACAAAGAATTGAATATTTATTTAGTATTAAACGATGAAGCACTAAAACAAGCGGAAGCACTAGATGAAAAAATAAAAGCGAAAAAGACCGTCGGTAAATTGGCTGGTTTATGTTGTGCAATCAAATCAAATATTTCTGTAAAAGATTTAGAAACAAATTGTGCTTCTAAAGTTTTGGAAGGCTACATTTCTGGATACGACGCAACAGTAATTCAAAAATTGAAACAAGAAGATGTAATAATTTTAGGAATGGTTAACATGGACGAATTTGCTTGTGGCGGTTCTGGAGAAACTTCTGCTTTCGGTCCAACAAAAAATCCGCGAGATAAAAATTTAATTCCCGGTGGTTCTTCATCTGGTTCAGCAGCAGCGGTAGCTGCGGGTTTATGTGATTTTGCTCTTGGTTCTGACACTGGCGGAAGTATAAGAAATCCAGCTTCACATTGTGGTGTGGTCGGCATTAAACCAACATATGGCGCAGTTTCACGTTACGGACTTTTAGATATGTCAATGTCCTTAGATCAAATAGGGCCAATTACAAATTCAGTTGAAGATGCAAAATTAATTTTTGATATAATAAAAGGCCAGGATAATTTTGATTCGGTTACACAAGATTTCAAAGATGCAAAACCAAAGAAAAAATATAAAATTGGTTTAGTAAACGTAGAAAAATTTGCGAACCAAGAAATCGCAAATTTAATTGAGAAAAAAACAAAAGACTTAGCAAAGAAAAATGGTTGGGAAATAAAAGAAGTAAATCTTCCACTAGATATTGCGATTCAAACTTATTACGTTATGGTTTATGTTGAGTTCTTTTCAGCGACGAGAAAATATGACGGAAGAAGATTTGGTAAAAAAATAGAAGAAGCTGCAGGACCAGAAGTTTTGAGAAGAATTCTTGGCGGTTCAGAAATTTCACAGGCAGAATACGCAGGAAAATATTACAGAGAATCTTTGAAGGCAAAAAGATACATCAAAGAACAATTTGAAAAATTATTTGAAGAAGTTGATTTCTTAGTTATGCCAACAGTTCCAAGAACAGCTCATAAAGTTGGAGAACAAATTTCAGTTGAAGAAATGTATGGCTATGATGTTCTAACAGTATTAGCAAACCTTGCAAGTTTGCCTGCTATCTCAATTCCCGTCGGAGAAATCGATAAAAAAGCAGTCGGACTACAAATCCTCGCACCAGCATTCCACGAAGAAATTATATTTGATGTTGGAAGTAAATTAGAGTAAACCGAGTTAACCAACATTTAAAAATAAAATAATACACAAAATAAACATGGACGTTACAGATGAATCATTTCAGAAAGATGTTATTGAAGCAAGCTTCAAGAAACCAGTAGTTGTAGACTTCTGGGCACCTTGGTGCGGACCTTGTTTAATGCTTGGACCAATCATGGAACAAGTTGGAAAAGAATACTCCTCTAAAGTTTCCGTTGTAAAAATGAACGTAGAAGAAAACCAAGAAAACGCAATGATTTACGGAATCATGTCAATTCCCTCTGTTAAAATGTTCAAGGATGGCGAAATCTCTGCAGAATTCTTAGGCGCAAGACCAGCATCAGCAGTTAAAGAATGGATTGATTCTAATATTTAATTTCTAACTACTATTCTTCTTGAATGTCTAGCAACCTTCATCTTTCTCTTTAAATTCCAGAAATAAATAGACAGATATATTCCTAAAATAAAAAACAAAATAAGAAGTATTATCCAAAAAATTAATCCAACAAAGAAAAGCGGAATCAAAATTACTAATAAAACTAATACGAATAATATAACACAAAGAAATGCAAAAACGCTTAAAATAGTTCTAAACAACCAGTTCATGAGTTTAGTTTCCTCTTCTTCTATTTGCTCTCAATGAAGGTCTAACTTTAGGAGCCTTAACTGTAGAATTTCTTAATCCTCTTGCCTTGTGACCAGCAGAAGTCAAACCTCTCAAAGCTCTAGCCTTGTTTGCAGGGTTTGTAACATAAGATAATTGTTTGTCGTTCTTTATTGTTGGTGCAGCTCGGTCTACTAAAATAACTTCATAGAAAGCGTGTAAACCGTCTTTACCAATTAAATAAGAATTAATAACTTCACAGTTTGTATATTTTCTAGCAACTCTTTGTTCTGCGATTTCTCTGTAGTTCATAGAAACAACTTTTCTCGGAGTCATTCTTGCAGATCTTCTACCTTTTCTTGGTCTCATTCTCTTGTGACCGCCTCGGACAAGTCTGATTCTTACAATAAAAACTCCTTCTTTTGCTTTGTAACCTAAAGCTCTTGCTCTGTCTAATCTTAATGGTTGATCAACTCTAACAATTGTTTCAGATCGTCTCCAATCAATCATTCTAGTTCGATAAACTTCTGGACTAACATTCTTCCAAGAGTCTCTCAAATATTTTGCAAGTGCCATATCATTTCTTGTAAAAATCGGTTTTTAAAGCTTGCTAAACAATAAAATCTCAAAATAAATATGTATAGTCGGAGATAATCATCTTTTTAAGCAAGATTTTCATAGATAAAATATGGTCAATAGACTGTATGAGTTCCTCACGTATATTCCTAAATTACTTAAACATAAAAGTGCTTCTCAACCATATTACCGAGACAAAAATGTCAGAAGAACCTTGTATAAACAAGGCGAAGAAATAAAGACTCTTAGAGAATTAGAAGAAAAACACAAAACAGATTTAGAAGCAATGATTCTATCTATGGGTGAAAAAATAGACGGAGGAATAAGTCTCACAAGAGCTCAAGAAATCTATACTGCTTTAGTAAAAGCCTCCAATGAAAGTCCTCTAATTAGAGAGCAAATAACTTCTGCGGAAGTTTCTCACTCTTTAGATAAAATGACTATTTATCTTCTGTCTCATCCAGAATTTAGAGATAGACTAACGGATTTATACAACGCACAACAAAAACATGTTGAAGCACAAACAAACTTAGAAGTTAAAAGGCATAAACAAATGAGAAGAACTGTTAGAATTGTTGGAACAACAATAGTTGCGACTACTTTAGCAATTGGAGCTACATACGTCGGGAAAGGATACTATGATCGAAAATATGTGGGTGAAACATTAGATTCCATGAACGGAAAAATAGTAAAAGTTTCAGAACAAATACAGTCTGATAAAGAAGCGAAGATGATTACAGACGGACAAAACTCTTTAAGAATAAATAATCTAGAAACTCTCTTTGGAACAAAAACCTCTATTCTCGCCGAAGATATTAGCACAATTATTGCAAAAACTGGAAACTATGAAATTGAAACAGAAAAAAGTTTTAAAAAAATTCAAGAAGATTCAACAAGACTAGAACAAGAAAGAAAAGACTCTTTAGGAAGTTTAACAGCAACACTAAAAACTCAAGCAGAAAAAATAACAGAACAAGACGAAAAAATAAAACTCTATGAAACACAACTTGAAGAACAGAAAAAAGTAGGTGCTTCCCTTATTGAAAGATTAAGCAAATTAGAAAAATCAGCAAGCACAAATTCACCAGTTCTAAACTAAGTCTTCTAACTCTCTTGTTTTAGGTGAACAATAAGATGCGACCGAGTTGTACATGTCCACATAATAACTATAAACCTCTAAAGGCAGACCAGAAAGCTTTAGAATATCTAAATTATCGATTATTTTATTTTCATCAGTTTTTCCAATTTTAATCCACTCATCCAATTCATGCTCAATATTTTTTCCGTATTCTGCAGCTAATTTCACAATTTCTTTTTCAGTCAAACGACCCATATTAGAGAAGAGCGTTAGAAATATTTAATCTTATGCCTTTCGCCGATGTTCTTCCATCCAATATCTCTTAATTTGTTCGTGATAATGGTTGCATTTTTCTGAATCTCTTCCACAATATTGCTGTATCCGAATAAGAGTATTTTCAATTTGGTCACCAAGTTGTTCGGAAGTTAATTCCTGAATTTGCTTATCAGTCAAAGATTCTAAATTTGCAGTTACCATCTTTTTTACAATTTAATCTAGAGCAAGAATTATTTAAGGATTGCTATAGTGAAATAGGTACTAATAGAAAATGAGCCCGCCAAGATTTGAACTTGGGACCCCCGCCTTATCAGAGCGGTGCGCTACCTGGCTGCGCCACGGGCTCAATCGCACTACTAAATTTAAACAAAAAATCTATTTATAAAAGTTGTTAAAGGGGCAATTTAAGAATTATCCTATAATACTTCTACTTTATGCTCCAAAATAAGACGTTGCCAATCAATTTTTACAAAAAAGAAAATAATAACTAAAAGTAGAAGCTCCCCCAATACAAACGACCAACTCAAAAAAGAAAAATTAATTAGAGAGTTAGCTGCAATACCTCTTGAAACTGCACTGGCAGTATATATCCAGAAACTATAAGTGAAAAGACGCGCCACGAAAAAGGGAACAATTGCATACCGTAGCTTCATGCCAGTTAATCCATAAGCTATAAAAAATTGATCCGAAGGTAAAGGAGTGAATGCTTCTAAGAAAAAAACTACAACCACTGAAAATGGACGTTTTTCAAGACGTTTTCTGAGATATTCCATATTTTTTCTATACTTTTCGCCCAAGAATCTATTTCTAATAATCTGTTTAGCCGAAAGCGTTAAAATAATTCTTCCTAAAGTAGATGCCGTAAGAGTTACTAAAACAAAAAGAGGTAAAGAAGAAATAGGATAATTAAATGAGATAAAAGACAAAACCAGCCATGTTGGCGGACCAAAAATAGGTATAACATTTAAAAGAAAAACTATAATAAAAGCATAAAGGAATACACTTAGCACCATAAATAATTGAAATAAAAAGAGGTATATTAACATTCTCTTTTTTATTTTAAATAAATAATTAAGCCTTCAACTTGACCAAAACTTTCTCGTCACTAACTTTGTAACCTAAAATCTCTGCCTTCATAGGAATTATCTTAGTATAACATTTTGCCTTTGAATAAGCTCGAACTTCAATTCCATCTTCAAGCTGAGAAACAACGACTTCTTTTTGATTCTTTACACCGGGTGTAGAAATTTCATAAACAATTCCTTCAGGCAATCTCCGAATGGTTGATTTAGCGTCGACTCTAGGCAATTTCTGTCTTCGTTCTGATTCTCTGTGTGAAACTTCATCATTTTCAATTACAGGCATTTCAACCTTTCCAACGTTCTGGTGGTTCTGAGGTTTTCCCGTAGATATTTGAATTTTGAATCCCTTCGGCTGTTGACCCATATTTTGATTCAACTCACTCATGTCCAAAGAACCAAGCTCCTTTTCAAGTTGTTTCATCAAAGGTTTCATAATCGCATTAAATCCAAAAGGTAATTTTATGTCATCGCCAAGACCAAGCAAACCAAAATCTCCGGTAGGCTTTCGCTGTTTAAGACCATAGCTACAATGAGGACAATAGTTGAATTTCTTCTTTACTCTTTCATTACATGACGGACATCTTTTACCAAACATAAACCACTAAAGTCACCCTCATTTTTAAACGTAATGATAACGATGTAAACATTTAAAATCTTCAAATTCTAGAAATAAACATGGAAGGCATTGCCAATTTTGACGATTGGGAAAAAATAAATCTAGTTGTAGGCGTGATAGAAAACGTCGAAGACATTCCCGGTGCTGACAAACTTTACAAATTATTGATAAATATCGGAGATGAAAACCGAACTGTTTGTGCAGGTATCAAGAAATTTTATTCAAGAGAAGAGTTGAAAGGGAAAAAGATAATTCTGTTCAAGAATCTTGCCCCGCGAAAACTAAAAGGAATTGAAAGTCAGGGAATGGTTCTCGCAGCAGTCAACAAAGACGAATCAAAAGTAGTTTTAATCAGCCCATCAGATGACATAGAAAATGGCAGCATCGTTAGATAAACAAACACTTGAAGAAACCTTAAGGTTTAATGATATAGATTTAGAAAAATTTGATAAAGAAGTTGCTCTGTTTTCTCGACTAGCCCAAAGATCTCTATTCTGCCCAGACCAAAAAACTAGAGAAAAAGCCCAAGCAAGAATTCACAATAGATACGGAAAAACAATAACCAGTTTAGACATAGAAGACGAAAGAATTGTTTTTACTTTTAAAAGAGTTAAACAAATTGTTGGAAGTAATCCAGAGATAGAACAATACTCCTGTGCTTTATGCAAACTCCCAGAATATTTACTAGACCAACCCTACCACGAAGTTTTATTTTCTGAATAATTAATCAATTAAAAATTCTAATCTTTCTTTAGGACCAGAAGACTGCGCTTCAATTATTACTTTAGGTTTATCTTCTTTCACAACCTTCCCAATTTTCTTCGCATAAATTTGATGTTCGCCAGCAATTTTTATAACTTCTTCTGCTCTTGGCGTCGCTATAATTAATCCATTTCCCATGTTCCAAGTTTTGTAAGCATTAATATGAGAAACATCTCCCATTTTTCTAACCTGTTCCATAATTAACGGAGGAGCAATCAAAGAATTCAAATAAGCAGACAAACCAGAAGGTTCTAACATTCTTCCCAACTTTTCAGGAATTCCTCCCCCAGTTATATGTGCAACTCCATGAACTTCGGTTTTTACCAAACCATTAAAACCGCCAAACATATCAACAACTGCTTTTGTATAAATTCTCGAAGGAGTTAAAACTGCACTTCCGTAAGTACCTTCCATAAATTCTTTTTTGTGCCACTCATTTCCAAAGTTATCTTCCAAAATTTTTCTCACAAGTGAAAGCCCATTAGACCTAAATCCTTGCTCTCTTAATGCTATTAAGTCATTACCTTCCTTAATTTCCATTCCTGTAAACAGTCTATCTTTATTTGCAAACCAAACTGCACTTGCACCCCAATTAGAATTGAAACCAACCATGTTTTCAAGACCTTCTAAAAATTTTCTTTCTGGCAAATCTATTCCTTCAAGAATTTTCTTTTTAACCTCTTCATTTTTCTCCACTAAATAACTTGAAAGAAGTTTTATACTTAGGAAATTATCTCTATTCAGATTGACAGAAATGTAACTGTGAGCTAATTGCAAGGCGAAATTGTTTCCACCATAACCTCCAACTCTACTTCCAAGTTCCGCACATTCGCCATTCACAACAGCAACATTCGCTTCTCTAGCTGCTTTAACATAACCCTCAGCAAGTTGTCTAACTTGTTTTGTGTAAGGGCCATTTTTTCCCTTAAGAGAATTTGTGTCTAAAATTGAACCAATTAAAACTGGCTCTGCACCTCGCACAATAGCGTCGTCGCAAACCATAGCGAATAAATCGTAAGCAATTGTTCGGTAATCATTCATCCTTTCTGCAATTTCCATTTTTGTTCCAACCCCATCAAAACCCATATTCATCAAAGTTCCTTTTGGAAGATTTGAAACATCTATTGCTCTCACACCAGAAAAATTATCAAACGCAGAAATAACTTCTCCCAATTTTCCTTCTCTATTTTTCCAAGTCTCTCTCGCAGCATGATAAAGAATTTTAGAAACATCTTCCTTCGCATCATTATGAACCCCTGACTCTTCATATGTTGTCATAATTTTGAGAGTTCTCAGCGATTTAAAAAGATTTATATAATCATTTGATTGTTTTATTTCATGAAAGAGAGGTTTATAGCATGGCTTTCGGAGCTTTCTAAATCTGATGGTGCTATCGTTGGTGGTAAAGGTGCAAATCTCGGAGAGATGTACAACGCTGGCTTCCCGGTTCCACCTGCATTCGCCGTTACAACTTACGCTTATGATCATTTCTTAGGTAAAACTGGAGTAAGACAACAAATTGACCACATGCTTTCTAAGATTGACAAGAACGATACAAAAGCACTAACCGAAAAAGCAAAAGAGATTAGAGATTTAGTTATTAGCACACCAATGCCCGAAGATTTAGAAAAAGAAATTTTAGAAGCATACGGTCACTTTAATGTAAACTTAGACGACATGAAAGGCGCAGCAAATGTTATGACAATAATGAAGACTGCACAAGAACCAATTTTCGTTTCTGTAAGAAGTTCCGCAACAGCAGAAGACTTATCCGACGCATCTTTCGCAGGCCAACAAGATTCTTTCATCAATGTAAAAGGAAACTCAGAAGTGATATTACACGTAAAGAAAGTTTTCGCATCGACATTTACTGCAAGAGCAATTTTCTACAGAATAAGTAAGGGCTTCGACGCACACGTTGGAATTTCGGCGATAGTTCAAAGAATGATAAACTCTGACAAGTCAGGAGTAATGTTCTCAGTCGACCCAGTAAAACAAGATAACATTTTAATCGAAGCTGTTTTCGGCCAGGGAGAAGGAATTGTTTCTGGAAGAATCAAACCTGATGGATACGTCGTATCTAGAGATTTAGAAATATTAAGTGAAACAATCGCAGAAAAAAAAGTAGCAATTGTAAGAGATTCTTCAGGTATCACGAAAACGGTTCAGCTTACTCCAGAAATTTCTAATAAAAAAGTTTTGAAAACTCATGAAGTAAAACAACTTGCAGAATTTGCATTGAAATTGGAAAAACATTATAACAAACCTCAAGACATTGAATTTTCAATTGAAGACGGAAACATTTTCATTTTACAAACAAGACCTATCACGACAATTGGAAATAAAAAAGAAGCACAAGAATTATCTGGACAAATTTTAGTTCAAGGTCTTGGAGCTAGCCCCGGAGTTGCATCAGGTATTGTAAGAATTGTTCATTCAATGGATGACTTAGATAAAGTAAAAGACGGCGATGTTCTTGTAACTGAAATGACAAATCCAGATATGGTTGTAACAATGCAAAAAGCTTCTGCGATAGTAACTGACGAAGGTGGAATCACGGCTCACGCAGCAATAGTTTCAAGAGAAATGGGAATTCCTGCAGTAGTCGGAACAGGAAACGCAACACAAGTTTTAGAAGAAGGAAAAGAAGTAACGGTTGATGGTGCTAACGGAAAAGTTTACTTAGGGAGAGCTGAAAATAAGAAAGTTGAAATCTTACCTATTGTTCACACCAAAATAAAAATAAAAGTTCTTGTAGACCTTCCACAATTCGCTGAGAGGGCTGCTAAGACAAACGCTGATGGTGTTGGATTAGTTAGAATGGAAGGTTTAATCGCAATGTCTGGTAAACACCCAATGTACTACAAAGACAATAATAAAATTGATGAATACCAAACGATGTTACGAGATGGTTTCCTAAAAATCGCTGAGAACTTCCCTGGAAAAGAAGTTTGGGTAAGAACCTCAGACATCAGAAGTGACGAATATTCAAATTTACAAGGTGCACCTAAGGCAAAGGAAGGTAATCCTATGTTAGGTTTCCACGGAATCCGATTCTCATTGAAGCATGAAGACTTATTCAGAGCAGAACTTGGCGCAATGTTTGAACTAGCAAAGAAAGGTTTCAAGTTTGGTGTAATGTTTCCCCAAGTTATCTCTCCCGAAGAAGTCAAAGCAGCAAAAGTGATAATGAAAGACATGGGAATGCTTGGACACGAAAATGTAAAAGTCGGAGCAATGATTGAAACTCCTGCCGCAACAACTTTGATTAAAGATATCTGTGATGTTGGAATTGACTTCATCTCTTTCGGAACAAACGACCTAACACAGTTCACATTGGCAATCGATAGAGGAAATGACCAAGTCCAATACATCTATGACGAAATGAACTGGGCAGTTCTAAAACAAATTTCAAAAGTGATAAGAGAATGTCATTCAAGAAAACCTAAGATTGAAACTTCTATTTGTGGCCAAGCAGGAAGTAAAAAAGAAATGGTTGAGTTCTTGGTTAAGCAAGGAATTGATTCCATCTCCGTAAACGCCGACGTAGCTCACGAACTTTCAATATTAATCAAATCAATGGAAGATGCTAAACCTACTTCTACTGTTCAAGGTAAGGTAAAAATTGAACCACTAGATAACATCTCAGACATTAAAGAAAGAATTGACGAAAAAGAATCGGAACGAGTCGCTGAGACAATAGAAAAAAGAGAAATTGCAGAACAAAGCACAACGATAGAAGAAGTAGCAAGTCAAGAACCAGAAGGAACAGCTACAGAAGATGTTAGTGAAGTGTTTAAAGAATAGTTTCTAGATAGTTAAAACAAAGATTAATAAAGGGATGACGCAATTATAAGTTTAAGATCAAACATGAATACAATTCATCAGACTAAAATACTTAAATCCGGACGAGTGGGGTCGCTTTCGGATAATTTTACAACAATAATTCTTTTATGAATTTAGCAGACATAGTTACCCAAATACAACAAGATTACCCCGAGGATGAAATCGGCCATCTTTTAGAAATGAAGTTAGCATCAATACCTAAAGAAACGTATGTTCGGGAGGGCTACACCAATCCAAAAGATTGGTACCGCGATTGTGGAAACGGTGAACAGGATGATGCAGTCATTTGGGACCTCGTAACCTATTGGGAAACAAAATATAATCGAGGAAAAGAACTAGAAGAAAAAGAAGAAGCAGAACTTCACGATTTACTTCTCGAAGCCTATGGCGTACTGACTTAATATCTTTTCTTCCCAAACAATTCTTTGTGATTCATTAACATAATCACAATTGCAGGAATAATAAAAATCCAATTAACAACATAAGTCAGAATTAAACAGACAATTGCAATTATGGATAGAGCAGTAACTTTTTTATTTATTTTTCTTTTCATTTTAATTTCCTCTTCAACTCACTAATTTTTATATAATCTACCAAGAAATTTAATTCATCTGGCATTTTCTTAGAGATAAATTCTTTCAAAACATAAATTTTCTTTTTATTGAAATACTGGGCACAGGCAATTTCTTTCATTGCACCCCAAGAATAACCAACGCAAACAAAAACATCACACCGTCTATTAAATTCATTTGCTTGCCTATCCCAATCCATTGAGGAAATTATTTCTCCTAAATCGGTGTTTAGATATTCTTCGTGACCAACTTCGCCCGTCGGTAAAACTAGCGTGATTTTCTTTCCACCAAGTTCATTATATCTTTTCCCAAAATATTCCAATAAAGAACCTTTGTCGGGAGTAAGAACTAATTCATGCTTTTCGCTAACTAAAATCTCAGCTACTTTAGCAAGTAATTTCTTTCTTTCATTTACATCACCTTTGAAAATTTTATTTGGTCCAATTATACCTACTTTCATTTTCCCCATCTCCATCTTGGTTTTTCACCTTTTTTCCAACAAATCCAAAGAAGAATTGCCGTAAAAATAAAAATAGCAACAAAATTTTTCAACCATTCGTGATCTAATTTCATCATCGACAAAGTAAAAAGAATTACCCAGACTAAAATCACTAAAACGCCTTGCCAAGTTGAAGGATACCAGCCCCAACCATAACATTTTGCCCGGAACCAAACCTCTTCCTTCTCTTTTTTCATAAATTATCAATAGAATTAAACTTAATAAACATTCACAAAACTTATAATCTTCTCACACTTAATAAAAATATGATAACACATCTACACGATTGGTTTTTTGGAATCCTGCTCGCTTTATTAGGAATATATCTATTCACAATCTCCAGAAAAAAATGTTGGTCAACATTCTGTGAAATAAAAAAACACCACACTGGAAAAACAATTAACAAAGATATTGTCAGTGCAATGCTCGGATTTCTTTTAGTAGCTATCGGAATCTTAAGAGTTTTAATGTGAGTTATTCTTCCTATTCCAAATCATCAATAAAACGAGAGCAACGAAAACACTTAGAGCAGTAACTAGCAAAGCGGTACTCAACGAATAAACATCTGCAATCTTTCCATAAATTGGACCAGCTATCGCGAACATTAAACTTCCAGTCATATTCTGTATCGACATTAAAGTTGCTCTTTTTTCAGAACTAAGATGCTTGTGAGTATAACTCTCTATAACTGGTGGGATAAAACCTCTGATAAATTGTTGAAAACAGATAAAAAGCAAACCAAAAAGCGCAAACCAAAAACTCATAAAAACTAAACTTAAAACTATACCGACGCCCATAAACCAAAGACTCCACTTTTCCCCAAGATATTTTTCAAATCTGTGTGCAGACTTGCTACCCAAAATTGCAAAGAGATTGAAACTAGCCCACACAATACCAAAGTAAGCTAAAGCTAAACCCGAGCTTTTCATGTACGGCTGATAAAACCAAAGAGAAGTTCTAAGCATAATTACCAGAAGACCATTAAATAATATCAAGAATAATAATTGTTTAGTTTTGAATAATTCCCTAAAACTTTCTTTAGTGTGCTTCCAGTAACTCTTATTATTCAAAACCTTGCTAAATCTTTTTGGTTCTACTAAAGACAACATAACAAAAAAAGCAAGAATCATACCAAAAACAGTTAACCAGAAATTTAGTCTTAATCCATAGATAGCAATGAAACCCCCACAAACACTTGCAAAAGCTGCAGCAAAATACTCTAACGATTTTCCATTACCTCTAACTTTCTTAAAATTATTTTCTTGCTTTTGTTCTTTTAATGAATCATAAATAAAAGCTGAATCAGCTCCTGAAATAAAACTATTCGCTAAGGCAAGAATCATTTCAGCAATTAAGAATTGCCAAAAGTTATGTCCCAAAGCATAAGAAACAAAACCTATAATAGAGAAAAATCCTCCACAAACCAAACTTTGTTTTCTACCTATTTTATCAGCAACAACACCTGTTGGAACTTCTAATAAAACAACAGAAATCGCATAAAGAGACTGTAACAACATAATTTGTGTTAAACTCAAACCGTTGCTCTGCCAAAATAAAACGATAATAGGAATAAAGAAGACTAACTCACTAAAAAAACTAAAAAGATAATACTTTTTTACATTACTGCCAACGTTTCTTTTTGACTTCATTTCAACTCTTCTCCATTCCTAATTTCTTTTTTTCCTTTAGAATCAAAAATCCAAGCAGAAAGCTCGCCGATTATTTTCATCTTTTTGCCTTCGACAAATAAACCACATCTTTCTGGCAAAGCAATAACCTTCTTCAGATTGTATTCTTTCATATATCTCCTGATGTCAGCATCCATAGAAATTTCATAATGAGCATCTAAATCCCAACCTTGAAGTTTATCTAGTGAATCAAAAATTTTTAGTTTAACCCCATTCTCATCTGTGCTTAAAGAAGGAACAATTGTTTTTGCAAAAATTATTGCGCCTGCACTTCCACCAGCTAAAGGAACATCTTTCTCTATCAGAGTTTTCAAATGTTCATAAAATCCAGAATCTTTTAATTCTTTCAACAAAAAAGGAGTGTTTCCCCCACCGATGTAAACTCCTCCAAATTTATCCAAATCTTTTTCTGAAATTTTTCTCAAGTCTGTAGTCATAACTATGTTGCTAAAATTAAATTTAGAAAAATAATTCTTCATCCAGACAAAACATTCTTCTGCAGAATGTTCTTTTGGGTCCATCGCAATTGGAATGTATAAAAGAGGTTTAGTTTTATCAATTGCATCAACAAACATTTTATCCAGAATAAATGGTTCCATACTCCCACCAGATAAGAATAACCTCATAGAATTGATAAAAATTGATAGTTTTTATTTCTTTAGTTTTATTAGAGCTATCTAAGCCTATTACAGTCTTTCTTTCGCCAATTGAGAATACTCATTCGCAATTCTTATTAGAGGCAAGCCTACTGAAGAATCTTGATTTTTTATTCTTGGAAGTAAGGGTTCTACTCTTGAAAGAGCAGTTTCTAAATCTTTAAAGGGTATTGAAGGATTTGTATTACTTTCAACACAGGATACCAAATTTGAATAGATACTCTTTCCTAACTCGAAGACTGGTTTCATTTTTTGTGCCACCATTTTTCTTGGAGCAAAGTTTAAGGCAGAAGTGTCTACATCAGAATAAGAGTAACAATTTTCTTCACGACCATTATCGGCAGAATAGATTGCGGACCTAACTCTGAAAAAGTCGTCTGCTCCACAGTAACTAATATACATGTTTAATGAGTCTCCATTTTCAAATTTATGGTCTAAAAGAAGATAGTCTCCTTTGTCTAAACCGTTGGCTCCTTTGTCAGTAATGTACATTCTAGTCTTTGGGGTGCTTATAGTGAACTTTAAATCTCTTGAGTCTGCAAGTTTATAAAAATCGTAACCTTTTTCCTCTGTTGCTCTTACTTTTACTACATATCCTTCCTTACTTTCTAAACTTCTCTCTCCTAGAACTACCGAACCACATTCGCCATATTCGGTTATTGCTCCTTGTTGAGAAACCAATTGCCGATTTAATTCAGTAGGACCGCCAGCTAAAACATTAAGAGTAGTTCCCGCAGCCAATATTACACTAAGCATCCCTTTTTTCATATAATCTCTAGTTAAAACAAGTATTTAAACCTTCCTATTTGTAACTACTTTAAAGTAACTTCAAAATAAGGACCTATTCAAAGATTATAACTTCTCTACCAATAAATTGCTCATCTCGGTATTCTTTGATTGGAAACTCAACACCTTCAAGTTTAGAAAGTTTCAAACCAGTCTTCTCGCAAATCTTTGCTAAATCAACAGAATGTTTTCTAATGAACGGCATCGTCGCTGCAATCTTCGCACCAGGTTTTTTTATTTCTTTTATTCTTCTCAAAACTGCAATGAATAAAGTTTCAAAACCTTTCAAAATTTCTTGTGCTTTCTTATCGCTAGGTTTATCTCTAACCAACTCGCCTAAATCAGGTTCTGTCGCAACACCATCAACTTTTATATTTGGTGCTTTTCGTGAATCAACATTTACCAATTTATAACTCGCATTTAAATCATATCTTTGTTCCATCCATTTCAAATTCTTTCTTGCACTTTCAATTGCATCTAAATCTCTGTCCAGACCATAACAATTTATTTTTTTAATCAAAGCTTCCTGTAAAATTCCACCAACACCACAAAATGGATCCAATAATAATCCTCCTTCATGAACCTGCGCAAGATTAACTAAAATTTTTGCAAGTCTTGGAGAAATCGCCAAACTCTCTCTTCTAATTGGTTTCTTCATATCTCTTTCTTTAATTTCAGAGTAAGAATAATCTTGTTCAACTTTTCCAAAATAAATTTTGCCTTCGATATCATAACTAAAAAATTCAATATCCGCATTTGGAATTAAAATAGTATCATCATTCTGCAAACTTAACATTCTTCTACCTCTCTTTAACATTGCCTTTCTTTTTTCACTCTTAAATTTTTCAGACAATAAGTCTTCAACAGAATGTCCCAAGACAGAATAAGTAAATTTGTCGCTTTCTATTAATTCGTCTTCAGACATAAATATTTCAAAGTTCTTCATTTCTCCTTTAAACTGAACTTTGCCCATTTTGATGATTCCTCCAAATTCCTGAATGTCTAAATTAGGGTCTTTCTCAAATTCTACAATAAGAATATTTCTCTCAAAAAAAACTTTCTTGAAAGTCACGCCACGAGTTTGCATATACGCAACTAGTTCTGCATATGAAAGTGCAGGATTTCTACCAAAAACGAAAAAATATTCCATGATTTTAAGATGTAAAATAGACTTTTAAAGATAACTAAACAATCTCGAGTTCAAAACCGTTCAAAAAAGGTCTTACTTTCTCAAAATGTTCATGATTTATTCCAATTCCATAGCCTGAACTACGATCATACGTATTAACTGAAATTTTATCGCCCCTTACTTCCGCATATCCCATTCCCACAACTTTGTACTCTTTTCCTTCTAAGGCTGGACCTTGCTTCCCATTTGGAATTCTTCCCATTTCATAATCTATGCCGAGCATATCTAAAATTCCTTCTAAAGACTCTGAATGAATATCCTCTCCTATAAACAAAACTGGTTTAGTTCCATCTACATACATTTGAATAATTCTCGCAGGCCCTCTTTCATGCCTACTACAAACTAAACCATTTTCTCTTAATCTTGACATAAAAAAATAAGAAATTTTGGCTAATTAAATTTAATGATTCTGATGCAAATCAAAATATACTTTCCACCATATACATCTTTATAAAAAAGAAACCATACAGAAATTCATGGCAAGAATCGTGGGCAAAGGATATTCTTATGATGACGTTCTAATGGTGCCTAAATATAACAAGATTCGTTCTAGAAAAGAAGTTGACTTCACAACGAGAGTCACGAGAAATTATTCTATTAACATTCCTATAATTGCAGCAAACATGGACACAGTTTGTGAAGCTGAAATGGCTATCACACTGGGGAAAATGGGTGGACTTGGCGTGATTCATCGGTTTTTAACAATCGAAGAACAAGTAGCACAGGTAAGAAAGGTAAAGCAATACAATCTTATTTGTGCCGCCGCCATCGGAATCAAAGACTATGAAGAAAGAGTGCCCGCACTAGTCAAGGCAGACGTAAACATTTTAGTCCTAGACATAGCACATGGACATTCAAAATATGCAGGAAAAACTTTAGAATGGATTAAAACAAACTATCCAAAAATAGATGTGATGTGTGGGAATATCGCAACAAAAGATGCAGCAGAATATTTTTTATCTAAAGGCGCAGATGCAATCAAAGTTGGAATCGGTCCAGGTTCTATGTGCATAACAAGAATAATGTCTGGAGCAGGAGTACCTCAAATTACTGCAATCATGGATGTCTACGAAGCGATTAGGGGGGAGATACCAATTTGTGCCGACGGAGGAATAAGACATCCTGGGGACATTGTAAAGGCTATAGGTGCTGGTGCAGATAATGTCATGCTTGGTTTTGTTTTAGCAGGAACAAAAGAATCACCTGGAAAAATTTTGAAAGAAAAAGGCAAACTTGTAAAAGAATATCGTGGCATGGCCTCCTATGATGCAACAATAAAAAAGTTACAACTTAATGGAGAGAAGACTGAAGTCATTTCTGTTGAAGGTGAAGCGACAAAAATTCCATTCAAGGGCCTGGTTGAACCAATCATCAAAAAATATATCGGCGGTTTAGCTTCTGGTATGACCTACATCGGAGCAAACAACATGAGAAAGATAATTGGAAAAGCAGATTTTATTTCTATGACCTCAGCAGGAAGAGGCGAAAGTATCGCTCACGGAAAGCACGATTAACAATTTTACCGACGGAGATAAAGATTTTTTAAAATACTATTTTTCAGCACATAAATGTTTATAAAGAAATGAAAATAGAAAGTTGTATGAGCGTGATGAAAGGAGTAAAACATTTCTGATGGTAGCTAAGAAGCGTCAATCAAAAAGACCTTCTGTTGAAATCACACCTACATCTGTTCCAGAACATCATTCAAGATATCCTAAAAGATACATTTTCACTGGCGCACAAGCTTCGTATTATGAGTCTACTGAAAAAGATAAAGAAGGAAATGAAAATACTGTACTAAAACCTTGGTTAGATGAAGGTTCCGCACCATTACACGAAAATCTTTACGCTGGTCTAAAAAGATTTGCAAAAGAAAAAGATGCAGAATTACAAATACTTCCTATGGCTGGAAAATGTCAAAGAGAAGATGTCCTTCATGAATCTGTAAGAGACTTACCTGAAGTAGAAGAAAATTGGGCAGACAATTACAAAAAATTAAATGATAATGTTACTCGTTCAGATATCAGAGTTCCTCCACAAAATGTAGATCCTTCAACAGGAAGAACAAGCTTACCTAACCGATATCAAGCGACACTTATCTATCCACATTCAAAACAAAGACTTGCTCCGGTAGGAACATTTCAAACTTGGACAAGGTTTTTAGCAACAACAGGATGTATAACTACTCCCCATTACAACTGGAGAAATGACCGAGGTAATCAGGCAGTAAGAGACCACGTCATGGGTGCCTTATTTGTTGAAGTTCTGAGCCCAACGCAATATAACATGAGACATTTAACCGCAACACCAAACGGACAATTTGTAGACTTGGCCGAAAAATTTGACGGAGATAGTAAACCAAAAAGAGTGGGGGTAGAAGCTTTAGTTCCCGGAGATATTCATCTTGGCGCACATAAAAGAGAACTACTAGAAGCAACCTATGGACAAATAGATTATTTCAAACCGAAGAAATTAGTACTTCATGATTTTTTTAATGGACATTCTATATGTCATCACGAAATGG
The DNA here is from genome assembly GCA_964621025.1 of Candidatus Woesearchaeota archaeon. GTDB lineage: Archaea > Nanobdellota > Nanobdellia > Pacearchaeales > GW2011-AR1 > CAYNJW01. The sequence continues at coordinate 76,499 of CAZUKQ010000002.1, read as the reverse complement.
AAGACTGGGTAGAAAGGGCAAGGCAATTTAAATTTACTCCGTCTAATCTTTGCCTTGAAGAAGAATTAGAAAACTGCTACCTAGAACTTCATAGATTTGCAAATGCTATAGGCAAAAAGAATATGGTCTATTTACCTCATTCAAACCACGATGATTTCTTGAAAAAATATATTCAGGATGATATTTGGAAAAGAGACCCTTGGAATGTCGCAATTGTTGCAAAAATAATTGGAAGTTTACCTGATAAAGATAGCTATCTAAAGAATGCTATAGGCCTATATGGGAAACTTCCTGAGAATGTTCGGTTCTTAAAATTAAAAGACAAACTTAACGTTCTTGGAAACAATCTTTCAATTCACGGACATATCGGAAGAAATGGCTCAAGAGGAGGAAGTGCAAAACAAAAAGCAGCACATTTCGGAAAGGGAATTTACGGGCACACACACGCACCAGAAATATCTGGAGACGTTCATGTAACGGGCACTCTAGCACCTGATCAAGCTTACACAGAAGGTTCTTCTAGCTCAGCAATGGCTGCAAGCGATGTCCTATATGAAAACGGTAAAAAACAAATGTTATTGATGCCTACAGGAAGATGGAGATAAGATAACTGGATAGAAATTTAAATGGAAACACAAACTAAAATAAGACCTCTTTCAGAAATAATGACTGATCTTGAAACTTGCAAAATAGATTTTTCTAGAAGAGAATTAGAAAATTGGTTAGAAGAATATGCTCGAGAAAGAATGATATTCGAAACTAGATTTCCAGCGATTAAACATGCAACAAAAGACTATCTTATGAGTGAGAAAGCAGAAGGTCTTTACAGAACTTGCTTACAATTAACAGTATTTATTGATGAAAAAGTAAGACTTACATTGGTGCCTTACCAAGAAATTCCAAAAATTATTAAAGCTGAACACGCTGAATCTTTAAGATGGGACAAGAACTAGTTAATTATCTAACACAAGAAGGTTACCTTGACGAAAAAGGAGAAAAATCTGTAGACTATAATTTCTTTCAAGAAGACTTTGAACAAGAGGAAACATTACGAACAATAAGAAGAGGTCAGGATTTTTTATGTAGAATTTGTGCACAAGAATCTGGAGAAACTTTGTCAGAATTAGAAAAATTTATTAAAAGCGTTCAAGAATATGAAAATCTTCAAGAGAGTTTTGAAACCGGAACGTATCTTCAACAAGTTTATTCAATCAAGATGAAAGAGATATGCAGAGAGCTAATGGAAGAAAAAGAATTCTATCCTTTGCTTTGGTAATCAAAAGATTTTTAAACCACTTTAAAGTTGTAACATTATGGCAACAAAAGAAAAGAAAGAGAGAAAATATTCTGCTAGAGAAAGCACAGGTATAAATTTAGGAACGAGAATTACAGGTATTGATCCTTTAGAAGTAAGAAAACTTGGGGGAGAGGCAGACAAAAACACTGATTATGGAAACCCTAATGAAGCGGAAAAAACACTTGCAAGATACGGCGCAGCTTATGCAGTAACTAATGGAATTTTAAAACAAGTAACTGGAGTTGGAGAAGTAGAAAGTAGAGAAATTATGGAAGAAGCAAGGATGTACTTAAGAGCTTACGCACCATCAAGAATAAGAAACATAGACTCTAATAGACCTTAATTATTTTTTAACTTGCCAAGAACTTTTTTGAAAAAACCAACTTTCTTTTCAACAGGTTTTTCTTCTTCAACAACCATCGCAGCTTGAACTTCTTGTGCTCTTTTTTCTTGTTGAGTCTTAGCTGTTCTTGCGTTAATGATTGACATTGCTTTATCAATTTCAATCTTAGAATATTTCTGAGAAATTAAGGCCCATTTTAACTCATCAAGCTTGTAACCTTTCTTCAAATTTTTCTCAACGTAGTCAACAATTTTTGTCACGACTTCTTTTTCCTTTGGCATACAAATCTTAGTACAGTCCTCTTTATAAGAATTACTATTCAAAAAAGTATATAATTTAGTCAACAGAATTATCTCTTTTTCTTCTTACTAACCTTAAATTTCTTACTCTTGTTAATAAAAAATAAACCAATAATTCCTAAAAAAATAGACTCTAAAAGATAAACAACGTCGTCATTTCTCAATCCGTAGCAAACGAAGAGGACTGTAACTAAAGCAAAGAAAGCAGACATATAAAAATATTTATTTGGAACAAATGCAACGCTATCACTCTTTTTCACCATAAAATATTCACGTTAAGGAGTTATTTAAATGTTTAGAAGAGGAATTTATGAATACAACTAGATTAAAACTATCTGTTTAGAATCCAGAGATTATAATTCAAAAAAGTAGCAAAACTAACCCAAATAAAATAAGGCATAATTAAATATCCCGCGAGCCTATTAATCATGAAAAAAGAAACTCCTGTTGCCAAGATAAAAATAAGTAAAACTAATATTTCAATCAAAGACCAGAGAGGATTATTAACTCCAAAAAACAAATAACTCCAGAGTATATTAAAAATAAATTGAATAATAAAAAAAGATAATGCAATAATTTTAACCTGGGAGGAAGGAGCAACCCAGATAAAATATAAAGCAATCCCCAAGGCAGTAAATAGAAGTGTCCAAACTGGACCAAAAACCCAACTAGGTGGATTGAAACTTGGTTTGTTTATAGAATTATACCAACTTCTATCTGAAGCTGTCCAAATAGCACCTAAGGAACCAAGAAGATTACAGAGGACTATAAATCCGATCAATAGAAGCCAATTTATTTGCATGTTAAAATAACAGATATAATCTTTATAAAATCTTCCTTCGAAAACGAAAATAAATATGAAATCCCCCCACCCGGAATTGAACCGGGGACACCACGGGTTCTGCATTACAAAACCTTAGTCACAGACTTTTCACGTTTCATCCTTAGCCACTTTAGTGGAAATGTCAACGCTATTCTACAGCCATGTGCTCTACCGCTGAGCTATGGGAGGATAATCAATAAAGATAAATTCTATTTTTAAAGATGTTGGTTGTCAAAAACTAAAGCTTTTTAAACTAATATTTCAACAAAAAATTATGTCAAATTTTTATAAAGATGCTCCCTATTGGACTGAATGCAAGAGCTGTAATTGGTTAGGGTTACATACTTATTTGGGATATCAAGAAGGTTTTGGAGATATTCCCGGATTCCACCAAGGGAATTGCGGAAATTGCGGTTCTACAAGAAAAATTAACCTAGAAACAAAAACAGAATAAAAATTTATTCTTTCAAACATTTTCCATGATGATTTTAAAAGCAGCCCCTACGGGCTGCTAATATGGGGAAGCTTTCGCTTCCAGGAGGCATCTCATGTTATTGAGTTACAAAGTATATTCTTCGTTACAAAGTATATTCTTCATGACCGAATTGATAATTGAAAACTTCTAAGAACGAATCTAAAACAATTCCTCTACCAAGCCATTTCTTTATTATCCTCGCGGCAATCATGAAAAAACAGTATGAACAAAATGAAAGATTTTCCTTCCCACATAATAAACAAATTTCAGAATGGATAGGTTCTTCCCTAATGTGGCTCTTAATATCATTTACCATTAGGCCCACTAGATGAGGATCTATATCAAAATCCTTCAAAAAAAATCTAACCTCGTCTAAATGACATTTAACACAAACAGGATTAGTAATAGGCTCATAACACCTCATACATCTGTTCTGAACATTTGTGATTACCATTTCATATACTACTCATTTTAGTATATGAAGAAGTGTAGTCGCAAAGGCGACAACTAATCTCTTGCTTTCTTCCACAAGATTTCAAAATATTTTTTGTACGAATCATAAACAGTCTTATTTTTTATTTCAATTACCAAAGGCAGTTGTGAAAAAACAAAAAGTGTAACCTTTCCTCCACAAAGACTTGTCACAACTTCTCCATCGAACTTTTCAGGTAGATGTCTTGTCTCAATAAAATCTAATTTTTTTGCAGCCTCAAATAATTTTTCATCATAAAAATTTCCAATAACTTTAAACCGAATTTTGTTCTTAATGGAATTTTTCTGTAATTCTTTAAAATACCCCTCTCCCAATCTATCTATCACTTTCTTTGTAATCCCATAAACCTCTACTGGAGATTCACAAAAAATACACGTATTGAAAATTTCTTTAACACTAAACAAGCCCGTTGAAATTTGAACTCCTTCCTCTTCATCTAAATGCGAAGATAAATCATTTAATTCTTGAACTGCTATCTCTAACTCCCTTTCTTGCTGTTTCATAAAATCTTTCAAAACTTCTGGCTCACGAGCAACAAAAACCATTCGACTGCCCTCAATAACCTGGCTAACAAAACCCTTTTCCAATAAACTTTTGAGGGCATCATAACTATTAGATCTATGAATTCCAGTATTTTTTGAACATTCTAGAGCAGAAGACCTTCCAAATTTGACTAAAGCTACATAGGTTTTTATTTCATTTTTACTAAAACCAATTGTAGCAAGTGCATCTTCAATCTCTTTCATGTTGAAACCTCCAGCAAAAAATCTATGTAAAACAATCCCAAACAGGAGCAAATTTCTTCCAACTTTGCCATCGGAAACTCCACTCACCCCTATGTAAATGTAAAGTCAAACAAATATATAAACATAGCGACAAAAAAACACCCTCAACCGATGGTTACAATTACTCCAATGTTTGCTCAGATAAGAAATAAACTTGATTTGATTCAACTTCATGAATCTCATTGTTTTGTTCAAATACTACAACTGAGCTAGGTAAAGCAAATCTCCCAACAACTCCGACAGTTGAATAAACAATATAACTAACAGTTCTAGTCTCTCCAGAGTTCATATTACCAAAATTCCATTCAATTCTTCTATTCTTCAAATCAACTTTATTAGGTTCAGCAACACCAAAGTTCTCATGTACCTTCACAACTGCAGGGATTTTATCAACCAACGAAACATTTTGAACATTGTCTTTTGCTTTGACGGTAACTCTAACTCTTAATGCAAATTGACCACCTTTTGTCCTAACTGGCGAAACAGACTTAACAACTTCCACCTTTTGAGTATAAAATTTCTGGAATCCGAAAACTAAAAATAAAGCTACTATTAAAACTAAAACCGGAAAAACGAAATTAGTCTTTGCAACTAACTCAAATTTTTCAGCAGGACCTAATTTTTCGCTCCATATATAACTAACCTTCCAACCATCTCTATCGACGACATTTGGTTCAACATTGAATGTAGTAAACAGTCTACTAAAAGCATCTCTTTCAATAACAACATTAACTTCTTCTGGAACATTTCCAACATTTGTTTTTGTTATAGTCTGAGTTCTTATGATTAAACCTTTTTTCTCGTCTGTTGTGTCAATTCCTTTCTTTTCACCAATGTAAACTTTTCCTTCAATGTTTCCGCTTCCACTTATAACTTCTACATTACCATTAACCAAATAAGAACCTGCTTGAACAGTTTTTAAATTTGGAACAGCAACGTCGAAGATTTTTGTTGAATAAGCATCTAAATCAAATTTCTGATTTTCTAATTTGAATAAAGCGGAACTGAAATTAACATTTAAATTCTTTAAATCAGCATTAGCTCTGTTTCTAACAAAAAATCTAACAGTATCTTTATTCATGTCGTTAGCTTCGGAAGTAATCTCTAGAGCAGACTTTAAAGGCATAATGTTAACAAGCATTTTGTCCTCATTATTGGTATTTGTTCTGTCTTCTCTCAAATAATATGTAAATGAATAGTAACCAGTAACATTTAACTCAGAAGTTGGATAGATCAACAACTTAACATTATCATTAGGAGAGTCTAATTTAAAGGAGTCTGTAGGAATCATCTTAACATCAGTTAAAGTGTACACATTGTAGTCTCCACTGTTTAAATTTGAAACAATTAAATCTACCTCAGCAGGATGGTTAAGCTCAGGGATAATTGCATCTTTAGTAACACTATCATTTATTGAAATCGCCGACACAAAATTGATTAATAAAATTGCAAAAACCAGTAAAATCTTTTTTTCCATATTTAATTTAGTACGAAATCTTTTATAAATATTTGTATGGTTTATCGCTTACCTTCCAAATTCAAGAAAGATTTAGTATCTTCAACAAAATCTTGAGCTTTATCCTCTAGTCTATCTTCATATTTCTTTACAGACTCTCTAATAATATACCTATCATAGATATCCCTAAGAAATCTCATGGTAACTGAAGTATCCCATTTGCTTTCATAGTCTTTTTTCAAATTTGCAGTAACAGTTATCTTAACTTCTCCTTTGTTTGTTTTTTCCTTCTTTTCACCAACCATCACTTCTGCATCTGTCAAACCTAAAATATGCCACTCTGCTTTTATCTCATTTTTAATATAATCCGAAACTTTCTTGGTAGCCTTCCACTTAATGATAATCTCCTTACCATTTCCTGCAATCTTTTCAGTGTACTCATCTTCAGAAACACTAAAACCTTCATCCTTTAACCAGTTATAACAAAAATTATACAAGTCAGAATAACTAAAAAATCCCTTATGTTTTAATTTCTCTTTGAAAACCTCTGAATCAGTTGTTGCCATCTTCTTATAATTAATTCAATAATCTCATATTTAAATGTTTTTACCAACCACGTTGATTTTCCTTAAGCGTGAAACCTAACCAAATTCCCTTAGCAATTCCAACAACACCAAGAACACCATAAATTGGAACGTAAACTATTGAAAAAGGAAATATTAGAAAAACCTTATACCATTCCTTCTTACTTTTCATAGTCACGAAAACATAGGGAAGAGAGAACAGAGGATAGAAAAAATACAAAGCCAAACTTTGAATTATATTAAAACCCGTGTTCACCTGAGCCATACCAAAAGAAGTATACAAGGAATAGCCTTCTCTGTGAAAATATTCAAACCAGTCAAAGAGATAGTTCAAAGAAGTAGCATATTTAATTGCAACGAAAACAAAAGAAACAGTTAGCATAACATAGGTAAGAACAAAAAACAACATAAGGGGGTGGGACAACATAGTCTTAGAGTATTTAACAAAACATTGACCAAACCCAGCATTCCATCTCATTTTTTGTTTAACAAAACTTTTGAAGGTAGAAGGAACGTATGTTTCAACATAACAATGACCTTCCTTGACTTTCCAACCAGCTTCGACAAGTTTCAAAGCTAAATCTACATCTTCTATTAACATATGTTTAGAGAATTTTCCAACTTCTTCGAATGCTTTTTTTCTAATCAAGAAACATCCTCCCCAAAGACCCAAACTTGAACTATGATTATGGGAGGTTTTTATTAGCCCATCCATACCGTACTCTAATTCCTGCATTCGTGCCCAAAATCCTTTATTTCTTGGTTTGTAAGTGCAAGTAGAAGCAGCAACTTTTTCATGTTCTAGGTCAGTAATCATAACTCTTAATGCTTTTTTATTGAGTATTAAATCAGAATCTAAAAACAAAATTAAATTACCTTTTGCCATTGAACTAATTTTATTCAACGAATCAACTTTTCCCAAGTTTGTTTTGTTTGTAACAGTCTTTAGTTTATACTTCTTTGAAAGTTTTTTTAAGATCTCAGCAGTATTATCTGTGCTACAATCATTTACAACAATAATCTCCAAGTTTTTTGAATCATAAGAATCGTAGATTCCTTTTATTGATTCCTCTAGAGTATCTCCATCATTGTGTGTGGGAATAAGAACTGAAATGAAGGGTGTTTTTGTAGAATGATGTTTTTTCTTGTGGTCTATATAGCTAGAAGTAAGCACAAACAGAAAGGTAAACAGAAATATACCAAAAGTTATTGTTTGAAAATTCATTTTTCCTCTATATCTCTTAAAAAAAGCACGTTTTTAACCTTTTTTAAAATCACTTCAATCACAATAATACTTAAAAAGAAAAAGAGAAAGATTATTCTATGAAAGAAAAAGAAAATACAATAATTGAAAGTTACATTTTTGGAACAATAGCTGAATTGACTACTAACAAATTTGAAACAGATAAGGGCCATTTTGAAGGATATAGGGATGGACTGCATCAAGGAAAAAATTATATGGCTTCATTTAGCTTACCAATTAGTCCTGGAAGAGAAACAGCACTCCGTGGCCTTGTATATATTATTAAAGCTGAAAAAGGAATGTATAGGGGCCATCTGGAAGTTGAAGGATCCTTAGATGTTTTACCCGAAAATATACCTCAAGAAAAAAGAAAGTATATTCATGCATTTACTCATGGTTTGGGAGATTCCTTAGAAATTTTAACCAATTATCCTTCTACCGAACAGACAATCTTCCTTGCATTAAATACCTTAGAATTTAAATAAAATAAAGAACATGAATTACACACAAATATACGCAGTACCCGTATGTACTCTTTTAACAATAGAAAGAGGAATGTTTGATGGAGAAATCTTATCAGATATTCAAATAGGAAATAGCTCAGTAACAGTCAAAGGAACGGAAGCATACTACTCTGAAAAAGGAAGAAGCGCAAATTACAATTTTTTTACAATTGAAGCAGAAGATAAACACACATTAAGGAATTCAATTAGACAATTAGAAAAAATTGCAAGAGGGGGTACTCCCATAACAAGTGCTGTGAAGATAGATGTTCTAGGGCAATAATACTTAAAAATAGACGACGACTAATAGAAACATGAAAAAACTAGTTCAACCAAAAAAAGCTTCTCCAAGAAGATTAGAAGAAACTATTGCTGAAGCAGTAGAAGACGTTTGTAGTTTTTATAGAGACTTTGATAGTCTTCGTAAAACTTATCTTAGTTCTTGCGTTAATAAGCATCAGATTCCAGAAGAAAAAAAAGAAACAGACAGACTTTACGGGAGAATGAGAAAAATTGCTGAAAAGTATGCTCAAAATAACTCCCTAAAAACTAAACTTGAAAAGACAGAAAGCTACGTCTGGTCTGCTAGAAACGGATGACAACTAACAACCCAATCACTTCCGATAACACAGAAAGATTCATGGGAAAAGATGCCCAAAGAAATAATATTCTAGCTGCGAGAGTTTTAGCTGAAACTGTAAAAACAACTTTAGGTCCAATGGGAATGGACAAAATGTTAGTTGATTCTGCAGGAAACATTACTGTAACAAACGATGGAGTAACAATCTTATCTGAAATGGAAATTGAACACCCTGCTGCAAGAATGATTGTTGAAATTGCAAAGACTCAGGAAAGTGAGGTTGGCGACGGAACAACAACTGCCGTAATGTTAGCTGGAAAACTTTTAGAAAACGCAGAAAAATTATTAGACCAAAAAATTCACCCAACGATTATTACTAAAGGTTACAAACTAGCAGCAGAAAAATCTAAACAAATCTTGAATGAACTTGCAATTGAAATTTCTACTGAAGAAGAACTAGCGAAAATCGCACAAACAGCAATGACCGGAAAGGGCGCAGAATATGTAAAAGAAAAATTTGATAGCATTATAATCAACGCAGTAAAAGCCGTAGCTGTTGACGGAAAAGTTAATCTTGATGACATAAAAATAGAAAAACAAAAAGGCGAATCAATTGAAAAAACAGAACTAATCTACGGAATTGTTTTAGACAAAGAACGAGTTTCTTTAGAAATGCCCCTAGTTGTTGAAAATGCAAAAATCGCTTTACTAGAATGCGCTCTTGAAGTAAAAGGTTTAGAAAGAGAAACAAGAATTTCAATTTCTTCTCCAGACCAATTTCAAAGTTTCATAAACCAAGAAGAAAATTTATTGAAATCAATGGTTGGAAAGTTAGAAGAAGTAGGGGCAAAAGTTGTAATTTGTCAAAGAGGAATTGATGAATCTGCACAGTTCTATTTAGCTAAAAAAGGAATTTACGCAGTAAGAAGAGTTGCAAAAACTGACATGCTGAAATTAGCAAAGGCAACAAGCGGAAAAATTGTTACAAATATTAAGGAATTGACAAAAGAAGATTTAGGTTTTGCAAAAAGAGTAGAAGAAAGAAAGGAAAATGAAGAAGGCATGACTTACATCACTGGTTGCGAAAATCCAAAAGCGGTAACAATATTAATTCGTGGTGGAACTGAACATGTCATCGACGAAATTGAAAGAGCAATCATGGACGCCCTTGGAGATGTTTCCGCAGTTATGAAAGACTCAAAAGTTGTTGCTGGTGGTGGAGCAGTTGAAGTAGAACTTGCAAAAAGATTGAGAGAATATGCAAGAACATTAAAAGGAAGAGAACAACTTGCAGTTCAGGAATTTGCGTCTGCAATGGAATTTATTCCAACAACTCTCGCAGAAAATGCCGGTCTAGATCCTTTGGACATTTTAACAGAATTAAAAGTTCATCACGAATCTGGAAATAAAAATTTCGGATTAAATTTATTTAACGGAAAAATCGAAGACACCATGCAAAAAGGAATAATCGAACCTCTGAGAGTAAAAACTCAGGCAGTCGCATCAGCTTCGGAAGTTTCCATGATGATTCTTAGAATTGATGACATAATTGCTTCCGGAAAAATCAAACCAAAAAAACACGACATTAGTGAAATGAGCGATTACGAATAATTATTTGTGTTTCCTATTTTCTCTCTTAATATAAAAATATCCAATAAAAGAAGCTACAAAAGCTCCAAAGGCATCTACCATCAAATCACCCATTGTATCCATTAAACCTGACTTCTGCATATTGGTTCCGAAAGTCTGATCAACATTAAATTCTAGAATTTCCCAAACAGCACCGAAAGCAACAGCAAAACAGAAACCGAAGAACACTAAAGTAGACGGTCTTGCTTGGATAATAGTTTTCTTATCCATCTCATAAAGAATACCTACGCCAATGAAACCAAGAGCAACAGCAGAGAAAGCGTGCATTAAAATATCCCACCACCAATAAACGTAATAATAATTCTCAATCTCTCCAAGAAAAAGGGTTGCATAGATAAAAAAGATAATTATTAATTCTAATTCTTGTGGAAGTTTAAGGTTAAATCTATCTTTTACAAAATGAGGGGCTAAAGTTAACAAAAAAGCAAGAGCCGATAAAAACAACACAAAATAATTCCCATCCCTAATTGCTCCAACAAAAGCAATAACAAGAGTAACCCAAATAAACCATTTTAAAATTGTATAAATTTTCTCTCTAGAAATAAATCTCAATAACCACTTTTTTAACATATTTTTTATAATTATTTGTAATATTTAAATCTGTCTTCATTCAGTCAATTTGTAACGATGAAGAACCTCGTCTTTTGCAAAATTATAAAGAACCATTTCCTCACCTTTTCTATAGATTTTACAATTTTCCATACCTACATCTTCAAATCCTTCCTTCAGGATTGCCTGTAAATTTGGTTTGTTTTCCATAAATTATATATGTAAATTTAGTATTTAAACGTTTTTCATCTAAAACCAACATAACGAGAGTCATTTGTTCCAGAGTAATTTTTAATATTTTCAACAAAATTTGTAAGAAGAGGACATTGATACATTTCAAGTTCTTGTAAACTTTTTAACTCACGAACATTTTTGTCTGTTTGACATCCAACTAAAGTTAGACCAGTAAGAGTAGTCAACAAAATTTGATTCAATTTATTTTTCATAGTCTATTAAACAGAAACTAATATTTAAATCTGTTCTAAATCAGTTTACAACAATCCCTTTCAAATCAATACTTGTAGAAGGGTAACTCATTTTTAATTTTTTAAGAGTATTTGCAGTAATAGAAGCAACAGCTAAATTCCGATACCAATTTTTGTTTGAAGGAATAATATACCATGGAGCAACAGAGCTACTTGTCTTACTAATTACGTCGCTATAAACTTTCATGTAATCTTGCCAAAATTCTCTTTCAGAAAGATCGCCTGTACTAAATTTCCAATTTTTCGAAGGATTAGTCAATCTTTCTTCTAATCTTTCTTTTTGTTCATCTTTGCTTATATTAAGAAAAAATTTCAAGATAGTGGTTCCTTCATCAGATAACATTCTCTCAAAATAATTTATGTGTTGATATCTTCTTTCACAAACTTCTTCGGAGATTTTTCCATGAACTCTACCAGACAAAACATCTTCATAATGACTTCTATTAAACACTACAATTTCTCCACTAGCAGGAACTTGTTTGTGAACTCTCCATAAATAATCATGACTCGTTTCTTCAGCAGTAGGAACTTTGTAACTGACAACCCTCACACCTTGAGGACCAAATCCGCTAAAAGCGGTTTTAATTGTTCCATCTTTTCCACCAGTATCCATTGCCTGTAGAACTATCAATAATTTATTTTTATGTTCTGCATAAAGCATATCTTGAAGATTACCTAATTCCTGATTAACCCCTACAAGAAGTTCCATAGCTGCTTGTTTACCTTCGGGAAAAATAGAAGTATCTTCAGGATTACATTTATCAAGAGATATTTTTGTCATGGACTTTGCCCGGTGTTTTTCAAATTGATCGTATTTCATTTTTATGCTAAATCACCAGAACTTTTTTCCTTAGGAATAATTTATTTAAGTTATAACTATTTAAAAAACTTCTGATTACTCCAATTCAATATATTTTTAAATCCTCAAAAGGTCGTATTGTTACACGCAGTCGTGGTTTAGTGGTAGAATACGACCTTGCCAAGGTTGTGACCCGAGTTCGATTCTCGGCGACTGCATTTTTCTCAAAAGATTAGTGTGGTAATTATAAAAGAGTAACAAAAACGAAAGATTTAAATATGAACTTTTGATAAAATAATCATACGAACATGGTAAACGAAACAGCACCAACAACATTAATCAAAACAAACTTATTTGAACAAATGACTACTGAAGCTGGGAAAAAACAAACAGACATTGCTGGTAAAGCACAAAAGTTACAGCAATCTAACGAAGAATTTCTTAAAACATACAGACAAGGATCTGAACAGGTTTTAGCTGGAGGAGTTAGAGATGTAAAAACTGGACAAAGCCAACTTGAAGCAGCACTTGAAACGGGTAAAGAATTTACTTCCTTCGTTGGTGAAACAGTTGGTTTCTTAACATCTACTTTTGGTGAAATTGAACAATACCTTGGTGGAATAACTACCTACCTTCCTGAAGAACAATTGTTAATTGATAAAGCTGACAATTTAACAAAAAAAGCTAATCTTCCAATCATTGGCAAGTTTTATAACAAAGCAAAATTAGAAACAGCAAGAGTAGGTTTACAGCAAGAAGCAGAAAAACTAAGAACAAAAAGAATTCTTAAATCAACTTTAGATCAAAATGTAATTACACTCTTAGATTACTACAAGTCTATGAAAGATGTAATGTACCAGGCAGGTATAAACAACCAAAAGGCTGCAAATGAAGTTCAATCAACAAGAGATACAACTATGACCAAACTATTTGAAAACGAAAAACAATATGATGCTTGGCAAACAGAAAGAAAGAAAGAAGAAATAAAACTAGGAGAATTAGAATTACAACTAGCAACACTAACTGGAGAAGCAAGAACAGCTAAAGACAAAGAAAGAATTGAAGTTAGAGACGCACTTGAAACAGCTAAGACTCAAGAAGACTTTTACTTCGGAATTGTAAAAAACGCTCAAAACGACTTGAAATACCAAGAACAAGTTTTATCCAACTTTAGAGACATTATCAGAGGAATTAACAATGGTATTGTTGATATGCAAGAAAAGATTGACAACAGAACAGTCCTATTCACAAATATTGAAACAATCTTAAAAACGGGTTACCAAGTTAGATCTTTCGGTCAAGCAGATGTTGCAATGGACAAAACGGTTGCAGAAATTGTAAAAGTCGGAGCAATTCACACAGAAGCTATCTTGGGAGAATTAGGAGCAAGAACAACTGCTAAACCTATGACTCCTGATGAATTAAATACTTGGTTAGCAAGATCCAAGGCTTCAAGAGAACTTTACGAAAAGGTAGTCGGAACTGCAAAGGCTGATTACGCAGCTGCAGATCCTACTAGAGCTTAATTCTTTATTAAATCAAATGGAACTTACAGAGGGTTTGAAAGATTTTGAAAGAGAAGCGGCTAATAGTTTGAGAAGATTAGATTCTACACAAGCTGTTCCTTATTTTAACAGACTAATAAAAAAAGTTACAGAATTCAAAGGAGTAATTGGAGAAATTTCTACCGAACAATTTGATCACAGTTTTTTATCGCCTAGTTTAGACTTTCTGATAGACAGCTTAGATTGTTTAAGACTGAAACATGCTACTGAAGGCGAAGACAGAATTGACTTTCAACCAACCATTCTTCCTTTCGAATCAGGTTTTCCTACTTTCAAAGATTTTTATTATTTAGACAAAGATAGAGAACAAGCTCAAGAAGTTTTAGCTCAACTCCCAACACAACCTGCTTTGTTAAATACTATGAAATGGAAAATTAAAGCTGGAGAACCAATTGCACATGAACAAATTCTTCTTAAAAGAAATCTTTACTACAGTAAATTGCTAGAAACAAAAACTCTTCCAGGTGAAGGAGTCGTTCCTGGTCAACTAGAATTCCGAGGAACAAATAACCAAAAAAGATTTTATGCGATCGACTGGTGTAGTCTTCAATCTTCTCCGGCAGTACCTGTATTTTACAAAATGTGGTTTACACAAAATGAAAATTTCCCAGCATTACATGCCGAAGGAGATAAACCTGCAACACCAAATCCTAAACTAGAAGACTTTATTCAACAAACTAAAAGCGGAATTGAAGGACTAAAAAGTTTTGCTACTAGATTAAACCAGTCCATAGAAGAAATACACCCTAAAGAAGTTAGAAAATATACTCTAGGTCCATTTTATGATTCGGTTACTTCTAATTCTGAACAAATGATAAAAGCCTTCGAAGGATGTCAAGACCCATCTGCTTTGAAATTCAAAGTTGAATTAGCCTTAAGTGTAGACATCAGACGAAGAGTTTTTAGAAATACTTTAGAACACATCAAAGCAGTTGTAACTCAAAGACCTATGGAATATGAAATTTATTCTGAAGCTCAACTAATGCACGAAGGATTAATAGTGCCGACGAGAATAAAACAAAATCTGAGAGGAGACCACAACGAATATGGAAATCCTTGCAGAGTTTATGGCATAAACGGAGGAAACAAATGAGCGGCAATTTAATACCTATATCTAAAGACGCACTAGAAAAACGAGGAGCAGATGTAGATAGCAGAATGAATTGTGTTAGAATCGACCCACAAAATAGACCAAGCTTGACAGACTTAATAAAAGGTTTAAAATTAGATAACGAATTAGTTGGGACAACCGACGCTCTAAGAAGTGGCTTTTCTTTATACGGGGAATTATATGAACAACTTCAAAGAAGAATGATTCAGGAAAAAATAGATGGAGAAATTCCTGACAAAGAAAAAAGAACTTTCATGGGAGCTTATTCTACGTTCGGAGCAGCATCCTTCATTGAAAGCAGACTTAGTAAAATATTACAGGGTGAACCAATGGAATTTCCTATAAAAACCTTTAATCCAGATTTTAGTCAAACAGAAAATGAAGTCCTTAATAATACTCTTGCAGTATATTATGGAATTACCAAACACAGAAAAGATAAAAGTATAATAAACAACGGACAAGAACTAGTCCAATCAACCATTCCATATTTTGAACACCTAAAAAGTAAAGCGCTTGAATTAAAACCTAATCTAAATAAAAGATTAGTAGATTTGGTAAGTACTACTAACTTCGATGTTATGGGAGAATTTACTCTCTCTGGTTTTGAAAGCAAACTTGAAGAAAAAACTGCTTCTAAAACAGAATTCACATTAGTTCAACCTCATGAAGTTGCAGGAAATGTTCTTGCTAAAAAAGAAATGTTTAGAGACATGGACAGATTAGGACTTTACGATCCAATATTAAAAAAGAATCCTATTGGCGAAGTTGGAGGGCTATCTTGGAGCGTTCTTTACGTCGGTCTTCCCGGAACTGGTAAGTCTACTTTATTCTTAGCTGGTTGGACAAGAGCAAAACTTAGATGCGATCAAACAGCTGAATTCTGGAAAGAAAAAAATGCCAAAGGACTTAACTTACATAGAATAATGATAGATCCGAAAGTTAAAGATAAAATGTATGGTGGAACTGCTGCAAAGATGGCTGCTGCAGACGACGAAACTGCTGACCCAACAAGACTGAACATTGGAGTTATAGATGATATTGACTTATTGATGGAAGGAGACAGAGACGGTAGCAATGGTGGAGCAGATAAAGATATTTTGAATGGATTAATGCAGATAATGGCTGGAACAGATTTGAGTAAAAGAAAAAGAGGAAATGTACAATGGTGGGCTGCTACAAACGCACCTACTTCTCTAGACGCAGCGTTACTTCAGAGATTTGGTTCACAATATCAAGTAGATGGTCCTCAAGAATGGTATGACTATGCAGACATATTACGAAACAAACTTGGAAGTTGGCTTAAACCTGGAATGAGTATCATCGACGTTGAACTTGGCAAAGGATACACTCCTTTTGAAATGAGAAAAGGCCAAACTGGTTTTGAAATCACCTCGAAAGAAGATGAAAAATTTGTAAACGAAGCACTTTCAAGATTCAAAGGCGGAATAAAAACCTTCAAAGATATTGGTGAACTCTGTGTTTATTACAAGGGACTAAACCCTCGATTTACCGGAAGACCTATTGATTCTGTTTCTGACGCAATCAAAAAAAGAATTAACGATTATGATATTCCAGAAACTTGGTTTGAAAATCCAAACGAATTTTTCTTTAAACCATATGAAGAAAGAGTCGGAATCCTAAGAGATTTATCTAAAAAAGTTTCCGCAGAAGATATCGCTAGAGAAATTATAAGATACGCAAAAAACCAAGACGTGTACACTCAAGAAAAATTTGAATCAGATGTCAAGAAAGTAATGCATCAAGCACAAGTAAATCAAGAGGCAATGAAAAGACTAACTGGAAAATAAAATGGCAGAAATAAAAATATCAAAAAGAAATGTTGATTTAGAACAACTTGGCTTAATCAATCAAGGACTCCTTACTGTCGACGGAGAACTTGCAAAAAGATACAACGCAGTTTTGAAAGAAGCTTTCAGTTGGGACTGTACATTAGATTCTTTTAGAGTAGACAAAAGAGGATTAAGTCCGGAAGTTGCTGCACACTTAAAAGAAAAAAATCCGACACATAGACTTTTAGAATTTGGAGAAAACTATCTTAACATTGGTTCGGCTAATAGATACATGATTGTAGTTTCTCCAGACCAAAAAGATGCTCCTCTAGTATTTCCTCAAACTTCCTATGAAAATGGTTTATTCGACGAAGTTTATAGACAAGCAAAGCATACTATCGAAGATGTCACTCACTCAGAAGCTTTATTCGGTGAAATGGAAGACGGCGTAGATATTTTTCAAACAGCAGATGATTTACTTCAATTAAGAACTGTAGAAGTAAACTTGGACACTTCAAGAGGAACTGTAAAAAATTGTTTAAGATTGGATCAGATGCTTGGAAAATTAAATGTGCACAATGCACTAGATGACGAATACATTTCACAACTTCAAGGATTAGCAGCCATATTAGGTGGTTCAACAAACAGAGCAATTTCAAAAGTATTTCCTGTAACAAAAGAAGTTCACTGTTTCTATGCTGAATTTTTTAAAGGAGCTTACTGTTTGAGAAATTTCAAAAATAAAGACGACCTTGCAGGAATTTTTATTTCCCATCATCAAGGCCAACCGAAAGATTTGAGTTCTGAAATATTAACTTCTGACTTACACGACACAGAATTAATCAAAACATTACATAAATACAAATTCCTACAATTTAATCCGGATTTAGTGGGTAGAAGATTACAAGAAATGGAAGATGAAACTCTTCTCACTGCTGGAATTGATTTAGCAGACTTAGATGACACTGCTAGAAAAAGAGAAGTAACAGCTCACTCCTCAGAATTATCACCTACTTGGACTGAGATGAGTAAGGTGAGAAAAGTTTTAGGAAGTTCTAGTATAAAAATTAAAGAATTAGTAGAAGCCGATGAATTATGTTACGAAACAATGTTAAAACTTTCTGAACCTGTATCTAAACCAGAAGTAATCAATCACCTACTTGCAGAAATAGACCCTACAGATGTTATCAGAATGTATGAATACAACAGAAGCAAATTAAGAAGAGAATTCCCTTCGATGCCCCTAAACCGAAAAAGACATGTTGCTCGTGTTTTACTTGAAAATCAACTAAATCAACAAGGAGGTAAAAAATGACATTACAAGAAATGGGTTTAAACTTTGCTGGACATTTTGTCGGCGGACTAGCTTTGTCTTTAACAGACAGACACTATTCTGAAAACGCAAGAAGAAATGCAGACACACGAATTGCAAAAAAACTTGGACAAGCTGAAGCACTAGAATATCTAGTACAACATTCAGAAGAAACAAGTTCTCAAGACTATTTGAAAAACGTAATGACTGCAAGAGAATATTTTAGAAGTTATGGTGAAACTGTAACAACACAAAATACATCTAGAACAGAAAGACTTACAGAAAGACTTGGAAGATTGAAACCATATGAGAGACTAAACACTTTAAGTGCTCGTGCTCAATTAGGAACTGCTTTCGGTATAGAACTTGTAGGCGACGGAATTGTGACTGCTTCAAGTATTGCGACAGGAGTAGGGAATCCAATTAACGCACTTTTGTACACACCTGCACAAGCAGCAGGATTGTTCTTAGGATTGCAATTTGGAAAAGGAATGCTTAAAACAAAAGATTATATCCGAAGATCCAAAGAAGAAACTGAAGTGAATAACATTCTTAAACAACTAACAAAGGACGGAAAACTTTTAGAAGTTGTTAGAACTTATTCAGCTACAGCTAATCTAGAACTAGCTAAGAGTCCAGAACAGAATGAAATGAAAAAAGATTTGTCTGCTGGAGAAATTGGCGCGGCTATTGGAGAAAAAGCTGGTAAGGCTACTGTAGGCGTAACTAGTGCTATTGGAACTGGAATAGAATCAATAAGACAAGGTCTTATTGACAAAAGAAGATCCAAAGAACAAGCTGCTCAGAAGAAACTAGACGATGCTAAGGCAAAAAGAAAACAAGAACTAGACGACTTCGAGAAAAATGTTTTAGGACGTAAATAAAGTAGCATGGTAGAAGATAACAGCGAAAGAATCGCAAGACTGAAAGAAGGAATGTCAAATAGACCTTCAGTTGAACCAACTGGAGAAAATTTAGCTGGAGCTCCACAAAAAAAGACACTCGCAGATAAACTAAAAGGAGGATTTGAAACTCTAAAAAAAGAAAGCAGCGAGCATCTCGGACCTTATCTTAAAATTGGTGCAGTAGCATTGGGTTTGGGAGTAGCCTGGTTAAGTTATGATTATTTAACAAAAAGACAGAATGTTGCTGAAAGAAATGTCACCTACCGAACATCTCATACAGTTTACGTCGCAGGAAATAAAGAGAAGAAAGCTGCAGAAAAAGCCGACAGAGAATCAATAACACAAGTACAGGAAGGCGGAGGAGTAGAAAGTAAAGTTGGAACTTTCATTACAGAAACTATTCGAGAAACAAGAGGAGATATAGAATATTACAAAATGTTCAACACTCAACAGAGAAGAATTGCTGCTACCGATCAAAAACCAGAAAGATTTCAGGCAGGATTGAGTATCGGTGGAAGCATAAATTTCAAAGAACAATTTGCAGAATTAATCGTAGATGAAGATGGTACATCTACAAAAGGTGCAAACAAATACATGGTATACAAACATGATCCGGAAAGAGGAACAAGACAAGTTGACATAGACGTTGTAGAATTTCCTACTGATGGAACTCTTGGTCCAAACGAACTAGGGATTATTGAAACAGATCACCGAGGTAAACTAGACAAAAGAGTAATGGTTAACCGTCTAGCTGAAAAAAGAGGAGTATTTGGATTTTTATTTGGAGACTTTTACAGAGAAGGAACATTGCTAGAAGATTTTCTTGAAACTCCTGAAAACAAAGTTTTAGCAGATGAATTCTTCAAAACAGTAAAAGCAATTAACAGTTCAAGCTCAGTTAATGAAAAAGTTAGAGAAAAATTAGCTAATAAAATGGTTGATTTAACTAGTCAAATGAAAAAACAACCAATCTACTCCACTTTTGAAGATGGTGTTCTAAAAATATTACCTCAAGAAAGTACAATTTATCTTGGAGAAGATCCAAGTAATCTACAAAGATTTAGTCAGTGGCTTGGAGTTAACAGAGACAAATCAAACATTCTAAGAGTTGAAAATGAATGGGACCTTTTTCCAGGTTCTTGGCCAATTATTAAATCATTTAAACTTGGAAAGGGAAAAGATGCAAATTATTTATTCGATAAATACAACAACGGCGGTTACTCTTTAGAAGACAAATTCGGAGAAATAGCTAGAATAGAAATAAGAGATTTCTTCCTGAGTTATGGTAGCGACGTAATTTACAGTTATTATCTTGACCTGAACGGCAACGGAAAAATAGACAAGAAAAAAGAACTTATTGGAAAAGTTTTATGTAAACCTACACACGACGAAATAGTCGAACTAGAAAAACTTGCAAGGGGAATAAAACCAGAAACAGACCTCACACTAACAGCAAACTATTCATTTATGGCTCCATCAGAAAGCGATATGAAAACTTCACAGCAATATTTCAAATATGGGGCCTATATGGAATCTTTGATGCCTGATCAAATCCATAGAGGATTTGGCCAACATTCAGTTTTGGGATTCATAAATGACCAAAGAAGTGACATAATGTTATTCAATGATTTGAACGTTGGAAATTTAAGCAGAGCCCTTACTCAAGAATCTACTTTGGTTGCAAGATACGACATCGTCAAATTACTTAACGCAACAAAAAGACCTTATGCAAAAGACCTAGCTCAAAAGTATGGAATTGAATCTGAATTTAAAGGACAATTTGTAGAAAACAATCCTCTTCTTAAGAAACAAATCTATCTTGGACCTTGGCCATACATTCTTGGAGCAGCTGGTGCAATCGCAGCATACAAAGTAAGAAGAAATAGAAAGAAAGAGTAAGAAATTAATTTAATTTTCTCTAGCAGAAGTATTTAAAAAATAGATTATCCTTTTAATCAAATGGAAATTATAAGTCTTGCATTGATTGTACAAATGTTTGTGCTGATAAATCCTTTTTCGTCTTTTCCAGTTCTATTTACTGCATATCAAAACAAAATGAATGTTAAAAAAATTGCAGTTCAAGCTTCATTGTTAGCATTCGTTATTGCGATTATCATCTGCCTCATAGGTTCAAGCCTTTTCGGTTTTTTTGGAATAACCATCGATTCATTTAGAATTGCTGGAGGTATTTGTTTACTTTTACTTGGCCTAGACACCGTTAGAGATAAAGAAAAAGAAGATAAAGTTGGAAAAGTTGACAGCCTAATTTCTATTTTAGCAACCCCTCTTTTAACTGGTCCGGCTACAATTTCATTCATAATAATCAAATCTATAGAAATAGGAAAAACTGCGCTTCTTTTAAACATCATCCCAACATTTATTCTAGTAGGGATTGTTTTTGTCCTGTTCTCCTACAGCATCAGAAAAATAAACCTTAAAGTTATCAAAATCAGCTCTAAAATCTTGGGCCTATTCTTGACAGCAATAGCAATAGAATTGATATTCACTGGCGCTTACAACCTATTCACTTTGGCTGCTTAATAAAAATTTGAATAGAATTACGAATGATCCCGACCGGAATTGAACCGGTGATCTTCTCGGTGTAAACGAGACGTCGTAACCACTAGACCACGGGATCGATAAATTTTATAGTTCTGGAAGGCTTTTAAAGTTTTCTTATTGAGTAAAAATAGAATTAAGCAGCTATAGTTAAATCTTCTAAAGAACCACTACCAAATGCCTGATGAATCTGAAGTAAACCTGTGTATCTTCCACCAAATCCTACTAAAGTAACAATTTCTGTTTTGTCCATTTCTAGTCTGTAAGGAATCTCTGCTTTGTCCAAAAGTTTCATCGCGTTATCAGTATCTGCATCATTGCTTCCATGAAGTATGTATCTCATCTATTCTTTTAAGAGAGTTATTATTTAAGGATTTGTGTGGTCTAACATAATCTAAAGAAATCCCTACTAGAATTAAGTAATAACATTTATATATCTAAAAACTCAAATAAAATCATGGCTGAACCAAGTTCTAGAATAAAGACTGAAAATGCTTCTGTTGAAAAAAACCTTTCTAGCGGATATGTTCCTAAAGGAAAACTGGGCGATCTTCCAATTGCAAACACTATTCAAAGCTCTCTAGAAGAAAAAATGAAGAAAGAAGCAGACAAAACAAAGCAAGACATTGACAAATTCACGAAGGAAATCAAAACAAAATACAAATTTATTGAATCTATAGGGATAATTCCTGCACAAGCAAATCAAAAAATAGAAGAAGAATATGAAATTGCAAAAGAAGCAGCAGACAAAAAACTTATCCACATTATTTTAGTTCTTCCAGAAAACCAATTCAAAAACTTAGCAAAGATAAAAGCAGAAGTTATCAAAACAGCAAAGAAATACAACGACAAAATCTGGACACATATAATGACTCCAGTTGATGTTTGGAACCTAGGTTTAGATAGCAAATTCGATGTAATGGAAGCGATAGCAATGTCTTTCCCTCTTTTCGACAAAGGATTGCTTGGTGCTCTAAGAGTTTCAATGATTCACAGAACTTTAGTCTTAAAAAAATTCGAAAAATACGTAACTTCCTATATTATTGCAGGTTCTCTAGTTAGAGGCGAAGCAAAAAAAACTTCAGATGTAGATGTTTTCGTAATAATCGATGATACTGATGTAAAAAGAATGTCCGGTGCAGAAATCAGAGAAAAGTTACGTTCAATAATTTACAGTTATATTGCAGAAGCAACTGCAATGGCTGGCGTTGGAAATGTTCTAAACGTTCAAGTTGCATTGTTAACAGAATTCTGGGAAAGATTGAGAGACGCAGAACCTGTAGCTTTCACTTTTCTAAGAGACGGTGTTCCACTTTACGACAGAGCAGTTTTCCTACCTTGGAAATCTTTATTGAGAAGAGGAAAAATCAAACCAACACCTGAAGCAATTGATATGTTCATGTCCTCAGGCGATAAAATGGGCGAAATGGTCGAAAGAAAATTAATGGATGTAGTTCTTCATGATTTATATTGGGGAATTTCAACACCAACACAAGGTCTACTTATGATTTACGGGCTAACACCTTCAACTCCTAAAGAAACTGTAAAAGCCTTTAGAGAAATTTTCGTAGAAAAAGAGAAACTTGTAGAAGCAAAATACGCAGATATTCTCGAAGAAGTTGTTATAAAATACTACAAAGGATTCGAACACGGAAAAATCAAGAAAGTTTCGGGACAAGAATTAGATAGATTAGTAAAAGACTCTATTGATTATTACACTAGACTAAAAGATCTGAGAAAACAAATTGAAAAAAGAGTTGAGGAAAAAAGTATTTCACAAATATATGAAGACGTTTTGGGAATGTTAAGACCTATGTTGAAAAAAGAAAAAGAAGCAGATGTTGTTAAGGAATTTGAAAATAAGATGATTAAAACTGGAAAATTCCCGAGAAAATATCTTGAAAACCTAAAAGTTCTTATCAGAGTAAAGGACGAATTAAAATCTGAAAAGAACGAAGCTAAAAAAGAAAAGAAAAAAGATTTGTTGACTGGAAAAGAGATAAACGAAGTTGAAAAAGCAAGAAGAAGCGGAATGGAAGTTATCAACGCACTTGTAGAATATAATCAAAGATGCGATTTCATGTCAATGGACCGAACAAGATTCATAATTAAAGGAAATAAGAAATCTGCAGAAGTATTCTTTTTAGGAAACACATTTGTAGTTGAAGGAGACAAAATAACTAAGATTTTAGAAGGGAAAATAGTAGACTCAAATGCTGAAGAACTGCAAAAAAGACTTGCCGAAAAGAAAAATGAATCTAAAATTGACCTAAAAGCATTAGAAATCTTGAAAAAATCTTTCGGAGATTTTGAATTAGTCTATTAAATTCTATTATAAAAATCTTTAAATAGTTAGCTTCTATAAAAGAACTATGGTAAAAAAGTTGGTGATGAACGTTCTAGCATTTTTCTTCCTAGTCTGTCTTGTTTCTGCAAAAATTTCAATAAGTGAACCTCTTTCAGTCTACAATTTAGGAGATAGTGTTCCACTAACTATTACCTTAGCACCAAACTCTAACGATGGATGGTTCACTGTTGATTTAATTTGCGGAAGCCAAACAATCACAATAGAAAAAATAATGGGTAAAAGTTTCTATCCAACAGAAGAACAAATTAGAACTTTAAAATTACCCTTAACAGAAGATTATATTGGAAACATTACAGGAGACTGTAAGATAAAAACTGCAATAAACAGCGAAGAAACTTCTACACAAACTTTCAGAGTATCAAACAAAGTTAATTTGGACGCAAAGTTAGACAAAGACAGATATAACCCTAATGAGATTGTAACTTTAACAATAAGTGCAATAAAAGAAAATGGAAAACCTTTAGAAGGATTTTTAGAAACGAGGGGGATTGCATCAATCACAAAAGCAATCGTTGCTGGAGAAGTAATAGAAAAATTTACAGTAAGTGAAAAACAAGAAGCTGGCGTTTACGAATTAAACGTTCTTGTTTATGATAAAATTAACGGAAAAATACTAAACAGCGATAATAAAACTTTAAAATTAGCTGTTAATCAGATTCCTACTTTTGTTGAATTAAGTTTATCAGAACTAGAGGCTACACCAAGTCAAGATTACAAATTCTCCTTAGAACTATTAGACCAGGCTGGAAAGAAAATGGACGGAACAATTGATGTAGCAATCCTTTCACCAACAGAAGAAGAAACCAAGATGTCAGTTAAATCTGGAGAAACAGCATCCATAAACTTCCTTACAAATTCTACACCCGGAATATATCAAATTACTGCTTCATTTGGAGAAATTATCACGGCAAAAGAATTTGCAGTTAAAGAAATACAAAAGGTTTCTTTAGATCTTTCTGGTTCTCTACTAACAATAACAAACATTGGAAACACAAAATACAATCAGTCAATTGCAGTTAAAATCGGAGATAAAACAGAAAGATTCAACTTGAGTATTGCAGTTGGCGAGGTAAGAAAGTTTAATTTAAATGCTCCAAACGGAAATTATGATGTGGATGTTCAAAGCGGTGCAGATTCTGTTCAGAAAAACCTTCTGTTAACTGGTGATGCAATCTCTGTTAGAGATTCCTCCTCAATAGGTTTACTAAATAAATATCCTCTAATCTGGGTTTTCTTAATATTGTTACTTGGAAGCACTGCATTTGTTTTATACAAAAAAACAAATAACTCTCACCGAATTAAAGAAAAATTTTCCTTCAGAAAATTTTTTAAGATGCCAACAAGAAAAGAAAAAGTTAAACCAGAACAATTTGTAGAGCCAAAACAAGAAATCCACAAAAAAGGCAACGCGGAATCTTCATTAGTCATGGACGGAAAGAAAGAACTTGCTTCAGTTCTAGCATTAAAAATAAAAGATATGTCAACACTAGGAATACATGCTAAAGAGGAACTAGTAAAAATTTTAGAATTAGCTAAAGACAAGAAAGGCATGATTGAAAAGAAAGAAGATTATTTAATGATTATTTTCACACCTAGTGTAACAAAGAGCTATAATAATGAAATGGCTGCAACAAAGACGGGTTTTGGCTTGATGACTGCTCTTAATGAATATAATAAAAGATTCAAGCAAAAATTAGACTACAGTATTGGTATCAACAGCGGTGAATTAGTAATATCAACAAAAACAGGAAAGTTACAGTATACTAGTTTAGGTAGCACAGTTATCTTAGCTAAGAAAATCGCAGATTCAGCAGACGCTAAACTATTAGTTTCAGATAGCATAAGAAACAAAATGCTAAGAGATTTAAGAGGGGAAAAAATGCCTGCTGTTGGAAAGACAGGAGTATTCTCCGTAACACACGTAACAGATAAAGAAGCTAACAAAGACAAACTACAAGACCTACTAAACAGAATGGGTCACGACTAAAATGATTAAAACTCTTCTGTTTGATTTTGATGGAACTATCTCTGACGCTAGAAAACTAACTTTTGAAACAATGTACTCTGTTCTGAAAGAACTTGGCTATAAATTTGAAGATAAAAAATTCAAACAGCTAATGGGAGTTAAAACAAAAGATATTTTGAAAGGCCTAAATATTCATGCCGATTCAAAGAAAATAAACAAAGTTTTCTACAGAAGAGTAATCAAAGGCGCAAAGCAAGAAAAACTAAGTCTATGTGTTTCTGTTGAACCTTTAAAAGAATTAAAAAAAGAAAGAATTAAGTTAATGATAATATCAAACTCTCATTCATCATTTATAAAAGCCTCTGTCAAGGCTCTTGGAATAAAAAAATTGTTTAACAAAATTTACGGCGCTGAAAAATTCACCACAAAAGATAAATTGTTAGAGGAGTTATTCAAAAAGATGAAAATTCGTCCAGTAGAAGCAATGTATATAGGTGACAGATTTTCCGACGTTGATTACGCTCGAGAAGCCGGCTGTTATGCAGTTGCAATTCATAATCAATGTGCTTGGTCCACAAAAGCAACAATTATGAAAGAAAAACCAGACTTTATCATAAAAGATTTCAAAGACCTAAAACGAATTGTTGAGAAGTTGAATAAGGTTAACTAGTTCTTAGTCCCATAAACTTCTTCCAAAAAATATTCTGCAAATTTTCCAGTGTTTTCTAGATTATTAATAATTTCCTCTCCAGTCTCTTCTTCATCGAATAAAACCTCGCTGGTTAATACCTGGATTCCTTCTAATCGCATCTTACGTAAACCCTTTTTTCTTGGCGCTTCTACAGTCCATCTAGATAAATACATTAAATAATCTTTAAAATCAGAATCTACAGCCAATTCTCCTTTCGTCAATTTTTCAAGCGTTCCTTCTAATTCGATTTCAACTAATTGTGGCTGGCCTTTCAAAAGATAAAAATCAAAGTATTTTTTAGTTTCATCAAACTGCACATCATTCATTAAAATTCGATATTTCTTCATTTATTTACCTCATTAATCTGTTCCATCGCGTTGACAATGTTATGTTCTAAATCAGGATTCTTCTTCATAAATCTCTCGAACAGCTCTTGAATTCTTTCGTCTCTCTTAACTTTTTTCCCCTTCAAACCAACTAGAGAAGCATAAACCTCAATCTCTTTATCTGAAATATCATACAAAGGGAAAAATTCCTTTTTAGTGTTCTGAGGACCTTCGAATTTTCCATTCAAAAGATTATTGAAAATCTCCTCTGAAATATCTGACAAATTATTACTGGAGAACTGAGATTTTGCCGAGAATGAAACTGGAAACTTTTGCTCAAGAATATGTTTCAAAAAAACTGTGTTCGAATCATCAGACTTCTTCAAAACAATCTTTCTACTCTCTGGCAACATGGAATATTTTCTTATCGTTCTAAAAACTTTTCTCTCAACATAATTAAGAAATTCTTTCTTGTTCAGCTTTCGCTGATTTGTAAATTCCCAAACAACCTTCTCAACCATATGATAAAAAGAAAAAAGAAGATTATAAGGTTTACTCCTTTAACAAACTATATAAATAAGTCTCAGTAAGTTCTAATATGAAACACCCTAATAAAAAAATTATGCAAAGGATTATAGACCTTGCAAAAGAAAAACATAAAGAAGGCGGCCACGCAGTAGCGGCAATAATTGTAAAAGATGATGAAATTATTTCTGAAGCTTTCACAACAATTAACAGAGACCAAGACCCTACATGTCATGCAGAAATAAACGCAATAAAACTTGCAGCAAAAAAATTAAACTCAAAAGTTTTAGAAAACTGCTATCTTTATTCTACTTTTGAACCTTGCCCCATGTGTACTTCTGCAGCGATTTGGGCAAGAATGAAAGGAATTATCTACGGTGCAAGTATGGAAGACGAAACAGAAAAATGTCCTCAGAGAGTTAAGATAAGATGTTCTAAAGTAATAGAAAGTGGAACACCTAAATTAGAACTTTATCAAAATTTTATGAGAGATGAATGCAAAAAATTATTGTTTTTATAATCTCTGTAGAAAAACTAATTAAATAAACTAATCACACCATTAGTTGCTAAGAACACTATTATTCCCGCAACCAAAACTCCTAGAGCAATAGCAAGGATACTTTTCTTTCTATCTAAGTCTAAGAACCACGCTATAACTGTTCCTGTATAGGCCCCGGTCAACGGAAAGGGAATTGCAACAAATAAAAATAAAGAGAAGAAAACCCAAATACCTTCTTTCTCTGTAAGCTTGTGAGATTTCTTTTGTACTCTTAATAAATACTTTTCAAAGGTTCTGTTATAGAACTGCCATTTTAAGAGTTTATGATGTAATGTTTCTAAGAATAAGAATATTAAGAAAATTAAAAGGATGTTAATTAATGTGACCAAAAAAAAAGCTACGATTAACCAAAAAGGACTTGAATCCTGAATCGCTAGTATAACTAATGGAAGGCCGCCCCTTAATTCAATCAAAGGAACAACTGTTAAAATAATTCCTAGCAAGAATAGTTGGATATTCATGTAATTTCTTATTCTTTTCAGTATATAAATTTATTAATTTTTCAAATAAGAAGAAAAACTAGTATCCTCCCATCGCATTCAACTCTTGCGAATAACCATCTTGTTCGAAATCGAAATTGAACATAAACAAAAACTCTGAAAGAGTTTTTACTCCTGCTCCTGCTTCTTTCACTAAGTTATACAAGAATTCTGTAAAACAGTAAGGGCAAACACTCGCCTTCTTTCCACAGACTGCACAGTTCGCACCATCTTCATCTAAGTGTTCGTGTGACTGCAAAAATCTTTTCAACTTTTTAGAAACTTCTTTCTCAATGTGTCTGTGTTCTCTTGACCAAACTTGCAATGCTCGAGCTAAACAGCTAGGACAAATTGGATGAGTAATTGGCTGACCGCAACCTAAACAATCATTCGCTTTAAAAACCTCTGCCGAGACAACGGCGTTATATTCCTTTTTCATTTTTTGAATAATATCGTCGTTGTTTAGCAACTAAAATAGAACTTAGATGGACCGCACACTAAGGTAGTCATAATATTCCACGAATGTCTGATTCCTCTTTGTGCAACCATGAATAACTAAGTAGTAAGAAGTTTATATATTTTTGTATTATCTTGTTATCAGTAACTTATCCATTTCTTCTTTAAGTTTTTTTACACGAGCTTGTGCAAAATGTTCTCTAGCAGGTTTCAAAATTTCATTTATCTTTTCTGCCATCGCGGATTTCAAATCCATTGGATGCAATTTTTTTCCAACAAAGGCGGTTTCTAATTCTTCATAAGAATTGAAAGTTAAATTTCCACCAAACTTCTCAGGTCTCTTAACTTCTAATTTCACTTTATCGTTAGTAAATACTAAATATTTCGCCCAGTCTAAAAGTGGATTGAAATCTTTTTCACCTTCTGGACAGAAAGCATTAGAAATTTTTTTCTTAACTTCGTCTTCGCTATCAGTCATATAAATCGCAGAATTTGGTAGAGATTTGGACATTTTCATCTGTGCCCATAAATCTTGCATACTCTCTTTAGGAACTGGCCAAACGGAAGGTTTTTGTAAACCTAAAATTAAATGTCCATGAACCGCGACAGGTTTTATTTTTTCTTTTTTCTTGTTTAATAAAGGAGAATACTTCATACTAAGAGCAACTTCTCTTGCAATCACTTGTGCCTTTCTCTGGTCATTTCCTGCATGAGTAATATTTATTCCCTGTTCAAATATATCTGCAACTTGCATTGCTGGGTAAAGCATAATTGCAAAATTAACGCTTTCGCCTTCTTTTCTTCCAGCGATAGTTATACTTCTCTGCATTCTTGCTAAAGTCGTATTTTTAGAAACGTCTATTACCGTCCGCCAGAACTTATCATTATTATGATATAACTCACTACCCAAGACAAATTTTAAATCTTTAACATCTCCTCCAACACACTTGTATGCAGCAATCATAGCTTCTTTGAAAAAAGGAACTCCGACTTCTTGAATAACTTTCATATCTCCTCCTAATTTGTTATTAATCCATGAATGATAATCTGCTAAGAATATTGAAGTCTCAACACCTGCATCATGCAAATCTTTAACCTTTGACATACAAACTAAACCATGACCTAGATGGGGCTTACCGGAAATTTCAAAACCAATGTAATGCTTAAGTTTTTCTTTATTTTTCAACAATTCCTTTAACTCATCTTCGCCAATTATCTCTTCAGTATTTCTTTTTATCAACTCAAATTTCTCTTCTGGTGTCATAACTATATCTACTTTCAAATATATATAAATCTTCGCCTGTTATCGCCGTTAACAAAACTATAAAAAGCCAAAACGATAATTAAGAATATGGCAAAAGGTGAAACTAAAACTTCTAAAACTGAAAGTTACGACTTAGTTATCTTAGGTGGCGGTCCGGCAGGCCTAACTGCAGCAATCTACGCCTCTAGATATCATTTAAGCGTACTTATAGTTGCTAAATCCTTCGGAGGAACTGCAAATCTTGCAGGGCATATAGAAAACTGGCCAGGATTTCTAGGTTCTGGAGCAGAATTAATGGCTAAAATGAAAGAACAAGCAGAAAGTTTTGGAACAAACTTCATAGAAGCCGATATGAAAAGCGTAGAAAAAACAAAAGAAGGATTTAAAATTCTAATTGAAGAAAAAGAAATCTCTGCAAAAACAATTATTCTTGCCCTGGGAACTGAAAACAGAAAACTAAATGTTCCCGGAGAAAAAGAATTTTTAGGGAAAGGAGTTTCATACTGTGCAACTTGCGACGGAATGTTCTTCAAAAATAAAACTGTTGCTGTAGTTGGTGGAGCAGACTCTGCAGCTAAAGCTGCTTTGTATTTATCTGAAATCACAAAAAAAGTTTACATTCTCTACAGAAAACACGAAATGCGATGCGAACCAATCTCTCTGAAAAAATTATGTGAAAAAGAAAACGTAGAAATAATCTATCAATCAATTCCAACAGAAATAATCGGAGACAAATTTGTAAAATCTCTAAAGTACACTCAAACAGTTGGTGAAAAAGAAGTAGAGAAAACAATTGACATAAATGGAATCTTCATTGAAATCGGCTCAACACCTATGACAGAACTTACAAAAGCTCTAGCTCTTGAAATGGACCAGATGTATATTAAAACTGATAAACAAATGAAAACAAACGTCGACGGCGTTTTCGCAGCCGGAGACAACACAAACAACAAATTCAAGCAAATGATTGTAGCAGCAGGCGAAGGTGCAGTTGCCGCGAAGTCAGCTTATGATTTTTTAAAGAATAACTAGAAACAGTCTTTAAACTCATACATTGATTTAAATTTCCAAGCTAAATAAATTTCTGATAGATTTGTTTCAATTAATAAATCTCCATTTTGATTAGCTTTCTTCAAAGTTTCACAAAAATTCTTATTAGTCAACTCTGAGATATATTTTGAATGTAAAAATAAAACAACTTCTGCAGCTTCGTCACTTTCAATTAAAGAACCTTGTTTAATCAAAAAAGATTTTTCTATGGTTCTTTCTCCGGAATCAAAATTATAAAATTTCAGAGACGCAGTTTCTTCTGAAGGAATAGCTTGAACTAAATAAGTCTGTGAAAGTTGAGTCTCAATATTTGAATAATTAATTTGAATAACTGGAATGTTTATGTCTTCATTTTCAATCGGCCCTTTAATAGAAAGGATATAACCAATAGCAAAACTAGCCATAACCGCAAGAGAAAAAAACAAAATTGTTATTACCAAAAATAATTTCTTCATAATAACTTCTAAAATTGATAATTAATAAACTTATTTCTTTTTCTTAAAATGTATTTTTGAAAGTTTCTTAATAGTATAATAACTTCCACCAAAAACTAAAATTCCAGGAATTAAAGCGAAACCTAAAGTTGGAGCAAGAGTTGCAACACCGATAGTACTCAATGTTCCAACGCCAACACTTTCCAAAATTCCGGCAGCCTGTGAAACATCTTGATGAATATTTTTTTCTAGCGAGTCCAATTGCATAACATACTTCCCATTCTTGAAAACTTTTACTTTTCTTTCCTCTTCTGAACATAAAATTGCAATGTTGTTATTCTTAGACGCAGTTATCGCCGCAGCATGTCTTGTTCCATAGCCTACAAAAGGTTTAGCACCTTTAATCATCGCACCATAATCCACAACATTTCCTTCTTTACTGATAATCACAGCACCATCAATCACCGCCAGACTCTTAATAATTTTGTTTGCTCCTTTTGAAAACACGGAAAAATCATCAAATCTTTGATTCATCAACTTTGAATATTTTATATCATCTCCAATTACAAAAAGAGCGCCTTCGCCATCCTTAGCAATTTCAAGAGCAATCTTAAACAAGAACTCTTCAATCTTTTTTAATTTTGTTTCGACCATATTTCATTAAAGTGATTTTTATTTAAAAAGGTTTACATCAGCTTCAACTTAGCAATTCTCTTATCCAATGAAGGATGTGTCTGGAATAATTCTTTTTCTTTACCTGGCTTAGCAATAAACAACGGTGCAACAGCTCCGGAAACTCTTTTGGAAGGCTGATTAGACTTTATCTTTTGTAAAGCACCAATTAAACCAGTTGGACTTCTAACAAACTTCACTGCCGAAGAGTCAGCTGCATATTCTCTCTTTCGTGAAATTGCCAACTGAACTAGAGCGACGACAATTGGAGCTAAAATTGCAAGAACAATTCCTACAACAAAGAAAATTATTTTTGATCTTCCATCTCGATCATCATTTCCAAACGAACCCCAGAACAAACTTCTTAGAAATATTTGAGCAATCATCGAAATCATACCAACCAAAACTGCCGTCAAAGTCATAAACTTAATATCATAATTAGCAATATGGCTTAACTCGTGAGCTAAAACTCCTTCCAATTCTTGTTTGTTCAATTTCTCTAGGCAACCTTTTGTAACACAAATTACTGCATGCTGAGGGTCTCTTCCCGAAGCGAAAGCATTTATCTGCGCATCATCCATAATATACAATCGGGGCTTAGGCAAACCAGACGCCAAACATAAACCTTCAACTATATCGTGAAATTGCTTAAATTCTCTTCCATCTGCTGCTTTAGCGTTTACAGAGGCAAGCGCCAGCTTATCTGAATTATAATATCCTCCAACAACATAAATAATTGAGATGATTGTTCCGAAGAAAAGAATCATAAAGAAATAATCTCCACCTACAATCAACGCAATAACATAAACTAACAAAAGTAGAACAAAGAAAACTACACTAATCAAAAAGTACGAACTTCTCTTGTTCCTTGCTATTTCCTCGTAAAAAGATATTCGTTCACCCATAATTTTTATAAGAAAATTTAGTTTTTATTTGTATCTATCTCTGTTTACAATGCCTTCCAGACTCTCTAATAAAACTACACAAACTCTTACCCATCCTAGTAATTTCTTGAGTATTTTGAAGGTCCTGAGAATTATCTATTGATTTAAGAAAACTATCAAGAAAATCTTTAAGTTCTTCAGGTTCATAAACTCTAACATGAATTGCAACTTTTTCAGGAACTAAAACATCTTCTTCTCCTTGAAAATTAGCAAATTTTGCCATGAGACCATCAGAGGTTAGTCCATTAAAAATATGTGGAGAAGTATAGGGATAAACTTTGTAAAAAGACTCGCTACTTAAAGGAAACCCCTCTTTATCGACATAATCTACCATCATAAACTAAACTCTTTTGAATTTATAAAGTAGCCCATAAATCAACTTATATACTACAAGATATACATCGCAATACATACTATTAAAACATAGTCAATCTAAAATATATATTAAAATATATGACTAAAATTTAACTTGAGGCATCTTCTTTTCAGCTTCGGAAATTTCTAAATAAGTTTTTCCTGCAAAGCCATACATTTTAGCAAACCAGATTCCTGGAATTGTCTGAGTCATAGTATTGAATGTCATAATGTTATCGTTGTAGTATTGTCTTGAATAAGCAACTTTGTCCTCAATAGCAGACATCTCTTGTTGCAATTGTAAGAAATTCTCATTTGCCTTTAAGTTTGGGTATCCTTCAGCGATAGCAAAGATTGAACCTAATGCCGCTTGCAATTTGTTACCTGCAGCCATCTTCTTACCTAAAGTTTTAGCACCAACCAATTCTTTTCTTGCGTTAGTAACTTCTGTTATAACTGCCTTCTCGTGTTTCATATAACCTTTAACCGACTCCAATAGATTTGGAACCAAATCCGCTCTCTTTTTCAATTGAACGTTAATTTGAGCCATAGAATTCTCGATTCTGTTTCGCAAAGTCACAAATCTATTGTAATAACTAAAGAAAACTAAAGCAACGATTACTATCAAAACTATTGTGATTATTAACCAATTCATAATTACTTAAATTAAAACACCTATTTAAATTTATCTCCAACTAAAATCTCTCGTGCCAAGAATTGGTATAAATCTTTTTAGTAAACTATATAAAAACAATTTATTATAAATAATTAGAGGTATAATAATGGTTTTCAAAATAAGCGTAGACAAAAAGAAGTGCATCGGTTGCGGTAGTTGTAATGCAATCTGTCCAAAATCTTTCACGATGAAAGACGGAAAAGCAGAACCTGTCAAAAAGACAGTTGAAAAATTGACTTGCGAAAAAGATGCTGAATCTGCCTGTCCAGTTGACGCAATCAAAGTGTCTAACTAATTATGACTTAAATTCTTGAAGAATTATCTCATTGGCTTTCGCCATTTTCTAATTGTTAAAGTATAACCCACTAATCTGTAAGTATAATTTCTTCCTAACATTTCCAAAAGTTCGTCAGCCATCTTAGTTGCTTCTTTTTTATCTCTACAAGCCGACTTCAGAATTGCAACTTTCAACATTTGTTCATTCTCGAAAATTCTTCTCAACTGTTCAGCGAACTCAGGAGTAAGACCTTTCTTTCCAATTTGTAATTTTTTTATTGCTTGCATTTTTCTATCTCCGATTTCTTGACTTTGATTTCATAGAACTTTTTCACGCCCCAAGTTCCTTCCTTCATTGTCTTATCTTTGTAAACATCTTTCTTCTTAAATATGTGCATTATAACATCTTTCTTTGAATCTCTCCAGACCTTACTCTTTGAGGCCGTGAAAATTGCAGCTTCGCTAATTTCTTCTTTAGTTGAATTTTCACCGACGTTACAAAAGGGGCTTCCAGCCGCAGCAGTATGTAGAAGTGTGTCGTTTGGTTTTGCCATTGCAACAACTTCATCATTCTGATTTGAATCTTTTCCTGCAATCAATTTTTTACCAGAAGAACAAACAAAAGTTCGATATTTACTAGTTTCAACTTTTTTATCTTTTTTTTCGTAATTCTTAATAGCTTCCTGCAAAGCATCGGCAGCCAAATTCGAACAATGAACTTTAATTGGCGGCAAATCTCCAAGAGCTTTTGCAACATCAAGATTTGTGATTTTCTTAGCATCTTTCAAACTTTTACCTTTGGCCAAAACAGTTAACATAGACGAAGTTGCTATTGCTGCAGCACAACCCATCGTCTGAAATTTTATATTTTTAATTTTCTCATCTTTTATGTCTAAATAAATTTGCATAACATCTCCACATTTTGGATTCCCAACTTTCCCAACAGCAGAAGGATTTTTTATCTCCCCCATATTTTGTGGATTTCTGAAATGTTCCAACACGCTTTTGTTATAATCTGTATTTCCCATTATTTTTTCCTATCTTTTTTCTTAGAAATTGCTTTTTTCTTAGCGTTCAACTCACTCATTAAATCATCAACATCGACACCATGAGCCATTGCGCCCTGTTCAACAGTTTCCATCATCGCCATAGGGCAACCACCACAGAACATTCCTCGCTCAGCTAACTTTCTAGCAGCATCAGGATTAGACTCAATCAATTCATAAAAAGTCATATCTTTCTTTATTTTCTTCACAGTTTTCTTTTTCATTTTAAATTTTGAAAGGACTAATTTGTCTTAGTCGGCTTACATGTTCATTTATTTTTGAGATTATAAAATCTTCTTCTTGCTTAGTTAAAACATCCAAAGTAATTCTTATACTTCCATTTATGTAAGTTTCATCTACTCCAATAGATTTCAAAACATGACTCTCTTCAAGTTTTGTAGAATTACAAGCAGAACCCGTTGAGACAAATATTCCATCTCCGTCGAGTAAAAGCATTAAACTCTCTCCTTCTATTCCATAAAAAGAAACATTGATGTTATTGTAAATTCTAGAAGTTAAAGAACCATTTATACTGACTTTTTTAATTTCTTTCAAAACAGAAATTATGTTGTCTCTAGATTTCTTTATTTTCTCAGTATTTCTTTTTATTTTAATTGCTTCAGCCATTGCAATAGCTCCGACAACATTTTCGGTTCCACTTCTTAGTCTTCTTTCTTGCCCGCCACCATTCATAATAGAACTAATCTGAGTTCCTTTTCTAACATAAAGAAAACCAATTCCTTTTGGTGCGTTTATCTTGTGCCCTGAAACAGAAAGTAAATCTACACCTAAATTGTCTACCTTAATATCTAACTTTCCAAAAGCCTGAACGGCGTCGGTGTGAAAGTAAACTCCTTTCCTTTTACAAATTTCAGAAATCTTTTTTATATCTTGTATTACACCTATCTCATTATTTACAAACATAATAGAAACAACTAAAGTTTTATCAGAAATACTATTTTCTAATTCTTTCAAATTAACTAATCCTTCGGAATTTACACCAATGTAAGTTATTTTGTAACCTTGTTTTTCTAAGGCCATACAACTTTCCAAGATACAAGGATGTTCAATTTTAGAAGTGATAATATGTTTCTTATCCGGGTTCGCCAAAGCTAAACCTTTCAACGCAAGATTATTACTTTCTGTTCCTCCAGATGTAAAATAAATGTCACTCGCATCAGCTCCGATAAAATGCGCAAGTTCTTCTCTTGCTTTTTCCAATTTAGCTCTAACTTCTTTTCCGAGAGTGTGTTGTGAAGAGGGATTTGCAAAATATTTACTAGAAACATCATTCATGACCTTCAACACTTTAGAATTGATAGGTGTTGTAGACGCGTTATCTAAATAAATTTTGTTCATTAGTATTTTGGTTCGCAGTTGCAATAATTCAAAACGTCTTTGTTGTATTTCTTGCAAACATCACACGAACATTTTTTAGTTTTCATTAAGGTTAAAATTCTTTCAATTTCCATCACAGCCATTCGAGGATTTTCATGAAGAATTTTTGCGGATTTTTTTATTTCCGCTTGAACTTCTGCAGAAAGTTTTATTTTATTTGCTCTCTTATTATTCATGTATTGAGAAACCGCAGCCTTGCTGATTCCTAAAATGTTACCTGTCTTTTCATAACTCAACTTGTAATCCTCTACCAGATGCTTCGCTAGAGTTTTTCTTATCATCGGAATGATATACCAGACTTCGATTTCTTGAGGTAGAGAGTACATTGTTTACTATAGTAAACATTCCTTTATAAATTTTGCGAATTTGAAAACATTTAATAATCTCCACAAGTTATTCTTTAAATGGCCTCTGAAACAATGCTCAAATTAATTTTCTTTGGACTAATTATTTTAGCAACTGCCTTAGAAATAACGGGAGACATTTTCTTCAAGAAATGGAGTATAAATGGAAAAAGTGCAATTTTGATTATTGGATTTATAATTTACACACTTGGTACAATCTTTTGGGCATTATCTATAAAATACGGCGACCTTTCAAAAGCAATATCTCTCCTAACAATTCTCAATTTAATAGTCGTTGTTTTAGTCGGAGTTCTTTACTTCAATGAAAATTTGACATTAACGAACAAAATAGGGATCTGTCTAGGAGTTGTTAGCATAATCCTAATAGAAATTTAATCAAAACCTTTATAAACCGAAATTCTAGTATAATACAAGGTTAAGAGTCCTCGCAAGAGTTGACAATTTAGCATCGTAAGATGCGCCCAAAACATAAACATGGCAAGAATAGTACATACACAAGATCCACAGCAATTTAACGCTGCTCTAGCTGAAGCATTAAAAGGAGTAAAAGAATTGAAAGCACCTGAATGGGTAGGCTTAGTAAAATCAGGTGTTTCAAAAGAAAGAGTTCCTGCTGACCCAGACTTCTGGTATGTTAGAACAGCTTCTGTTTTAAGACAACTTTACATCCAAGGTGTTGTTGGTGTTGGAAAAT
Organism: Candidatus Woesearchaeota archaeon; assembly: GCA_964621025.1. Classification (GTDB taxonomy): domain Archaea; phylum Nanobdellota; class Nanobdellia; order Pacearchaeales; family GW2011-AR1; genus CAYNJW01. The sequence continues at coordinate 38,350 of CAZUKQ010000002.1, read as the reverse complement.
TAAGAACAAGATATGGTAGCAGAAAAAACAGAGGAGCAAGAAAAGACAAATTCATGAAAGCTTCTGGTAAAATGATTAGAGTTATCCTTCAACAAAGTGAAGCAGCAGGCTTAGTAGAAAAAGTTACAAACATGCAACACGGAAGAAGACTAACAGAAAAAGGAAGAAAATTTTTAGATTCAATTAAACTAGGAGACAAAGAATAATGACAAGATTATGTGGAAAGCGAGGTCAAGGAAATAGAAAATCTAAGAAAAGACATTTAGAGAAAGCTGGTAAACAAACAAAGTGGGCTCCATACTGGGCAGTTATGAAAAAATACGGAAAAGGAAAATCAGTACATCCTTCTGCAATGACTCATGTGAAGAGAAGTTGGAGAACTAGAAAGTTAAAAATTAAACCAAGGAGAATTAAAAAGAATTTCTTAGGTTAAAAATATGGTAGACGAAACAATCAAACAAGAAGAGAAAGTTGAGGAAACTAAAAAATCAAAACCAGCTGTAGCTAAAGAGACAAAAAATGTAGAGAAAGAAGCTAAAGTTGAACTAGAAAGAGAATATGTAATTCCTTTAAGAAGAGAATTCATCAAATCGCCTAAGTTCGGAAGAGCAAAAAAAGCTGTAAAGACAATCAAAATTTTCTTAGCTAAACACATGAAAGTTGAAAACAGAGACATAAGAAAAGTTAGAGTTAACATTTACCTTAACAATGAAGTTTGGTTCAGAGGAATTAAACACCCTCCAAAATCTATCAAAGTTAAAGCTGTTAAAAGAGACGGAATTGTCTACGCTGAACTAGCTGATGTTCCAGACCATGTAAAATTCTTGATGGCTAAAGACAAAAAGAGACATGCAACTCCAGTTGAAACTCCTAAGCACGAACACAAAGCTAAAGAAACAGTAGAAGAAAAAATTGAAGAGAATGAAAAAGAAAAAGCAACACAAGAAGCTGGAAAGCAAGCTCAGAAACAAGCTAATAAAGCAGCAAAACATTCTACAGCAGTAAAGCACGAAAAGAAAACAACTCCTTTCAGAAAATCTTTAGAAAAATAAATTTTTAGTTTTTGTTTAATCTGATTTTAATAAAGGATCTTTTATTGATAGAATATATTTTCCAGTTTCTCGGTCAGGTAAATATCTTTGTGCTGCCTCTAAAACTTCGTCAGAAGTAACTTTATTATATCTTTCTAATTTTTCTTCAGGACTTTTCCCCCCGGCTAACTGACTTTCTAAAGATACTAAAAGATTTTCATTAGAATCAACTTCTTTTGCAACCCCATAAGCTACAAGTTTTTTAATTCGATCCATATAGGGCTCATCAATTTTTTCAGTTTTCAATTTCTGCATTTCTTCAAAAATTGTTAAAACTGCCTCTTCTATTCTTCCTGCAGGAACTTTTGCGTAAGTTTGAATAGCCATGGCATTGTGATTACCCTTATAACGAGTACCTGCATCATATGCCAAACCCTTTTCTAAACCTAAAACTTGAAATAGTCTAGAAGAAGCATCTCCTCCAAGAACATGGGCCAATATCCCTAAAGCATAAGTATCTTTATTACTTTCTGAACAGGCAATACTAGTTATTCCAATTTGAGCAGAACTATTTTCAATTCTTTCTTTATTTAATAAATCCTTAAAAGACCTATGCAAAATAATCTTTTCTGTTAAATCAGGTAATTGCGGAAAAACGGCCCTCATATTCTCTCCAGCAGGCAAAATTGCAAAATATCTTTCAATTATTTGTTCTAAATTTTCGGGTAATCCTCCTACTAATAAGAGGTCCATATTGTTTGGATGAAAACCTCTCTCATGAAACTTTTTCAATTTTTCAATTTTTGTAGAAATTACTACTTCTTCTTTTCCAAGAACATTTTTTCCCGCTGGGTGCTCTCTATAAAATGCCCTATCGAATTCTCCGGCTATAAAATAACTGGAACTACTTCTATCATCTGCAATTTCTCTTAAAACTCTTGCTCTCTCACCATTTACTCTGCTCTCTTCAAATAACGGATTAAAAACTTGCTGTGAAAAAAAATCTAACCATTTTTCAAGATCTTCAGTTAGCATCCCTCCTAAAAAAGAAGTTCTAGCTACGTTTGTTTGAGCATTTACATAACCAAAGGATCCTCTGATTCTATCTGCATGAGAAAGATTATATTTTTTATTTCCCCCTGTAACTAAACAATGTTCTAAAAAATGAGCCATGCCCTCTTCTCCCTCTTTCTCATGTAAAGCACCATAATTTACATTTAACTTCGCAGAAATAGTTTTAGTAGGCGTATTTTGGAAAGCCAGAACTAATCCATTTTGTAGCTTGTAAGTCCTATAATTCTGTTGAGTATCAGTCATACTAATTTGAATAAACATAGTTATTTAAATCTTACTATTTGTAACCACTTATAAGATACAACAATATCGAAAGGTTTATAAACTATTTTGACATACAATAATTATGGCATTAGAAGATGTACTAAAATCAGGGGATAAATATTTCGGCTTACAAACTGAACAATTAGCTCAAGCAAGTGAGTATAGTCAAGCATATGCACAATTCTCAAAATATTTAGCAAATACTGGAAGAAGCCACTTAGTAGATATTATAACTCCTGAGCAATTAGGTGGAATGATAGACATAGCAAAAAAAGATGAAGAATCAAAGCTCGTTAAAACAGTTCAAGAAAATTACGATGGAGTTGTTTCAAGTTTAGGAAAAGACGAACTAGTTAATCTTTCATTAATTTACGGAGCTTCTGACGAGATTAAATTAATGGATCAAGCATTAAGAAACAAAGACTATGGATTAATGGGTAAACTTTACGGTCAAGAAATAAAGAATGATCCTATTCTAAGCTATTACGCCTCTACAATAAGAGATCCAGAAGCATTAAGAAGAATTGTTGAAAGAATTAATATGAGTAAGCAAGGCGAATTCATAGCAAAGAATTTATCCGAACAAGGAAAAGACAAAGCAGAATTCAGTATGGAAAAAGCGCAAAAGTATGTTTCAGAAAAAATCAAGAAATTAGACGACAAAAAGAAAACTGAAGCCTATTTAATTCTTGGTCAAATCTACTACCAAAAGGCATTAGAAAAAGCAAAGAAGGAGAAGAAGTAATGAGCGGACTTTCTATGGACTCTCAACTAAGAAGAGAATACATTCCTCAATTGGAAGAAATAGATTTTGCAACCTATGGAACAATGCCTTCTGAAAATTATAAAAAAATAGCTTCTAGATTTCCTGAGGCTTATAAATTATTAAGATTTGGAGACAAAGTCTTAGGTTATACCTTATTACTAGGACTTAACAAAAATTGTTTAGACGCTTTAAAACAAGGTAAAATCGGAGAAGAAGAAATTAGTGTAAAAGATGTTTCTCAAATTGACCCTGCAGGAATTTATATCGCATCAATCGTTTCTGCACCATCCGTAAGAAACCAAAAACCTTTTGTCTCTGGAACTCTTGTTGGAAGTTTAGCAGGAAGAATCTTAGACTTCAGAGGAGAAGTTGTTGCAATGCCCGTAACAAGAACTGGCACTAATCTTGCAAGAATGCTTTCCTTAGAACCGACAGAGATAGTTAGCCCAACAAATCACAGCTATGAAGTTGTTCCAACAATCTGGAGGAAGAAAGAAAATGACTACACCAACTAACACCGAAATGGAAAAACTTCTTGCACAAGAACCTTATCTTGGAGCCGAACATTTGCAAAGTCAATATGAACTTATAAACACCTATATGTCTCAAGAATCATTCAGACAGTCTAGAAGATTATTAGCAAGCGTGAGAAAAGGAGAAAAAATTCATCCATTGTATGTAAGCTGTGCAAAAAGAAGGATTAGTTACGCAGTTAATGAATTAGAAAAATTATCTCATGAAGAACTTGCTCAAACATTTTCAAAAGTTTCTTCTGAAGAAAAAAATGAAAAAATTAGGGCATGGTGCAAATCTCTTAGCAGAACATATTCTCCTTTAATGATTCTATTAGAAGACACGGCTTAATATTTCTTATCAATCAACTTATCAACAAGCCGAGCCATCTCTCTCAAAAAATCGTCTGATTCAGATTGTAATCTTTCCAACTCCTTACCTGTAACGTGCTTAATCTTTCCGTGAATAATCTCCTTAGCTAAATTATGCAAACCATAATAATAGTTAACATATTTTTTATTCAATAACTTTTTCTTAACAAAGTTCTCATCCATTATTTCCGGTATATGTTCTGGTGAAGGAGGCATAACACCTGCAGCAATTAAAGCTGCGTGAGCAGCATCAACAGCAGACCAATAAAATCCATCAACAGCACCAAGCATAGCCTCTCTCGCTCTTACTAAATGTGTTGGAGATCTTTGTAATAAGGTATAAATTGATTCAGGAGTAGATTTTATTTTTCCTTCTTTCAATAAAACCTTCAATGGACTAAAAAATCCTCCTCGGTCAATCAAAACATCACCATATCTTAAAACATTTATAACAACTGGGTCACCCCTAATTAAATCTGCCCACCAAGTAGATAACTTAACAGTGTTTATATGCAGAGATTTTCTATAAGGATTTTCTTTCACAATTTCACCAAGTGTTTCTCTGTAATTTGCAATCAACATTTCATCCCACGCAATCGCAACATCATCAATAATTATAACTAAATCTATATCTGAGCTTGGAGTTGAAACTTTCTTAGCAGAACTACCAAAAAGAACGATAGATTTAATCATCTGATCAAAAGTCGCATAAACTTTTGTAGCAAAATCTAAACCAATATCTCTTTCTGAAACTATCTGTAAAGTAGGATTAGCATCAACAACTTCTTTCGACAATTCCTTATCACCTTCTTTCTTTTTCGCAACCATCTTTTATTTTTGTTAGTAAATGAATTTTATAAAGTTAAGCATTCGGCGTTCCAGAGAACCTTGAATTAGTTCCAGGCACATTTCCTCCGAAATCTCTTGGCAAAGTCGTAAATCCTGAACCATAAATTGAATGATGTCCTGATGGATTTGAATCTCCATAACCTGAAAAATATCCTCCCATCATTCCTACTGCCTGATTCCAATAGGGAGCATTATTCATTCCATAAATCGGAGAACCAAAAGCCTTTAAAGTAGCAACAAGCGGAGACATTCCTAAACCAGAACCCTGAGCAACCAAAGCACCAGCCTCAATAACCTTTCTCATTTTACCAAAATCACCATTCTTTTCTAATTCAGTTAAAATTTGTTTTATCGGGACATTACCCATTCCCGGAGCAAGATGTGAATCACCATAACCAAAGTTGTCTGTAAGATGAACATGTTTAACAACATCTTTTATTTTTTTAGTTTCAGAAATAATATCTTTATCTTCGAAACCTTTTTTCTTCATAAGATTCAGATGACCAACATCCCAAGTTACACCAATTATTTTATTTGCCGCCTTTTTTGCTTGACTTTCGTCCATTCCATCTTTCATAGCATTCTCAACAAAAACTTTTTTTGTCTGTTCAACTAACTTATTCATATCTTCTGCTCGAGAAAACGGCAAACCTGCATACATGTTTTCCATCGCAACTATCGGCGCATTATCTCCGAATTTATCATAACCATGCCAAGCAACATTACCAAAAGTCTTCGCAGTTTTTTCCATCGCAAATTCTTCTATTGGTTTAAACATTTTTGGTGCTGAAAAATTATCATCTCTTTTTTTAGGATCACTAGGATCCACTCCCTGAGTAAAGTCATGCATTCCCTGCACAAGAGCCTTATAGTGTTTCATATTTTCTAAAGGATCATTAGTTAATTTTACTTCCTTAGATAATTTTTCTAATTCTTTTCTTTGCGCATCTGTTCCAAATTCATACAATTTATCGAAGGCACTTGTAATATTCAGCCTCATATTGTCTATAAAAATCTCCGAATTTGAAACTCTTTCTACCGCATTCTTATAATCTTCCTGATGCTCCTCCGAAATCTGATCTGGATTTAATCCTCTAAAACTCTGAAGAATATTAAATGCGGGACCAACAACTTCGTCAGCTTGTTTTTGTAGATTAGCAATCTGTGTAAGATTATTATCCCATGTTGATTCATTAGCAGACCTCAAAGAATCTTCCGTTGTAAATGTTGACCCACTATTTTTATTTTTTGCAGGATCTCCCTTTAAATCCTCATAACGAAAAGGACTAAATTGTTTTCTTTCCTTTAAAGGAATCATCTCACCAGTATCAACATTAACTGCAACTTCTTCTATTTTTTTAAATCTCTTTTCTCCATCATCTTCATTGCCAGGAATGTAAGTTGCACCCTGAACACCTTCGGTAGAGTGAAAAACTACTGGAGTATTTCCGTTTGGATCCAAAACATGAGCTCTCTCTATAACTCCTTTGAATCTTCTTTCAGCATCTAATCTTGCTTGCTCACCTGCCCAACCTCTTTCACCAAAACCTGCAGGATTCAAAATAGGAGCGTGAACAGAAGCCTTAACTCCTGAAAGTTTCATAAGAGCTTGCATTTCTTTCCAATGTTGCGTTGGAATTTGGTCGAATACATCACCAGCTAAAGGTTGAAGTTCTACATTCTTTACACCTTCCTTAATTCTAGAAACAACTTCATTCAACTGATTTGCAGTTCCAATTCCCGTAGTAGAGGCTATCTGCCCCATACCCATTCTTTTATTATCGCCTAAATAGCCTATGAAAGTTCCATTTCCATAATTAGGACTCATTGAAGAAGGTCCACCCTGATAGAAAGATTCGTAACTAGCATCACCCATGAATAGACCAAAGAAATCTAATATATAAATTTACCTTCTCGGAGTATATTTTTGAAAAGCCGCCCCGTTTACATCACCTAACGTGTCTTCAGCCTTCCTCTTAATATCATACATTTTAGCAACACTTGTATCTTCAAATTCAGGTCTCCAATTATTTATTGTCTTAACAGGACCATCATGTAAAAACTCCTCAACTCTTCTAGTCTCGGTTGTCTGACCTAAAACTCCACCCTTACCCATATATGAAGAAGAATCATTTTTGTAATTTTCAATAGGTTTATTTTCGTCAATGTTTTCAACAGGAACATCTTCCAAAGAGTTTTCTAGGTTTCCTACCAAAGAAAAACCGGGAGTTGAACGAACAATTCTTCTATCTAATGTTGGACTAGCATTTGAATCTAAAACTTCATCCCAACCCGAATCCTGAGAGTCAGCAATCGCAAGTAAAGATTCTTCAGATTCATCTAACCCCTTATCTAGAACTTTTTCTTTTTTTATCTCTTCAAGCTTCTTTTCAACAGGTTTTTCTGACTTCTTTTCAGATTTAACTTCTACAATTTTTACCATAATTTATCAAAGAAAAAAGAGTTTATTTAGTTTGCTCTACATTAATTATCAAAACTCTCTGGGGAAGAAGCCATTCCGTGAGATTTTTTATAGATATCATAAACAGCATACAAGAATCCCTTAGCAGAATCTGTGGCCATTTTTCTAACACCTTGCTCAACGAAATTATCTTTCTGAATATCTTTAGGTTCTTTCAATTCTTTTTTATCATCTTTTTTCTTTTTATCAGACTTAAATAAATCAGAAAATAAATCAGCCAATGCAGAAAAAGGATTCACATCGTCTTCGTCTTTTTTCTTGTCTTTTTTTTCGTCTTTCTTTTTTTCGTCTTCGTCTTTTAAGAAATGTTCTAAATCTTCTTTCAACGCATCTAAAGATGCACCTGTTTCAGTAGCAAAAAATTCCAATCCGGAACTAAGATTCTCTTTCTCTAATTCTTTTTTAATTAATTTTAATTCTTCATCATTAAGAGCATAGCAATCAAAATACATATCTAATCTTCCGCCACGAGTATAGGCATAATCCCCTGTCTGAGTTCTCTGTGCAGATGGCCCTCTAAATTTCAGACTGATAATATAAATAGCATTATAATCTCTTTTCATATTATAATTCTCAATTCCAGGCGGTAAACCTTTTTGTTTTTTCGTTCCTAATAGAGTCATCTCCATCATGCTCGTCGAGAAAGCGTTCACCAAGGCAGCATCATTATTGAAACCGTTTTGTCTTAATTCATCTGCAGCTTTCAAGTAAGGTTTAATCCAAGAGGTATAAAGTTGTACCATTTTAACCTGACTCTTCAAATAAGATTTCTCCACAGAATATCTTTTTCTTAATTCTTTTTCAGAAAATTCAACCCACTTAAAAAATTCAGCAACTCTTGGTTGTAAAATTCTTTTTACCTGATCATTCATTGTATCTTCCTTAGACATTTTTTCAATATCTTCTAAAGAATTTGCCATCATAAATAAATCTCTAACAGTTGTAAAACCGCCTTGCGAAGCCATCTGATGAATTGCACCATGACCTTTCTTTATGTCAACACTATCGAGCCAAATTTGTTTCAAACCAATTAAAGCAGCTTCGGCCTTTTGTTTATCTTTATCCTTTATGTCATCGTAATTTGTTAATCTAATTTCAAATTCTCTCAAATCGTAAATAAGTTGTATAATTGATTTTGTAACCTGGTTTAAATCTCCAGAAATTTTTGCAACCTGTTGCTGCATCGCCGCTTTCTTCTGCCCCATCTCGGAGAACTGCCCACTTCCTGGAGACGCAACAAAATTATCAACAATCTTTTCAACCTTAACACCAGCATCTTGCACGAAATCTAAAATCCAATAATAATTTGGTTCTAGTTGATTTGTTTGTGCATCATAAGTCATCTTATAAGAAGAAACAGGTTTACCTTCTGACATTCCCATTTTATCTAATTCTTTTTTAGAATGTGCCGCAGTTAGAACTTTTTTAATCACATCTTTAATATCTGCCATAGAAGATAGAGTAGTGAGAACTTTTTAAAGATTTGTAAGGATTAACCTCTAAATTAATCGTGGGAGGAATGAGCAATTCTTACATGAAGATAGGCAAAAAAATTGATAGTCTCACCCTCTGCAATGTAAGGAACACTTTCTATTTCCATATAATATCTACCAATTTTTCCAGCTCTTTGAATCTCGGTCGCATAACTTTCTGCAGTGGAATACTGTCCGCAAGGAATAGTAACCGAATCTGTGGAATGTTTATCCCTTATGCCACTTTCAATAATATCTAAAAGAAGAGACACAGACTTATCTTTCAAAATTCTTGCAAGATTTTTATCTTCTTCTGTAATTCCCATAAGAAAAAGATAATTGAGAACTATTTAAGGATTATTGTGATAAGAGTTATTTTTTGATAAGACCTTCAATTAAATTATTTATCCTTTTTTCTCGAGTCTCGGGTCTTTTTCCACGAAGAATATATCTCAAATGCATCTTTTTCAGAGAAGGAGCCATTTTCTCAAAATTCACTTTGGCTAATTTATTTTGATTTAATCTTTTCTCCAGTTCAGTAGGTACTTCAGGGTTATCCGGCAAATCTGCATCGTGAGGTTTCTTCAATAATCCTTCTTTGTACATCTTAATTCCAAATGGACTCATTCTACCTTTTTCAAGAAATTTTTTTCCATAAGAAAGAGTATTCTTACTCCATCTACTATTCTTGCTTCGTTTTACATAAGTTATTGTATAAGTTGCATCGTCTCTTCTTTTAGCAGTTGTATCAATCCACCCAAAACATATCGCCTCATGCATCAACTCTTGAGAAGTAAGATAATATTTTCCAACATGTTTTTTGTATTTAATCAGTAAAACTTTTTCTTCAGAGAGATGATTCTTTTCCAACCATCTTCTCCAATCATTCAAATTCTTTGGACAAACCTCTTTCATAAAATATCTATAAAAATCAAATTAATAAATTATACTAAAACTTACCCAACCAAAAGTTCATAGTTATTCCTTCGTAAAGTCGCAGCTAAATCTTTTTGCCCCATAGCAATTAGCTTATAATAGAAACTTCTTGCCATGTCTTTATCTTTTGAGGGTCTTTCAACAGCCTCTCTATAAAACTCTAATGAGTGTTTTTTGGATCTATATGAATCAAAATAAAAATCTCCTGCAGTTTTCCAGGTATCCATAATTCCTGGAGCTAAAGAAATTCCCCTCTCTAAATTCTGTTCCATTCTTTTGAAAAAATCGCTTCTTTTTGCAGAATCTTCAAAATTCTCCATTGCCTGACTATACCTCATTGCAGCCGCGAAAAATAAACGAGGATATTGATTTGGATCAAGAATTGTTGAAGCATTAAGAAAAGGTATAGCATCTTCATATCTTTGATGATTCAATGCAAAATCTTCCGCGCAATCACTCAACAAAAAAGAGATATATTCAGATTCAGTCAATTCCTGAGAACAAGAACAAACAAGATCCTTTTCTCTTCTTACAGTTCCAGCAACTACATCGGCTAAATAACTCCGACCGTCTACTTCTAACTTTACAAATGAATGTACTCCAAATCCCCCAGAAGAATATTTTCTTGAATAGCCCCTAGGATTTTTTGCCAGAACTATTTTTTTTGATTTAGACAATTCAGGAAATATAGGATCAACCAAAGAATATAAAAAATTGTTTAACTCAATACAATGTCCTGTTTCTTGAATCGCTACTTCAGTTGCAGTTCTTAGACCTTGAAAATTTCTTTTAAACCTTTTTGTTTTAGCCTCTTCGTGTGGAAGATTTAATTCTAATATTTTACAAAATCTTTCCAGTCTACCTAAACTGGTTTTTGCTCGAGTGGTTTTATTAAAACTATCTGCTAATTTTCTTGTGTAATTTTCAGGAAGACGAAAGAAATTTCTAGAGGCGCTAATAATAATTTCACTAGATTCTTCTGGTTCCTTCCAATCTTTTACTGCATCTTTGTTGTAAAGCATAGTTTATCCTTCACAACTCTTTTTTTCAAAACTACTTCTTAGCTAAATCAGCAGCTTCTTTTCTAGCAACTTTATCGGCTAACTTATTTGTTGCATCAAGTTTGTTTTCAGGAGATTTTTTAACCCACTGAACTTTTCTGTTATCTCTTCCCATTTCAGAATTCTTTTTACATTTGGAAGAACAGTAAAATTTAGCAGTTCCGTCTCTTTGAACAACAGTTGTTCCTCGAGGGAATTCATAATTATCTTTACAGAATGAACACTTTGGCATGTTTAACTAAATGCCCCCTTTTGTATTCTTTTCATAATTCTTCTTGCTTCAATTTCAGTTTCTCTTAACATTAAAATATCTCTCTTTGCGATTGGGCCTCTAACATTTCTTCTTATTTGTTTACCCATATTTCTACCTTGTAAAACTCTACACTTAACCTGGCTTAATTCACCTTTTGTTCCGCATCTACCAACAACAGCCTCAACAACTGCTGGCACAGCTCCACTTTCTTCCATAATCTTCTCTGCACCTTTCGATGCTCCTGATTGCTTCTCTTGCGGTTGTGCTTTCTGTGTCTTTGCCATTTTATAAAAAATTATTTAATAGAGTTTAACTTTGCTTCGCCTGCTTCGATGACTGCTACTGCTCCAGTTGAAATGCCAATTCCTACAGAAACACCAAGCTTCTGTTTAGAATCAACTTCTACACAAGGAATTCCTTTCTCTTTTGCGATAATAGGAAGATGTTGTACAAGTTCTTTTGGCGTTACATCTGCTGCAATAACTACTAACTTAGCTACGCCTCTCTCTAGGGCCTTTGTAACTTCGTTAATACCTTTGTCAACTTTACCAGTCTTAGCTGCTTGCTCTATGATGTCGTATGTTGTTGCCATTTTTTGTTTTTTATATTTAATTTATAACCAATAAGAAGTTTAACTCCTCCCAGTTGCCTGGTCATTGGTATATTTAACTTGAAAGTTTGATTTATAAAGCTTCCGCATTCAACTAATTTTAAACGCCTTCTTCTGCGCCAGCTTCTGCTTTCTCTGAAAGTTGTTTCATCTTCTCTTCAATCTTTTCTTCTTCGGATTTCAATTTTTCTTCCTTTGATTTTCCTTTCTTTTTCTTTGGTTCTTCTAATATTAATTTTTCACCGACGAAGTCTTCTAAAGATGGAACTGGTTTTTTGATTCCATGAGCTTTCATATATTCTCTAGCTAACAACCAGAAAAATAATCCTAAAGATTTGTTACTATGGTTGTTACCAATTATAACTTTGTAAATATCATTTGTGTTATTGTTTGTGTTACAGATTCCAACAACTGGAACTTTTACTCTCTTCGCATCAGCCAAAGCGTTTTTGTCTAACCATGGGTCACAAACCATAATCATCTTTGTTTCAAAGAATGTTGGTAAAACCAAATTAGTCAAAACTCCGGAAGGATATTTCTTTGTGAAAGTTCTAACGCCAGTTAATTCAGAGAACATTTTTGCTCCTCTCCAGCCAGCTTCTCTCTTACAAACCAAAGTCCAATCAGCAGGTTTGAATTGTACAATAAATTCGATTGCTTCCTTCAATTTAGCGTCTACAAGAAGTGTGTTTAAAATTGCAAGACCATCCATTCTTCTTCTGTAAACATATTTTCTCATAGTAGGTGTGATAACTTTTGTACCGAGATATGAAGAAGTTTTAATATAATCTTCAATGTTTGTTAAAACTGTTTGATCCTTACCATCTACTTTGCCTTCGTCTTTTTCAACTATCGCTAAGACTGGCTCTACTGTTTCAGCTTCTTCTGTTTTTTTTCTTTTTGCGATCATTTTATAATTAGGTTCGGGAGTGAACGCTACTCATCTTTCGATTTTTGCACCCGATAATAAACTACCAGAGAAATTTTGCTTTATAAATGTTATTATTCCAATGAATATTCGGTAAATCTTGTCGGAGAACTAGAATCATAAAATCCTAACTTTGGAATAGAAGATGTCAATGAAGACCCTTGTATTTTCTTAAGTCGATTAGCAAATACCTCAACTTCTTGCTCAGATAAATTTTTAGGAAGATAAAATCTACTTGGTAATCCCCACGCAATGTTTGCAATTTTTTCTAGTTCTAAACGTCTAACATCAAAAGGTAATATTGTTTTATCACAAAATTCTTTTAAAGAGGTTAGGCCATATTTTTCTTGAACGTTTTTTCTAAGGATTTTCCAGAAATTTTCATCATTACTCTCAGGTTTACAAGTTGGACAAGGAATAAACCCTAAATCTACTAGTTCAGAAAGACCACAATTTCCTACAGACAGTAGCACTTCTTTTTGATTTTTTGGACCACGATTACCTGAAGAACAAGCTGTCAACCCAAATAACCCCGTAGAAACTCTCGCGGACCAAACTTTTTTTTGAGAAAGTTTTAAATTATCTGTTAGTTCCCTCAAGGAATATATATCCCAAACTACCTTCGTCAAAAATTGGATAGGTCTTGTAGTTATAGTCTGAGATTACCATAAAAAGATTATTTAGAAGACCACAAGCTCACAGCCATTTTTCCGAGACCGCTCACCTTAAAACTTGGAACAGAAATTTCGTCTAGGTTTAATTCAGTTATTATTTGCTCACTTCCAAGAACACTTCCAGTAGTAATGTAAAAACTATTTAGTTCACCATAAACACTCATACCAAGTTTGTTCTGTGCTCTTAGATGATCTAAGAAAGTTCTCTCAGACTGTTTCAGATCTTTAGCTTTTTTAAAACTAGTTTCAGCCAATTCATATTTACCTAGATTATAGCATACTCTTCCAAACAAAGTATTTGCAAGAGAGACTTTCTCTGTCAGGGGATTAAGTAAACTGAAATGCGTTCTTAAGTCTAAATCCCCTTGATTTTGTAAAGCTGCTGAATATGCTATTCTTGATTTTGAACTAATAGTTCCTGCATTCTTAAAAAGAGAAACTGCAACAGAATTAAATCCTCTATTGAACTGAACTAATCCCTCTAGCTCAGAATCACTAGGCTGTCTTTTTGAAAGAAATTTAAAACCAAGTCCTGCTAAATCCAAATTTTCAATTGTTAAAGCAGCTAAGATATATGTCTTCACTAAAACTTCATTTGGATCTTCTCTTAAAACCTCATCCGAATAATCCACTAAGGCCTTTTTAAGATATTCTTCATCACCCTTGGCAGCTTCTTGTCTAAACGTTTCTATCAATGCTTCGTCCCTAACCTCTTGAGGGCTTTTTCTAACCGAACTCTTCTTAAATCCTTTAACCAAATTTTCAAAATTTTCAAAAAAATCTTCTTTTCCGAATAATCCACTCTGGAAAATATCCTCAAAACCATCCTTCCCAAAAAAATCTTCTTTGTGTCCTACCATAAAACTACTATAAACTAACTTTATATAAATTTAACTAAATCTTTTTTTCAATCTCCATCAATCTTCGATGTTTCACTAATCTTTCTTTTCCCATGATTCCCATCTTAACAAAATCCGCACTGAAACCGACAGCATAATCTGCTAACGCAGTGTCCATGGTTTCCCCAGAACGATGGGAAAAAATCATTCTGATTTTTTCTTTTTTGCAAAGCTTAACAACCTCCGCAACTTCTAACAAGTTGCCTATCTGATTTGGTTTGATAATCATCGCATTAATTGAATGATTAACAATAGCTCGTTTCACTCGCTGTAAATTTGTCGTCGTCAAATCGTCACCAACAACCAGATAATTTCCCTTCGCAGAATCTTTATTCAAATCTCCAAAACCAATGAAATCTTCTTCCTGCATTGGGTCTTCAACATAAAATAAGTGATATTTTTCTATCAATCTTTGAATATAATCAATTTGTTCGTGTCTTTCTCTAATTATTTTTTTATTTTCATAATTGTAAATCTTATTAGAAAAAAAACTTGAAGAAGCAATGTCTAAACCAATTTTCAAATCAAAATCTTTTGCAAGTTGAAATAAAATTTCTAGAACATCTTCATTCGGCAACTGAACTTGCCACGCACTCTCATCGTTCTTTGCAGCCTTCCATTCTTTGTCAGCTTTTTTTATCATAGCCTTCGCAGAGTGATAGGCGTGAATATTTTTTGTAATCGCTTTAGAAAAAGTTCTCTCACTCGGAATCAAAAGAAATTCCTGGAAGTCTGGTCTTTTTCCTTCAGAATGTACGCCGCCGCCGATACAATTTCCAACGGGCATTGGCATAGTCACTTTATCTTCATCCTGCTTTACAAATTCCCATAATTCTTTTCCGTTCTCAAAAGCAGCCGCCTTCAAAAACGCAGTCTGTAGAGCATATCTTGCATTAGCTCCAATTAGTCCGTGGTCTGCTTCAACTTTCAAAATTTCATTTTCTAAATCTTTCAACTGTTCAAATCTTTTTATCATAAAATTCTTGTGTTGTATTTTCTCAGCAACCATCATCAGAATTTTCAAACTCTCTCCAATTCCTCGTCGTGCATAGGCCGAAACTTCATGCGCCCCCGTAGATTTTCCACTTGGTGCACTAGAAACAAATTTACCTTTATAAGTTTTAATTGTGATTTGTATAGTTCTCTCACCCCGAGAATTTTTTATCACAGATGGTCTAACCTCTTTTATGAACATGATTTACCTAAGAAGTTTTTGTTTATAAGAGTTTTGGATTAGAACAAAGAGGTAATCACACCCACAGCAAACCACAAAAACCATATAAAACAAATAGCAAAAAAAAGAAAAAAAACGCCTGTCTTAACAAAATTTCTATTCTTAAAAAAACTTCTTAGAATCATAAAAAGAGAACCTACCCAAAGGTATACTGCTACCAACATGACTAAAATAAAAGCCACACCAACTCCCCCAAGTAAATCTTTTCCAAGATTACTAAATAAAAAATAGTACAATAAAAAATACATAAGAACAGTAGAAATTAAAGACATAGAAAAACCAATCATAAAATCAAGAAATTTCTTTTTCTTGTTATCTCCATAATAATCATCCATATAATATAAACTTCTAAAGATTATTTAAATCTTCCCCACCTACCAAAATTAATTCTTCAGAAATTCCAAAGCACAATCACAAGTCTCAACAAGCGTTTTGTTAAATTTTATGTGCGGAGCGTAGAACTCAAAATTTCTTCTCTGAACATCTAAACCATCAAATCCTTCTTCGCCACCGACAGCAACGTGAGCCTTTATATTATTTCTAAGTAATCCCCAACCGTAACCACCAATTTCTGGTCTTGTGTCTCTTGCATAAATTCTTCCACTCGGTGATGTTTCTTTTTGTGCAGGAAGCCAGAATAAAATCGCACCGTTCTTTTCAGCAATTCCTAAATAATGTTGCTCCCATCTAAGTTGTCTTTGAAACTTCTCTTCCGATTTCTCAGCAGAATTTCTATAAACTTCATCTACCACACCCGAATAATCTGGAACAGCAATGTAAACTCTTGAATTTTGGCTTCTAATATTCTCTATTGCCTCATTCTGCCATCCTCCACCAGCAAAGACAGGTCCAGCTAGAAAAATCACTTCATCAACTTCAACTTTGTCTTTTGGTAAGATTATTCTATTTGCCATTTTAATGAGAACGTCCCGAGTAGGACTCGAACCTACGACCCCACGATTAACAGTCGTGTGCTCTACCTGCTGAGCTATCAGGACATATAAAACTAAAGATAAAAACCGTTTTTAAAGGTTATCACTCATCCTCAAAATCATCATCGTCCAACAAAGGCAAATCTTTTTCAGGATTCTTCAAACCCAAGTCTTCTTCATCAATTCTTCTCAAAGATCTATTCTGTTTTTCCAAATAAGAGAAAACATTTCCGTGCTTCGCACCTTGAATCAATAAAATAATTCCCTGAACTGCCGACTCCAAATGTTCGGAATGAACAATCAAACCAATAGAATTTTCATTAATAACCATAACTCCTCCGGTCAATTCCTCAATAGTTCTTTTCGCCCTTCCGTCAGTTCCAATAACTCTACTTCTAACTTCTTCCAAATTTCTTCTTCTAGTGTGTTCTTTAATATTAATAAATTCCAGAACAAAATTTTCATTCGCCAACAACAAAGCATCTTCAGCCTCGAAACCAAAATCAATCGCGTGAATTATTTCGCCAGTGATAAATTCGTTCAACTCATTTCCCCGAAGAACAACTTTATTTTTTACAACAGAAATTCTAATCTTAACTTTATTTTCAATCATTCTAGCAGCTTTTTTAACTTTACTAGCTTTTTCAACAAAAAATTCTTTCATTAGAACTCTGATACAGCTGTTTTCAACAAACCATCTTTCTTCAGTTTCTCGATAGCAGCCTTGGAATATTTATATAAAACATCTCCCTTCTCATTATCGAATTCCCACGGTTCAATTATAACAACATCGCCCTCTCTCAACCACATTTCTCTTCTTAATCTTCCAGGAACCCTACAGTTTCTAGTTTTTCCATCCATGCAAGAAATCAACATTCTTCCAGCTCCAACTCTTTGAGCCAAAACACCTATAACTTCTCTACCTCGCGGTAACTTTACTCTAATTGGACCTGTAGGAACGCCTTCGGCGTTCATTGTACCTTCTTCGTTAAATTCATCATCTGCCATAAAATAAATACCAAAATCCAATTTATAAAACTATAGGAAAATTCTTAAACCTCCTTAGTTAAAAAAATTCATGACCTACATACTAAGATTCAGCGGAAAAGACGCAATCGGTTGCTGGCCAGCTAGTTCTAATGAATTAGATGGAGCAATTAATGAAGCTAGAGATCTTACCAAACTAATGGAAGGTAATGCGTTTATAGATGAATTACAAGAGGGAAATCTTAAGGAAATTTATGTCTGTAAATATACCCCCCAATTAAAGTAAGGCCAAAGCAACATGCACGTCTTGAATTTTCAAAATATGCTCTTCATCAATCAATTCTAATTGAACTGCCAAAGCACAAGCTTCTTTCCCAACGAAATTAAACGTCGCATCCTCTTTAACACAGTCCTCTAAAATTTCTCTTGTCTGCTCCAAATTCTTCTCTTCACCTTTAAAAAAATCTCCAGTCAAATCAATCTGTTTGTCTCCTTCCTCAAATCTCTTTCCATAAATATCACTATCACAAACAGCAACAACCATTCTATAAGCCTCATGAATTTTCACCAACATAAACACAAAAACTCTCAGAACTTTAAATATCCTTCTAGTACTATTGAAAAATTAAAAAAAACAATCCCTGAAAAATAAAAGGGAAAAGTAAAATAAAGCTTAGAATGCTTTTTTTGCAACGCCAGTCTTCATAGCCTTTTCAGCATCGTCTTTGGACATGATTTTACACATTCCACAACCACAAACCTTACACTTGCCTTTTGCCATGTAGCCGCCTCGAGAAGTCATGTTCATTTCTGCACTGACCATCTCTTTTTGCTCTTTACATTTCATACATCTTGCTTCCATTTTTACCTCCCTTGGATTTAATTCTCAGTGTCATATATTATTAATCTCCTTTTTAGTTCCACAAGCCAAACATTTTAAGAAAGTCTTTCCACCATCCTCAACAAGTTCTGTATCTGGCTTACCGCAACCAGCACAAATAACAAACCGAGTAGTGTACTTCTCAACCTTCTCGTTTATCTGCTGTGAGGAAACTTTTCTAGTCATAATCAATCTGTCTCCAGAAATCTCGCCAGGTGCAGCCAACTCCTTAAACAAGAACTTCGCAACGTGTTCAGGATTCCTTCTCAAACAGTTTGTAACCGGTATAAAATTAGTAATTATTGTCTTAGTCCCTTCGTGATGGCCCTCAACCTTCTTAATCTCAAATCTCTCACAAGTCTGCGTAAAGTTAACATTCTCATAAGCCTCGTTCAACATCTCTTCGTAATCCATAATTCCATATAGATTGGTGGCTTTTTAAGAGTTCTGTTAGAATAAACGTTAAAAATACACCTAATTTCCCAGAAAATATACATAGAAAGATTTTTAAACAAATAAAGACTGAATTAACTATAACTTCTTAGGACTATAATTCTAAGTTATTTAAGAAACATGGATGAGGATTTAAAAAAGAACATTATGAAGACAGGAACAAGCCTAGTGGGAATTGTGTGCAAGGATGGAGTTGTAATGGCTTCTGACAGAAGAGCAACTTTAGGCGGACAAATAATTTCTCAGAAAAATGTAAAGAAAGCCGAAAAGATAAACGACTATTTGGTTGTATCCGGAACAGGAATGTCTTCTGATATCGAACTTATGAAAAAATTAATCAAAGCGCAGCTTAAGATGAAAGAATTGAAAGACAAGAAAAGACCAACAATAAAGGAAGCAGCAAATTTAATCGCAACAATGTCCTACCAAAACATCAGACAACCTGCAATGATTCCGTTCATGGCTGGATTAATGGTCGGCGGAATAGATGAAGATGGAACTTCAAAATTGTATTCGGTTGAACCAGCAGGAAGCGCAACAGAAATTGAAGACTATGACGCAAACTTCTCTTCAGGTATGCCCTACATTTTAGGAATGCTAGAACAAAACTACAAACCAAACATGTCAATAGAAGACGGCGCAAAACTTGCAATGAGAGCTATTCAAGTAGCAATAGAAAGAGACCCAGCATCCGGAAACGGTGTAGATGTATTCACAATTACCAAACACGGAATAAAACAGGTTTCAAACCAGAAAGGTGAGTGGAAATACACAGAACAATAATTAATCTAAAATTACACATTATAATGACAGATATTTTGAAAACAATTGGAAATGAATTGCCAAAAGGAATTGTAAGTTCTACAATTTTCGAAGGCGCAAACATCGTAGTTTATACTTCAGATCCAAAATTCTTGAAAGAAGGCGATTCTGAAATAAAAAGAATTGTCAGCCTAATTAAAAAACGAATTGAATTGAGAGCAGACGCAAAAATATTAATGGACCAAGAGAAAGCAGAAAAAGAAATCAGAACAATAATTCCACAAGATGCAGAAATAGAACAGGTTATTTTCGACGTTCAACGAAGTGTAGTAATCATCGAAGGTAAAAAACCCGGATTAATAATTGGAAGAAACGGTTCTCTATTGAAAGACATAAAAGACAAAACAATGTGGTCTCCGGTTGTACAAAGAAGCGCAGCAATCAAATCTAAAATCACAGATAACATTCGTTCTGTTTTATATGCAAACAACACACAAAGAAAAAAATTCTTAAATGAAATCGGAGAAAAAATCTATTCTGAGTGGGACCCAGAGAAAAAAGATGAATGGGTAAGACTTACAGTTTTAGGAAGCGGAAGACAAGTTGGAAGAAGCGCATTTTTATTATCAACACCAGAAACAAGAATTTTAATTGATTGTGGAATAGATGTTTCCTCACAAGGAATTGACAAGTTCCCTCATTTCGAAATTCCAGAATTCAATATTGAAACAATTGATGCAGTAGTAATTTCTCATGCACACCTTGACCACAGCGGACTTCTTCCTTATCTGTATAAAATGGGCTACAAAGGACCAGTTTACATGACTGCACCAACAAGAGATATTGCAGCATTATTGGCACTAGACTTCATGGGAGTTGCATACAAACAAGCAGCCACACCTTTATTCGGCTCTGCAGACATAAGTGATATGGTAAAACATTCCATCTGTTTAGAATACAACGAAGTAACTGACATTGCACCGGATGTAAGAATCACAATGTATAACGCGGGACACACTTTAGGAAGTGCAATGATTCATTTCAATATTGGTAATGGATTACACAATTTCCTTTACACTGGAGATAGTAAATTCGCAAAAACAAGATTACTTGAACCTGCAGCTTCCTATTTCCCAAGATTAGAAACAATGCAACTTGAATCTACATACGGTGGAAAAGAAAATGTTTCACCTCCGAGAAAAGTTTCTGAAGATGAAATGATTGCTTATATTAACGAAGTTATAACAAGAGGAGGAAAATTATTAATTCCAGAATTAGGTTTGGGAAGAGCCCAAGAAACAATGTTAGTTTTAGAAGACGCAATGCAAAACGGAAAAATTCCAGCAGTTCCAATTTACATCGACGGTATGATTTGGGATATTAACGCAATTCACACAGCATATCCAGATTTCTTATCTCATTCAGTTAGAAGCTCAGTATTCCAAGACAAAAACCCTTTCGTTTCAGAAACATTCAAGCAAGTTGGTTCTGCTCAAGAAAGAAAAGCAGTTGTTGAGGGTGGACCTTGTGTAATTTTAGCTACATCTGGTATGTTGCAAGGTGGAGCATCCGTAGAATATTTCAGAGAGCTAGCGGATAACGCAAAGAACGGAATTTGTTTCGTTTGTTACCAAGGTGTTGGTTCATTAGGTAGACAAGTTCAAGAAGGTTTGAAAGAAGCAGTCTTCGATGTTCAAGGAAAAGAAGAAAGAGCACCAATAAGAATGGAAATAAAAACAATTGAAGGTTTCTCCGCGCACTCTTCCAGAAATGAATTAATGGCTTTCATGAATAACATAAATCCTAGACCTAAGAAATTAATTGTAAATCACGGTGAAGCTTCCAAGAGTTTGGACTTCGCATCCAGCGTCTATAAAACTCAAAAAATAGAAACAGTAGTTCCTAAAAATTTAGAAACAGTTAGACTTAGATAGTTTTATAATAAATATTTCCTATTAAAAAAGATGAAGCACAAATTAAAAACAACATTAATTCTTCTTGGATTGTTTTTGCTAACGCAGTTCATAGGTCTATTCATTGTAAATCACTACAACACTAACGGTCTTCCTGCCGCATTCGAATCGCAAGAGGTTAGTTTCTTTTCTCTTCTTCCTTCGTTTATTTTTGCAATTTTGCTTATTCTTCTTTTGATGAAATATAAACAAAAAATAATAATGAGAATCTGGTTCACGCTCGTCGTAATAATTGCACTTTACCTAACATTTAATGCATTTTTTGGCTTAGGATACTTAGCATTATTTATGGCCCTGATATTTGCATTTCTAAAAGTTTTCAAACCTACTAATCAAATTCACAATTTCACAGAAATTCTAATCTATCCAGGAATTGCAGCAGTATTCGTTCCAATACTTGGAGTTTTCTCCGTCTTAGTTCTATTAATTTTAATTTCAGTCTATGATATATGGGCAGTCTGGCATTCCGGCATAATGCAAAAGATGGCAAAATTCCAAATGGAAGAAGTTGGAATTTTCGGAGGATTCTTGATACCTAGTTTAACAAAGAAACAAAAACAACTAATACAGAAATATAGATTACAAAAAACAAAAACAAAGAACCTTAAGCAACTTAAGAAAATGAAAATTAGATTAGCAATGCTTGGCGGTGGCGATGTAATTTTCCCAATAATCGTTGCAGGAGTTTTCATGATTACCTACAGTAGTATTATTCCAGCTTTATTCGTTATCTTCGGTGCTCTAGCAGGCCTAACTTATCTTTTAATCGTCTCAGAAAAGAAGAAATTTTATCCAGCAATGCCTTTCATTTCAGCGGGAATTTTTATAGCTCTAGCAATCTGGTTTCTTCTTAACCCTATATTGTAACTACTTATAAAAGACATCAGAACAGAAAGATTTATAAAGAGTTATTTTCTATATTGATTACACGCAAGTGGTAAAATAATACATGGCAAACGAATACAAAAAATATATCGCAGGATTAGCAGTAGGGGCTAGTTTATTTGCTGGAGCACTTAGTATCCCCCTATATCATTTAATTAAAGAGGAACGATTAAATGGGAAAGAGGTAGTTTATAGTCTTGGATTAGACGCGGTTGGAGGCTTAATAGCAGCCTATAGTTTAGGCGCACTAGTAAACACAAGAGCAAAAAGAAAACAATCAGAGTTAGAAACAAAAGTTGCTAAATCACCACAAGAAGCGGCTGGGAGAGCAAAATAAACATGGCAGCATTAAACGAACAACTAATAAAGAAATTGAAAGGATATTTTGATTTAAACATTTACGAAACTAAAGTTTGGTTAGCATTACTTGCAAAGGGAGTTTCCTCAGCAGGTGAAATAGCTGAAATCTCTGGCGTTCCACGTTCAAGAACATATGACGTTTTAGAAGGCCTAGAGAAGAGAGGATTCGCAATCGAGAAATTAGGTAAACCTGTAAAATACTTAGCAGTAAAACCTGAAAGCGTTATCGAGAAATTGAAAAACAACGCAAAGAAATACGCAGAAGAAAAAGTTGAAGTTCTATCAAAATTAAAAGACACAGCTGAATACGAAGAGTTGAAAGCTTTACACAACACTGGAATCGAGCCAATGAAAAACCAAGACTTGTCAACTTCTATCAAAGGCAGAAATAACTTATACAATCAAATGAGAAATGTAATGGAAACTGCAGAAGAATCCGTTTACATCGCAACTTCATCTTTCGAACTAACAACAAAACAAACAATGTTCAAAGACGTTTTCGCTAAATTAAAGAAAAGAAAAATCGATGTTAAGATAATCGTTTCCGATGATGATGCAGAAGCAGACAAATTAACAAAGAAATTCGGAACAGAAGTAAGATCAAAGAAAATAAATGCAAGATTTGTAATAATCGACAGAAGAGAGCTGATATTCACAATGAAACCGAATCACGTTCACGAGGATTTTGATTCGGGTGTATGGATAAATTCTGAATTTTTCACAAATTCATTAGCCTACATGTTCGAGTTGGCTTGGAGAAGTTAACCATGGGCGGACCAACCTACTATGCTTTAAAACGACAAGATCAGACAAGAAAAGCTATACAAGATTTAGATAATTCTCTAGCTCGTGGTTGGTATGCAATCTCTTTAAGTTTTGCGTTAATATCTGCCTCTTGGGGCCTTAGCGCCTATCAACATTATCAAAAGAATCAAGCAAAAACTTCAATGGAACAATCTCAAACTGTAACAAACACAACTACAAACTTAGAAACAACCGTGGAGGCAGGGAAATAAAATGAATAAACCTTTGGCATATGCGGGTTTGATTGTTGCGGGTTATATGTTAGTTTCAATGAGTGTAGGTCTTTGTAAACAAGCATCTCATTTTTGGCAAGACTTTTCTTATGAACAACCAAGAAGTCAACTTCACTCCAGTAAATTAGCAAATTCAACATCAACAAACTTAGAAACAACAGTGGAGGCAACACAATAAAATGGGAGACAAAACATCGAAAATTCTAGCAGTAACTGCAGTAGCGGGAATTTTTGGAGGAATCGTATTTGGAGTAGACAGAGGAATGTATGATAGATACATGGTTGGAGAAAATAAGGTAAAAATCGAAAATGCTGACCACAGTTTTTTTGCAGAAGTATACACCGGTTCAACTTACATAAAATACGCCGACGGAACAACAACAAATTTTCCTGGAGAATTAACTATAAATCAAACACTAGCTGTTTTACTTAACAATCCAGAACACAGTAAACTTAAATTGGAGGCAATGAAATAAAATGGCAGACGATAGATTCCCAGAATTATTATTAGTACAAACTCTTGAAGGAGGAGAAAAACCTTTTACGGCAGTATATGAGATAAATAGAACTGGAGGAATAGCAAAAATGTCAGTAATCCAAACAGATAGAAAAAATGAAGTAAACCTTAGTCACACTGAGTTTTATCCTACTCTACCTAAAACTGATAAAGAAATTCTCGCAGATTTATACAGAGGTTTGATGTACGGGGGTAGAGAATAAAATGGGAGATAAATTAGAAAAACTGGTTGGAGAAGGAGTGTTTCACGTTGACGCTAGTGTTTACAAAGATGGAAATCAGGCTCTTGAAGCTACTGAAAAGTTATTTAGAGAAAATAAATCAATAAAACAGGCCATCTATGACGGAGCTACAAAACTTGTTGCTGATAAATTATATTCAGTATTACATAAGGACTATACTATCTTTCACATTGGTGAAAGTTTAATTCTAAGCGTAAAAAGTAAAACACCTCCTGCCCACTATAATCCTCTTAATCCACCTCAAGAAAAAGAAAAATTCTATCAAGCTGGAAATTCAGTATTCTACTTTGATAAAGAAGGGAGATTCAAAATAATCAGTGGAGATGAAGAAGGAGCACTTGCTGATGGAACAGTACCAGAACTAGTAGTGGGAATCAATCCAGGATATAAAGAAAGAATACAATTAATTTTTGGAGGTAATCAAAGACACGGATTAAAAGAATTTATGAAACAACACGGGGAAGAACTTAAACCTGGAAATCATCTAGTGTTTGTATTACCTAAAACAGAAGCAGAAAATATAGACAGAATTGGATTTTATTCAAGTAAACCTTTGGTGGAGATGAAATAAAATGATAAACCTATTTAAAAGAGCTTCTAACCGATATGACTCTCGAGATATTAAACAACATAGAGGAATGACTTACTCAACAGAAAAAGGTTCAGACTACTCTATTGACTATCATGGATGCTTCCATGGAAGACCTTCAATGGAATGGGCAGAACCAGAATTAGTTGCAGGTCTTAGCACAGACTATACTACAGAAATTATGGACTGTTTAGATAAACAAAATAGAAGAAAGCTAAAAAAATTAGTTCTTAAACACGGAGAAAAACCTTCCGAAGGAAAATATTTAGTAGTTGTCTTAACAAAAAATGATGCTGAAATAAGAAAAACAATTGGATTAAAATCTAGTCCACTGGAGGCAAGAATTTAAGATGGAATATCCAAAAAGTTATTGGCAATTACAACAATATATTCAAGATGAAGCAAAAGAAATTCTTAGAAGTGAAGTAGTCAATGCTATAGATTTATCAATTTGGTCTCAAGAAATAGGTGAAAGAGTTTTTGAATTTTATTTAGCAAGTAAGGACCATTCACAAATAGATAAAGTTTACGAAGAAATCTTAGGCGTAGTTAAATCAAACCACCAAAAAATAAAAAAAAGAATAAACTCACCCTTGATAAGGTCAACCTCACTTGATGAAGTTTTAGAACAAGACCAAGCAAGTTTAGTAGGAACAGAATAAATGAATCAAACATTAGAAAAAACAATACTTGGAGGACTTTTAGTAACAACATTAGCTGGTTTTTACATCAGCCTAGACAAAGCAGAAAAAATGACTAGGGTTAATCCTACTAACGAGGTTGTTTTTTGTTACAAAACTATTCAAACTACCAATGAAGTTTCGACAACAAACACAAGTTATAAAAACTAAATAAAAACAAATCAAAAAGATGGCAATAAGACTAAAAAATTTAGAAATGGGTATGTTAATGTTAGAAATAAATGCAACAGAACAAAGTTTAAGTGAAGCTTATATTTCTCAAAGAAATTTAATTCCTTATTTGATTAAAAAATCAACTATTCTAGGAAGAGAATATCGGAGGAGATTATACAGATAATGGCAGAAGAAGATAAAAGAAAAACACTCTTGGCAATTCTAGCCGACGTGAAAATCGAAGGTTTGGATTTGACTAGTTTATCTGTCACTGAGTTAGAAAAGATTAATGGTTATCACAAAGATTATAATATCTTATACAATCAAGCAAATCCAATACCAGTAGGACTAGCCCCAAACATCGGCTACATTGAAAAAAGAAATGCTTACGTAAATCAAAATTTAACTGAAAGACTAGCAAATGACAAAAAAAGTCTAGAAACACAATTACAAAATGGAAAATAAAAAAATAACAGGAACAGAAAGATACTCAAGATTAAGAGAATTAATTATGGGAGAAACTAAACTTAGAGTTCCAGAATCTTTTCTTCTTTCTCCAGCAAATACAGCATTATTTACTACTAATGATTGGATGTGCGAATGTTTTCGTTATAGTGGAAGATATCTAGAAATAAGAGACAACACTAATGATCCTATAATTAAAAAAATAGCAGAAGAAAGAAGTGAAGCAATACTTAGATATACTTTTGCTCTGAAAAATTTAATCTAAAATGGGAAATAACGAAATAAACCAACTTTTTGGATTAAGAAATAAAGAAGTAGAACTATTAACTTTTGGTAGCCAAGTTTATGGAAAAATTCAGTTATTATTAAAACAATACAGAATATATCAAGGAGAGCCTAGAATTCTTCTTGCGATATCGCAAAGAATAGATGATCTAAGATTTAATTTAAACAATGTTGCAAATAACTATCTCCAAATATATGAATCTTCAGAAACACCAACAATAAAGAAGGTTGCAAAGGACTTAGAGACAAATGTTAGAAAAACAATACAAGACATAGAAGACTCTTTGGTTTAAAATCCGACGCTAACGCCCATTTCTAAACCTATATCTTGTGTTTCCAATAAAGACTGATTCAGGGAATTCTTTTCAATCGCACAAACTTTTCCTTTCTTCTCAAAAGTCTTTTTATGAACTTTCTTAAATTTAACAACAGCTTCTTTCAATTTCTTATCTGGACCAACAAAAAGTAATTCTTTATTTTCCCTAACAATAAAATAACCTTTAGAATTCTGTCCTTCAGAATAAACAAATTTAGAAGCTAAAACTTCGTGTTGTCTTTTTTCTAAATGTTTTATTACATAACTAAAAAATCTTTTCATCTTAGTTGCAGCAATGTCTCCTTCCTGTCTATCTGTTTCAAAATCTAATTCCAAGAATTGAGAACCCTTTCCAGCTAATTTCTTAAACTTCTCAACGTCAAATTCTTTTCTAACAAAAAAATCCTCTGAAGGATTTTTTAGGAAATTTTTAGCAACAGCTAAAAATTTATCGAATGTCTCCTTACTTAAACCCGCACAAACATTTCTATATTTGTAAGTTGGATCAATTAGAACAATCGGCGAAATAAGCTTACTAGCATTCAACTCTCTAAAAACTTCTTTATCATTTTTGAAATATTTCATTGGGTCTGTCACTAATTTCTTCTGAATACCTTTCAAAAATTTATCAAATCCTCCGAAGTAAGAAACCAAAACTTCTAAAGCATAACCAGAAAATCCTTCAATGTAACTCTCCGCACCGTAAACTTCATTTGATTGACAAAATGCCTTCGCCAAGATAATTTCATTCGCTAATTTTTTATTTGAACTAATTTTTTTCTTAATGTAATCGACATGCATCAAAGAAACATCTGTAACATTCTTCGCCAACTCAGGATTCTTAACTTCAAGTACAGGAATTATTTCTAAAACACATAAATCCATTTCAATGTGATAATAATCTCTAGAACCGTGAACCACTTTTGCTTTGTAACCTGATTTTTTAATTAGTTTCCCCAAGTTTTCCAAATCCTTTTCTTTTTTGAAAACAACAAAAATATCTACATCTTGTTTATCTTTCTTCACGAGTGTTCCCTTAGCCAAACTGCCACCAATAACAGCTTTCCCTCCAACAGATTTAATTTTCTTCACAAATTCTAAAGCAATTTTATCCAGCTGTTTTTTCTCCGAATCTGAAAAGGTTATCTCTTTCAAAACATTTGCTAAAACATTTTTTTTCATATTAATAAAACCAAAACCAACTTTATAAGTTTACTCACCCTTACCAAGACCAGATTCTAAATCGATAATATACTTTCCTTCCTCTAACTTGAACACAATTGGTCTTCTGTTCAACAGAGAAACTAAATCCAACTCAAACTTACCTGGACCGACAATTCTAACAGACTCTATATCTAAAATCACCGGAGTTTCTTCATCTTCAATCTTCAAAATTCCCCTAACATCTTCTTCAACTTTCTTTTTATCAAGCGTATCAAACTCTTTAATTGGGCTCTGTTGACTTGCTTCTATTCTCTTTACCTGATCATCACGAATATAAAAAAAGAACTTACCGTGACATCTGGCACAACCTTCTAAAATTTCACTACTCCCTGCGTGAATAATCTTCGAACAGTGAACACATTGGTGTGGCATTAAATACTCCCCTTAAAATTTTTTTTGAATAAAAAATAAACCATCCCTATTCCTAAAATAGAAACTAACAGATTAAACATACTAAAACCTGGCAATTGAATAGACGCAGAACAAGCATATTCCTGAGATTTATCCTGACACCAACCCATTCCTAAAGTTGAAGGTTCAACAAAATTACCATCAGTATTATTTTTTGCCAAGGCATTATACCAAATTGTTATTGATTGTTTGTCATTGTCACAATTATCCTCTTGATTTGCATATTGATAAATACAAGTCCCTAGAGTTTGCAATTCTCGACATTCCCCGTTCTCAGTATCATTAATTCCAGTGATATTTACTAAGCTTGCCCCACAAGACTTTTCATCCTTACCGTCGGTAAGATTAGTATCTTCCCAAACACATTTTGCAGAAAAAAAACTATAACAGATTTTACCACCAACTCCCACATATGAATTAAACTGTTCTTTAACTCCTAAAGTTCTTTCTGCAACTTCTTGGCTCGCAGACTCACAAGGACCTGAAGTCATACCTAGAATGTTCGTACAAAGTTCTACTCTCTCGGTACATCTTCCACCCTTCTCTTCTCTTGAACCAATATATTGAGAACAAACATCCCATCCGGAGGGACAACAAGAAATATTAAGGTAATCTCCTGTAGCCTCATCTTTCAAAAAACAGTCTACCTCTTGAACAAATCCATTTTTTACAGTATAATTAACTACCTGGTTATTCTGATTAAGCCACGCGGAAGTATTTGAATCTGCACGGCAAGAACCTCCTTGATTAGCAAAATCTACAGTTACAGAAACCGGAGAAACAGCAAAAACTAAGGGAAAAAGACTAAAAAGTACACCTAAAAATAAAAATAAACTTACACCCTTTTTCATAAAAAAACTATGCCTCTCTCACTTATAAATCTTACCAAAAAAAGACAAAATTCGGGAGGGTGAAGTTTTAGGGAACCAGGGTTCCCTAAACATTTATAAACCATTTTTTCAACAAATAGATATGGCATTCAAGGTAAACATTGCTCATAACGGAAAGACAAAGAAGTTCGAAACATCAAATGAAGACTTAGTAGGAACTAAAATTGGTGACAAAATTGAAGGAAGCCTGATTTCTGCAGACCTAGAAGGCTATGAAGTTTCTGTTACAGGAACATCTGACAAAGCAGGTTTCATGGGACGAGCTGAATTGTTAGGAACAGGTCTTAAAAAAATCTTATTGAAGAGAGGAAAAGGTATGTGGGACAACAGAAAGGGCGTAAGAAGAAGAAAAACAGTAAGAGGAAATGAAATCTCATTAGACACAGTACAAATTAACACAAAGGTCGAAAAAGAAGGAAAGACAAAATTCGATGCTTTAACTGGCCTTCCAAAAGCTGCTTAATTCTGAACCAATCGTTTAAAAACATAAAAGTTCTTATTGAAATATGTTAGACCAAAAATTTTTTGATGAACTTGAAACCATCGCAAAAAAGCACTTTGAAGGGGGAGGAAGCCATGAATTTAGCCATACAAAGAGAGTTTACAATATGTCCTTATTAATTTCTGAAGGTGAAAATGTAGATTTAGACGTAGTAAAAGCTGCTGCATTATTGCATGATATAGCAAGAGAAAAAGAAGATAAAAATGAATGTGACTGCCATGCAGAGAAAGGCGCAACAATGGCTGAACAAATTCTAAACACATTAAATTTTCCAAGGGATAAAATTCAGAAAGTTTTTTACTCTATCAAAATTCACAGACATAGTAAAAACATTAAACCTGAAACAATTGAAGCAGCAATCCTTCAAGACGCAGACAGATTGGATGCGCTCGGGGCGATTACTATTGCAAGAATGTTTTCTTCTGGTGGAAAAGCCGGAATTTTATTATATAATCCTCATCAACAAGAGACTTCAAAAGATTACAAAGGACAAAAATCAACGATAGAAGGATTTCACAAAAAAATATTAAAAATAACTCCTGAAACCTTCAAAACAAAAAAAGCTAAAAAAATTGCTGAAAGAAGATACAAATTTGTTCAAGAGTTTTTAGAAAGATTCATAAATGAGTGGGAAGGTAAAGAATAATGGATGACATAACAAATTTAGAAACAATAAACGTCGGAATCGTTGGACACATCG
>CAZUKQ010000002.1:0-7569 GCA_964621025.1 Candidatus Woesearchaeota archaeon | reverse complement strand
ATGGATGACATAACAAATTTAGAAACAATAAACGTCGGAATCGTTGGACACATCGACCACGGAAAAACAACTCTACTTTACAAGCTCTCTGGAAAATGGACTGACACACACTCCGAAGAATTGAAAAGAGGAATCACAATAAAGTTAGGTTATTCTGACGTAGTTATAAAAGACGAAGACGGAAAATTAACTGTTAAAGCAGACTCACAAGGAAAACCCTTGAAGTATGTAACATTTGTAGATGCACCCGGACATGAAATGCTTATGGCAACAATGTTATCTGGAGCAGCAATTATGGACGCAGCAATTTTAGTCGTCGCAGCTAACGAAGGAATAAAACCTCAAACAAGAGAGCACCTGACTGCATTAAAAGCGAAGGGAATAGACAAAGTAATAATTGTTCAAAATAAAATTGATTTAGTTTCAAAAGAAAAAGCAGTTCAAAATTATAAAGACATAAAAGCGTTCGTCAAAGGCACAATCGCAGAAAATTCCCAAATCATTCCAGTTTCAGCACAACAAGAAATCAACATTGAAAAAATCTTACAAGAACTAGTTAAAATAAAAGTAGAAAGAACAACTTCCAAAGAAACAATTTTCCTAATCGCGAGAAGTTTTGATATTAACAAACCTGGAACAGAATTATCAAAATTACACGGGGGCGTTTTAGGTGGAGCTTTGAGAAGTGGAAAATTAAAAATCGGCGACACAATTGAAATCAAACCAGGTTACAGTTACAAAAAACAAAATAAAACAATCTACCAAACAGTTCAAACAAAAATAGTTTCAATGCAAAAAGGAGAACACAAAGTAACAGAAGCTCTACCTGGTGGAAGTTTAGCAATAGAAACTGAATTAGATCCTTCTCTAACAAAATCTGATTCTTTATCCGGTTGCATCTGTTCAATTCCTGGAACTCTACCAGAAATAACTGAAACAATAAAAATAAGATTCAGTCTCTTTGATTCATTCTATACAAACGAACAAGAAGAAAAAGTAGCTGAACTAAAAACAAGCGAACCTTTGATGTTAAGTATAAATACTTCAACCACCGTTGGTCTTGTAACAAAAATAAAAAATAAAGAAGCCGAGATTGCTCTTAAAATTCCAGTTGTTCCTTTGAAAGGCGATTCCATCGGAATAGCAAGAAATGTAAAGAATCACTGGAGATTAATCGGATTTGGCGAGATAGTTTAGTATGATAAAAGCAGTTCTATTTGATTTTGACGGAGTTATTCATGACACCTATGATTATAGTGTTCAATTAAACAAAATAATAAATCCAAAGATGACTCAAGAAGAACATCTGAGCATATTTGATGGAAATTTTTATGAAGATAAAACAACTCCTGAGGAAGACTACAATATATTTTTTGAGATGAACGCAAAGATATTTGAAAATTTAAAAATAGAATCTAAAATAAAAGAAGAACTAGAAAAATTAGCCAAGAACTATCCTCTATTCATTGTAACTTCTAACACTGAAAAAATCCTAGAAAAATATTTCAAAGATAATGGAATCCGACATCTTGTCCGAGAAATTTTAGGCGCAGAAACACATAAATCAAAAGTAGAAAAATTCAAAATGATTTTAAAAAAACACCAACTTAAAGAAGATGAAGTAATTTTTGTAACAGACACATTAGGAGATTTACTAGAAGCAAACAAATTAAACATAAAATCTCTAGCCGTTGATTTTGGTTATCATGATAAAGATAGATTAGAAAAAGGAAGCCCCTTGAGAATTATTTCGAACTTTAATGAAATCGCAATATTCTTAGAAAAACAAAAATCAAACAATTTATAAAAAGAAAGAAACAATAAACTAGATGGGAAAAGGAGTTGAATATCTTGGATCTGGAAAATCAGCAAATTCAGACTTTGAACAGAAAAAGAATACTAAATTTATTCCTGACAAGAAAATGTTTTTTATTTTTCTTGCAATTTGTCTGATTGTTTTAGGTTTTAATTTATCAAAATTCCCAATATCTAAATTTTTTAGCATGACTTCTTTAGATGAAGGATTGGCGATAGAACTTGGATGGCCAATTCAGTTTTTGTTATTTGATTTATACAGCACGGAAAACACTTCTTTTAAAATAGGATTTTTTCTGATAGACTTATTTGTTTGGGTACTCCTTGCCTACATTATAAACGTTTTACTTAACCTAATCTTACAATCAAAATTTGTAAAAAATTTATTAGAAAAAAAAGAAGACAGAGAAGCTAAACCTAAAATAACTAATATAAAATAACTATTCAACTAACTCTTCTTTAGGAACTCTTACTAAATCACTGACTTCATCATTTCCCTTAAGATTAATTATTCTAACACCTTGTGTCGCTCTTCCCATTACTCTTATGTTTTCCATTGGTGTTCTAATAACAATCCCGTGTTTTGTTGTAACAATAATGTTATCTTCTTCTCTTACACATTGAGATTTGATGACGTCACCATTCTTGTCAGTTACACTGATATTAATAACGCCTTTTCCAGCTCTTCCAGTCAATCGGTAGTCTTCAATCTCGCTTCTCTTCCCATAACCCTTTTCAGTAATTGTTAAGATAGAAAAGTCTTTCACATTTTCTTTAGGTAACACTTCCAACGAAACAACTGAATCGTCCTTATCCATCTTGATACCAGTAACACCATATGAAGATCTTCCCATTGCTCTAACGTCTTCACTATCAAATCTTATTGCTTGGCCTTTCTGAGTTACCAAAAGTACTTGCTGGTCTTTCAGGATAGGTTTAACATCAATTAAAGTGTCATTGTTTTCTGCAAGTTTCATTGCCTTAATTCCACCTTTTCTTGGAACACTGAATTGACTCAATTCTATTTTCTTCACAACACCCTTCTTAGTCGCCATCATCAAAGCATCTTTGAATTCCTTAACAGCAATTACTGAGGAAACTTTTTCATCTTTTACTTCTAATAAATTAATCAACGCTCTTCCCTTTGAACCTTTAGCTGATTCTGGAACTTTGTAAGCCTTCAACCAGTGAACCTTTCCTTTATCTGTGAAGAATAACAAATAATCATGTGTAGAACAACTTAACAAATCTTTAACGAAATCTCCTTCAGCTAAATCAGAACCAATAACTCCTTTTCCACCCCTCTTCTGTTCCTTGTATTCATCTTGGTCTATTCTTTTTATGTAACCCTTGTCAGTAATTGTTACAACAACTTCTTTCTTATCTACCAAATCTTTTTCTTCAAATTCTTCAATATTTCCAACGACAGCAGTTTTTCTATTATCCCCATATGTTTCTTTTAAATATTCTAAATCAGATTTAATAATTTTCAAAATCTCTTTCTCATCACCTAAAATCTTCTTTAACTGCTCAATTAATTTCTTCAAATCAATTCCTTCTTTGTTTAATTTCTCAAATTCTAATGAAGTTAACTGTTGTAATTTAATTTCTAAGATAGCCTCTGCCTGTTCCGTCGACAGTTTAAACTTTTCCTTCAAACCATCCAAAGCTTCTGTTCTAGATTTTGAAGCCTTAATTAATTTTATCACTGCATCAATTTGCGATTGCGCAATAATCAAACCTTCTACAATATGAATTCTTTTCTCAGCCTTGTCTAAATCGAATTCCTTTGTTTTTCTAATAACAACTTTTCTATGATCAACATAAACTTTAATGAAATCAATCAAAGTCATTGTTCTAGGAACTCTTCCAACCAGCGCTAACATATTTGCATTGAACGCAATTCTCATCTGAGTAAATTTGTACAATCTATTCAAAGTAAATTTAGGATCAGAACCTTTTCTCATTTCCAAGACAACTCTAACTGCTCCCTTTGAAGATTCATCTCTGATATCTGTAACATCTGGTAATTTTTTATCTTTAATTAAATCCGCAATTTGTTCAACCAAAGCGGCTTTGTTAACTTGGTATGGAACTTCGTAAATAATTATTTTTGTTTTTCCTGTTGATTTCTTTGGCTCTTCAATTCTAGTTTTACCGTCGATGATTAATTTTCCTCTTCCTTCTGTGTAGATATTCTTAATTTCACCACCAACAGTACCACCAGTTGGGAAATCTGGAGCTTTGATAATTTTAATTAATTCTTTTATATCACATCCAGGTTCTTCTAAATATCTTAGGATTGTATCACAAACATTTTTCAAATTATGTGGGGGGATATTTGTGGCCATACCAACTGCAATACCTGATGCACCGTTCAATAAAAGATTTGGAAGTCTTCCTGGCAAAACAACTGGTTCTTCTAAGGTATTATCATAATTGGATCTCATCTCCACCGTATTTTTATCAATATCTTCTAAAAGTTCATCTGCAATTTTTTCCATTTTAGCTTCAGTATATCTTGAAGCCGCAGCATTATCTCCATCCATCGAACCAAAATTACCTTGGCCAATTACTAAAGGATATCTCAAAGAGAAATCTTGTGCCATTCTAACCATAGATTCGTAAATTGCTGCATCACCATGCGGGTGATATTTACCCATAACATCACCGACGATTCTACCGGATTTCTTTGTTTGTTTATTTGAGTGTAAACCCATTTCATTCATTCCCCAAAGAATTCTTCTATGGACTGGTTTCAAACCATCTTCCGCCGAAGGCAAAGCTCTCGCAACAATAACTGACATCGCATAATTCAAATAAGCCTCTCTCATCTCAGAAGAAATTTCAGCATCTATCAATTCCTTAGCTTCAACATTCATTTTCATCTCTTCTCTCATCTTTCCAGTATCTTCTTCTTCCTCTTCGTCATCTACAACAACTGTTTCAGTTTGAATTTCATCATCACCCACTTCATTTTCATCTTCAGAATCTTTTGTTTCTTCTTCCTCTTCTTCTATAATTTTTTCTTCGTCATTCTCTTCTTCTCCTCGTCTTCCGCCCATTATTTCTTTCCTCCTTTTTTAACTTTAAGTTTAATATTAATTTTCTTTTCTTGTTCTTTATTAAGCTTAACTAATTGAGGAAAAACCGGTGCAGAGAAACCACATTTATCACATTTCATTTTAGGAATAACTCCAAATAAATTTCCAAATCCAAAAGTATATTTCACATCAAAGCTTTTACATTTAGGACAGAAATAAACTTTCAATGGTTTTTCATTTGAACAAGAACATCCATCACAACAACAATCAAATTTTTCTTTTACCATTTTAGTTTTTAACTTCCTCCTTAGCCCATTTACTGATTACTAAAATTCCAATAACTGAAACAATTGTTAAAATCACTGCACTCATTAATAAACCATAACCCTTTACAAAGTCTATTCTGCTAATAGCATCGGTGATAACATCTTTCCAAGATAAAGCAATAATCAAACCGAAAGCAGCCATAATTGCTGTAGAAGTTTGTTTTTTAAATTCACTTTTCAAACTATCTGTATGAGATTTAACTTTCGCTGCAAGTTTTTTATTTATCTCTTTCACAACTTCCTTTCTTTCTGTTTTACTTAAATTATCTTCTTTTGTCATTTTATAAGTCCACCTCCGCTTTGTCTGCGTTCTCTTCGATAAATTGTCTTCTTGGACCAACTGCATCACCCATCAACATTGAAAATGCTTCATCAGCCTCAACACCATCTTCAACGGAAACTTGTTTCATTCTTCTCTTCTTAGGATTCATTGTTGTTTCCCACAATTGTTCATCATTCATTTCACCAAGACCTTTAAAACGACTAACCTCTGCCTTACCACCAATATCTTTCATTTTATTTTTTAATTCTTCCGCAGAATAAACATAATATTCTGTAGTTCCTTTTTTAATTTTGTAAAATGGAGCAACAGCGATAAAAATATGACCTGACTCAATTAATCTTGGAGTGTATCTATAGAACAAAGTCAAAAGCAAAGCCTTAATGTGCTGACCGTCAACATCCGCATCAGTCATGATAATTATTTTATTATATCTTAATTTTGACAAGTCAAAGTCTTCACCAACACTAGTTCCAATAGCAGTAATTAAATTTGAAATTTGTTCGGATGCTAGAGCTTTTGATAAATTTGATTTTTCAACATTCAACACTTTACCTCTCAGAGGTAAAATTGCTTGGAATTCTCTGTCTCTTCCGCCTTTAGCAGTACCACCCGCAGAATCTCCTTCAACAATATACAATTCTGTAAGTTCTCTTTTCTTACTTGAACAATCAGCCAACTTACCGGGTAAGCCTGCACCACCTAATGCACTTTTTCTTCTAACTAAATCCTTAGCTCTCTTTGCAGCTTCTCTTGCTTTCAAAGCAGAAGTTGCCTTTACTAAAACGCTCTTTGCAACTGTAGGATTCTCTTCAAAGAACTCTGTAAGAGCAGTAGTAGCCATAGAATCAACGATTCCTTTGATTTCACTATTTCCTAACTTGGTTTTAGTTTGACCTTCGAATTGAGGATCTCTCATTCTCAAAGAAACAACAGCAGTAACTCCTTCTCGCACATCGTCACCAGTTAATTTTTGTCCTTTTTTCAAAATTCCTTTCTTCTCGCCATAATCATTTATCACTCTAGTCAAAGCAGATTTCAAACCAATGACGTGAGTTCCACCTTCGATAGTATTAATAGTATTTACAAAACCTTGAATATTTTCATTATAAGAATCTGTGTACTGTATTGCAACTTCAACACCAACATAACCCTCTTGTTTCTTAAAATAAATTGGTTTAGCATGAACCGAAGTTCTAGTTTTATTTAACCATTTAACAAATTCAACCAAACCTCCTTCGTAAATGTAATCTTCAGTTTTAGCATTGTCTGTTCTAGAATCTGTAAAACTAATTTTTAATCCTGCATTCAAAAAACAAATTTCTCTGAATCTCATCGCCAGAGTTTTATGATCAAAGTCTGTAACACTAAAAATTGTTTCATCTGGCATAAACGTAACTTTTGTTCCGCTCTCACTTTCTTCGCATTTTCCTATAACTTTCATATCTGCAACTGGAACACCAATCTTGTAACTTTGAGAGTAAATTTTTCCTTCCTTTTTAACTTCAACAGTCATCAATTTTGAAAGAGCTGCAACCACTGAAATACCTACACCATGTAAACCACCAGAGACTGCGTAAGCTTTGTTGTCAAATTTTCCACCCGCATGTAACTTTGTAACAATAATCTCCATTGCTGGCCTCTTGTAGACTGGATGCATATCAACTGGCATACCTCTTCCATCGTCCTCTACGCTCACAGAGTTGTCTTTATTGATTACTATGTTGATATTCTTACAAATCCCGGCCATATGCTCATCTACAGAGTTATCTACAACTTCGTAAACCATATGATGAAGACCATACTTGTCTGTAGAACCAATGTACATTCCAGGTCTCTTTCTTACAGCTTCCAAACCCTCTAAAACCTTAATATCTTCTGCAGAATACTTTGCTTTTTCAGTCATTTTTACCTTTTAAAACCTCTTAACAAACTAAAAAGTTAATCAGTCTTTATAAACCTTTTTATGATTTTATCGACGACAAAATTAAAAATTGATGAAAAAACACCTAATATTTACTAGAATATCTTATTCTCTTAACTGCTCGGTTATATCTGTAATCATAGGACCATTTCTTCTTCCACATTATGCTTAAGGCTACTA
>CAZUKQ010000001.1:0-168569 GCA_964621025.1 Candidatus Woesearchaeota archaeon | reverse complement strand
GGATTGCAACCAATTCCAAGTTCACCCACATAAGACGCGTTCTCATCTGTCGCCAACATTTCTTTCAAAAAGTCTTCACCCTTTGAAGCTTTAGCTTCTGTAACTTTTCCGTTTTCAAATTTTAAATAAATTTCCCTGACTTCTTTTCCGTTCTGTATGGAAGGATAATCAAATTTAATCCAACCATTCAAACTTTCTCTAACTGGTGCCATAAATATTTCTCCAGCAGGCATGTTATCAAAGTCTAAATCAGATTTTGCCTTGTTACCATGAACTTTCATTTTCAAATCAACATTTTCTCCAATAATATGAACAGAACTTCCTTCCTTAAATTTCGCCAAAGCTTTTTTCATTATTTTTTCTAACTTACTCCAATCTTGTAAACAAGCACCATAAACAAAATTTTCATATTCTGTCAAAGACATTTCGGCTTCCTGAGCTAAGGCCAAACAAGGATAGGCGATAGTACATCTTTTTATTTTTTCTTTAGTATTACAAACATAATCTGAAATTGGATGTAGGACCTTTCCCCTCGCTGTCAATTTTTTAGAGTTTGCCGAGGTCAATTCTCTTGTATTCACTTCAGTGTCAATTCCGATATAGCCTTGCGCTTGTTTAACTGTGTCAAACCAATAATCGGGAAATTTTTCTATTTGTTCTTTAGTCGCGAACTTATAGAAAAAATCGTTCACATCCGGCAAACCAACTCTTACAATAGGATGAGCTTTTTGTAAAATTACTTCTTTGTAAAGTTCAATCAAAAAAGGAACTGCCTCGTTTCCTCCAGATAAAATTATATTTTGCCCAGGTTTTACTTTAATACATCTTCTCACAGCAAGTTGTGCAAGTTCTCTTGTTCTCTGATCAAATGGCATTTTGTCCTCCCTCAACTAAAGAAATTCTTGCATCATTAGGAGCAAACTTTTCATCAGCCTCATATTTTTTTAGAAATTGTTTAAGCATTTCATTATATTGTATATAGTACTCGGTAGGCTTAACCCGAAGTCTTCCAGTTATAAGATTAGAGTAAGTAACTTTAAACGCAGGATTTCCATCGCCCCAGTTTTTGAAAACAAATTCTCCTTTTTCTGGTCCTTGATAATTTAATCTAAATCCGAATTGGTCACAGTATCTACGAATTCTCCCATCGTCTAATTCTCCAGACCATTTACAAGGATAGTCTATCATTGCTTCGGTAGTTAGCTTCTCCAGCAAGTTTTTTAGTTTTCCCATTTAATTCACCCCATATTTGTCTTTAATTGATTGAGGAATATTTCCATGTAGACTTAAAACAGTGTTACCAAGAAGATATAATCTGTCTTGAAATGATTTTACTTTTTCTCCTAAAATTTCTCTTCGAACTTCTGCTCTTTCCATAACTTCTGCAACTTTTCTTTCTCCAGAATTTATATAAGGAAGAACTTCTTCTAATCCACCTAGTTTATAGTCTATTGTAGGATTTACTCTATCTAAACCGCTAATTTCAACTCGTTTGTATAATGTTCCAACACTTGAAGAGTAATTACCACAAATTATTACAACTTTCATAAGAGGGCTTTCCTGAGAGAATTTTGGACAATGAATTAGGGTAAACCCATTTTCTACAACTTTTTCTATTGTTTTTTCTTCTGTCATGTAAATTTTAGAATTCTTAGGCGATTCCGGACCAGTTCTTAACTAATCAATCACCTTTAGACTAAATCTCATTTAAAGTTTAAAAAGCTAGTGTTAGAGGGTTCTTAGTATTATTAATTTATTAGATTATTAAATTATCAAAAGAAAGATTTAAATACTACTTGGCCCTGAAAATACAAAAGATGGTAAGGAAAACGACTAGTTTGAAAGTTGAAGAAGAGCTCTGGAAGACTGTGAAAATTTATTGTATAAAAAATAATTTAGAACTTTCAGAATTGGTTGAAATAGCACTTAAGGAGGTAATGAAAAAATGAAAAAACTATTATTGTTTGTAATTCTTGGTTTATTGTTAATTAGTTTTGCTTCTGCCTTGACTAAGCAGACAATTTTTTTCGATGGATTTGAAACCTCCACAGGTACTGGAATAAACGGATTTAATACTTCTATTTGGGGTGTAGAAAGAGGGGGAGATAACGATGAGGCAACAATAGTTACTACTGGTGCGATAACAGGTACTTATTCTGCCTATTTAGATGAGGGCGATGAGGGAGATGTTGCAATTACAACTACTTCTGGAAGGATAAATCTCGCAGGCACCCAAAATTGTAATTTAAGTTTTAGTTTAAAAAGAGGTTCTAGTCCTTTAGGGGTTACCGATGACCTTTACTTCGATGTGTATAACGGAAACAGTTGGACTTATGGGGCGGTGAATATTGATGGGCCCACATATGTAACTTCAACCGCTTCAACATATAGCATAAATCTATCCCAATACTCCTCAAGTGCTAACACTCAAATAAGATTTGATTGGGAGGCAAATACAGATAATGAAGCAGTTTATTTAGATAATATAAACATAACTTGTTCGGTAAATGAAGGACCGATTTTATCTAACTTAACAATCCAACAGAGTCTAATTGCACCGGAAGTTACACAAACGATATTTGCAAATTCAACATTTAACGGTGTTTCCGATTCAGAGAACAACACCTTATTTTTTTATTGTGATGATAATAATCAACCAACTATCACAAATAATGACTGTACTGGTGGAACTAGCTCCGATTCAACTTATCCCTATGATTTAACTTGTTCTTTCAATTCTCCTAGTGGAAGTGGGAATTATACAAAATATTGTAGGGTTTACGATGGGGTAAATTATTCTGTAGTAAGAAACGTTACGTATGAAGTTGATGCTTCAACATTCACTACAACCCTCGTAAGTATTGCCGGCGATAATTCTTCCAGTTATTTTGATAGTGAAGACGACGGAATTACAAATGTAACCCTTTCTGGCGAAGCAGGCATGCTTTGTAGATGGAGTTCTTCAGATACTAGTTGGTCTGGAATGGGAAATGATTGTATCACAAACGAGGCATTTGCAACTTGTTCTCTAACGGGTTTTTCTGAAGGGTTTATAACGATGTATATTTCTTGTAAAGATTCCTTGGGAAATGAACAAGGTTTGTCCAACAACTTAGACGTTTTTTTTTATTTAGACCACACAGAACCCACAACTTCAGATAATCACGATGCAAATATTCATCTTCCAGGTTATACAGTTAGTTTAACAGAGCTAGATAATGTTGATTCCGATCCAACAACACTTTATTGTTTTTCCTCTAACTCATGTACACCAAATCTTCTAATTGATAACAATGCACAAATTGTTTATAATACTAGGGGTACAAACTATCTGAGATATTTTTCATATGACGATGCAGGTAAAAACCAAACAACAGTTAACAAGACTGTCCAAATAAATTCATTACCCCTATTTATCACCGCAGTAGATAATTCCACAATAATCAAAGGTGGAGACTGGGTAAATGTTAACACAACGTCTTCAGAATCAGACACCGGTCAGAGTTTATCACTCTACATTTGCAATTCTTCTGGAGCAACTTCTTCGGGTTGTACTGGAACAGAACTATGTAACAACACTGCAGATGCAAATCTTAGTTGTAGTTTCCCTTCTGAAACCGATTCTACAACTCATGTCTGGTACGCTTACATTTTTGATTCCTTGGGAGAAGCTGCAACAGCAAATCCAATAACCGGATTTTATTTCACAGATTCTTCTGGCCCAGTCATAACTATAATCTCCCCAGCAAACACAACTTATCCTTCAGTAAACGTAACTGCAGAAATTTCAACTTCTGAAAATGTTAATTGGGCCGCATACTCTCTTGACGGTGATACAAACATAACAATGACAAATATCTCTGCAACTTCTTTTACATCAAGTCTAACTAACCTACCTTATGGCCAACACAATATAACTTTCTATGCAAACGACAGCTATGGAAATCTTGGAGAAACTTCAATAAGATATTTTAGTGTTGCAACCCCTATAGATACAACTTCTCCTTCATTAACAATTAGTTCTCCAACAAACGCAAGTTATACAAATCCTTCTGGAACATATGTAAATATAAGTTCTGACGAGGCCTTGTCTTGGGCAGGATATACTTTAAACGGTGGAAATCTAACAAATTTAACAAACGCTTCTTCTACAATTTGGTATGTTAATTTAACTTCTTTAACCCAAGAATCAACAAATACAGTTATTGTTTACGGAAATGACAGCTCTGGAAATCAAGGAGCAAGAACCGTAATATTTTACG
The DNA here is from genome assembly GCA_964621025.1 of Candidatus Woesearchaeota archaeon. Taxonomy (GTDB): domain Archaea; phylum Nanobdellota; class Nanobdellia; order Pacearchaeales; family GW2011-AR1; genus CAYNJW01. Next base: position 164,307 of record CAZUKQ010000001.1, on the reverse strand, counting down.
CAGACACACTAGCCCCAAGATATTCTTCAGTCTCCGCACCTTCGACAAACCAATCATTACCAGTTAACTGTTCAATCTTCTGGAACGATACTTTCGCATTAAGCAATGTTCTAATCGGAGAAAATTCTTCAGGTAGCTTTGAGAATCACACAATTAGTTTAACATCAAACGGAACCGCGAGCTATTTAATCGTAGGAAGTAAATTAGCAAACGCAGGAAATTACACTTGTATTTTTTATGCAACAGATATAGCGAGAAACACAAATTCAACTTCCACAACTTTTGAAGTTAGTGATGTAGCTGCTCCCGGAATAACTGTAACAAGCCCAACAAATGGAGGAATATACGGAACAACTTCTATTTTATTATCTCTGGTTACCAATGAGAGCGCAAGTTCTGCATGGTTCAATAACGGAACAGCAAACATAACTATGGGCAATACAAGCCCAACAAATTGGAATTATACTTTTAATGGGTTGAACAATAATGTTTATACAGTTATCTTTTATGCGAACGACACTTCAGGAAACTTAGGAGTTCCGCAAACAAAAACTTTTAACATTACAATAGGTGTTGATTCTGTTGCTCCGGTCATTACTCTAAATAGTATAGCAAACGCATCTTACAAATCTCTAAGTGGAGTCACCTTGGATGTAACAACAAATGAGAATGTTAGTTGGGTAAACTACTCTCTGAATGGTTCAGCAAATGTTTCAATGACTAATACTTCAATGTTAAACTGGAATTCAACTCTTCCAACATTAAATCAAGAATCAACAAACAATTTAGTTGTTTATGCAAATGATACTGCCGGAAATATAGGTAGTAATTCAATTATCTTTTATGCAGATACTTTAGCACCGAGATTCACTTCATTAAGTGCACAATCGGTAAATGAGACACAAAGCACAATTTGTAGTGTTGACATAACGGACACTTTCAGTTTATCTTCGGTAAAAATTTCAGAGAATGCGACTATTCCAGGAACTTTCTTGAATCATACAATAGATCTATCGGTCACCGGAAACGCAAACTATACAATTTCAAATTTAGCAAAAGGAAATTATGAATGTAGATTTTATGCTACTGATGCGGCAGGGAATGCAGATTCTACTTCAACAACCTTTTCAGTTAGTGATATAACTCCTCCAATCCTAACAATTAATTCTCCAATTGCACAGAATTACTCAACAAGTTCAATTTTGTTTAGTCTAACAACAAATGAAAATGTTTCATCAGCGAATTACTCTTTAGATAATGGATTAACAAATATTTCTCTAACGGGAAGCAGTCTAAATTGGGGCAAAACCTCTTCAATTGCGGACGGAAGTTACACAGTTAAATTCTATGCATTAGACAATTCTGGAAATCTAGGTTCTGCATCAGTTGCCATTGTGGTAGACACTTCAGTAAATGATCTCCTTGCTCCAGTCATTACAATTTGGTCACCGTTGAACGGTTCTTATAGTTTAGATGGAAGTATAATCCTTAACATTACTTCTGACGAAGCATTAAGTTGGGCAGGCTACACAGATAACAATAGCTCCCTAACAAATCTTTCAGAGGCAAGTTCAACAAATTGGAATTCTTCTATCAATTTGAATGAAGGAACACATAATATAACTTTCTACGCAAACGATACAAGAACAAATCCTAAAAACCAAGGAAGCAAAATGTTCACAATTTATGTAGATAAAAATAATGCAGCAGTAGACTCTTTTATTTGTAACAATTCTGTTAACGATTCTGCAAGTTTATTCTGTTACGCAAATCTTTCAGATGCAGTAGGTTTAGACTACGCAATGTTAAGTTATGACTTCAATGGAAGTTTTGTAAATAGTTCTCAAATAGATTTATCCGGAACAAGTGATACTCTCAGTTATACTTTCGGAGAAGGCGAATACACTCCGGGAACTTATTCCGTCAAGTTGTATGTTTACGATTTGTCCGGAAGAGTGAACGACACAGAATCAGATTCAGTTCAAGTTTTAGACGACACAAATCCTTCAATAACGAGTATAGTTTATTCTCCAAATAACTCAGATGCACTTGATCCGTCGACAAATGTAACAATAAACGCTTCTGTGACTGAAGATTATTTAATTGATTCTGTGGAAGTTTATTACAGAAACGGAACAGAGGCATGGCAAAATTCAGCAATGACAAATACCAGTCTGAATAACTATAATTCAACAATTGAATTTGGAGCAGGGAACTGGACATTCTATGTTAACGCAACAGATGCACAAGGAAATACAAACATTAGTTCAAATTATACCTTAGAAGTTGCAGATGACATCTCGCAAATTGTTACAACAAATATAACTTCTGTAAAATCTTTTACTTATGCACAAAGAAGTTCTGCGAATGAATTAGGCTATATAATTTTAAACACAACATCAGATATAAGTTTGAATTACAATGTCACAATTTATGGAAGTTCTATCTTAAGCAGATTCAACCTGAACAATACTCTAAATCAGACAGAAAATTATTCTGCTATAAATGGAACTGTTGTGTACATTCCCCTTCATGTTAATCTTACCGGGTTAACCTCTAATGTTTATCCTTACAATATCTTAGTAGTTTCAGAAGCCGGAACAGAGATATTTGAAAGAAATTTGAATGTCCAAACATCTGATGGGCCTTATTTAGTGGCAACAGTTAGCCAATATTCTTCTTCAGTAACCAGGGGACAAACAGATGTGGAATTAATAGCCACGGTTACAAACCTAGGTACTGCCGATGCTTCAGGAGTTCTATTAACTTGGAGTTTGCCTTCCGTATTTACTCTAACACAAGGAAACTTAACTAGAAATTTAGGAAGTTTGCCAGTAGGAGTCAGTTCGACAAACACTATAAAAGTTTCAGTTTCTTCTAGTGCGGTCGATTCTTTAGTAAACATAACGGCTACAGCAACTGCAACAAATTTAAGTTCTTTAGAAGACACAAAACAGATTACTATACTAAATCCTCTAACTGTTACAACACCAGGTCGTACTTCTGGAAGCGGCGGAGGAAGCGGAGGGTCTAAGTCAGAAACAGTTGTCTATTCAAAAATAATTGAAATTGTACGAGGAGAAAGTGATAGTTTCAATTTAGAAGTTAAAAACAAATATTCAAATTCGACAATGAAAGATTTGAAGATTGTGATAGACGGATTTTTATCTCAGTATATTTTAATTAGTCCAAGAGATATATCTCAAATCAACTCAGGAGAAACAAAAAATTTCAAAGTGACCTTAAAAGTTCCTTCGTATAAAGAAAATTATGAAGAGTACACTCTGAAAGCAACAATAACAGGAGCAATTCTTTCAGGAACAGAGACAAGAGATTACAAAGAAGTTCAGAACATTAAATTAATCATCCAGGAAATAAGCAGAGAAAAAGCAAATACTAGTTTAACAGAAGCACAACTTGCCGTAGAGGAAATGCAGGATTTCGGTTTTAATGTTGACGAAGCTAAAGTGTTGTTATCACAAGCAGAAGAAAAACTTTCACAAAATAGAAATAAAGATTCTTTTGACCTTTCACAAAAAGTGATTAGCATAAAAGATAACTCTTTCACAACAGACAATTTAATTAGAAGAATTGCAGAAGCATTGCAAAATCCTAAGAAGAGTTATCTTCTTTTAGGGAATGTTATTGGAAGTTCTATAACTGAAGCACCATTAGACAATCTTCTGAGCGGACAAATTTTATTTGGTAGCGAAGAGACAAAGCAACTTTTACAACTAGCAATAACTGCATTTGAAAGAGGAGATTACGCTCTAGCAGAAGAAAGAGCGAAGTCCGCACAGTCAACTCTTATTTTAGAAAGAAAAGGTAACGCAATAATTTTCATATATCTATACTGGAAATTAATTTTATTAGCGACTGCAGTTATAATAGTAAGTTTAATATTAATTTACAAATTGTACAAGAGATATTCAATAACAGAAAAGATAAGCGATGCAGATAAAGAAGAAAATAATCTAAGAAAACTATTAGTGAGTTCCCAATCAAGTTATCTTTCTGGAAAAGTTTCTGGAGGAGAGTATCACAGAGAGATGGGTCAATTCCAAAGCAAACTTGGTAAGTTGAAACAGACAAGATTGAGATTAAGAAATGAGAGAGTAAAATTATTGGGGGCAGAAGAACTTTCAAAAGACCTTTCATCCGAAAGAAAACAAGTTGAAACAGAAATAAAGAAAATACAATCCAGCTTCTATACTGATAAGAAGATTCCAGAAGTTGAATATAAGACGGAATTTAATATCTTAAATGAAAGACTTGCAGAAATTGAGGAAGAAAAAATAACTTCAGAAGTAATGAAAAAGAAAAAATTATCTGTGATTCCAGGATTTAAATTTGTAAAATTAAATGAAGGAAAAGCCACAACTAAGTCACAAGTCAAAGAAGAAAAAATATCAAGTCAAATTCCAGGATTCAAGCGAGTAAAAGTAGAAGCAGAGAAAGCACCTCACCCAGTTAAGTCACCAGTTAAATATTTGAAGCATAAAAGACAACAAAAGATATTCAAATCAGAGGCAGAACTAAAAGAAAAAATAGCTAGGATGTTAAAGCAACATGGAAAATAAAAATTATCTAATTATAACTTGTATGTTTGTATTATTAGCGACAGCAATATCTGCACAAGCAATAACTTCACAAGCTGAAGCTCTTTTAGCAATAAATATTTCAGAGAATACAATAAAAGATTTATCAGATAAAGGCATAGCAACAGTTCACTTTCAAGACATTCTTTTAGAAGCTAAACAAGTTTTAGAGCAAGCAAAATATGCCGAAATTTTAAGAGGAGATATAAATTCTACAACAGCAGAAAAGAATGAAGCAAGACAGTCTTTACGTTTAATAAGTTGGAATAATATAAATTACTCGAAGGTATTAATTTATACTTTGCAAATTGAGGAATTGAAAATTAAGGCGTTACTTTTATCTGATAAAATTGGTGTAGCAGAAAAAAGTAAAGACCTTAGTGATTCAGCAAGGCAGATACTTAGTCAAGCAAAAACAGCATTCGCAGAAGAGAGATATACAGACACAGAAAAATTACTCAATGATTTGACAACAAAACTAGAAAAAGAAAGAGTAGACTATTCTACATTAAGAGGTTTGAAAATAGGCGCGCAGAACTTTTTCCAAAGATACTGGTTAGCAATTATTATCTCAATTATTGTAATCTTCTTAGTAAGTTATGTTTCGTTCAAGATATTTGAGAAAAAAATAATAAGAAAGAAAATCGCTAAAATGAAAACACAAGAAAAAGTTATAAATAATTTAATAAAAAGGACACAGGAAGAAAGATTCAAACAAGGAACTCTTTCAGGTTTAGTCTATAATATTAGGATGACAAAGTACAAAGAAAAACTTGACAGAATAGCAGAAGAGTTGCCGGTGCTAGAATCTAAACTAAAAAAGAAATCCCGAAGATTTAAATAGATAAAATGGCTAAAAAAGATATGAAAAAAGAGGGTAAGAAAAAGAAAGAGATAGTTCAAACTGAAAACTGCAGTAAATGTTTTTTTAGATTATTAATTATTGGATTAGTCCTTTTTCTTATTCAGGGTTGGTTTGTTTTTTTAAATCCTTTTAATAATTATCATGGTGCAATTGGAAATACATTAATTTTTTTGATTGCTCTAGTAGCCTTAGTTTCAGCTTTTAAAATTTATAGAGCAATACCTTCTAATTTTCCTAGAGAAAAATATGCTAAATTGTTTTTGTTAATTGCTGTTTTACTATTCTTTTTAGGAGATTTATTTTGGTTGATTAATGAATCCTTGCAAGGGATGCTTCTTCCAGTAGGCGGTACTGCTGATTTTCTTTGGATTTTAGCTTATTTTTCATTAATAGTGTCTATAGTCTATTTTATATCAACAAGCTTTAGACCATCAAAACTAGCAACGGTCTTAATTATTTTGGCAGGATTTTTAATTGGTGGAACTATTCTGGGATTAGATGTCGCAGAAGATTTTGAAGAAGCAAGTTTTACACTTGCCCACGCGATTCAAGATTCCTACATATTATTGGATTTAATAGTACTTTTCTTAATTGTTTATTTAGTTGGTCCAGTAGTCTTTTCCGATAGAAGATATATAAGAAACTGGTTAATTCTTGGAGTTGGCATGATAATACGGTTAGTTTATGATCTAATTTTCGCAGAGATGAGTGCAAAAGGAACATATTACTCCGGTCATCCTGTTGACTCTGTTTATACTTCTTTTTACATAATTTTATTAATTAGCTTTTACATTAAATCTAGGAGTTTAGGGGTGAAAAATGATTAAATTAATTTTGACAAAACCAGAGAGTTTGAGTAAGAATTTTCTTTCTACTTTGAAGAGTTCTGGGAAAAATACTATTGCAATTTTGTCATCTAAACCATTTTATCTAGTAAAAGAACAAGTAACAAAAGCTTGTATGGGCAAACAATGTTTATTTTTTGATACTTTAGCTAAGACAAATGAAGAAAATGTAGTTTTTTTACCGGGAGAAAATCTTACCGCATTAAGTATTGCAATAAATCAGGCACAGCAATCTTTCTCCGGCGGAAAAGTAACGGTGATATTTGATTCAATTACAAACTTACTGATAAAGAATGATATGAACACGTTGATAAAGTTCTTCTCTTTCTTACTTTATAGAACTGAGGATTGGCACATAGACTTAATCTTTGTTTTACCAGAAGAAGGATTAGACGCAAAGTTACTTTCAATAATTAAACAATCAGCAGATAAGGTGGAGAAAAAATGATTTCGCTAAGTATTCTTTCTTGGTTCGGTGTTTTACAAATACTAATTCAATTTGTAGCGGTTTATTATTCATACAGAATATTTTCATTTAATAGACTGAACAAGGGCTGGCTTGCAATGACTGTAGCTTTATTTTTAATGACTTTCAGAAGAATAACTGCCTTGCTAATTGAAATGAACTTTCTAAGTTCCTTTAATGGTTGGGTGGCAGCCATGGACCGAATTATTTTACCAACCCTAATAAGCATTTTCTTATTTGTAGGTCTCTTTGTGATGTTAAAGAATTTTGAAAACTTCGACGTAGTAGAAAAAAAAGTAAAAAAGGCCGTGAAGAAAAAATAAAATGGCCAAGAAAGTTATTAAAAAAGAAGTAATTAAGAAAAAAGTTAATTTTGCAGTAAGCAAGTCCATAAAGAAATTAGATTTATCAAAACCTATTCATTGGTCTACTAATATGTCTGTAGAAGAAAAAAATATTGATTCTCAACATCAGAATCTTGTAAAAAATGTTAATCTTCTTTTGAAAGTTTCTCATGAAGGTGAAGACATAACGAAGATTAGAGAAGCACTTCATTTCTTAGAATCTTATGTTACAGAACACTTTGGTTATGAAGAAGCTTATATGAAAAAAATAAAATATCCGGGATTAAAGACACATCAAAAAGTTCATGCAAAGCTCGTAGAATACTTTTTAGTTTACAAGAATAGGCTAACCAAAAAATTGTATAACAAAGAGAATCAGGCAATTATCTCTATAGAAATTTCAGATATGTTAACTGAACTTAGAAATCATCTTGCTGATTGGTTGATAAATCACATGCTTGGCGATGACCAAGGTTTCCATAAATATGCAAAAGAAAAAAAACTTATTGGGAAAAACTTTGGAAAAGAAATCTGGGAAGAAATTAAAATAAAACCTAAACTTTCATTGATTCCCTCAGAAATAGATAACATTCCTCTTAAAAAGAATAAAAATAAATCTAAAATCGATGTTTCAAATATTGCCTCAAGAGTAAGAAATGATTTGATTGAGAAGCAAAGAGATCCTCTAAAAAATATTCCGGATTTAACAATAAAGAAAGACACAAGGAATTATGTTGTAACTGGCATTGAAGGTTTTGATGAACTTTTGATACAAGGAATTCCAAAAGGAACTTCTTTAATAATTGCGGGTGGTGCTGGTAGCGGTAAAACCATCTTATGTCTTCAAACTTTAATCAACAAAGCAAATGAAGGAAAGAAATGTTTGTACATGACTTTAGAAGAAGATGAAGAAAGATTAGTTCAGCACATGGAAGGCTTCGGTTGGAATCCAAGAGCGTTGATAAAGAAAGGAAATCTAAAAATATTAAGAATGAATCCTTTTGATATAACTAGAAATGTCGACGCACTTTTAGCAAAACAAAAAGGAGAATTACTAATTGAAGTTAATCCGGTTCTCTTACCAAAAGATTATGCTAAACCAGACTTTGTAGTAATTGACTCCCTAACTGCAATTGCATCTGCCTTTGTTGGAAAAGAAGACAGCTATAGAATTTACATCGAACAGTTATTCAGATTCCTAGAAAAAACAGGATCAACTTCTTTCCTGATTACAGAAACAGAACAAGTTCCAAAAATTTTCTCACAAACAGGAGTTGAAGAGTTCTTAGCAGACGGCGTTGTTGTTTTATATTCTTTGAAACATGGAAATGTAAGAGAGAATGCAATTGAAATTTTGAAATTAAGAGGAGCAGCACATCAGAAAAAAATTGTAGCAATGCAAATTACTCCAAATGGTGTTGTGATTTATCCAGAACAAGAAGTTTTCTCCGAAATTTAATTCTTCAATATAGTAAAATATTTAAACTAACTTTTTCTAAAAGTATTATGCAAAGCAAAATGAACACTCAAAGAGAAAGTTCAATTCTAGCTTTAGCTCTGATTTTACTTTAAGTGCGGGGATTTTTCCACGTGCACCAATTAAACTTCTAGACTTTTCTATGAAACTTATAAAAATTTTGGATACAACACTTCGGGATGGCGAACAGGCAGCAGGCGTTAGTTTGAACCCTTCGCAAAAATTAGCAATAGCCAAGCAGTTAGAAAGACTTGGAGTAGATGTGATTGAGGCGGGCTTTTCAGCGTCGAATGATGATGACTATCAAGCAGTTGAGATGATTGCCAGAGAAGTTAGGGGTCCAACAATTTGTGCATTTGGTCGAGCAACAAAAGGAGACATAGAGAAAGCTTATGAGTCAATAAAGTCTGCAGATAAAAAAAGAATTCATTTATTTTTGGCCACATCAGAATTGCATTTGAACAAAAAGTTGAAGAAAACTCAAGGACAAGCTTTGCAAATGATTTATGATGGTGTGAGCTACGCAAAAAGTTTTGGAGTTGAAGTGGAGTTTACTCCGGAAGATGCTTCAAGAACAGAAATGAATTACTTGTTAAAAACAATTCAGACAGCAGTTTCAGCAGGAGCTTCGATAATTAACATAGCAGACACTGTCGGTGCATCACAGCCAAGGCCTTTTTATGATAGGGTTCATTTAGTATATAGAGCTTTTCAAAATGAAATAGAATCCGGGAAATTGGAGTTGTCTGTGCATTGCCACAACGATAAAGGAAACGCAGTAGCAAATACTCTGCAAGGAGTTTTGGCTGGAGCAACGCAAGTTGAATGTACTGTAAATGGAATCGGTGAAAGAACTGGAAACGCAGCCTTGGAAGAAGTAGTAATGAATTTAGAAACCGACAGAGACTATTTTAGAGCATACACGAGAATAAACACAAAAGAATTATTTAAAACTTCTAGGTTGGTCTCGGAATTGACCGGTCTGTACTTGGCAAAAAATAAACCTATAGTTGGAGAGAATGCTTTCTGCCACGAATCAGGAATCCATCAACATGGAATGATGGCCGATAAGAAAACTTACGAAGTAATCGATCCTGAAATGGTTGGCTGGGAAGGGAAAAAATTTGTCTTCGGGAAACACTCAGGTAAACATGGTAAGGAATATTTGCAAACACATTAAGATGGAAATAACACAAAAAACTCAATCTGCGAAGAACGTGTTACTCTTAGTTCTGCTTTAAGCAGACTATTCTATCTTAAAATGGTCTACAATTTTTATCAATTTACTGTAAGGAGGTTCTTTTAGTATGCGATCTATTTCAATTGAGCAAATAACTGGCGAAATGACCTTTCAATCAGCAAGACCTTATTCGGAAATTAATGTCAATGCACGAAAAAATCATAAAATTGTTACAGACGAAAAATCAAATCATGTAGGGATTGCCTATCCAAATGGAGAAACTGAAGAAAAATGGGACTGTTATGAAACCAACATGAGCTACTTTTTCTGGAAACAATATGATACTGTTCAAGCAGTTAGGTGCAGACAGATTTAATTAATTTTAAAAACACGCTCTGCTAAGAATTTTCATGGAAATTGAACAAAAAATAGACTTTGCAAAAATAGAGAAGAAGTGGCAAGAGAAATGGGAGAAAGAGAAAGTTTTTGAAGTTTCCGAAGATAAAAAGAAGAAAAAATACTACGTTTTAGAGATGTTTCCTTATCCTTCTGCTTCCGGTTTGCATATGGGGCATGCATGGAATTATACTATCGGAGATATCTTTGCAAGATTCAAGATTTTACAAGGATTTAATGTTCTTCATCCAATGGGCTACGATTCTCTAGGTCTGCCAGCAGAAAACGCTGCAATTCAAGCAGGGAAGCATCCAGAAGACTATACAAACGAATCCATTAAGAATTACATCAGACAGCAAAAGAAGCTTGGTTTAAGCTACGATTGGTCCAGAGTAGTCAATACAGCTAATCCAGACTATTACCAATGGGATCAATGGATTTTCCTGAAGATGTTTGAAAAAGGCCTAGTCTACGAGAAAAAAGCCCCGGTTAACTGGTGTCCTAAATGTAACACAATATTAGCTAATGAACAGGTTCACGAAGGAAAATGTTGGAGACATGAAGATACAGAAGTAGAAGTAAAAAATATAAGACAACTATTTTTGAAGATTACAGACTATGCTGACAGATTACTAGAAGGTCATAAAACATTGAATTGGCCAGAAAAAACAATCGCAATGCAAAAGAACTGGATTGGAAAATCTCACGGAACTGAAATTGATTTCATGATTGAGAATAAAGATATTTCTAAGGTTATAATTGTTCATGGTGCAAATGCTGATGAGAAATCTTCAAAAGAAGGCGGAGTAGAAAATACAAGGCACTGGCATCCATGGATTAAGAAGGAATTAGAAAAAGAAAACATAAAAGTTTCTGCGGAATTATATCCAAAAGATTGGAAACCAGATTACAAAGATTGGAAAAAAATGTTTGAAAAAAATAATGTTGACGAAAAAACTGTGCTAGTAGGACATAGTTTAGGTTGTGCTTTTATTCTTAGATGGCTAAGGGAGTCTAAGAAAAAAGTAAGGAAAGTTATTCTTGTTGCCCCTTATGTTTCCGATGATGGAGAAGCAGCAGGACTTAAAGATTTTGTAACTTTTGATTTTGATAGTTCTCTTAGAAAATATTACAAGGATTTAGTTGTTTTCTATGACAAGAAAGATATGAGGGGTGTAGTCGATAGTGTAAACCTCATAAAAGAGAAGTTATCTCCAACAAATATAGAGTTTGTTGGAAAGGGACACTTTACTAAGGAATCAATGAAGACAGAAGAGTTTCCAGAATTACTAAAAGAAATATTTTCGGAGAAGTGGCCAATATTCACAACAAGACCAGACACAATTTATGGAGTAACTTTTATGGTAGTTTCTGCTCAGCATCCAAGATTAAACGAGTTAGTTACAAAAGAGCAAGAAAAAGCCGTAGAAGAATTTTTGAAAAAATTAAAGTCTGTTTCAGAAAAAGAATTAGCAGATATGGAAAAGGAAGGAGTCTTCACTGGAAGCTATGCAATTAATCCAATTAATGGAGACAAAGTTCCAGTCTATGCAGGTAATTTCGTCGTCGCTGATTATGGTTCCGGAATGGTTATGGCAGTTCCGGCTCACGATCAAAGAGATTTCGAATTCGCAAAAAAATATAATATTACTATCAAACAGGTTATAGTTGGAAAGGATCCTTTAGATTTTAAGAACAGATATAAGGGAGACAAGGCTTTCACACAAGATGGTTTGTTGATGAGTTCAAAACAATTTAGTGGTGGAGACAACCAAGCAGCAAAAGCAATCATCACAGATTTCTTAGCAGAAAAAGGTTTAGCAAGAAAAACTACAAATTACAAATTAAGAGACTGGTCTGTTGCAAGACAAAGATATTGGGGAACACCAATTCCTTTAGTACATTGTGACAAATGTGGAATCGTTCCAGTTCCAGAAAAAGACTTACCAGTAAAATTACCAAAAGAAGTAAAATTCGGAAAAGGAAATCCTCTTGAAACCAATGAAGAATGGTTAAATGTAAAATGTCCTAAATGTGGTGGCAAGGCGAAAAGAGAACCAAATACTATGGACACTTTCGTAAATTCATCCTGGTATTTCTTGAGATACTGCGACCCGCAAAACAAGAAAGAAATATTTTCAAAAGACAAAGCAAAATATTGGATGCCTATTGATTTGTACATCGGGGGAGCAGAACACGCCTGTATGCATTTAATCTATTTTAGATTTTATACAATGTTCCTACATGATTTAGGATTAATCAGCTTCGAAGAACCAGCACCAAGATTATTCCATCAAGGAATGTTAGCTGGAGAAGGTGGCGTTAAAATGAGTAAAAGCAAACCAGAAACTTGCGTGCTTCCTGAAGAAGTTTCAGACAAATATGGAATAGATACTGCAAGATTCTTCTTGTGTTCTCTAGCCGCACCGGATAAAAATATTGATTGGGACGAAAAAGGAATACAAGGCAGTTCAAGATTTATTAATAAAATTTATGGACTTTCTGAGAAAATAAAATTCGGAAAAGATTCTCCAGAATTAAAATCAAAGTTGAATAAAACAGTAAAGAACATAACCGAACAGATAGAAAGGTTAGAATACCGTAAATCTACAATAGAGTTAAGAGAATTATTCGATTTAATTTCAGAACAAAAAGAAGTTTCAAAGGAAACCTTTGAAGAGTCATTAAAATTACTTTCTCCTTTCTGTCCACACATGACTGAGGAATTATGGGAAAAATTAGGTAATAAAGGATTCATTTCAAGCTCTAGCTGGCCAGAATACAAAGAAGAAAAAGTAAAGAAAGAATCACAAGATGTTACTGAAAAAATAATTCAGAATATTAAACCCATCATCGAAAAGCTAGAAGGAAAAAAAGTTTTTCTTTACGTTCTACCATTTGAGTTAGAGAATGTTTCAAAAGAAAAAATAGCCAAAGCAATTGGAAAAGAAGTTGAAATTTTTTCGGTTCAAGACAATAAAAAGTATGACCCTGAGAACAAATCCAAAAAAGCTAAGCCAACAATGCCTGGAATTTTTGTAGAATAAATTTAAAAACAAGGAAAATTTCCGTTATTCATGGAAGTAAATTTTAGATTCGCAGTTATACTCGCTGTTGCTTTAGTGCTATTTATCCTTTTTCAACTTTCTTTGAAAAGGTTAAAAAAACATTTACTGAGCAAGGCAAAAAACAAAAAACAAATTTCAAATATTAAAGTTCTTACAAGGATTATTAGCGTTTCACTGTTTATGTTGATAATCTTGTCTGCTTCTTTAGCTTATATACGATCTTGGACAAGCTTAGGAATTTTTGCTGGTTTAATTACTGCAGGTCTTAGTTTTGCCCTACAGAGACCAATTGCAGGTGTTGCAGCATGGCTGATGATTATTATTCAAAGACCATTCAGAGTCGGTGACAGAATTATTATCGGAAACGTAAGAGGAGACGTGTACGACATTACTTTAACGCATATTTATTTAGATGAAGTAGGAGAAAATACTGCAAAGGGTGACGTAACGGGAAGAAATATTATGGTTCCAAATTATTTATTCTTTGAACAAAATGTAATAAATTACACCTTGGTTCACGAATTTGTTTTAACGAGCTTAGACGTTTCAGTTACATATGAAAGTGATGTTGATAAGGCAAAAGAAATAATAGAAAGAGTTGCAAAAAAACATTTAGGAAAACTTTCTGAAAGACATAAAGAAGAACCCTTCACAAGGATAAGTATGGCAGATAGTTCAATGATAATCGGATTAAGATTTTACGCGCCAGCAAAAAAAATGAACGAACTAAAAAGTGATATAACAAAAGAAATTTACGATTTAATAAAAGCAGAAAAAGATATTCATTTTGCTTATCCTCACACTGAGATAGTTTTCAAAGATAAAAAATTTTTTAAGTGAACTTGAATATATACTTCTTAAGATAACAATTCTTTTTAAAGGGTTTAAGTTGGTGGTTTGATGTCTAAGTTGCGTTACAAACATAAAACATCTGTTCCAGGAACAGATTCTGAATATTATCTTTCTAGATTATTTTTAATGTTGAGAAACTTCAATGGAAGTAATCGTCCAGATTTAGTCACTCCAGATGGTCTATACAGCCCAAGATTTTCTCTGGAATCAAAATCTGGAAAGGGAAGAAAGGTTGTTTTAAATGAAGATCAGTTTCAATATGCATTCACCGCTCAATCAGATTATGAATATGGTTGGAGAGACCCCCTTTTTAGAGATCAGTTTGTCGATGAAGAGAAAAGAATTATGGACCATATCTCTTCATATGGTAAAGAAAAGATAGATTTCCCAATACCTCTTTATTATGTTGCAATTGCCCGAGACGATAAGTTAAAAGCCGAAGACCTAGACACACCCTTTGCTTCAATCAAATTTAACTGGGGAGATATTTATCTTCTTCCATCTGAAATGGTTTTCCATTTGTTTGCAACTAATCGAGCTGGTAGAGAAAAAGGCCTTAAGGCTAAACTCGCTGATGTGCATAAAATAGAAGAAGGGATGAGAGAAACCATCAAAGCACAGATTTCTGGGGAGTATTATTACCGAGAGGCTAGATCTAATTCAAATTTCTGGCAAAGTTTATCTCTTAGAGCTTTAGATGCGATCTTCAAAGAAGATGACACAGTAACTTACAAAGAAAAGGGCAAGATGAAATATGATCTTTTACATGAATCCTTTCCAAGGCTAGAAACACTAAAGAGAATAAAATTACCTGGCCCGAAAGGCACAAATATTTTTATTTTTGCAGAAAAATCAGAGCAGGATTTATTTGATAAACAGATAAGAAGTACTGTTGAGCAGAGAGTTCCGGTGTTAAATGAGGTTATTACAGAAAGAGAAGAGTATAGACTTCTTTTAAATCAGATTAAATTAGGTTATAGAGAAGGAATGTTTCAAACACGAATTACTTCTGAGGTTCCGTCTTTATTTAGGGCTAAAATTCTAGAAGACATTACACAAGAACAAATGGAAAATCTGAATAGACTAACTAGATGGCTTGGAAAAGAAGAAACAAGTATTGAAGATCAATTTAATATTTTTAAATCGATGAATGAAAATTCTGGAGAAGGATTTTTACCAGAAGAGTTACCTAAACATCCATTTCAAGAAGAAAACGCTGATATTCCTTTCTAATCTAAAACTGCCTTAATTCTTCTCACACCAGCCGCAGAAGCTTCTTCTTTTGTAATCTTAAAATGTCCTAGCTGTGAAGTGTTTTCAACGTGGGGTCCAGCACAAAGTTCTTTCGAGAAATCTCCGATTTCATAAACTCTAACTGTGTTACCATATTTAGATTCAAAAACGCCTTGTGCCCCTTTTTTCTTAGCTTCATCAAGAGACATTTCAGTGCATTTAACAGAAAGTTTTTCTTTTATTTTTTTATTTACTAACTCTTCAACTTTTTTCAATTCTTCTTCAGTTAATTTTCTGTCAAAACTAAAATCAAATCTCAATCTTTCAGGTGTTATGTTAGAACCTTTCTGGTGCAAATCTTTTTTACTCAGAACAACTCTCAAAGCTTCGTTCAACATGTGCGTTGCCGTGTGAAGTTTCTTAGTCATTTCAGAATCATCAGCTAAACCGGATTTGAACTGTCCTGCCGAAGCTGTTCTGCTTAATTCTTGGTGTTTTTTATTTTCTTCCTCAAATTCTTTTTCATTTACTTTTATTTTTTTGGAAGTTGCTTCTTCAATGATAAGTTCTAGTGGAAATCCATAACTTTGATATAACAAGAAAGCGTCTTTTCCAGAAATGACTTTTGAGTCTTGGACAATTTTATTAAAAATCTTAAATCCTTGTTCAATTGTTTGATTAAATTTCTCTTCTTCTTTCTTTAGTTCTTCCAAAACTTTAGGTTTATTTTTCTGCAAGCTTTTTTCATCTTCATAAACTTCGAAAACAGATTCTGAAACTTTAGAAGTGAAATCTTTCAATTCAAGATGTCTTGCCTGTCGCACCGCTCTTCTTAATAATCTTCGCAATACGTAACCTCTTTCAGAATTAGATGGAACAACTCCTTCAGAAATCATGAAAACCGCAGCCTTCAAATGGTCTGCTATTATTCTCATTTCTTTTTTGTTTTCAGAATATTTCTTTCCAGAAATTTTCTCTATTTTTTTTAAAATTGGAACAAAAATATTTGTATCATAAACAGATTCCTTTCCATTTAGGACGGTAAGAATTCTTTCACAGCCTCCGCCGAAATCAATATTTTTTTGTTTTGCAACTTTGTAATTATTCTCACTAATTTTTGTAAATCCCATCAAAACATCATTTCCAATTTCAGCCCATTCAGCCTCGTTAGTTTTAGGATTTCCTTTCGGTTTTCCTTTTCCTACCCAATAAAAAATTTCGGTACAAGGACCACAAGGAGTTCCATTAGAAGGATGTTCCCACCAGTTATTTTCTTTCGGTAAAAATGCAATTCTTTCTTCTTTTATTCCGAGAGACTTCCAAACAGCAAAACTTTCATTGTCTTTTTCAGAGAATTCATTTCCTTCGAAAACACTAACTGCTAAATTTTCAATTGGAATTTTCAATTCTTTAGTCAAAAATTCAAATGTAAGTTTTATTGCTTCTTCTTTGAAATAATCTCCAAGACTCCAGTTTCCCAACATTTCAAAAAAAGTCAAATGAAAGTTGTCTCCAACAGAATCAATATCGCCAGTTCTGATACATTTCTGAACATTAACAAGTCTCTTTCCTAGTGGATGCTTTTCACCAAGTAAAAAAGGAACAAGAGGCTGCATTCCTGCTGTCGTAAACAAAACAGTCGGGTCGTTCTGAGGAACAATAGACGAATCTGGAATTATCGCGTGTTTGTTTCTCTCGAAAAATTTCAGATACTTTTCAATAAGTTCTTTTCTAGTTATTTCCATATTATTGCATAGAATTCGAGACTTTTAAGATTTTGGATTAGCCAGTAATCATTCGTAATTGTTCTTGAATTTCTCTAAGTTCTCTTTCAAGAGCATCTTCATCCATAGCCGATTCAGCTTGCGGAGCAACATAATTTTTCTCAACTACAACTTTCTTAACAATTGGGGCCACATCAGCAACAGGATTTTTATCTAAAAAATTCTTAGGAATTTTCGGGTTAGGCATTTTTTCATTGAATCTTTTTAGACCTTCCAAAACAGAAGAATACTCTCTAGCTAACTTTTGTCGGTACTCTGCCTTTTCTCCCCGTATATCTTTGATAGTCTGCATTTTTTTTATTAAATTCAAAACTTCCGTCTGAGCCAATAATAATTCAGAACGATATTTTCTTTGTTCCTCAGAAGTAAGAGAAACATAAACATCTTCGTTAGCCATCTAAACCTTCTTGAAGACGTTTGAGTCAATGTTGCCAAGTCTTGTCTTTATTGAAGAGAGACTTTCGGATATTTGTCCAACTTCTTTGTCTTCTCTAGATTTTATTTCGCCAAGTTTGTTTAAAACAGCCTCGACACTTCTAATATTTTTATTAATCTCATCTAGTTCTTTCTTAGCATTTTGATATCTATCAATTCTTACAAAAATAGGATCTTGACTTGTTGGAGCAACGGGTGCAACAATATCATTTGAAACAAAAGGTTTAGCTTCAATTTTTTTAACCTCTGGTTTTGGAATTGTTGGAATCAAATCAACAACAGGAGGAGTTTGCATTACAGATGCTTGAAAGTCAAAGTCTTTAGGCAATTCTTGAATACCATCTTTATTCTCTGGTGGAAGTTCCATATCATTAACTGCGGATTTTACCATAGATCTATTAGCCTGTTCACCTAGTCCTTTCGGTAAAGAAGGCAATTCAGAAACTTTTTCTTTTGGAAGTTCAGGTATTTCAGGTAATTCAGCAAGATTAGGAGCTAAAGGGACCTCAGGAACTTTCTCTTTTTTATGAAACAAACCCATGTTTATACGAACTAAATTTCTCTTTTATAGGTTTATATTAATTCAAAAATGACAACACTCTTCAGCGAAAGGTATTTAAGAGAAAATTCTCATAGTGAATTATGCAAGTCAAACTTCTTACAGAACTAGTAGAGGAAATAACCGGTCCAGAAAACGGCATAATCGTTGAAATTTTATTCAATAAAAAAGACGTTAATGAATTTTTAATTGCAAAAAAAATGAATTTAACAATAAACCAGGTAAGAAATATTTTATACAAACTTTCAGCACAAGGTTTAGTTTCTTTCATCAGAAAAAAAGATAACAGAAAAGGTTGGTATATTTACTATTGGACTCTCGACACTCTGAAGAGTATGGTAAAAATTGAAGAGAAGTTGAAAAAAGATATTGACGAATTAAAAGCAAAATTAAACGAGAGAGAAATGGAAAGATTTTACAATTGTAAATCTTGTAACATTGAAGTAAAAGAAGAAAAAGCTCTGGAAAATGATTTTACTTGCGAAGAATGTGCAGATGTTTATACTTTGGTAGACAATACCAATTATGTTAGAGACATCAAGGGAAGAATAACAAGAAAAGAAAAAGATTACCAACTTATTGAAGCTGAAGTTAATGAATTAAAGTCTAAGAGATCAAAAGAAATAACAAAAACAAATGAAGCCTCTGCTAAGAAGAAGAAAGAAGAAAACGCAGCGAAGAGAGCAGAGAAAAAAGCGCTTCTGGCAAAAACCGAAAAAGCTTCTGGCAAAAAGAAACCTGCAAAGAAAGTCGTTAAGAAGGCTGTTAAAAAGCCTGCTAAGAAAGTTGTGAAGAAAAAGAAATAGTTTTAAACTGATTTTATCTATGAATTTTATGGAAAGAAGAGGAATTTTTGCGACGTATACTGGATGGATTATTTTAACGTGTGTTTTATCATTTTTTTTAGTAATGCTCTTCGGATTTTTTTCGGCAGATTGTGGAAGTACAATTTGTAAAAATTTAGCAATTCAACCAGAGGGAGTTTTACACGGATTCAAAATTTGGACATTCATAACAAGCATGTTTATACATGGTGATTTTAATCATCTTTTATTCAATATGCTTTCTTTAATGTTCATTGGAAGTTTTGTAGAAAAATTAATTGGAAAAAGAAGATTCTTAACATTCTATTTCACTTCAGGAATTATAGCCGGCTTGCTCTTTGTTTTAGTTGCACTTCTCACAGGGATTGATATGAATATTTATGCCGTCGGTGCTTCCGGCGCGATATTCGGTCTGGGTGGTTTACTAGCAATACTAACTCCTAAACTTCCAGTCTTAGTTTTTTTTGTAATTCCAATGCCGATGTGGGCAGCGATGATTGGTATGTTGGCAGTTTTGTGGTTCCTGTCTTACGCAACAGGTTTACCTATTGGAAACATTGCACACCTAGGAGGTTTGCTAACTGGTTTGGCTTATGGTTCCTATCTTAAATTTAAGTATCCAAAAAAAACACAGATGATTGCAAGATATTTCTCAAGATGAAAACTAAAAATCTGAAAAAAGCCTACAAAGAAAGTTCTCATTACGTTGCTGAATCAAAAAATTATATTTTTTCTATAACTGCAATTTTTTTAGTTTTCATAGCAGTTGGAATTATTTTTAAGAGTCCTTTCGAAGAAAAAATACTTGAATTGATAAAAGAGATGATGAAGCTGTTCCTAGGAAAAAACCTAGTAGAAACAATTTCCTTAATTTTTCTGAATAATGCTCGAGCATGTTTATTTTCAATCGCTTTAGGAATACTCTTCGGAATTCTTCCTTTAATTTCTGCAATTTTTAATGGTTATTTAGTTGGATTCGTAATAAAAACAGTAACGGCACAAGAAGGACTTTTCGTTCTATGGAGACTTTTACCACACGGAATTTTCGAACTTCCAGCAGTCTTAATTTCAATGGGCTTAGGTTTGAGAATTGGTTTGGACTTGTTCAAAGACAATGCAGGTAAGAAATTAAAAAGAAATTTTAGGCAGTCAATGAACGCATTTTTCAGAATAATTTTACCTCTTCTAATTGTAGCCGCAATAATTGAAGGAACACTAATTTTCTTTTTTGGCTAAAAATCTTTCAAACTTTTCTGTTTTTTGTAGTTATTTAAAATCCAAGATTTTTCTTTTACGATTGCTGAAGGAGTAATTAGTCTGGTTTGAATTTCTGCTAAAACTCCGTCAATATTTTCAAATTTCTTTTCTGGATTGATAACTGCTTTTCTTGCACATTCCCTAACAATTCCCACACCAAGAGGGGCATAATACTCTGGTCTTATTTCTCTAACAGCCAAAACCGTTCCTTGTCTCCCCATTCTAGTTAAGTATTCGCAAACAGCAAGTCTCATAGCATAATAACCTCCCGTAACATTTGAAGCGTAAGTTTTTCTCCCGTTAAATCCTTCATAATCTTGACTAATTTTTGTTGAGTCGCCCGCATAAAAATTTCCAGCCATCCAAATTTCCATAGATTCAAAAGAAAAAATTCCTGGAAGGATTATTATTTCTATGTAATTTCCAACAAAGTTTCCGGTAAGAAGAATTATCTCTTGAACTTCAGGAAAATATCTTATTTTTTCTAAAAGCTTTTTTGAAATTATATCGTCGGTGGCAGTGATAGACCAACGAGTTGGAACCATTCTTCTATTCATCTTTACCCCTAGCAAACCAACAGAAAGTAATTTCTGTAAATGGTCAACTTTTATTTTTTCTTTGTATAACTCTTCTAGAGCAGAAGTTGCTTTGATATCATAATCCGAAGTCAAATAATCAACTTTTTTATTTACTGAGGGATTTTCTTCCAACAAAGCTCTATCAATTGGAGCAGGATTTGTCATCGGACTAAAGATGGCACTAGTAGTAAAATTAAAAGTTGGTTTTTTCTTCAGAAAAATTTCTGTTGAAACCGGTTTAGAAGAAAGTGCAAGTTCCTGTGTCACTTGCTTTAAACTATTTGGAGATTTTATATTAGAAATACCTCGGCCATAAATCAACTGGCCTCGGAGTCGTAAAACATTTTCAACTGAAAAATTATTCTTAGACCATTCTTCTGCCGAAGGAAAATTTGAAACATTGTCATTTTCACTCGGAGCTAAAATTCCAGAGTTCACATTTGGATAGCCAACTCGCCCAACAAAAACTTCCGGCGCGCTTTTACCATGAAAATGGATGGTAGCTTTTGGTGCATTGTCAATAAATTTATCTAAAATTCTGCATCTCTTTCCACAAAGTCCTTTTCCTTTGCAACGAATACACAAATCCGAGATTGCCATTCAATAAAATAGACATGAGACTTTTTAGGGATTGTTGTGATTAACTTTATAAAACCCCAAATCTTCTATAAAACATGGCTGACAATCAAATTTCAATGCCTTCATATGGCGGACTGATGAGATTCAAAGAGGAATATAACTCTAAACTTAAATTTGGTCCTGGCGCAGTTGTTGGTGCAATAGTTTTTACAATTTTCTTAGCAATATCTCTAAAATATCTCTTTCCAATAGCTTAAGATGAACATTAATCCTAAACAAATGCAGGCGATGATGAAAAAGATGGGCATTTCTCAAGTTCCAATTGATGCTAAGAGAGTTATCATTGAATGTGAAGACAGGAACATAATCATCGATGAACCTTCTGTTCTAAAGGTTAACATGCAGGGCCAAAAAACCTTCCAAATCACTGGCGAAGAGAGAGAAGAGTCAAGTCAGTCTTTTTCAGATGATGACGTTGCAATGGTCGTAGAAAAAACAGGCAAATCTGAGGCAGAAGTAAGAGAATTCTTAGAAAACAACGCAGGCGACATAGCTTTGGCAATTATGGAATTGAAGTAATTGGTTCCTTTTTTCATTTGATAAAGAACGGCCTAACAAAAAGGTATATAAACAACCACTACTATCAAATAGTTCTGTAAATTGAAAGCTGAATTTATATAATGGAAGAAATATTAAAAGAAAAAACTAGCGCCGACCACCTGATGTATGTAAGTCTAAAGTATACCAAGACTTGTGACGTAATTCTGAATCTCATAGCTAGGTGGAAAAGTATGATCGAAATGAGTTTTGATGCACTCCTAACAAAAGCAGTTGCAGAGAAAAAAATTCCTGCTATGCCCACAAATCCAAAAGATAAAGTTCTTTTTATTAAAAAATATTTCGCAAAATCCAAAGCAATTCAGGACACAGTTCCTGTTTACATCTTCTTCAAACGAATTCCAGAGTTAAATAAAACACGTTCAGGTGAGTTCAGAAAAAATGTTTGTTTGAAAATAGATGATGGTAACTCCACAACGGAGATTAACATGGATAAACTAAAGGAGTATACCGAGCTCCTCGAAAGATTTATAAGTGAAGTAAAGCACCTAATTTCCAAGTGAACTTAATATGGCACGTATAATTGCAATAATTTCGGGAAAAGGTGGCGTCGGAAAAACAACAACAGCTATTAATCTTGGCGCGGCACTGAACAGTATGGACAAAGAAGTGATTGTTGTCGATTTAAATCTTAACACACCAAATATTGGAATACATTTAGGCGCACCAATCGTTCCGATAACTCTAAATCACGTTTTAAAGGGTAAGGCAGACATTGAAGATGCAGTATACGAACATTCATCTGGAACAAAAATTATCCCCTCTTCTCTTTCTGTAAAAGAATTGACAAACTTCAACACAAAAAAAATCCCATTTATTATTAACCAACTTCATGATCATGCCGAATTCGTAATTTTAGACTCAGCAGCAGGGTTCTCTGAAGAAGCAATAGCAACAATTGATGCAGGCGAAGAAATAATTGTTGTAACAAACCCTGATATGCCTTCCGTTACAGACGCTCTGAAAGCAGTTAAAGTGGCAAGAGACATGGGCAAAGAAGTTAGAGGAGTTATTGTAACAAGACACAGAAATAAGAAATATGAGATGCCTTTGTCTTCAATCCGTTCAATGTTGGAAGCACCAATAATTGGAGTAATTCCTGAAGACAGTTCAGTAAAAGAGGCTTTGAATCTAAGAGATGCAGTTGTTCATACACATCCAAAGAGCAAAGTTTCAAAGAAATATTTTTTGATTGCTGGAAAAGTTATAGGGCCAAGAGACATGTCTGAAGACAAAAAAGGTTTCTTTTCTAAGATGTTTCATAGAGATTAATCACATAAATCTTTAAAAACATTTCAAATTCTAAGTTATTATGAGCGACTCAAATATAGAGATTATTTTAGAGAATCTTGGAGGAAGTTACAAACTTCGTGATGTTAATGCAGAAACCAATGAAGAAGTTTCTTACCATGGGAAAGTATACTATTTATTAGATAATGAGAGTCGTAAATTTGCAGTCATTTACAAAAAACAAATCCCTGCATTAGACGGAACTCAAGGAAACATACAAATTCCTATGGAAGTTGGCGTGGGAAGAGCCGAGCTGTCTTTTTCAGATTTAAGAAAAAAACTAGAGGAGTTAACTCACCAGACGGCACTATTAGAAGCAAACGCCCTAGCAAAAAAATCGGGTTTCATAGTTAGGGAAAAAAGATAAAAATTATTAGACTTTAATCTTCTTGAGTTATACCCTCTCTTAAAGTATAATCAAATTTTCCATTATGAAAATTATGGTCTGAAACCTTCAAAGAATCATCTTCAGGCAAATCTGCAAGGATAGCTTGAAGACCTTTTTTTAATTCTCCCACAGTTTTAATATCTTGTAGACTATAACTAGTGCCTATAAAGAGACGTACATATGAATCTTCCTTTTTCATTTCCATGGTATAATTTATTTTTTTAGATTTATAAAAATTTAGATAGTCGAGTCACAATTACTTTTTCTTTACTTCTTTTGCTTCAAATTCAGTGTAATGGCATTTACCGCAGTAAAGTCTTCCAAGACCTTTAGCTAAGAAACTTACTGGACCACATCTTGGGCAGTATTTTTCTCTTACTACTTTGTCGCCTGCAATTTTATACATTGAAGACTTCTTAGAAGTAGGCTTGTTTTGCTTTCTCTTCTTACCTTTGATTTTTGATTTTATTGCCATGTTTATTCAGTTTTCTCCTTTGCAGCTTCTGCAGCTTTAGCTGCTGCTTCTGCATCAGCTTTTTTCTTAGCATCAGCGTCAGCTTTCTTTTTAACTTCTTCCATTTCTTTTCTAACTTTTTTTGGAATTGTAACAACTTGAGTTTTGGATTCTTTGGAATCGTAAACAACAGCTTCAGCCATGAAAGTATTTTTACCGAAGTTACTTGTAATTTTTTGAACGATTGTTAAATCTTTGTCTTTACCAAGGAAGTCTTTGATTGCTTCTTCGCCAGGGTTAGCATTAGATTTTATTTCCAATATATAATCAGTTCTTTTCAAAAGAACATTCTTAGTTTGTTTGATTATTTTTGCTTCCATTTTATTTTGTTTTTATTGCGAATTCGCCAGCTTGTTTAATTTTCATTTTTTTAGCTATCTCGGATTTCTCTGGATTGAAAACATGAACTTGCCCTTTAAATGTTTCGGAAAATGTAGTCTGACCGCAGCCAGGGCAAACAGTTTCAGTGAATATTCTTTTACAGTTTAAACAAGCTTTTTCTTTATTTGCCATTATTTCTTTTTCTCCTTTTTAGGTTTTGATTCTTTGTCTTCAGACTTTGCTTTTCCAGCAGCCTTAGGTTTTGGTGCATTTACCCATTCAAGTTTTCCTAAACCTGGTTGTCTCATTGTTAAACCAATTTTTGGGTCTTCGCCCTTATAGGAAATTGCAACGATTCTAGCCATACAGTTGTCTCCTGCATTCAAGACTTTCTTTCCATCTTTACCAGCCAGCGAGCCTGTTTTGGAGAATGAAACGAAATCATCCATAGTTTGTGAAATGTGAATCATACCCCTCATAACTCCCATGTTTATGAAAGCACCGAAGTTAGTTATTTCTTCAATTGTTCCAAAAACAATTTCTTGTAATTCTGGTTTGAAAACAACTAATTTGAAAACAGATTTGTAGTAAGCAGCTCCATCGCCAGGAATAATAATTCCTTCTTTTACGCTTAAAACTTCTAAAACATCGACGACAGTTCCCAAATCTTTATCTTGGAAATTTGCGTAAGTTTCTTGTAATTGTTGCTTTACAGCTTCAGCTGTCTCAAGCCCGAATAACTTTGGGTCAACCCTTACAAAATCTTCAACTTCAACTAGATAGAACATATTTTAATGAGAAAAAATTGATTTATAAAGCTTTTGGGAGAGGCTTTATTTCTATTCAACAGAGTCGGCCAAAAAAGGCAGCCAAATGCCTTCTTCTCTTCTAGCTTCTTCTAGATTAGCCGAGGCATGGGCAGTATTATTCAGATACCTCCTTTCCTTAAATGCTTCTTCCAAACTGTCTTTTCTAAATTTTCCTCGCACAGTCCAATCTTCTGCCCTGTTTGGGTCTGTTTCACCTAGACATTTTTTTATTTTTTGAACAATATCTTTTCCCTTGTAATAACTTAAAAATATAGTTCCATTTCTAAAAGCTTCAAAAGTGTTAGTTAAAATTTCGTCAGGTAATCTTCCAACAAGATTTTTGTAATGCTCTTCAACAAGGCGTATTGGTGGGTGGTTTATTTGCCAAATGCCTGAAATCTGTCTAAAATCATTTCCATCTTTTTCAAGAAGACTATCTAAATAATCAAAAACTTGGTAAGCAATTTCTTCATTTCTTGGTTTCACAAAAAAGATTGTGCCTTCACTGTTTAGCCCAACCATCAATTTTCTCTCCTTCTTTCAAATGTTTGTCTAAAATAGCTAGTTCATCATAAATTCCTTCAATCAAGTTATAATTTTTTGATTCTTCTAAATTCACCCAGGCATATTCAGTTAGGGCATCACAAAGTTTAATCTCTTTGTTTTCTTTTGGTTCAGCATACAAACTCACAATCATACAAGGAATTTGGTCATCTCGAACATATACCATACTAGTTACATAACCAATATGTTTTATCTCAAGTCCAACCTCTTCGCTAATCTCTCTAGCTAATCCCTCTTCTAATACATTATACCAATGATGTGCAGTATCTTTTTGTCTGAGTGTATAATCTAAAACTTTAACTTTTCCACCAGGAACAGTCCATCTATTTGGAAATGCTTTTTCCCATCCAGCCCTTTTTGTAATCAGAAACTTTCCGTCTTTTACAAGAATACCTGTTACAACGACATAGTGTGCTTGATTTTTGTCATACATATTCAATCACAATCTTATTTATATATAAACAATTCCTCAAAAAAGTTGACTAAAATGGAAATTTTAAAACTCTTCCAATATGCAGAAAAATTGAAATTCTCCGAGATAGAGAAGGCTCTGAATGTTAGGTCAAACAAGCTTTCATACCACCTAAATAATTTGACTAAAAAAGGCGTTTTGACAAAAGAAGGAGACTATTACAAACTGTCAGAATCTTCAGAGCACATAATTCCCTATTTGGTTGAAAAGAAATCTCCTCTTCCGGTTGTTCTGATTTTAGTAGGAGACAAAGAAAAAGCTTTCCTGTACAAAAGAAAAAAAAGACCATATAGTAATTTGCTTTCGCTTCCAGGAGGAAGAATATTACTCGGTGAAAGTTTAGAAGATGCATCAAAAAGAATTATGAAAAATAAGTTCAACGTAGAAGTAAAATTCAAAAAATTAAATTCTGTTTCTTTTGAGCAGGTAAAAAAATCAAAAGAAGTCGTACATTCATTTATCCTATTTTTTGTAACTGTAACAACAAAAGATTCGCTAGAGCTAACCAAAGTTGAAAGGTCAAAAAAGAAAATAATCTCCAGCGACTACAAACTCATCACACAGGATTCAGAAAAAGAAACAGAAGTTCCTACTATTTTCTCTAAAGTTTAGACAAACCCAATATTTTTCTTTCCTTTTATCGTCAGAATCTTGTTTTCTACCCTGTTTTTCAAGCCTTTATCAAGAGTCGCAAGAACAATATCCTTTCCCTTAATGTAATTAACAATTCCAATATCCACATTAGGACCTCTTCCAAGTTCAACAATTTTTGGTTTAATCATTTGTAAGATTTCAAAACTTAAAGCTGCAGCTTCTTTATCATCTCTTTTCATTCCAACCTTATCTTTCAAACAACCAAGCTCATTCAAAACCTGCTGAGGAACAATCCATTTTATTTCTTTATCAGTCAATTGCTCAGCTAGCTCTACAAAATCTACTTTCTGTCTAACACAGGTCAAAATAAAATTCGTATCAAGGAGTATTTCCATGTAACTCTCAAATAAACAACATTTATATAATTATTTGCTCTCTAAATATCATGCAAGAGGTGGACAACATACTTAGAATTCTCGAAGAAACTGAATTAGCATTCCAAAAGAAAGATGCATTTGTTCTGAAAAATTTATCTAATCAAACAATTCATACCTGTACAATTTCTCAAGACCCAGATAATATCATAGTTTCTGTTGTAGTTTATGTATTGGGAAAAATTCTAGAAAGACCAAATTATACCACTATGGATGGCTGGATCGAGTTTCAAGAAAGTGTCACAAAAAATCTAAGACTCGCACTAAAAAGTCTGGAAGGAAAAGATATTGAAAAATTTAGAATTTACATTGGAAAAATAAGAAATGCCTCTAATAAAATTGACAGCAATCTGAAAGACTATATCCAAGATGTATTCTACAAAGCTGGAATCAATAAGGCTTTCAAAATGTACGAGCACGGTTTATCATCGGAAAAAACAGCAGAACTTTTAGGAGTTTCTCTTTGGGATTTAGCTTCTTATATAGGACAAACAACAATTGGAGAGTCACATATAACTGAAGCTCTTCCAATAAAGCAAAGAGTAAAAATGGCGGAGGATTTTTTTAAATGACTAAATTTTTAATTGTTGATGCTGGCCCTTTTATTTCTTTAACACTAAATGGCATGCTTCATATTTTTGAAAATCTGAAGAAAAAATTTCCAACAATAGAAATTATCCTAACCCCCCAAGTCAAGAGAGAAGTGATAGACAGACCATTTAAAATAAAAAAGTATGAACTAGAAGCAATAAAAATTACTGATTTGTTAGATAAAAAAGTGTTGACGTTGTCTTCGGATTTTGTTCAAAACAGACTTTTAGAAAAAGAAACTTCTGCAATTATTAGATCAGCAGACTCTTTATTAACGGGTGCAGGAGAAACAATAAGACCTATACAGGAAGGAGAAGCCTCTTGTTTAGCTTTTTCAAAACTTTGTGGCAAAGAAAATTTAATTGTTATTGACGAGAGAACAACCCGTTTATTAACCGAATCTCCAGAAGGTCTGCAAGGTCTAATGGAAAAAAAGACCCATATGAAATTGAATTTCAACAGAAAAAATTTGAAAGATTTTAAGGACTTTAGATACATAAGATCTTCAGAACTTTTATTCATCGCCTATAAAAATGACCTTCTTGGTTTAAAAAAAGATAAACAAATTTTAGACGCAGTCCTATATGGTGTAAAGTTTAAAGGCGCGGCAGTATCTTCCAAAGAAATTGAAGAAATGAAGACTTTAGCATAGATTTTTAAAATAATTTTATCTCGTTAATTTAGGGGTTCATAGTTCAAAGGTAGAATGTCGGTCTCCAAAACCGATGATTGGGGTTCGAGTCCTCATGAGCCCATAGCGATGACTCTTTAGAGATAACAACTCGCAATATTTATAAACAACTTTATCCTTAAAACAGAATGGAAGAAAAGGTGAAACCAGCTATGAATTTTAAAGTTCCTCCAGTTAATCCTATAAAAATTGAAACAAAAGATACTATTATCAAACCTAAAACTGCTCCTAAAAAGATGTCAGCTAAGATGAGGGAAGAACTTTTATTAGAAAATTTTGTAGGATTACAGAAGGCAATGTTAAATCTTTCTATTAAATTTGAAGGTCTTGCAAATAACATGTCCAGACTTTTGGAAGTTTTCGAACTTTCAGCTAGAGACCAACTAGGAAAATCTACAAAAGAAGAAGACAAAGAACTTCTAGGAAAAATAAACTCTCTTCTTGACCAAAATAAAACTATCGCAAAAGGTTTGGTTTTGATTGAAGAAAAAGTAAGGGACAGAGTACCTGTTCAGCAATCGCAAGGATTCCAACAAAATTCTTTTCCTCCAGCAAACCAAGTTCAACAGCAACAGCCGAAGAAACCTTTGCCAAGAATATGATTTCAAACGCTTATCGTTCTCCGTTAGTTCAACAAATAGTTCTAGATGTTGTTAGAAGATTAAAAGAAGGACAAACAAAAGTAGATGTAAAATATACTATCAACGCTGATTTAGTTCCAAAAGTTTCTGAAAGAATGTTGAGAATACAAAAATTTGAAGAGAGTTCAATTCCTGCAATAAAATCTGAACAACCAGTTTTACCATTTCAAAAAATGGAGCAAAGCCTAACATTAAACACCATAGTTGAACCTCATGCACCACCAAAAATAATTTATCCTTCTCCGCAGGTTCAACAACCAAAAAAATTACTTCCTCCTCAAAGTTCGTTAGGTCCACAAACAGTTTACGAACTTCCAGAGATGACTGCTCCAAAAATTCAACCAATGCCTTCTCTTTCAAATGTACAGTTAAATGAACTTTACCGAGGGAAAATGGCAGGACTTCTAAATGATCCTTCTGTTTTATCGATAGAGTGTGTTGGTCAGAATGTTCCTCTAAATATTTTTAGAGGCGGGCAAAAGCAAAGAACAAAAGTAATTTTGACAAAAATAGAAATAGACAATCTTCTAAATGAAATTTCAAAACAGTCTAAAATTCCTTTAGGCGAAGGAGTTTTCAGAGTAATCGTAAACAACCTGATGATTAATGCAGTTATTTCAGATTTAGTCGGAACAAGATTCGTAATAAAAAAATTGTTTTCTATGAACAATCAACAGAGACATTAAAATGGAAAATAAAATAACAAAACAAAAAATCAACAAATATTTTAACTTGACAGAAACGGCTTTGAAAGAAGTTAAGAAAAATATTTTTCCTAAAAAGGAAAAAGAAGCAAAAGAAATAATTTCTATGGTGGAGAATTATGTTTCTGACGCACATCATTTTTTTGACAAAGACGATTGGGTGAATGCTTTCGCAGCCCTGAACTATGCACACGGTTGGTTGGACTCTGGAGTCAGACTAGAAGTTTTCGATGTTCACGATGACAAATTATTCACGGTGCGGTAAATTTAAATAACTCTTAAACTCTAAATAATTATGAATAAAAGATGGGTGATATCTCTTGGCGGAAGTAGAATTGTTCCTGATGAAGTTGATTACAAATTTATAGAAGAATTCAAAGAAATAGTTAAAAAACATCCAATGCAGAAATTCGTTGTAGCTACTGGTGGCGGAAGTACAGCAAGAAAATACATTAAAGCAATAAAAGCGATGGGTGGCAAGACCAAAGAACAGTCCATTGAGGGCATTGCAGTCACAAGATTACACGCTTCGTTTTTAGCAGAAGTTTTCGGAAAAAGAGCAAATTCCCCAAATGTAATTCCAAAGAGCATGAAGAAAGTTTCAGACCTATTAGAAAAAAATCAAGTTGTATTCTGCGGAGCATTAAGATACAAAGACAAAAACACTTCGGACGGAACAGCGGCAGACCTAGCAGCACATTTTAAATGTCCTTTCATAAATATCACCGACATTAGAGGTTTATACACAGACAATCCAAAGACAAACAAAAATGCAAAATTTATTTCAAAAATAACCTGGAAGAACTTTGATAAAATAGCCAGCAAGATAAAATATGAAGCAGGTCAGCATTTCGTTCTGGACCAAAACGCAGCAAAAGAAATAATGAATAAGAAAATTCCAACTTATATCGTCGGCTCTCTTTCAGACGTAGATAAAATTCTTGGAAATAAAAAAGGTTTCAGAGGAACCTTGATTAGCGGATAATTCTTTAGTACTAGTCAGCAATCAATTTTTGGAAAAAGGTTTATTAATGGTTTTTTGTTGTAGAGATTATGAAAAACATACAACCTTCAGAAAAATTAAGGGCCGAGTTAAATAACCGAGCTAAAAAAGTTTTAGAAAATATGCTTGCTTTAGCAACACCCTTGCATATCCTTAAAGGTGACATGTTTCTTGCTGAAAAAGGTAAGGTGCCTGCGTCAGTAATAGGAATGATTT
This sequence comes from Candidatus Woesearchaeota archaeon, assembly GCA_964621025.1. GTDB lineage: Archaea > Nanobdellota > Nanobdellia > Pacearchaeales > GW2011-AR1 > CAYNJW01. The sequence continues at coordinate 133,117 of CAZUKQ010000001.1, read as the reverse complement.
ATGAAAAGGCATTGAATACATATCTAGCAAATCCTTCTAGATTTCCAGCAGTTCTTAAAGGGTTCGAAGAAGAATTAGAAAAATATTTTCCTTTCGGTGGACAGAAGATTTTTGAAGCTGCAGACTTTTCTAACATTGCTAACAAATATTTTCAGGGAAACTAATCAAAACCCTTAAAACTTCTTATTTCTTATATAACTTATGATAAAAGTTAATTCAAAATCGCAACTGCCTGAGAAAATCGCCTTCGGCGATTTCATTCTAATTGACACAAACGGAAATGAAAAAGAATTGCGAAGAATTGTAGACAGTTTGAAAGGCAAGAAAGTTACTGTTGGAGTTTATGGTTATGACGACGCATTCAATAGAAGAATTGCAGAGACAATCAAGATGAATTATCTGATAAACGCAGAAAGAAATTTATCTGATAAAAAGGACACATTAAAGCAAAGAGACTCTGGTTTGAATCATGTCGTAGCAAAAGAGATGGCGAGTAAAAAAATATCTTTGGTAATAGACTTTGAATCTTTAGCTCTTCTTTCAAAACAAGAAAAAGCCTTAATTTTAGCAAGAATAATTCAAAATGTGAAAATCTGCAGAAAGGCAAAATGCTCAATAAAAATTCTTTCAAATGGCCGAGACAAAAAAGATGTTGAATCTTTTGCTTCGTCAATTGGAATGTCCAGCCAGCAAGTTTCAGAAGCATTTCTAACAAGTTAATCAACGAGAAACCAGAAGGTATTTAAAAAGAAAAGCGCTCTCTTTCAAATGGCTCAAGAGGTGTTACTTTGTATAAGTTTGATAATTGCTTTAGCAGGAATCTTATCAATTTTAGCTAGAATGATTAAACAACCACCACTAATTGCTTATTTAATTGCAGGTGTTCTAGCAGGTCCGCTTTTTTTCAACATACTTGGAGGAGATTCTTCATCTTTAATACAGGTCTTCGCACACATCGGTGTAGCTTTTCTTCTTTTTATAGTTGGTTTAAATCTTGATTTAAGAGTTTTAAAAGAAGTTGGCGGAGTTTCAGTTGTTGCAGGTTTATCTGAAATTTTTCTAACAGGTTTAATAGGTTTTATTCTTGCCATCGGTTTTGGTTTTGCTAATATGACTGCACTCTATATAGGTGCGGCGCTCGCATTCTCTTCGACAGTAGTAGTAGTAAAAATTTTATCTGATAAAAAAGAAATAGACACCCTTCATGGAAGAATCGCGTTAGGAATTTTAATTGTTGAAGATTTTGTTGCCGCAATTGCTTTGATGGCAATTCCTCTTTTCAACAGCAATGGAAGTATTACCTCCGTATTAATGTGGTTATCCTTAGCTATAGGAGTTATTATTGCGATATTCTTATTCTCCCATTTTGTATTGAAAGGTTTCTTAAATTATCTTGCAAGAAGTCAAGAGACATTATTTTTATTTGGAATTACTTGGGCTTTATCTTTAGCTACTTTATTTGATTGGTTAGGATTCTCCCTTGAAATAGGGGCATTAATAGCCGGTATGTCTCTTGCTACTAGCAAATATACCTTAGAGCTTGGTGGAAAAATGAAACCCCTCAGAGATTTTTTTGTAGTTTTATTCTTTGTATTTTTTGGAAGTCAATTAGCAGGTTCTATTGATTGGCCATTGATAAAAACGGCTTTAATTTTTTCGGCATTTATAGTTATTGGAAAACCTTTGATTGTCATGACTGTTTTGAGATTAGCAGGATACAAAAAAAGAACAAACTTCCTTACAGGAACCAGCATTGCACAAATAAGTGAGTTCTCTTTAATCTTGGTTCTTTTAGGATACACATTAGGACATTTAACCCAAGAAGTTATGAGTTTGGCAGTATTAATTGCAATAATCACAATCGGCGTAAGTAGCTATAGCATTTATTATTCTCATTCCATATTTAATAAATTGTCTTATTTACTGGGAATATTCGAAGGAAAGAAGCATGAGAAGAAAAATAATTCATCAAAAGAGTCTTACGAAATAGTTTTATTCGGAGCTCACAGAATAGGTTATAAGATTTTAAAAACATTAAAAGAAATGAAAGTTCCCTTTGTGGTCATAGACTATAATCCTAAAACAATTCTAACCTTGGGAAAACAAGGAATCAATTGTATCTACGGAGATGCGAGTGATAAAGAATTCTTGAATGAAATTGAACTAAGTAAGGTTAAGGTAGTTGTTTCAACTATCCCTGATGAATACTCTAATCTAGCAATTAGAGAGAACCTAGATAGAATTAAATCAGATGCAGTATTCATTGCTACTTCAGAGCAACCAACTCATGCATTAGATCTATACTCTCAAGGAGTAGATTATGTAATTATTCCCCACCATTTAGGAGGAGACTACGCAGCACATATGATAAGAAGATTTGGAACAGCCAAGAAAGATTACAAGGAAGCTGGAAAGAAACATCGAAAGGATTTGAACGAGGCGAAAAATAGCGTTCTTTTCTGATAAAAAATTAAATTCCTAGACGAGAAATAAGCAAATTAGAAATAACTGGCGAGAATAAGACATTCACTCTAAAAAGATAATTCTAAATTTTTTTTATTAAAGTTTAAAAATACGAAGAACATTTAATTTCATGGAAAAAGGGTTGACTTCTAAAGAAGCTAAAAATAAACTTAATGTTACTGGTTTTAATGAGATTAAAGATCTTGGAAAAATTTCAGGTATTAAAATTTTTTTGAGACAAATAAAAAGTAATTTTGTTATTTATTTGTTATTTATTGCGATGACTCTTTCTTTTATAGTTGGAAAAAAAGTTACAGCATATACTATTTTAGCAGTAATTTTCATGGTTCTCGTTGTAGGTTTTTTTCAAGAGTATCGAGCAGAAAAAGCAGTACAAGCATTAAAAAAAATGGTTATGCCTGTATCGATAGTTATTCGCGATGGGAAAGAACAAGAAATTTCATCAAAAGAAATAGTTCCGGGAGACATAGTCCTTCTAAGAATTGGTGAGAAGATTCCTGCAGACTGCGTTGTAATTGAGGCGAAAGAATTAAGAGTTGATGAATCTATACTAACTGGGGAAGCAAGAGAAGTAAAAAAGTTTCCCGTATCTTCTAAAAAATTCAAAGATGAAAATCTTCTCTTTATGGGCTCTTTCTTGGTTTCAGGTAAATGTTTAGCGAAAGTTGTTCAAACAGGCATGCATACTAAATTTGGAGAGATTGCTAATTTAATTTCTTCTGCTGAAAAAGAATTGCCTTTGCAAAAAAAAGTAAATGTTATTAGTAGATACATGGCGATAATTGGTGTGACTATAGCAATTCTTACAGGATTATTAGTTCTTCTATATTCCGGATTTTCAAAAGAATCTTTAATTGAAGCCCTGATATTAATAATTGCTATTTCAGTTTCTGCTTTTCCAGAAGGGTTTCCAGTAGTTTTGATTACGGCCCTTTCGGTAGGAGTTCATAAAATGGCTAAGAAAAATGCAATTGTTAACAGAATGTCGATTATCGAAACTCTTGGTGAAACAACAGTCATCTGTTCTGATAAGACTGGAACAATAACTAAGGGTGAAATGACTGTCAAAGAAATATTCACAGACCTTAAAAAATTAGAAGTTTCTGGTTCAGGTTATGAAGGTACTGGAGTAATTACTAAAAATAATCAAGAAGTAAATTTAACTAAAGAAAAAACTCTTTCACTTTTGTTAAAAACCGGAATTTTATGTAATGATTCTAGGATAGAAAGAACTGGTGAAGACAACCAATATAATATCTTTGGAACTTCAACGGAAGCCGCATTATTAGTTCTTGGTGCCAAATCAGATTTTTTTAAAGAGGATTCAAATTCTGAGAGAATTGAAGAAATGCCTTTTAGTTCAGAGAGAAAAATGATGTCTGTTCTATGCAAAGACCATAAAGAATTAATAGTCTATTCAAAAGGTGCATTAGAAATAATATTAAGGAAGTGCAAGTATATACAAAGAGATTCAGGAGTTTTTAGACTATTAGAAAAAGATAAAAAATCTGTTTTAGCAGCAAATAAAGAAATGGCTTCAGAGGCACTAAGAACCCTTGCTCTTGCCTATAAAAGAGTTAAATCAAAACATGAAAACTTAGAAGAAGATTTAATTTTCTTGGGTTTTGTAGGAATTGAGGATTCACCAAGGGAAGAGGTTAAGGAAGCTATTTTAACTTGTAAAAAAGCAGGAATTGCTGTTAAAATGATTACTGGAGATAACAAGGAGACGGCAATTTCTATAGCCAAACAAATAGGTTTAGGCGAAGGAAAAATTCTTGAAGGCGAAGATCTGGATAAAATGTCTGATAAAGATTTATTTAAAATTGTTAGAAGTGTTGTAGTATTTGCAAGAGTAAGGCCCGAACACAAGTTAAGAATAGTTAAAGCTCTAAAAGATCATGGCGAGATTGTAACTATGACTGGAGATGGTGTAAATGACTCTCCTGCATTAAAAGAAGCACATATTGGTGTTGCTATGGGAAAGAATGGAACAGATGTTTCTAGAAGTGTTGCAGATTTAACATTAAAAGACGATAACTTTGCAACATTAGTTGATGCAATAAAAGAAGGAAGAACGATATTTAGTAATATTCGAAAGTTTGTTTCTTATCAGCTTTCATGTAATGTTGCTGAACTCTCTATACTTTTCTTAGGAGTCTTATTAGCCCCTCTTTTTGGTTGGCCAATACCTATTTTACTGGCTCTTCATATTATTTTTATGAACTTAGTAACCTCTGATATACCTGCAATTACCTTGGGGTTAAATAATTCTTCAACAGACATTATGGAAGAGAAGCCAAGGGTGAAAGCACAAATCCTTACAAAAAATCTTTTTTTACTGGTTTTCTTGACAGGTGCTTTCATGGCTTTAATTACTCTGGGGATGTTTTATGTTACTTTTAATTTTCTAAATCAGTCAGTAGCAGATGCGAGAACAAGCACTCTTCTTGTCCTGATAATTGTTGAAATTGCTAATGCATTTAACTTTAGAAGTTTCAGAAAAGAAACAATTACTAGAAATCCTCTGACAAACAGATATCTATTTTATGCTTCGATTATATCTATCTTAGCTACAGTAATGATAATTTACACCCCTCTAAATAAGGTTTTTGAGTTAGTGCCTCTTGGACCAATAGACTGGATTATCTCAGTAGGTGTTTCATTTTTAATTATTGTACTTTTAGACATCTTAAAGAAGGTGAATAATAAAAAGCCTTTTTGGAACGTCGAATAGTCTGGGCAACTATAAAAACCCTCCCCTACTAACATTTAAATAATTAAAACTTTTTTATTAACCATGAGTGAAGAGCTATTAATTGAGTCGCTTTCCCCCCTAGAAAGAAAGGTGCTACCACTGGTTTATTTGAAAGATTTAGACAAAATTGTCGAAAAATCAGGTTTAGACAAGACCTCTGTAATGAGAGCTATTGAATTCTTGAAGAAAAAAGCACTCGTTGAGGCAGTTTCATCAGAAAAGAAGTTTGTAAATTTAGGTATAAACGGCATATTTTATTTGAAAAAAGAGCTCCCAGAAAGAAAACTCTTATCAGAACTAGAGAAAAAGAAGAAAATTGGGTTCAACGAAGTTAAGGGATTATGCAAACTGAATGATAACGAAGCTAAAGTTGCAGTAGGAATTCTTAAGAAAAAAGCTCTTATAGAAATTGTTGAGGGTAAAATTTCCTTAACTGCAAAAGAAAACGAGATAAACAAAAAAATGCCAGAAGAAAATCTCATGACTAAATTGCCCCTAGAGGTTTCGGCATTAAGTCCTGAAGAGAAATTCGCAGTTGAAAATTTAAAAGCAAGAAAGGACATAATTATCTTTGAAGATAAGAAAGAAGTTGTCTTGAGTTTATCAAAGCTAGGTGAAAAGATTTCCACAATGAAACTGAATGAAGATTTAATAGAGCAATTAACGACAAAGATTATCACTTCCCAAGGCTGGAAGGGAAAAAAATTTAGAAGATATGATATTCATTCGCAAGCTCCGAAATTAGTTGGTGGAAAAAGACACTTCGTAAATCAAGCAACGGACTATGCAAAAGACATCTGGTTAGAAATGGGTTTCAAGGAAATGACCGGAAATTATGCTGACACAGGTTTTTGGGTTTTCGACGCTCTTTTCACAGCACAAGATCATCCAGTTAGAGAAATGCAAGACACCTTCTTCATAAAAAATCTGAAAGCAAAACTACCTGAGAAGAAGATAGTAGATGGAATAAAGAAAGCACATCAGGGTGGAATTGATGGAAGTAAAGGATGGCAACAGGAATGGAATGAGGAAGACGCAAAGAAAGTTTTATTGAGAACACACACAACATGTTTGTCCGCTAGAAAAATAAAAGAAATAGGAGACAACAAAGAATATCCTGCAAAATATTTCGCTTTAGGAAAATGCTTCAGAAATGAAACGGTAGACTGGTCTCACGGATTCGAATTCAATCAGACCGAAGGAATTGTCGTCGATGAAAACGCAAATTTCGTACAACTGTTAGGTTATTTAAAACAATTCTTCAAGAAAATGGGTTACGAAAAATTGAGAATAAGACCTGCATATTTCGCCTACACAGAACCAAGTTTAGAAATAGATGTTTTCCATCCGGTTCACAAAAGATGGGTTGAGTTAGGCGGAGCAGGAATGTTCAGACCAGAAGTTACTATTCCTATGTTCGGAAAACACATCCCCGTTTTAGCTTGGGGTCCGGGTTTCGACAGAATTATTATGGAGTTTTTCAAGATTACAGACTTGAGAGACATGTATAAGAATGATATAACTAAATTGAGAAGCACAAAGGTGTGGGACAAATAAAATGACAATACTAACACTAAACAAAAAAGAATTTGAGAAGAAAGTTGGAAAGTTAACAGAAGCTTTGAAAGATAAAATCACAGAAATGGGAACTCCTATAGACGGAGAAACAGAAACAGAGTTGATGATTGAAGTTTTTCCAAACAGACCAGATTTACTTTCTCTGCAAGCGATGTCAAGAGCAATTTTAGACTATACTGAAAAGTCTAAGACAAAAACTTATACCGTTGAAAAACCAGAAAAAGATTTTATTGTTAATGTAGACAAGTCAGTTAGAAAAGTTAGACCTTATACCGTTTGTGCAATTGTGAAGGGATTGAAATTAGATGAACAGAGAATTCAAGATATAATAGATATTCAAGAAAAACTACATTTAACAATCGGAAGAAAAAGAAAGAAGTTGGCGATTGGTGTTTATCCTTTAGAAAAAATAAAACTTCCAATTAGCTATGAAGCGAGAAAACCTTCAGATATAAAATTCCAACCATTAGAATCGCAAGTAGTTATGACTGCACCACAAATTTTAAGACAACATCCAACAGGAATTGAATATGCCGATTTGCTAAAAGGCGCAGAAGTATATCCGGTTTTTGTCGACGCAGATAACAAAATATTAAGTATGCCCCCAATAATTAATTCAAACGACACCGGTCGAGTTTCAAATGAGACAAAAGATGTTTTCATTGAATGTTCTGGTTTCAACTTACACTATTTGAACAAAACTCTAAACATAATTGTCACAGCTTTGGCAGATATGGGTGGAAAAATTTATTCCATGAAAATAAAAGGCGCAGAGGAGAATATGACAACACCGAATTTAGAAAGTGAAAAGTTAGAGTTCAAACTAGAAGACATAAACAAAACTCTTGGAACAAAGTTTACAGAGAAACAAATTAAGAACTATTTAGAAAGAATGGGTCTTGGCCTAATCAAAGATAAAAATAAAACTTTTTCTTTAATTCCAGCATGGAGAACAGATATTTTACATTGGATTGATTTAACAGAAGAAGTTGCAATCGCACATGGTTACGAAAACTTCATTCCAGAAATTCCAGAAATATCGACGATAGGTGAAGAATCAAAGAAATCTAGAAGGCAAAGAATGATTGGAAACATTTTGGCAGGAATTGGTTTGTTGGAAGTTTCAACTTTCCATTTAACAACAAAAGAGAATATCAAAAAGATGCACTACGATTTCAAAGATTTCATAGAAATAGAAGAATCAAAGAATGAGAATGATGCTTTAAGAGTTGATTTATTAACAAACTCTCTAAAAGTTTTATCAGAAAATTCAGATTCGCAATATCCACAGAAAATTTTTGAAGTCGGAACTGTTTTCGAACTGGACAAAGAAGGAAAAGCAGAAACTGGAATTAAAGAAAGCGAAAGATTAGCGATCTCCTTGATTGATGAAAAGATTAGTTTCACCGACGCAAAACAGGTTTTAGATTATCTTTTCAAGATGCTTGACAAAGAATATGAGTTGGAAGTTGTTGAAGACAATAATTACATTCTTGGCAGAGTTGGGAAGGTTTTAGTAAACAAAAAAGAAGTTGGAAGAATCGGAGAAGTTGCACCAAGAGTTCTAAAGAACTGGAAAATTAATTTGCCAGTTTCTGCAATTGAATTAGATTTGAGCTTTTTGGATTAACCTAAATAACTTCTTTTACCAGCTTTAGCGTCGCTAACAAAACTAGTTTCTATCTCAGTCATAACATTGTAAATTTCTTTTTTTGTCTTTTGCCAAGAAAGGAAGAAAGAATTAATGAAATCAATCTCTGCTTTCTCAGAATAAACCGTGTCTAACTTCATCAGAGTAACCTGAACTTTCGCAAGTTCTTCGTAGATTTTCTTTATTTCATCTTTTTGTTTAGGTGTTATATTTTTCAAGAAAGAATAAATGAAAACCGGCGGTGAAGAAGGATTAATCAACATTTCAAAAAAGTGTGAATAGGCGCCAACTTTCTCAGCAATGATTCTTCTCATGCTTCTAGCCAAGAATTTTGCGTCTTCTTTCTCAAACTTACTAACATCAAAGTCTTCTTCAAGCTCGTTCAACTTCGGCAGTTTGTATTTCTTACTAAGCTGTTCGTAGTATTCTTCAAATTTAACTTCTTTTTCTTCCATAAATACTATCTTGTAGTAGAATTTATAAAACTTCTCTAACAAGGAATTTAAGTCAGCCGCCTTAGCTCAGCCGGTTAGAGCGTTACCTTGGTAAGGTAAAGGTCCCGAGTTCGATTCTCGGAGGTGGCTTTTCACAAACATTGGAGAGCAAACCAAAGAAAAAGTCTCAGAAGAGTAGGGGGTGGCTTATAAAAGAAGTACAGAGATGGATTTTAGTCGTTCCAATGTCTTTTGGTCAGTAAGATTATTTTCTTTAAACTTTCTGATAGCCTGGTTGTAGTATTTTATTGCAAATACCTCATTCTTTTTTTTATGTTCTTCCAAACTTTTGTCTAAGAGTTTATTAATTTCATCGATAGCAGGATTTATTACTGGGGCAATTATTTTTTCTTCTTTTTTTTCAACAACTTCTGGAACAGCTGTTTTCTTAGTTTCATTTTGCAATCTCTCACTTTCCAGTCTTCTTTTTTCCAAATCTTGTTTCAACAAATCTTGTTCTTCATCTTCTGCTTTTCTTTTCGAATTTAAAACTACGACGATTGCTATAATTACTGCTAAGATTAATACAATCAAACCACCAATCAAAAGCCAGTTAAAATTATTTTCCTTGTTTGCTACCTCCTCTGCAGTTTTCATTACTAAGTCTGTTCCTGTAGTAGTACTTTCATTATTTATCACTGAATTATTTGTAACTGGAACAGGTAAGGACTCAGTAACAAGAGATGTTATGCTTACTGTAGCTCCTTGCCCAACAGTGATATTCTTAAGTTCTACCAAAGTATCATAATTCCCATCAGCATCAAGATCTATTTCCCAATCATCCCCAATTTCCAAAATATTAGTTTGTGGTGTTGAAGAAACTAGGATGGTAGCTTTTTCAGTTGTGATATTTTTTAGTGTTAGTAAATGATTTTCAGAACCCAGAGGGAAAGAGATTCTGTCCCCAACACCTAATAGTTTTGTGAAGCCTACTGAAAATTTAGCAGCGCTTAAAGTATAGGTGGATATAGTCTCATTATCATTATTAGCACCACCAGAACTCTGCCCACTACTAGATGCAGGAGTTGTAAAATTATAAATTCCAGAGCTAGAACAAAGTCCGGCCATATTACAACTAGTGATGTTGTAATAGTAAGTTGTAGAAGCAGTTAAAGGTGCTAAAAGAACCGTGTGATTTGGTAGATAACTTTGATTAACAGCAATGTTTGTCATGCTACTATTTATTCCCCATCTCACCGTTGCATCAGATAGTCTGTCAATCTCCCAAAGTAATGAAGTGGTAACGGGAGTGCTTGAGCCACCTATCAAAGTAATAACCGGTGAAGAGGTATCAGTAATTCCAGGATTTCCTAAATAAGGATAAGAACCACTTTCATTCATTCCCCAGATATTTCCAAAGTCCCAACCACTAAAGGTTAAAGAAGATTTCATTTGAGCTCTTGTTCTAGACTGATTACAATGATCATACCAGGAGTTATCCGACTCCACAAACTCCTCATTATAATAAGAGTTTATCACATTGTCACAGTATCGGTTGTCACCAATAAGACCCCCACTATATTCCGAAACATTTACAACAGCGTAGGAATTAATAACATTTTCATCATTATATCCTACCAATCCTCCGACAGAATAATCACCATTAACCAAACCAGAAACATAAACATCTCTTATAAGATATCCATTCAAGCCCGTTAAGCCTCCGACATATTCTCTACCATCTACCGAAACATTTTCTAAACCCAACCTAGAGATTTCTCCCAAATTTTCACCAAATAAACCTAAGTAAATTACTGAAGACCTATTCACATTTAAATTTCTTATAATATATCCATCACCATCAAACTCTCCTGCTAAAACAGGTATATAGAAATCTTTTTCATTTAGTAAGTCAATATTATCTGTGAGTAAGAAGGATAAGCTTTCATTATACCCAAAATAAATTAAATTTTTCAAATCTGAAACATTAGTAATCAAATAATCATATCCATACTTAGTCAAATAATCATTCACATCTAAAAATTTTCCATTCTCTAACCAGCTATCTAACTTATCACCATAAAGGGCATATCTTCCAATTACCTTTTCTCCGTTGATAAAAGATTTGTCATAGTCATAAAAAGAATTTTCCACCAGTTCGTATGAAGCACTTGAATAATAACCTGTCAATCCACCAAACATTTCCTCACCAGAGACATTACTAATAGAATAAGAATCATAAATCCCTCCAAAGTTAGATCCGACTAGACCACCAACATAGGACTTACCACGAACACTTCCGGAACTTGACGAATTGTGAATTTCCCCCCCACTAGAACCAGCAATACTTCCAACATAAATACTTCCAACAATAGAAACATTTTCTAAGGTAAGATTATAGATCTCTCCCGTGCCATAGGGAATATCTCCAAATAGACCTAAGTAATATGCCGAAGAATCATTAACATTCAAATTTCTTATAGTTTTTCCATTACCCTCAAATGTAGACTCAAGAAAAGGTATGTAGAAATTTTTTTCATTTAATAAATCCAAATCCACAGTAAGTTTAAAAGAACTATAAGCGTCAGAACTAAAAGCCAAGAAATTTTTAAAGTCAGAAACATTGTTTATTAAGTAATACTCACCATCACTAGTAAAATAATCATTCTCATCTAAAGATTTTCCATTCTCTAACCAACTATTAAATTGAGAAGAAGATAAAGCTCCGGGAGATATTTTAGTTCTTCCATTAAAAAAGGAAGACTCATAATTATAGTAAGAATTAGCTAATTCTATATCTGCTGTAACTCCTGCCAAACCTCCTGAATAATTATAAGCAGTTACATTCCCCCTAAAGAAAGAATCTTCGATGTTTCCCAAAATTCCAATACCGATTAATCCTCCAACATATTCTCCACCATAAATATTTCCTTCGTATGAAACATTTGTTAGGGTACTAAATGAAGAATAACCGACTATTCCTCCGGTAAAATTTCCGCCAATTACTGTGGAATTTACAACAATTAAATCCAAAATTTGTGCACCAGAAGTTGTACCAAATAAACCTGCACCTGCCGCACTAGTTTCGTTAATGAACAGGTTAGAGATAAAATATCCTTGGCCATCGAATGAACCCATAAATACTTCTGCATCTTCAGGGTCTCCAGACAAATACATATTACCAATAGGTTCAAAACCGGTCCCACTTTGAAAAACTTCACAGTCAACAGAAGCCATATCTATGCTGTTATTCAGTTTATAACTCGCAGATAAGTTTTCGTTCATCGCTTGAAGCTCTGTACAGTTAGTTATTAGAAAAGGATCTTCTTCTGTTCCATTTCCAGCAAGGATAACATTACCCGTAAGATGAAAATTTGAAGAAAAAAGTAAAATTAAGAATAAACAAAAAACAAACGCAACAGCACCTAGAAAAAAATCTCTTTTTCTATTCTTCATGTATATAATCACGTCACTAATTATTTAAATCTTGCTTAATTAACAACTTCAATTTATTCTCTCGGATTATCTAATTTAAATCTATTTTTCTAAAGTTACTTTCTCCCAAAAACATTATATAGCTAGCTAAACTAATTATTTCATGGACACAAGTATAGCAATTCGTAATAAGGGTTTAGTTCAGAGAAGTAAGTCAAAAAGAAGTATGCAAAATCTGAAGAAGTTAGGAATAACTCAACAAAGATATTCTGCACAAGGTGAGAGAAGACAGGAAAGAACTAGAACAATAAACAATAAACCGAGAGAAAGATACAAAAAATCTCAGGCTAAAAAAGGAAAAGGCAGAAGAAGACGAAGATAATTTAAGTTAATTCTTTTTTAATTAATTTGTGAGCAGCGTTAATCTTTTGGAAAAGTATATGGTCTCCGTCAGGCATATCTGGATGACATTCTTTAGCCAACTCTTTATACTTTTTACTTATTAATTCAAAATCTTTCTCATCAGCACTCACACCTAAAGTTTTTCTTGCTTCCAGAAGTTGTTCGTTCAGGTCATCGTCCTCGGAAAATTCACGAGTAAATTGATCAGTGTTTATTTCTTCGTTAAGTAATTTTTCAACTTCAAGTCTCAAAACTTTGTCAATAATATAAAGATTTTCAACAAACCGAGGCATAAGCGCATAACTATACTTCATATTTCTACCATTAAAGTACCAAGATGCAGAAGCTGGAGCCTTTCTTTGCGCAACTTTTTCCATTTCTATATGAACATTATCTCTTTCGATTCCGATTTGTCTTAAAGTTTCAACTATATGATTCTGTATTTGAACTGCCTTTCGATCATAGGAGCCCATAATATTTGGTGCAGCTATTTCATTGCCTTTAATTTTAACCATGAAAATATACTCAAAAAAGCGTTTATAAAGATAGGCTATTGAAGAAATTTGAAAATACAATCCTTTAAAAGGGATTATGCAAACGATAAACTATGGTAGAAAGCAAAAAAACAGAAAAAAACCAGGAAAACGAAAAACTTAGCGAAGCAGACGAAGCTGAAGGCGCAGCAATGTTAGAAAAAATTCTAAGTGTTTTACAAACTTCTGATAATCCGGTAGTAGAAAATAAAGAAGCAGAATATTTAGATAAAATTGCGAGACAACAGGCAGAATTTGAAAACTTCAGAAAAAGAACTGAAAAAGAAAAACAAGAAAATATAATTAACGCAAACGCAAATCTAATTTATGATTTGTTAACAGTTCTAGACAATTTTGAATTATCTCTAAAACACAACAATGACAAGGGTGTGAGATTAATTTATGAAGAGTTGAATAAAGTTCTTGCAAAGCAAGGTTTAAAAGTAATTGACACAAAAGGACCTTTCAACCCAAATATTCATGAAGCAATAATCAAGGTCGACGGAAAACAAGAAGGAGTTATCTTAGAAGAACTTCAAAAAGGTTATTTGTTGAACCATAAGCTTTTAAGGGCATCAAAAGTTAAAATTAGTAAGCTAACGGAGAAAAAATGAATAAAATTATAGGAATTGATTTAGGTACAACATTTTCGGCAGTAAGCGTAATGGAAGGGGGAAGACCAAAAATCATACCAAACACAGAAGGGAATAACACTACTCCTAGCGTTGTCTCCATAAACGGTAATGAAATTGTAGTTGGTGACGTCGCTAAAAGAGGAGCAGTTGCAAATTATAAAAGCACAATTAGAAGTATCAAAAGAGCAATGGGCACTAAAAAAATGTCCGTAGTTGGTGATAAAGAATACACTCCTGAGCAAGTTTCTGCAATGATTTTACAAAAATTAAAAAAAGACGCAGAAGCATATTTAGGTCACGAAGTAACTGACGCAGTAATAACTGTTCCAGCTTATTTTGGAGATGCACAAAGAAATGCAACAAAAGACGCAGGCGTTATTGCAGGTTTAAATGTAAAAAGAATAATCAACGAACCAACAGCAGCAGCATTAGCTTACGGTTTAGACAAATCTCATGATCACACAATTTTAGTTTTTGATTTTGGTGGTGGAACTTTCGATGTTTCTATTTTAGAACTCGGTGGCGGAATTTTTGAAGTAAAAGCTACAAGCGGAGACAACTTCCTAGGTGGCGACGACATAGACAATCTTTTAATAGATTTCCTAGTTAGCGAATTCAAAAAAGAAAACGGAATTGACCTAAAAAATGATTTAGTTGCTTTACAAAGACTTAGAGATGCATCCGAAAAAGCAAAAATAGAACTTAGTTCATCTCAACAAACAAAAATAACTATTCCATATCTTTCTGCTGGAACAGATGGTCCAAAGCATTTAGATGTTAACTTAACAAGAGCAAATTTTGAAAAAATTTGTGAACCTATTTTTGAAAGATTAAAAAATCCAACAAAGCAAGCAATAAAAGATGCTAAGAATCCTAAAATTGACAAAGTTATTTTAGTTGGTGGAAGTACAAGAATTCCTAAAGTTCAAAAGTTAGTTGAAGAAATTACTGGTTTAGTTCCGGATAAATCTGTTAACCCTGACGAAGCTGTTTCACTTGGTGCAGCAATACAGGGCGCGATTATCAGTGGAGATGTAAAAGACATTTTACTTTTAGACGTAACACCTTTAACCTTAGGAATTGAAACTGTTGGTGGACTTAAAGTTTCTTTAATAGACCGAAATACAACTATTCCTACAAGAAAAAGTGAGATTTTTACAACTGCTGCTGACGGTCAACACGCTGTAACAATAAATGTTTTACAAGGTGAAAGAGAAATGGCTGAAGACAATAAATCTCTGGGTCAATTTGATTTAGTTGGAATAGTTCCTGCTCCAAGAGGCATTCCACAAATAGAGGTTACCTTTGATATTGACACTAATGGTATTGTAAAAGTTTCGGCTAAAGATTTAGGAACAGGTAAAGAACAAAAAATAGTAGTTACAGGTGGTTCTCTAACCGAAAAAGAAATTGAATCAATGATTAAAGATTCTGAGAAATTTAAAGAAGAAGATCTTAAGAAAAGAGATTTAATCTTGGCTAAGAATGAAGCAGAGTCATTAATTTATGCTACTGAAAAAATGATTGCAGAATATAAGGATAAAGTAGACAAAGAAACAATTGCTAAAATACAAGAAGTAATAGACGAATTAGCAGAATCCTTAAAGGGTGGCAATACAGAAAAGATTAAAGTAAAAATAGAGAATGTAAAGGTAGTTTCTCAAGAGCTTGGAGTAAAAATCTATGAACATTCGGCTAAACAACAGGAAGAACAGAATAGCGCAAAGGCTGATTCAAAAGTAGTAGACGCAGAAGTAGTAGATGATAAAAAATAAATTTTATTAAAATTTTCTAAATTACTATGGTAAAAAAAGATTATTACGAAATATTAGGAGTAAAGAAAACAGATTCTGCTGAAACTATTAAAAAGGCTTATAAAAAATTAGCATTAAATTTTCATCCAGATAAAGCTACACAGGATAAGAAGAAAGAACACGAAGACAGATTTAAAGAGATAAATGAAGCATATAGCATTTTGAGTGACGAAACAAAAAGAAAGAAATATGACGCCGGAGAAAGAAGCCAATTTAATCAAAGACAAGGTTCTCAAGAAGGAGATTTTTCAGATATCTTAAGAGATTTATTAAGAAATGGTTCTTTTGGAAATCAATTTTATGAAGATGAAGATTCTATGGTTGGTGAAGACCTACGATATGGATTAAATATAGAATTTACTGAAGCAGTATTCGGATGCGAAAAAGAAATTTTTATTAAAAAAGATATTACTTGCGAAAAGTGTAGCGGAACTGGAGCAATAGATAAAAAATTAAAAAAATGTTACAAATGTAATGGCCAAGGTAGACTAAAAATAAACCAAAGAACACCTTTTGGAGTCATTAGTCAAACAGTCAGATGTGATAATTGTGATGGAGAAGGACAGATTCCTGAAAATAAATGTTTAAGTTGTGGGGGTTTAGGAATTTTAAATAGTAAGGAAAAAGTTAAGGTTAAGATTCCTGCCGGAATTGACGATGGTCAAACATTGAGAATTAACGGAGGAGGCAACGCAATAAGAAATGGTTCTGAAGGAAATTTGTTTTTGGTAATAACTGTTAAACCCCACAAAATTTTCAAAAGAGAAGGGTTTGATGTTCATATGGAAACATCCATCAGCTTTTCTCAGGCAGCTCTAGGAAGCGAAATTACAATTCCAACGTTATCTTCTGAAATAAAAATTAAAGTAGCTCCGGGAACGCAGTCATCCAGTATTTTAAGACTGAAGGGACAAGGTATTCCTTTCTTAAAAAATCCAAATCACAGAGGAGACCAATTTATCAATATTCTAGTTAAGACGCCTAAAAAATTAACGAAAGCCCAGACAAAGTTATTTGAGGAATTAGCAAGTTTAGATAAGTAATTGTTAGAATTCCATTTCTATTCTTAATTCAAGAAGAGCGTTAAGATACTTACCTATTAATCTCAAATGATGGAATAGTTCTTGTTCTTCAGCTTTCTTTATTTTGTTTTTCTCCAAACCAAAATATCTTTCTTTATCAAGTTCAGACATTTTAACTACTGTCTCTTTATTGAATTTGTAAAATAAATCATAGTAAAGATAGATTCCTTTTTTTATAGAATCCATAAAATTTTCTACTCCTTTGAAAGACATTTTAGAGTAGTCTTGAATTAGATGTTGGGAAATAGCTTTGAATTCATCGCCCATCATTTCTAACAGGAACAGACTAGAATAAAGTAACGAAGTTTTCCTAGATTCTTTGTTTCCCATTTTGTTTAATATTCTTACACAGTAATCGTGGAATTTGTCGATGTTGATATCTACACTGTGAATATGTTCCAGAGACATTGTATTTTCAGATTTTAGAGCTTCAACTATTTCATCAACCATCTGTTGTATTAACAAGAAAATTCTTCTCAAAGAGTTATCAAATTCTTTCGAAGTTGGTTCTGTCATGTCTTTTATAGTCACGTAATCTTTTCCATAGTCAACAATCTCTAAACCAATAAATCTACTGACTAACTCACTTAGAAAGTCTACGCCGGTTTTTCTTTCGCTTTCTTTCTTAAACTTCAAATCCAACTTTCTTTTTGAAAAAAACATATAAGGACTTGGTAATTTAAGTTCGGGAGAGAATTTAACAACAATTTCATCATAACCTTCTCTGTAGACTGCCATAAAATATTTCCAGATTGTAGGGATGTCTAAACCATCGATGTTTAACTCTGCTTTTTTATGGGAAGAATTTTTTTCAGTACTAATAAACAATCCATTATCTTTCTCCATAACTTCAACTTCGCTTCCAGCTTGCAAATTAAATCTTTTTGTCCATTCACTAGGCAAGGTTAAGGTCATAGTGTTATGGCCTTGTCGGATAATTTTTCTTCTCATAAAATAAACAATATAGAGATATATTTAAAGCTTTTGGCAATATTCTCACTATTGAGTATATTGATTTATATATTCCCAATGGACAACCTGTAAATAGTGGATTTTCTTAAATAATTCATGGAAAAAACACAGATAACAACATTCCACTTTCCTATGCCAGTATTCTCTGACGTAGAAAGATGGATAAGACCTGTAGTCGAAGGAATGTCTCAAGACAAAACACTATGCGAATTTTTAGAAGATGAGACTTTTCTTTCAAAGTTGGCTTTCGTAGCAAATATTGGCTATCACCTAAATTTTGTAGAAGACAGTGTTCCTTCGGTTTATTTGGGACTTGACAAGTTTAACACATATCCTATACATGTTCGGAAGAAACTAGTAAGTCATTTAAGAAATTGTCAGGATACTTGTGGATACATTCGAGCTTCTCTAGATTTTCCGAATTAGTTTTTCTACGAACATTTATATATTCTAAATCTCTAAGTAAACTATGGCAGCAACACCACCAGATGCACAAAAGCGAAGACTTGAGTATAACGTCGACAGAAAAGTTTATGATGAATTCATGAAAGCTTGTAGCAATAAGGGTTTCGCACCACAAGTAGTTCTAGAAAAATTAATGGCTAAGTTTAATCAGACAAGACAGATTTAATGTTTATTTCTTCTCAACTTTGATCTGATAGAATTTTTTAGGAGTATCCTGTGAATCTTCAAAGAAATTAGTCTCCCCAACTGTCTGTTGATATTTCAAACCACCAAGAAGATTAGTTGTTGTATAAACTTTATATTCTCTTCCAGGTTTTGAATCCCATCTCATTTTTTTTGGACCTTCTTGAATTATTCTGAAAGTATCATCCTGGTTAAAAGGATTAAGTCCTGCAATATAAGATTCAAGGAAACTAAAATTTTCATTCATAGATAAATCACTTGCAGAACAGTTTGTTATTCCACCGAAATATTTTTGTTCCCACCAGTTTGCGATTCCGTCACCGTCACTATCTGTAAGCTTACCTTCAGGTTCTATTTCCGATAAAGATATGGAGTCTACATATGTTGGTGAAGAACTGGAGTTTGAAAATAAAACCGATTCAAGTTGTGAATTGCTTGAATAAAATTTTAAACCTGAAGCAAGATTTGTTCCATTCAATTCTAAACTCCATGAAGGATTTGTAGAGTTATTATAATCACAAAAGATATCAAACTGATTCCAAGTATTTGTATTAATATGAGAATTTTGGATTTCAACGGTGTTAGTATGATCATAGGCAATAATATTTAGGTTCGTATTAACATAAAAAGCAACACTCGTGTTTGGGTTATCTATAACTGGAACTTCAGAAGGCTTTCCCTCTAAATTTGCATAAAATCTTACCCATAAGGGAACAGAATTATTAGTGATGGAATGTTTTGCACTTCCATTAAATAGTTTTAATGAGTTAGAACCTTCAAAAGACTTTTCTACAGAAACCTCGGCAGGTTCGGCTGAGTACCACCCCTTCTGTCCATTAACTGGTCCAGGTACAATAGGGCTTTCAAAATTTTCGTTAAATGAACTACTTAAAACTGCCGAAGAACAAATTAATGCAGAAGCCAGAAGAGAACCTAATCTTTTTTTCATTTTTCTATAAAGACTAGAAACTATATAACTTTTTGGTTTTAAAACAGCTTTAAAAACAGAGGTTTCCATAAGATATTATGGCAAAAGAAATGACTGAACTAGAAAAAAGACTAAGAAGAATGCGAGGTAATCAAGATAAAAATGATCCTGCAGATATGTTAAAGTTTAAACCTCCAGTTATAAAGAATCTGGCTAAAAAAGGAAAAGGCTACAAAATCTGATTACCGTTTAGATAACCTTAAATAATTTAGATTATTAAAAATACCATGAATAATAAAAAGAAGGGGATTTTTTTTGCAGCTTTCTTTTTAGTAGTATTCTCAGGTTACATTTTTCTTTCTCAGGATCCAAAAGCTAATCTTCAAGAATTTTCAGAGTATTATAGGCCCCTAGCTAAAGAATGTGAGTCTAAAGACAGCTATAGTTGTTGTATTGCTTCTGTTAAGAACATGGAATCAGGAAACTATTCCCTAGTTCAAGAAAGTGGTTGTCCGGAAGGATACACTCAAGAAATGCTCAAATGTATTGACAGTTATAAATGGTGTACCAAGATAGCTACAAATTCTTTAGCTCAGATACATAACTGTACAAATGAAGAAAAACAAGCAGAGATTTGTACAATGGAGTATATAGCTGTCTGTGGAGTAATAGATAACTACTGTGGGAATCTTACATACTGTAAAGAAAATAATCTTCCTTGTGGTGCTTGTTGGACAAAGAAAGAGACCTATTCTTCTGGCTGTGTTGCCTGCTCTTCGGGAGTAGACTACTGGACATTAGGAGAATGTGTCAGCTAAGTTAAACATGGCAAAAAAGAGCGTTCAAAAAATTCCTAAAACAATTATTTTAGTTTGCCCACATTGTAAAAAAGGCACAACTGCAAAAGTTTCAATAGAATTTTCTCCACAAAAATACACCTGTCCAAAATGCAAGGAAGAAGTCAGAACACCAATTTCTCAATGCTGTATAATCTGTGCTTTTTCAAAGTCTGGAACAAAATGTCCTAGAGAATTATATGCAAAAGCAAAAGTTAGGGGCTGGAAAATTATTTAAAATTATTTTACGGCTAAAATTTCTTCTAGTTTACCTTTTTGTTGTAAACCAATTTCTACAAAACAAGTACTTGCTCCTTCAATAAAGTTTTTCAAATACCCTCCCGCAATATAATCTTTTTCAGCAGCTTCCCAACCAATATCTCCTCCAGCATCTCTTGAACGATAGTATTTGTTTCTACTAACCTCTACTCGAAGTTCTGGTTCTATCATGGAATAAATATGAAGCAGTCCAATTTCCTTCATTCTTTCTCTAATATTAACCAAATCGTATCTCTCATTTTCAGGGGAAGAATCTTTATCATAGGGATTATCACAGCTTTCTCTACAAAAGATATTACAATATACGGCCTTAAAACCGGAAGCATAAGCACTAAAAGAAGTCCTCATCATTCTCCCTTCAACCGCTGCTGTTAATTCTTTTTCAGAAAGTGTTTTTCTTTCATAAACCCTTCTTCTTGCAGTTTCTTCTTTTTTCAAAGCTTCAAATTGTAAAAGACAAAGTTCCTTAGGCTTGTTACAACACCTTCTTTTACTACCTTCTGGCAACTCTCCCATGAACATTTTTTCAACAATCCAAGTTAATAAACATTTTCAATATACAAAATATAATTGCGCGGGGCCGATTAAATAAAAAATAAAATAGGCGATCCGCGACTTTCTTAATAAATAAGTATGAAAAACGAGAGTACAAAATTTAAAAAAACTTAGTAAAAATCTCTCGAAAAATTTCTTTTATTGAGTATCAATGATTATAACCCATGAAAGGGCGCATAAGGCGATAAAAAATAGTATGCCCTACTTGCCCCTTCTGGGAAAAAAGAGGTGATAAATATTCTAGTTTCAAATACTATTTAAATCTTTCGGTCATGTTGTAATTACGTAGTGACACTAACTAAGGTTTATATATTCTCGGTCTTTTTATGCCTTATGCCTAAAGAAATCTATCTTTCACTAGAGAAACAAGAAGACCGAAAAGAAATGTTTAGTTATGCTCTCGTTTACAGGGGAACAGACACTCCCGAGACTGCTTGTACTCTTGAATCACAGTTAGACGGAGAGGGTTACACCTTAAAATATCTTAATTCTGATGGGAGTCTTCGTCCTTTAAGATCTAGTCGTAGATTAACGCGGGAAGAAGCAACTAAAGTTTCACTAGCAATTCTTAAGGACAGGGCAGTAGAATTAGAGCACCTTCTTGGGGCAAAATTAGACTTAGTAGATAATTCATAACAATATTTATTAACGAGAACAGACTAACATTTTAATGAGTGAGAAAAAAGAGGACCAAATTAGTCAGTTGCAATTTTACGATCTAATAACTGGAGAAGAAGTTAGCTGGCAGGCTATCATTTATGATTTAATTAAAACTGAACAGTTAGATCCGTGGGATATTGACTTAGGAATATTAGCAGATAAATATTCGCAAGTAGTCAGAGAGATGGAAGACGCGAACTTTTTCGTTTCCTCAAAAGTTCTTCTGGCCTGTTCTTTATTATTAAGACTAAAATCTGAAATTCTAATTAACCAATACATAAGAGACTTAGATGAAGCATTATATGGAAGAAAAGACACCAAGAGATATGAGCTAGAAA
Source organism: Candidatus Woesearchaeota archaeon (assembly GCA_964621025.1). GTDB lineage: Archaea > Nanobdellota > Nanobdellia > Pacearchaeales > GW2011-AR1 > CAYNJW01. Next base: position 111,095 of record CAZUKQ010000001.1, on the reverse strand, counting down.
GAATTGAATTAGACGAAGATGAATTACCAATCCTTGTTCCTAGAACTCCAATTCCTCGTTATAAGAGGGTTACATTGCAAGAATTGATGGCTTCCTTGAATCAGGCCATGGAAACTGAAAATAGAAGGATTAGAAGAGACATTAAGGTCAGACAGGCAAATAAGTCTGCATTAACAGTTATGCCAAACAAAAATAGAATCCCTTTGAAAGACAGAATAGCAGCTGTTCTAAAGAGAATTAAACAGCACATGAAACAACCATCAACAGACCACATGAAATTTTCACATCTTGCTCAAACAAGAGAGGAAAGACTTCTTTCTTTCGTTCCAATTTTGCATCTCTCAAACAATGAAGAAATTTATCTTTATCAGCAAATCCACTTCGGAGAAATCCATATGAGACTAAATAAAATAGAAGAGCACATTGAAGGTTTACAGGAAGAAATGGAAGCAATTCCAGATTCAGAATTCGAAAAATTCAATGAAGTAGAAGAAGAGGAATCAGAAAAAGTTACAGCTAAGGAACTTATTGAAGAAGAAACTTTTGAACTTTCCTAAAATTCTTTTCGTTTCCATAAAGATTTACAGTAACCTGTTTTGAACCATTATTGTAATTATATTCAACTGTAACAACTTCGTCCGCTAAAAAAAACTTCACTCTAAAAAATCCGTCAACGTGAAATTCCTCAATAACGGTGTTTCCTTTAATTTTGCCTACAACTTTCCTAAAATTTTCTATAGTATAGTTGCCTTGCTGTTTTCCAGAATAAACTTCTTTCATTGCAACTTCTTCACCAAATCTTTTTCTTTAACAGTTACAGACTCCCCGCTAGTCATATTTTTTATTTGATATTCTTTAGCTTCAACTTCTTTTTTACCAACGACAATTATCTTAGGAATTTTTTTAGAGTTTGCATATTCAACTGCTTTTCCTACACCCTTGTCTAAAATTGTTTGAACACTTTTTCCTTCTTCTCTCAATTTTTCTGCAAGTTGAATTACTTTTTTATCTTGTTCCAAGGAAATCAAAAGAATTTCCACACCTTCTCCTTTTATGTCAGTAATAAGTGAAATTGGTTCCAAGCCTAGGGAAATTCCCGTAGACTGAATCTGGTCAATTAAATAACTTCCACCACCACAAATCGCAACGCCGAGTTTGTCAGACCAAATTTCAAAAACAGTTCCATTATAGTAAGAAAAACCTCTAGCTAAAAAGGGTCTGAATTCAAAGTCTAAGTTGTAAAGTTTACAAATCTTTTTCAAGTTTTTAATTTCTTCATAAAATTTGTATTTTTCAAAATATTCTTCTTTTTTCTTAAATATATCCAGAACTCTTTCAGCGCCAAGTTTGGAAAGATTTTCAGCAACTTCAGCGACGGATAATTTGTCCAATTTATCAATTTCTCTGATTACATCATCTCTGATTTTTTCATCAACTTTTTCTCCAGACAAAATTTCATTCATTAACTTTCTATTGTTAACATAAATTTTTACAGGAATATTTAATTTGTTAAATGTTTTAGAAGCCATCGCTAGAAGCTCTGCTTCATCTTTCAAGCTACTCCCAATAATATCTGCGTCACACTGAATGAACTGTCTTGTTCTGCCTTTTTTTATTGGCTCGTCTCTAAAGTTGTAACCAATTTGATATCTCTTATAAGGTAATTTTTGTTTCTTTGCAATTCTTTTCAACTGGAAAGTAAACTCAAATCTCAGAGCAAGAGCTCTTTCGCCTCGATCTTTTAATCTAAAAACATCTCGAACAGCTTCATCATTTTTATTATCACCCACTACAAAATCTTCAAATTCTATAATTGGAGTTTCAGCTGGTTCAAATCCATAACTCTTAAACTCTCCCTCAATTATTTCAACAATTTTCTTTCTCTTTAAAGCTTCTTCACCGAAGAAGTCGGAAAATCCCTTTACTGTTTCCATTTTTTATCCTCAAGGGGTTTAATTTTACAAAGATAAAGTTTCAAGAGAAAAGAGAATATAACTATTGCCAGACCAAGAAGAACCGCTATTTGGACAAAGATTTTAGATAAAAGAATAACAGCTATTTCTCTAGTTTCAAGGACTATAAACGCAAGAATTATTATAAATAATATAAAATATACTAGCCCTCTAATCAACGCACTAACTAAAAGTTTTGTTGCACTAGGTGTTTCATTCTTCAAGATAGTGTTGAAGTAGTATGAAATTAAAATCCAGAAAGGGAATAGAAATACACATACATAAAAGACTGATAGATAAAGCATAGGAACTTTTTCAACAAGACTAGATGTAGTTGGTGAAAGCAAAAAGAATTCAAGAACTAAGATAAATAAAAGCAAGGCCAGGAAAAAATTATCAAACAATCTTGTTCTTTTCTTTTGAACTTTCAATTTCTTTTTTTTATTTTGTTTCACCATTTTAATTCTCTCAAGTTTGTAGTGTTTTGTTTGTTTAAATAGATTTCTTCTGCCAGTAAAAAACATTCTTCATTTAGTTCTTTACTATTAGACAAAAACAAAACAATATCTTCTTTCTCAATAAATACATCTCTCTTTCCTTCTTTCCCCAATATCACTTTTTCTTTAGCCTTCCAAAAGTCAGGTAGATATTTTACTCTAGTAAACGGGGAGATATAGTTTTTATAAATAGATTTTATTTTTAATATTCTTTGTTCTTTTCGTTCTTCCAAATTACCATCCAGATTTCCAGTATAAATCAAGAAATTAAATATTGCTTTTTTAGCTCTTTCTTTAGTTGATAGATCTTGAAAGGCACCACACTCAAAGCAGATACCTATTTTTTTCTGTAAATTCATGAAGTAGTCCGTAGATCCTGGTTCAAAAGTATCCCAATTAAAGCTGACAATTTCTGAGTCAAATATCTTTCCGATAGCTATATTTTTTTCATCAATAATTACAAAGGGTAGAGAGTCCGCTGTGAAACTTTGGTGTATATCTAGCATTAAATCGGCTTGTTCAAGATAAGACATTATTTCTCTTGCAGTTTTACCTTCAAGACTATTGTAAATGTCTTCTGGTTGATTTTTAAAAAAACATCTATTAAGATTTTTTTCAATACATCTTTTATTTTGACTTATTGCTTCAAGATTAGAGTAAATAAAGATAACCTTGCCAGATTCAATATTCAAATTAGGAAGTATCTCATCAAATGCTCTTACTCCGCAAGTTTCATTTCCATGTACTCCTGCAAGTATTAGGGTAGTCTTTCCCGGTTTCCCCCCAAGTTTTTCTATTACTTTTATATTGCTCATTTTTTATCTCTCCTTTCATTTTCTTTGTAAATATCCTCGAGAGTAATTTTAGCCTCAGCCATATAAACTAGAAGAAAATAAATTAAGTCAGAGCATTCCCAAATAAGTTCTTCTTTATTTTTTGCAGTTATAACTTCTGCCGATTCTTCTATCAGTTTTCTTTTTAGCAGTTCCTTATCAGCAATAAGTTTTTTTGTGTAAGAATTATTATCTTCACTTTCAATTTTACTAAGAATCTTATTGTAAAGTTCTTCCAGATCAAATATTTTCTCTTCTTCAAAACAGCTATATCTATTAACATGGCAGGCATTTCCTTTTTGTTTTACTATAAAAAGAAGAGAGTCGTTATCGCAATCTGTTTTTATTTCTATAAATTCCTGAGTATTTCCAGAAGTTTTACCTTTGAACCAAAGTTCATTTCTGCTTCGACTAAAGTACCAACATTTTTTAGTTTTTATTGTCCTATCTAAACTTTCTTTATTAGAGTAAGCTAACATAAGAACATTACCTTGTATGTCTTTTACAACAGTAGGAATAAGCCCCTTTCCCTTTTCAAAGTCAAGTTCATCAATATCAAAGTTCATAACCATCACCCCCTATTAATACAATATCTGAAGAAAATATTTTTTCATAAACTTTTAGTCCTGCCTCTTTTGCAGAAGTACCAGAATAAACAATATCTATCACTAAGTTAGATATGTTCTTTTGAAATGTTTGTTCAGTAGCCCCAGAAAGATAAATTTTTTTAAACTGAAAACCTCCGTCTTCAATTCTTGAAAGATATTTTTTAGCAATTTTTGAATATTTTCTATTTATGCAAACTATTAATTTTTTGGGCAGACTACTCAAGTTTTTGTCTTCGGGGCCTAATAAACACAAAGTAGGTTTTCCAAACATACAGTTAGAGTCATTCCAAGAAAATCTTTTTTTTATGTTTAATCCCGTATTTCGATTTTCTAACAAAAATTCTTTAAGAAGATCTTCACCCGTGATACCAAATACTCTTTTTCCCTGTTTAATTAAACTAGAAACTATCAAGGGAACATCTTCTCCACGAGTTTCTATATTTTCTCCAAAAATGTTGTAATCTTTCAAAAGTTCTTGATATTTTATTAAACCAGAATTTTTAGGAACAATGAAAATAATCACAGCTTATTTTAGCTACCATGTTATTCTCCTAGAGATAAGAAGGGCGGAAGGAGAGAATCGAACTCTCGTCGGGCGAGCCACAGTCACCAGTTCTACCATTAAACTACATCCGCCATAGTATTTATTTAAGAAACGCGATATAAAAAGCTTTTGAGAATTAAAGTTCAAACTAGAATAATTCTTCCTAACAGTGCCGAAAACTCCAATTGTTTTCCATAAATTTAATTCTTCAAGAGAGATTATAAACTTTTCGGTTATTAGAAGTCGCACTTTATGTAGAAAAGTTTGCCCCTGGGTGCAAAATCGTAACAAGTTCTTTCTTCGTAGCCTCTTAAGTAAGGAACATAGTTGTAATAAGTTATTTTATCAGAATTTCTATTTCTTTCACGTGAGGAATGTCTTAAATAATCTCTTTCGTAGTTATCTTCGTATCTATCTTCTAAATACTCTTTTGATGTTCTGTAAGTGTATCCTTCCTTGTAGTCTGAAACAGGATATCTGTGTTCATTTTCTTGATAGTTTTTGTCAAACGTGTAGTAAACTGTTTTCACGTGAGTGTCGTCGTTGTAATAATCATGTTGAACAGTATAGGCTGATGCAAAATTAACTAGAAACAGACTTACTAAAAGCAAACTGAATAATTTCATTGTTTTCATAATTAATCAATGCAAAATTCTTATTTAAAACTTGTTAATAAAATTCATCTAGGCGAGTAGTGAAAATTTCTCCGTAAGAATCTAAAGTTTTTGACCTAATTCATTAAATATTTTTTTGTATAAATTTCTCACTCTTTCAAATTGTTCACTACCACTAGCTGCGTAATTATCTAGACCTGGAGTGGAGTTAATTTCCAAGATACTATAATCTGAAGAGGGACTTTCCAAATCGGAACAAGCTAAGTCTACTCCACAAAGTTTAAGTCCCATGTCTTTTGTAATTGCGACAGATAATTCTTTCCATTTTTCATGAATTTTATCTGTGAACTCTTCAGATTCGCCGCCTTTCGAGAGATTTGACACATCCAATAATTGAAAATTTCTTCCAGAAGCTAACACACTTTGAACAGTCAAACCATTTCTTTTTAGCCTAGCTAACATTCCACCATCTTGAATATCAATCATTTCTTCCCTTCCATGTTCAAAATAATTTTTTTGCTTTTGTTCTAATAATTGTTTTATTGTCGAATTTCCATCGCCAACTACCTTCAGTGGAACTCGCTTATAGCAAGATATCACTTCATCTCCTAAAACTACAACTCTAAAATCTGGCATGTTAATTGCTTTTTCTAATAAAAACATATTCAAACCTTGACTATGGAATTCTCTAATTGTTTTTTCTAAATCGCTCGGATTTTCGCATCTAGTTACGCCTCTCCCCTTAGAACCGAAGTTAGGTTTAGCATAACAAGGATAACCTATAACTGATTGCGCATAAGCAAAAGCCTGATCAGAACCTCTTTGAGGATTATTAAAATTTCTATTTGATAAATTTTTTTCAATCCTGTCTAGATATTCTTGCATAAGAAAAACTTCTCCGGTAGGAGTTTTATAGCCAAGCTTTTTCAAAAAAAATTTAGTATATCCTTTATCCTTCGCTATTTCTGAGGCACCAATACTATTTATCCCAAGATTTTGGCCTTTGAAAAAATGAATTTGGTAGTTATTATATTTAATACGTCCAACATGACCATAGGTTGGTTCAATAAGAATTTGATTTATATTTGGAAGCTCGTCTTTATTGAATAGGTCTATTAACAGTTTAGTTACAAATTGATAATGGTGTTTTGATTCTGTTTGTTGTTGCATGTTATAAAAACTTAAACAGAAATTCTTATTTAAAACTTCTTAGGGAAATTTATATCTTCCAGTAGTGAATTAATTACTTTTCAACTTCAAAGATCTCCAGTAAATAACTCCTAAGAACATTGAAAGTAATGTTGTCAATATAAGTGTAATAACCAAAAAAGTTGTATGTGATTCAAAATAAGCGTCTGAAAGTGCAGGGATTCCAAAGATAGCTCCGACAGTTCCAGGAACATTTACAACTATGCTGATGATTGTAAGGAAAGTCATGATAACGGTCATTTTTTTCATAGTGTCGTTTAATTCTCTATTTGAACGCATTTCAGATTTTGTTCTCAAAGAAGAGATTCTATAGTTATGGCTTCTGCACCTGTCAAGCCAATATTTATTTTCCGTGCTGAAAACTTCATAGTCAAAATCTACTAAGGAGACATCAAAACATTTCAATTCGTCTTCTTTCAATTCAATCACCACCTGGAACAATCCCTCCATAGTATCAGTAAGTCTTCTCAAATGTCTACCTGTTTCTTCAATGGTATCTAGTACAGGGTCAATTTCTAGCGTATTCAATACATCTCTCAGCCTAAGAAATTCCTGAGAATAATTTTTTAAAACAGCTCTCAAAAGCATAAACATTGAAACCGTGCTTTCCCCATTTTTCTTTTTCATCAAATCCTCAAATTTTTTCTCAACTTTTTTTGTGCTTATTGGGGTGTGGGCAAGAATTTTTTTATCTGAAATAAAAATCACATTATTAGATTTTTCAGGTCCATAAGCCGGGATACTCATTATTGTAAAATCGTCTTGGCTCTCGATAAAAGGAAGATCAATTCTCAAAATTTGGTCAATATCGAGCTCTTTGTTAATTTCAGAAATTTCTTTTTTCAGCTCATCCAACGTATTGAAAAATTGTACCATAAAACTAAATGCCTTTAATGCTTATAAACTTTTTATTTTTTGTAAAAAAAGAGCGCTCTGTCCGGGATTCGAACCCGGGTCTCAGCCTTGAAAGGGCTGGATGCTTGGCCTCTACACTAACAGAGCATATTGTAAAACTCCCTAAGAGCTTTAAAAACAAGCGCCAAATTTAACTTTTAAATCTATCGTCAAGGTGATAAAAGAGTCACAAATGAGAATACAAAAGAATAAAAAGCCAAAATGCTATTTTTAAACATGGCTGAAAAAACTAAATCGCCACAGGTTAACGACTTGATCTTCAAGGAGTTAATCAAGAGAGGATATTCTCTAGAAGGGAATACCCGTATCTGGAACATTGCTGATTCTAAACTTTGGTATCTAACATCTGATCAAAGTCAAGCATTCTTAGACTTAGAAAAAGACAAAGATTACAAAAAAGATATAATTCAAAAAGAAATAAAATTAATCAGAGAAAACGTCGATAAAGTTTTAGAAAAAGTTGGAGACAAACCTTTCAACCTAATGGATCTTGGTTGTGGAGACGGAAAAAAGGCAGTAATCTTCTTAGACAAAATTAAAGAAAAAGCCAAAGAAAAAAACGCTAGGAATACAAAAGTAAGATACTGTCCAATTGATATTAGTAGTTATATGGTCGAGAAAGCATTGGAAAAAATAAAAGAAGCGAATGTGGACGAAATAGTTCAATTTCAATGGAACATTTCCGACTTTGAGAACATAGAGAATATAGCCTCTTTATTGAGATATGGGATTTATGCAGACAATTTAATTCTTTTATTGGGAAACACACTAGGTAATTTTGAAATAAACGAATTACTATATGAAATAAGAAGTGCAATGCAGACTGATGATGTTTTAATTATTGGAAACGGATTGGACAATAGACAACCTGATGCAATAGTAAAGGCCTATAAAAATTCTGAAATTGACAACTGGCTTGTAAAAATATTAACTCAGATTGGATTGAAAAGAGAAGACATGGAATACGGCGTAAGATTCAAGAATTCCAGAGTAGAGGAGTATTATTCTCTGAAGAAAGATATAGAAATACAATTCTTGGAAAGAAAAGTGAAACTTCTAAAAGGAGATCAAATTGTCGTTGCTGTTTCATACAAATACACTAAGGAAGACTTCAACGCTTTTCTGAAAATGTATTTCACACATGCAGAAGTAATCACCTCCAAAGATAATTCTTACGCTTTAGCAATTTGTAAAAAATAAAATGGCTAGGCCTTCCGAAATAAAAGATTTGTACAAAAGATTGGATGTTTCTCCATGTGCATCTCAGGATCAAATAAAGTCCGCTTATAGAAAACTTGCCCATCAGTGGCACCCAGATAAAAATCCTGGAAAAGAAAAAGAATCTAGGCTAGAGTTTATTGCAGTTTCAGAAGCTTATATCGAACTAAGGGATGAAGCTCGGCCACAGAATAAGCAACCAGAAGAAGATTCAGATTCATATAAAATGTATCAAGCAATCTTTGAAGAGCTAGAAAAGTCAAATAACGAATTATACCAAATGCTAAAAATGTTTGGAGTTAATCCATCGTTGATTAGAAATTTCGGATTTTAATTATTTCTTTAATGGAATTATCAACCAAGCAAGAAGGTATGCGAAAAAACCAAAGCCATATCCGAAGATAAGCGCCGCCCAGATAATTCTTACAATTACGGGGTCAATTCCAAAATATTCACCTACACCGCCACAAACACCTGCAATCACCTTGTCAGTCTTTGAACGATAAAGCCTCTTTATTTTTTTTGCCATAATATTCTATGTTTTCTTTATATTTAAAGATTTTGAATGAGCCCACCAAGATTTGAACTTGGGACCCCCGCCTTCCTTAGATTTCCGAGGAAAATTGTTTCTAACGAAACAAACTCATATAAGAGCGGTGCTCTACCTGGCTAAGCTATGGGCTCATCTGAATACAAGACAATCTAAATCCTTATAAAGTTTTTTAATTTGAAGTATACATGTCAAAAGACAGAAGAAGCGACTCTCAACTAACAGAAGCTATTAGAAAATTGATGTCCGACACAAAACGTTCTCCATTTTTTTATTTAGAAGAAATTGCCGAAGGGATAGATTATCAAAAAGAAAAACATATTATTTTATCTAGGTACAATCATTTAGAAAACCTGATTAGTCAAATGCAATGCCAGCACCTTATAACTACCGGAGGTACGGTTGCTCCAAACGCATATATCTTAACTGACAGACAAGAAACATTTATGAAAGCGCACGAAGGACAAATTTTGTAATCTAAACCCTTAAAAATACTCATCACATTTCTAAAATATGTTAATAGGACTTGTCGGAAAACCATCTTGTGGGAAATCAACTTTCTTTAAGGCAGCAACGCTCATGGACGTTTTAATAGCAGCGTATCCTTTCGCAACAATCAAACCAAACCACGGAGTAGGTTATGTAAGAGTTCCCTGCATTTGTAAAGAATTCCACACAAAATGTAATCCTCGAACAGGTTCCTGCAATGGTGATTTGAGAATGGTGCCAGTAGAATTAATGGACGTAGCAGGTTTAGTTGAAGGTGCATCAGAAGGAAGAGGTTTAGGAAATCAATTTTTATCAGACTTATCACAAGCAAATGCGTTTATTCACATCATAGATATATCTGCAACTACTGACGCTGAAGGCAAGGAAGGGCAAGGAAATCCTCTGCAAGATGTTAGGATGTTAGAGAATGAACTAGACTTGTGGTATTTGGGAATTCTGAAAAAAGTTTGGAAGGCTTTCGCAAGAACAATTCAAATGGAAAAACAAAACTTTCCTAAAGCAATTGCAAAACAATTCTCAAGTTTAGATGTTAAGGAAGATGATGTCAAAGAAGTTTTGTTAAAGTTAAAATACAACGGAGAAAAACCAGCAGAATGGACCGAGGACCAACTAAGAAATTTTGCTCATGAGATAAGACATTTAACAAAGCCGATGATAATTGCAGCAAACAAAATAGACAAGCCAGGTGCCGAAGAAAATTACAAAAAATTAAAACAAGAATTTTCAGAACTAATGATAATTCCTTGTTCAGCAGATTCAGAATTGGCATTGAGAGAAGCATCCAAAGCAGGGATGATTGAATACACTCCTGGTTCCAAAAATTTCAAAATTTTAAAAGACTTAAATGACCGACAAAAAGATGCCTTGAAAAAAATAAAAGAAAATATTTTAGACAAATATGAATTCGGAACAGGTATTCAACAAATTTTAGATGCAACAGTTTTTGATTTATTGAGTTACATTGCAGTATTTCCCGCGTCGGCAAATAAGCTTGGAGATTCAAAAGGAAATATTCTTCCAGATTGCTTTTTAGTTCCAAAGGGAACAACTGCAGTAGATTTTGCTTTCAGACTTCACACAGATTTAGGAAATAACTTTATCAAAGCAATAAATGCAAAGACAAAGCAGACTGTTGGTAGAGATTATCAACTAAAACATAGAGATGGTATAGAAATTATTACTTAAAATGTACTATAAAATTGTGAAAATCAAGTTAGTCATATTCAATATTAAGATTAAGTTTCTAAACTCCCTAGCTCATTTTTTAGATAGGTCAAGAGCACATTTTCGTTCTGGAAAATATGAGTGGGTAAAAACATTCTTAGATAAATTGTCAAGAGTTGTTCACAAATTTTTTGATAATTTAGTTCAGAATAAAAAGAATTGGAAAGAAAGAATTGCTGCCAGTGAGGGATTTTCAATTGTTGACGACTAGTGCAACAAAGTTTATAAGAAACACATACTTCTAATTATAATGAATGTAAAAGTAATGGTGAAAACAAGATCACCAAATCCGAGAATAGAAAGCTTTGGAGACAATAATTTATTAGTTTACGTGTCAGCTGAAGCAGAACATAACGAGGCTAACATCGAACTGATCAAAATGCTTTCAAAGTATTATGGGGTTCCTTGGCAGAGAATAAAAATCAAATCAGGTTTAACAGACAAGAATAAGTTGGTAGAAGTAAATTAATCACATAAGAGTTTATTAACTCCTTTTTATTTTTCTTTAAAAGATGGGAATAAAATACGAACAAGCGCCAGACATAAAAAAAGAGGCGGAAGAAATCTTAAGAGTTTTAGATTGGAAGCACGTTCAGATAGACAGCGTAGCATTTTTGAGAAGTTTTGGTTCAACATCAAGAAGAACAATAGCGCGTTGCCACGCGCTTGGTAAAGCAATGCAAATTGGAATGGGAAGAACAACAGGATTTTATTTAGTAGAAGTTATTGCAGAAAGATTTGATAGAATGCCCACTGAAGAAAAAACAAAAACAATTATCCACGAACTAATGCATATTCCAAGCACATTTGGTGGCGGATTCAAACACCATCATATCGTCAACGAAAGAAGTGTAGAACTAGCATTCAGAGAGTATAAAAAAAGAAAAGAACAAAAATGGTTCTAGTTCATTATTCTTCTATTCAGATACATAAATGGAATATTGATAATTCCCACAAGCCATTTTAAAACAAGAACTCCTGTAATCAAGGGCATTAAAGGTTGAAGACCATAAAACGCGATTGTTACAAAAACAACAGTGTCTAGAGCCATAGCAGGTATCGCACTGAATATACTTCTGCTCCAAAGATGTTTGCCTTGTGTTAATTTTTTAAACCATGAAAAGATATAAGCATCCGCATTCTCACTTATCAAAAAAGCAACCCAACTGGCTAACATTATTCTTGGTGCAAATTCTAATATTGCAACAAATGTCTCTTGATTTGTCCAAAAAGGTGCCGAAGGCATATTTATTGCAATAAAAATAAAAACAGCAACGGCAACTTGTGTTAAAAAAGCCAAGAAAATCATTTTATGAGTTTCTTTTCTTCCAAACTTTTCGTTAACCACATCAGTCAAGAGAAAAGTAACTGGAAAAATAATTGAACCGGAAGTTGCAAAAAAGGTAGCGAAACCCAAATTGAAAGCTGCAATTTTATATGCAAGAAGATTACTGATTATAACAAAGGCTACATAAAGACCTATTATAGCGTCTGCTTTGTTATACTTTTTAGCGTACCAAGCTCCAAATAATGAGAAAGAAGTTATAACAACTATCCAAAGAAGGATCATCAATAACTCTATCATTTTTTTTGCACTCCAGAATATTTAAATTCGTAGTTTCTCCATTCATAACCTAATGAGTTTACAGATTGTACAACCTTTCCTTCAAAACCATTTCTCGCAGCAACATCTTCTAATCTCTTAAAGCTACTATCATCATGTAAATTCGCGTGGCAAAGCATAATCTTTCCGTCTTTAGAAAGATATTTTGGAGATTCACTGAATAATTGTTCATGATATGCAAATTTAGGATCGAAAAGAGAATGTAATCTAACGTCGTCTTCAGTAGCATCCAAGATTGGCAAATTAGCGATTATTAATTGATATTTTTCCTGAGGAATATTCTTAAACATATCACTTTCCCATACTTCAATCTTGCTTTCTAAACCATTTAATTTGACATTATGTCTAGCACAATCAACAGCGGGAGAATAAATATCGACAGCATTAACCTTACTAGCGCCAGCAAGAGCAGCCTGAATAGCTTGAATTCCTGTACCAGTTCCTATATCTAAAACTTTGTAACCTTCTAGATTTCCAAATTGATCGTAAACTGTATGTGTACTCTCTGAAAAAGGAGATTGAGGAGGAAAGATAAACGGAGCTACATCTATTTTGATTCCGTTAAGGTCTACCCTGTATGTTCCTTGTTCTGCTTTTTCCTTTATCATCTCCACAAAGTCTTGTGTGATCTTTGGAATGTTTGTTTTTACCATACAATAGTAGTATCATTAGCATTAGTTAACATTTATTTCTCCTGTTAAGGAGAAACATTTATATAGGAAAACTGCTTCTAGACAACATGCAAACAAACTTGCTTGAAGAACTAGGCTTAACGAAGAATGAATCGACGATATATCTCTTTCTTTTGAAAGCTGGAGAGACGACAACAGGAGCAATAATAAAAGAAACAGGAATTGCTAACTCTAGAGTCTACGAATCTCTTAACTCATTAATATCCAAAGGTCTTGTCTCATATAATGTTCAGAAAGACGGAAAACATTTCCAGGCTGCCAGCCCTAGCAAGTTCAATGAAATAGAAGAACAACGAAAGAAAAAAATTCAAGAGATGATGCCGCACCTTAACTCTATGATTAACTCTTCACAAGCAGAAACATCTACGGCAGTTTACGAAGGTTACGAAGGATTCAAAACAGCATTCAAAAGAATTATTGATGATTGCCCAAACAACGAAGAAATTTTTATTCTAGGTTTCTCAGAACCAAAGACAAGATCAGAATCCCTAAGACTATTTATCTCAAACATGAATCTCAAGTCAGCACAAAAGAAACAAAAAATTAAACTTATTCTAGATAGTTCAGCAAAAGAAACACTAGGAAAAGACAGAGCAAAAGAAAAATTTACTGAAGTCAGATATTTACCAAAAGGCTACATCACTCCAGCAGCAATAGATATCTTCGAAGATTTTGTATATATTTTCATGTGGGACGAAAAACCATTTGTGTTTATGATAAAAAATAAATTTATCGCTGAAAGTTTCAAACAATATTTTAATGTTCTTTGGACTATTTCTAAAAAATGAAATCACTAGAAAATTTTACTTTCATGGATGATAAAAAAAGAAGAATAACTGTTAAGGTAAAAGTCTGCAAGTCTAATTGGAGTAAATTTTCTGGTCTAATGTTCAGAAAAAGCTCACCACCGTTGTTATTTGTATTCAGAAAAGAGCAAACTCTTTCAATTCATTCTTTCTTCTGTAAGCCGTTTAAAGCAATATGGATCGACGACAAAATGAAAGTTACCAAATCCATCGAGATAAAAAAATGGGGCGCTAACTTTTCAGGCAAAGGGAGGTATTTACTAGAAATTCCATTTCCGACGACAAAAAGGCTTACTAGGAAATAATGACTTTTGTCGAGGGGAAATAGAAACATTTAAATACAAAACCTGACTGATAAACTCATCTTTACAAGAGGTGAAAGGAGGACAAATAAAATGGGAAAAATAATTGTTAAGAATGTTGTTGTAAGAAAGCCTGGTTGCTTGTATTATGTTGACGGAAAAGGAAACGTATGTGAAGCTATCATGGCAAGAGGCGGCAAGAAGAAGAAAGCTGCTGCTAAAAAGAAAAAGTAAATCTTTTTAAACAAATTTAATTTTGATATTTTATATCATATTCAATTGATGGGCTCTGAGGGAGGGCTCATCAATTAATCTTCATTTTCTATATATTTTTATACTATAATTTTTTATCCTTTACATGAAATATGTATTAGGAATAGAGTCTACAGCACACACATTCGGAGTAGCTGTGCTAGATAATTCTGGAAAGATTATAGTAAACATCAAGGATTCATTCACAACCGAAGACGGCGAAGGCGGAATGATTCCTCATAAAGTTGCAGAACACCATAAACAAATCTGTGATGGTTTATACGAAAAAGCATTGACTGAGGCGAAAATCGAAGAAAAACAAATAGAAGCCGTCGCATTTTCCAATGCTCCAGGATTAGCTCCTTGTTTAGTAGAAGGAATGAGATTTGCAAAAAAAATAGGAGAAAAGCTAGGAGTTTCAATCGTTCCAGTAAACCACTGCGTTGCACATTTAGAAATAGGAGAAACAGTAGGTGCAAAAGATCCAGTAATGCTTTACGCCTCCGGAGCTAATACACAAATTATTGCATATGAATCAGAAAAATATAGAGTATTCGGTGAAACGCTTGATGTAGGTGTCGGAAATTTCATTGACACATTCGCAAGACACATTGGTTTGGGCTTTCCAGGCGGACCAAAGGTGCAAAAACTAGCAGAACAATCAAAAGAGTACATTGAACTTCCATATTCAATAAAGGGAATGGACGTTGCGTTTTCAGGTTTGCAAACAAAGCTTAAACAGTTATTTGAAAAGGGTTCTAAAAAAGAAGACCTGGCTTTCTCAATGCAAGAAACAGTTTTCGCAATGTTAGTCGAAGCTTCAGAAAGAGCAATAGCTCACACCGGAAAGAAAGAACTTTTGCTCGGCGGAGGAGTTGCCTGTAACGCTAGACTTCAAGAAATGTGCAAAAAGATGTGTGAAGAGCGAGGAGTCAAATATTTCTGCCCACCAATGTCTTTATTAGTTGATAACGCGGGCATGATTGGCTATCTCGGGCTAAAGATGTTCAAGAAAGGTTTATATTTCGAGCCAAAAGACTTTGATAAAGTGGATATTCAACCACGAGAAAGAACCGATGATGTTGTAGTAAGTTGGAAATAGAAATACAAATCCTTTTAATCAACAATTCTTGTAATGTCCTATGTTAAAAATTAAAGAGGGCTTTTCAGATGTTTGTTTCAGCACTAGCTAGCGGAAGTTCTGGGAATTGTTTCTATATAGAAAATTCGTTCAAAGGAAAGACCGATGCAATATTAATAGATGCAGGAATTTCTTGCAAACAAATTTTATTGAGACTATCAGAATTAAAAAGAGATCAGAAGAATATTCGAGGAATTTTTCTCACTCACGAACATTCAGACCACATAAAAGGCATCGATGTTTTCGCGAGAAATTTTAATATACCTATTTATGTTCCAAGGAAGATTATTGGGTCAAGGTTTATTTGCTCAAATGAAGATTTGATAATTCCTATCAAAAACAATGAGATCACAGAAATTGGTAAAATGGAAGTCCAAGCTTTTGCTAAATCACATCAATCTGCTGACCCTGTTTCTTTTTCTATTTTAAATAACAACAAGAAAATTTCAGTAATCACTGATGCAGGGCACGCCTGTAAAAATGTTATTGAAGCTGTTTCAACTTCCGATTTCTTATGTATGGAAAGTAACTACGACGATAAAATGTTAAACGAAGGCCCATACCCTTGGCCGACAAAAAAATGGATAAAAAGTGATACGGGTCACCTTTCCAATGTTCAATCAGCTGCTTGCGTTTTAGAACACGCCAGTAAAAAACTTAATCATCTTATGCTTTGTCACATAAGCGAAAATAATAACACTCAAAAATTAGCTTTTAATACGCATCATAAATTTTTGAAAGAACGTTCAGACCTAAAACCTAAATTAACTCTTTCACTAAAAACTTCTCCAACCGAACTTTTCAAAGTGTGCTGATTACTCTTTAGTCATGAAATCTCTGAATCATTAGTCTAACTTTGTAAAGTTCACCTCATAAATACTTATAAACCAAAAGGCATTTTACCGTCTATGGTAAAATTTGCACATTTCGCGGACTGTCATTTGGGAAGCTGGAGACAACAAGAGTTGCAAGACCTTAACTTCAAATCATTCCAGAAGGCAATAGAGCGAAGCATAGAAGAAAGAGTTGACTTCATTTTAATGGCTGGAGACTTATTTGATTCCGCCTACCCTCCAATTGAGATTTTAAAAGAAACATTCTCCGAATTTAAAAAAATAAAAGAAGCAGGAATCCCTGTATTCTTAATTGCAGGTTCACACGACTTCTCAGCCTCCGGAAAAACCTTTTTAGATGTTTTAGAGAAAGGAGGATTTTGTATAAATGTAGAAAATCATGAAGTTCAAGAAGATGGAAACATAAAACTAAAACCAACATTTTTTGAAGAAATAGCAATTTTTGGTTACCCTGGAAGAAAATCTGGTATGGAAATAGAAGACTTGCGAAAAGTTTATTTCGACTCAGTTTACCCATACACAATTTTTATGATTCACACAACAATCTCCGATGTAGTAGGAAATCTTCCAATGGATTCAATTGACAAATTAAAATTACCTATAGCAGATTATTATGCAATGGGTCATATTCACCAAGTTTTCAAAAAAACAGAAGCAACATCGACATTTGCATATCCCGGTCCAATCTATCCAAACAACTTTCAAGAGCTAGCCGATTTGAAATATGGGAGCTTTAACCTATGTCAGGTTACAAATGGGAGTCTGAAAGTAGAAAACATAAAAATGCCCCTGAAAGAAGTTGTCTACAAAGAAATACCTCTAACAGATGGTTTAACAGCGACGGAAAAAATAATAGAAGAAATAGACAGAATTAACATCGCCGATAAAATATTCTTGTTAAAGTTAACTGGAACCCTTACTCAAGGAAAGATGGGCGATGTTAGATTCAATGAGATAGAAGATTTCGTTCATAAAAAAGGAGCTTTTGTTTTTCTCAGAAACATTTCTTCAGTAAAGATTCAGGAAGCAGACATTGTAATTGAATCAGAAGAAGTTGAAAACATTGAAGAAAAAATAATTGAAGAATATTCAGAAAAAAATCCTGCAGATTTTAACAAGTTTATTCCACAATTAATGAACGCCCTTTCAATAGAAAAGAATGAGGATGAAAAATCAGTTATATTTGAAAACAGGCTGATGGCAGAACTTAAACATATTTTAAACTTAGGAGAAATATTATGATTTTCAAGAATTATACTCTTGAAGTAGGAAGAGGTTTACTAAAGGGAGGTCTTCCAGAAGGATTTGTAATCACCGATACAAATTTACAAAAACTTTTTCCAAACCTAATTAGAAAAGACACTTTTGTTATTCCTGCCGGCGAAGAAAGTAAGAATTTAGAAACTTACACCAAGATAATTAAAGACTTAGAAAAAATTAATCCCCAAACAATTATTGCCTTTGGCGGTGGAGTAGTAGGTGACTTAGCAGGATTTGTGGCTTCTACTTACAAAAGAGGCATAGAGTTAATTCACGTTCCAACATCTTTGCTTGCTATGGTTGACAGCAGTCTAGGTGGTAAAAATGGAGTAAATTTAGGAGAAAAGAAAAATTATGTGGGAACAATTTATATGCCTAATAAGATAATCCTCGACTTAGATTTTTTGAAAACATTACCTCAACAAGAGTTTAGTGAGGGTATGGCAGAAATAATAAAATATTCTTTAATGTTTGGAAAGCCAAGTTACGATTCAATTTTAGACTTATCAGAGGAAAATTTAGAAAAAGTTATTTTAGAGTGTTGTAAAATAAAGACGGAGATTATAGAAAAAGATGAAAGAGACCAAAATGTTAGACACACATTAAATTTTGGTCACACAATAGGGCATTCAATAGAACTATTACACGGATTAAAACATGGCCAAGCAATCTCCATTGGAATGGTAAAAGAAATAGACCTTGCAATAAAGAAAGGTCTAGCTTCAAAAGAAAGTAGATTAAGATTAGTAGACCTTCTGAAAAAATATAACCTTCCAACAGAGTTACCTATAAATTTTGACAAAACAAAAGCATTAGAAATAATGAAGGCAGATAAGAAAGGTGAACTTATTTTTGCCTTCGATGAAAAAAATCATTCCGTACAGTGTTCTGAAGAGGAGATATTGGAGGTTCTAAGATGATTTTCAGAAAATTAAAAATGGTCAACATTAGAAGTTATTCTAACTTTGAAATTGTTTTTCCAAGAGGTTCAACTTTGTTATCTGGTAATATTGGTGCAGGAAAAACTTCTATCTTATTAGCATTACAGTTTGCTTTGTTTGGTTTACAACCCGGGCAAAAAGGTGCTTCAATTCTAAGAAATGGCGAGGACAACGCAGAAGTTACTTTAGAATTAGAAATAGATGGGGAAGAAGTAATCATTAACAGAACAATAAAGAAAGCTAAGAACGGAAGTATAACTCAGGAAAAAAACGTTTTAACAATAGACGGAAAAGAAGAAGAAATATCCACTTCTGAAATGAAAAATAAAGTTATCTCTTTGTTGGATTATCCAAAAGAATTCGCTAAAAAGTCTAACCTCCTTTACAAGTTCACAGTTTACACACCTCAAGAAGAAATGAAATCTATTATTCAGGAAAAACCGGAAATAAGACTAGACACCTTAAGACACATTTTTGGAATAGATCGTTATAAGAGAATAAAAGAAAACGCGACGCTGTTGTTACAACAGGTAAAAGACGCAGTGAAAATAAAAGAAGTAGAAATAGGAGAGATTGCAAGTTACAGAGAAAGACTCACAAGAGATACAGAAAAGAAAATTTTGATTGCCAAAGAAATAAACAATCTTTCAATTGAACTGAATCAAAAAAACGAAGAAAAAATGAAAATAGAAAGTGAAGTTAACGCCTTAAGAAACTCCTTGGAAGAAAAAATGAAAATGGATTCTGAAGTAAGTAGAAGAGAAACAGAATTACAAGGGAAAGAGGCAATAAAGTCAAGATTACAAAGAGAAATTTATTCTAATCAAAATGAAATAAAAGAACCAATTGACTTTTCCTTAGATAAACTTCAGGCAGTTCAGCTTTTAATAATAAAACACAAAAAAGTGCTAGACGAACTAAACAACAGACTAATGGAAGTTAATTCACAACTGTCCGTATTAAATGCAAGAAAAGAAAACTCACACCAAACAAAACATAAGGTAACCTCTTTAGAAAACTGTCCAACCTGTTTCCAGTCAGTAAATCCAGAGCATAAAGACAAAATTTCCAAGAGAGCTCAGTTAGAGATAGAAGAAATTAACGTTGAGATGGAACCAAAATTCTTCGAAAGAGAAACAATCTTCAAAGATATAGAAAAAGCAAAAATTCTCGTTAGAGGTTATGAAGAAGACAAGGCAAATTTGGAAAGAGATAGAATCCGTTCAGAACATTACAAAGTTATTGATACGAAAATAAAAAGTGATTCATTTTTCTTAGAGAGAGTTCTGGAAGAAATGAAAGAAATAAAGAGAATCACTGAAGAGCTAAAGGCAAAGTCTAAAACATTTGAGCTTACACAAGACAATTTCAACAAAAAAAGACTTTCTCTTGATGAACAAAATTTAATAGTCAGAAGATTAGAAATTTCTTCTGCAGAAAAAAGAAAAGAGTTGGAGTTATTGAAACAGAGAATCGAAGAAACAACAGAAACAATTTTGAAAAAAGAAAAAGTTCGTTCACAGATTATTTACTTAAGATCACTTCAAGATTGGCTACAAGAAAAATTTCTGAGCATCATTGCACTGACCGAGAAAAATGTTTTGGCAAAATTAAGAAGTGACTTCTCAAAGATAATTAACGAATGGTTTACCACTCTTGTAGAAGATTCGCTTTCTGTCAGATTGGATGAAGACTTCACACCGGTTATTACAAATCAAGATTATGAGGTAGACTATGATTTCCTTTCGGGTGGGGAGAGAACTGCTGTCGCTTTAGCCTACAGACTTGCACTTAATCAGATACTTAACTCAATGATGTCAAATCTAAAGACTAAAGACATAATTATTCTAGACGAACCGACAGACGGCTTCTCAGAGCAGCAGTTAGATAAGATGAGAGATATATTTGAGCAGTTAAAGTCAGAACAGATAATCTTGGTCAGTCACGAGCAGAAAATAGAGGGTTTTGTGGACAATATCATCAAGATTCAAAAAGACGGAACCAGTAAAATAGTCTCAAAATCGGAATCAAAACCCTTTTAAACCCAATTTTATGTTTAATCCTATGGAAATTAAAGTAATTAATGAAGATAAGAACTCTATGGATATTGAAATAGATAGTGTTACAGTTGTTGAACTAATGAGAGTTTACTTGAATAAAGAAGGCGCTAAAATGGCTGCATGGAGAAGAGACCACCCTTCCAAGAATCCTATCTTACACATAGAAGCTGAGCACCCTAAGAAATTAGTACAAAAAGCAATCGAATCTGTTCAAAAAGATTTAGCTACCCTTGAAGCAGACTTCAAGAAAATTAAGTAATTCTAGTATAATAATCCTTAATAACACAATTTTCTAAATATTTTAATGAAAGACCAAACACTAGAAAAAATAATACTTACTATGAAAGAAGTGCTGGAAGATTCTCAGAAGTCCATAAATCAAAGACTATTAGATGTTGCAGGAGAAGAACTTAAAGAAAAAGAATTGCTCGGAATTTTAATAGAGGTAAATGATGCTGCCATAAAGAAATTTGATAAATCTACAGAAAGTCTTTTTCCGACAAGTTATAATTTCAGAGAATCCTATCACGACAGCATTAGGGCAATGAATTCTTATCAACCCCTTGTTTTACTTTATGCTGAAAAAATTGACGCAACAAAAACACCCCTAAAACAATTGGTTAGTTATGAAAGACATATGAGAAAGGGATACAAAAAATTAGGTTTATCTAAAAAGATGATTACAGATATAATCCTCAAACAAAGGCTAGCCGTTCTTCAGAGTTGTGGTTTAGATAACATTATACCACAATAATCCTTAATAACCAAATTAGCAGATAGAGTTATATGGAAAAAATTTCAGCTGGTGATTTCGAACTCAATAAGTTTCTCCATGGCGGTTATGAGAAAGACATAATCTCCACACTTTACGGTCCGGGTGGGAGCGGAAAAACAAACATATGTTTGCTAGCCGCAGTGAGCAGAGCGAGCAAAGGCGAGAAAGTAATTTACATTGATACCGAAGGGGGATTTTCTTCAGACAGAGTTTATCAGATGGTAGACCGAAACAAGGAACTTCTAGAAAAAACCTTGCAGAATATTTTCATATTAAAACCAACATCATTCGAAGAACAAGAACAAGCATTTGAGACTCTCTTAAAACAAATTAAAACAGGAAATGTTTCTCTAATAATTATTGACAGCATTGCAATGTTGTATAGACTAGAACTCGGCGACGCAATAAAATCGCAAGAAAGCGAACAGATTCAAGCAGTAAATAGAAAATTAGCTAATCAGCTAAGAATATTAAATGAAATCGCCAGAAAACAAAATATTCCTGTACTGGTAACAAACCAGGTTTATTCTTCTTTCTCGCGAGATGAAAATGAAGCAAAAGAAAAACAAGTTTCAATGGTCGGTGGAGATTTGCTAAAATATTGGAGCAAGTGTATAATAGAATTAAAGAATCAAGGCGGAAGAAGAAAATTAATATTGAAAAAACATCGTTCACTTCCAGAAAAAGAATTAATCTTTGAAATTACAGATTTAGGAATTAGAAAGAAAGGTTTGTTTTAAGCAGCTGTTTTGAAGATAAGTTTGCTAGGACTCTTTCTTCCTCTCTCTTCAAAATCATTTAGTCTTTTCAAGAAAGACTCAATTCCATCTTTCAGCTTTTTTTGGTAAGGATGGTTCATATCAATTTGAATAAATGGAAAATCATAAACTCCTTGTTCCATAGAAACTCGAATAACTTCTCTACACATCTCACTAGAATCTGGATTCTTCAAACAATATTCCTCAAATGAATTGTAATGATTTACACCATGCGTGATTCCATTGTTATCCATAAAAACTAAACAAAGAACTAGTTATTAAATATTACTCTACTTTTTTATCTTCAGCTTCTTCTTTTACTTTAGCATATTTTTCTCTTGAAGGACAAACAGGATTGAAACAAAATTTCCAAGGTCTCTTTCCTTTCATTAATCTCATCATGAAGGGGAATTTCCCACCGCAATCCTGACACATTTCAAAATTTCCTTCTTTGTCTTTCACAGGTTTAATCATTCCACCAGCAGGCAGAGTGAAAGTTGTTTTACAGTTTGGATAAGCATCACACGAAACAAAATATCTTTGGTATTTTTTACCATACATGACTCTCAATTTTCCAGTTCCGCAATTTGGACAAACAGTCATAGTGTTGTCTTGTTTTTCAGCTTCCCAAGCAGCAGCATTACCATCAGCAAGAGACTTCCCAATCAAATCAATATTTTTGGTCATATCTTTTGCAATTTCATTAATACTCTTCTTTGCCTTATCAAGAATTTCTTTTTCTTTCTTAACATAATCAACTTTGTCGACTTCCATTTTTTCAAGTTCAGTTTCAAATTCTCTAGTTAAAGCTTCATCCAAAATTTTAGGAGAATATTTTTCCAAGGTCTCAGCAACTTTCATTCCAAGTTCACTCACTTCAATACTTTGTTCTTTAATGTAACCTCTGGAGTAAAGTGTTTCGATAATATTGGTTCTTGTAGCCTTAGTTCCAAGATTTCGCTTTTCTAATTCTTTAATCAAAGAAGAAGGATTATATCTGTTTGGTGGCTGAGTCATCTTTTCTTCGGTTCTAATTTCAGAAACATCAACTTCACCTTCAACAGTAATTATCTTTTCTTCTTTAGTTTTCGTTGGATAAACTTGCATCCAATTTTCTTCTTTGATTTCAATTCCCCTAGCCTCAAATTTTATGCCACTAACGTCAACCTTAACTTTTTTATTTTCAACAAGAGCAGCGTCGCAGAAACAAGCAATAAATCTTTTTACAATTAAATCATACAGCTTTTTATCTGTGTCTTTCAATTTTTTACTTTCCCCTGTAGGATAAATCGCAGGGTGCGCAGGGTCCGTCTTTTCTCCTTCAGTTGGAGTTTTATTTGTTGCATATTTTGTCAAAGTCGTATACTTGTTTAATTTCTTCATAATTTTATCATAGCCAATGTCTGCAGGATATTTCTGACTTGAAGTTCTCGGATAAGAAATCAAACCTTCTAAATACAAATTCTGTGCTATTTTCATAGACTGAGCAGGAGTCAGATTACAAAATTTATATGCTTCAGTTTGAAGAGTTGTCAAATCAAAGGGAATTGGCGCCGCAACTTTGTCTTCTTTAATTTCAGTAACTGCATTTCCTTTTTGTCCCTGAAGATGTTTGAATTTCAACAAGTCACTTTTTTTTGTAATGTTTTGAGGATGTTTAACTTCAATTTTTTTACCTTTCTTGTCTTTCACATTAAGGAAAATTTGCCAATATGGTTCAGATTTGAAAGCTTGAATTTCTTTTTCTTTATCTACTACAATTTTTAATGCCGGACCCTGAACTCGCCCAATAGAAAGAATTCTGAACTGTCCAGTTTTAGAAAGAGCTTTCATCAAACCACGAGAAAGATTAATACCATAAAACCAATCTAAGTAATGTCTAGTTTCACCAGCGTAAGCTTCACCCCAATTAAGATGTTGCTGAATATTTTGCCAAGATTCGTCCAAAGATTCTTTTGTCAATGAGGAGAATTTCATTCTTTTAGCATCTTTTTGTTTACAAATAAATCGTACAACATTCCAACCAATAACTTCTCCCTCAACATCAAAGTCCGTCGCAACCACAAATTCGTCCGCATCCTTCGCAAGTTTCTTTATTACTTCAAAATATTTTTTAGTGTAATCTGCGCCTTTCTTTTCATAATTTGGCCTCCACTCAACTTCATAATTAGGGAAAGGACCTCTTTGAGCAACTTGCATAACACCAAATAAATGACCGACCGCACAAACAACTACAATTCTTCGGTTGTCCTTGTTAAATTCATAATATGCGACCTTGTTTTTATCATCAATTTTATCATCAGTTCCACCAGATAAAGCAGCCGCGATTTTAGCAGCAGCCTGAGGTTTCTCGGTAATAATCATCGTAGTTGGAACTCTAGATTTAGGACTTTTCTCAGTTTTTTCTACAACCTTTACAGCAACAGCCTTTTTTTTAGCAACAGCCATGAATATAGCTTGTCAGCAGGGCTTTTAATATTTTTGATTTGAGTTAATAGAGTAAAACTAGGTCAATTTAGCAATTCTTTCATGATAACACAAAAGATATAAATAGTTCTTAGGCCTTTTTACAACATGGAAGAGGAAAAGGTGTTTATGGAGTATTTGAAAAAAGTATCTCCAGGAACTTCGTTGAGAACGGTTTTAGACGACTTAATCAGATCAGAGCTCGGAGCACTAATAGTTTTCGCAACGCCAGAAATTGAAAAATGTTTTGAGGGTGGTTTTAGATTAAACTGTAGATTTTCGCCAGAAAGATTATTCGAATTATGTAAAATGGATGGAGCGATTATTGTTTCAGCAGACTTGAAAAGAATTCTTTACGCAAATGTTCTTCTTACTCCTGATAACTCAATCCACACAAGTGAAACGGGAACAAGACACAAGGCAGCGGAAAAAACTGCGAAGCAAGCAGGAGCTTTTGTAATTGCAATTTCAGAAAGAAGAAAAAAAGTTTCTCTTTATTATAAAACCACAAGATATTTTTTGAAATCTTCAGAAGAACTTTTGAGAGAAATAAACAGCTCACTTCAAATTTTAGAAAAACAAAAAGAAATTCTTGACGACTTAACAGGTAAATTGAATTTATTGGAAATTTCAGGTATGGGTTCAGTTAGAGATATTTGTAGAATTCTTCAGAGAACCGAAATGATTTTGAGAATTTCTGAAAACATCAGAAGAAATTTCACGGAGATAGGAAAATTCGGGAACATCATGAACATGCGTTACAAAGAATTGTTGAAGGGCGTAGAGAAAGTTGAAGAAAATGTTCTAAGAGATTATGCAAAGATGTCTTTGAAGAAAACAAAAACTCTTTTATCAAGTCTTAGTTACGACGGACTACTAGATTTAGATGCAATCGCAAGATTAGTTTTCGAACAAGGATTAGAAGAAAGTTCGCATCCACAAGGATTCAGATTCTTGTCTAATTTGACTTTAACACAAAAAGAAATATCTCAAATTGTGACTAAATTTGGAACATTAAATACTCTTTTAGAAGACGATTCAAATAAGTTAGAAGAAATATTGAAGAACAGAACAGTAACAATAAAAGAAGAAATAGAGAAACTAAGATTACAAGTTTTGGAAGGAAAGGCGGTATTTTAATGTTAAGTTTAAAGCAACTAAAAGAGATAGGAGAACATTTGGACAAGGCGCAAAATCCTTTATTTTTATTTGACAACGACGTAGATGGTTTATGTAGTGCAGTTATTTTACTGAGGGCTTCAGGTAAGGGAAAAGCAGTAGCAATAAAATCTTTTCCAGGATTGGATGCAAGTTACATAAAAAGAGCGGAGGAGTTAAGTTCAGATTATATTTTTATTTTAGACAAAGCTGAAATAGAATTAGAATTTCTAGAAGGAATTAGCGAACTAGGTCTTCCAATAGTCTGTATTGACCACCACCCAATGCAAATTCCAAAAGAAAAAATGTCTCTGATGAATTATTACAGTTCAGCAGAAAATGGAGGAGAACCAACGACATTTCTTGCTCACATGGTTTATGAAAGAAAAGAAGATGAGTGGTTAGCTATGATTGGCTGTATAGGTGATGTTTACAAACCTTTTTTCTCAAAATCTTTCGCAAAAGAAAATCCAGAATTGTTCAACAATGCTTTAACTCCTTTTGACGCAATGTATATGACAGAAATTGGAAAAATCACGACAATGTTAAATTTTGGTTTGAAGGATACAACGACAAATGTTCTGAACTTAATTAGAACTCTAACGAAAGCAAGTAATGTTTACGATTTACTAGAAGAAAATCCACATACAAAACAACTTCACTACCAATACAAAAGATTAAATGAAGTTCTTCTAAAACAAGTTGAAAAAGGAAATAAGAACGCTGGAAAAAAATTAGTTTATTTAGAATATAGTGGAGAAACAAGTATGTCTTCCGAAGTTTCTAATAGATTGATGTTTGATCATCCAGAAAAAAATGTGGTTGTAGTATTTAGAAAACAAGATTCTACAAGTGTTTCAATCAGAGGACCAAAAGCAAAAAAAATTGTTGACAATGTTGTCCTAAAGATTCCTGGAGCTAAGGGTGGTGGGCATGAAGTTGCTTGCGGAGCAAAAATTCCTCTAATTGAAATTGAAAACTTCAAGACTGCATTGAAAGCTTACCTAAAAGAGGAATAACAAACCTTAAAAATCCTCAATATTTCTAATTAATATGATGACAAGACAGTTAGCTATTCCAATTAACTAATCCTAGTCACAACTATAAACATGGTTTCTAAAAAAAATAATGCTCGTGATAACATCCTGAAGGAAAGCGAAGAAGTAAATGGAATTTCAATCAAAGGTTACGACTTCAACAAAGGTTTAGATTATTCAAAACTAATAGATTCTTTTTCTTCCGTCGGCGCGCAAGCCTCAAGTTTGGCAAAAGCTGTTGAGATTGTCAAAAAAATGAGAAAAAACAAAGCATTCATCTATCTTGGCTATACCTCAAATATGATTACTACTGGAAACAGAGAAATAATCAGATACTTAGTAGAACACAAACTCGTAGATGTTTTAGTTACAACAGCTGGCGGAATAGAAGAAGACCTAATCAAATGTATTGGTGACTTTAAACTAGGCGATTTCAATTTAGATGGCTCGGAACTAAGGGACAAAGGAATAAATCGTGCTGGAAACGTTCTAATCCCAAATTCAAGGTATGTAAAATTCGAAGAGTGGATTCTTCCAATACTAAAAAAACACAAAAAAGAATTAAAAACTCCTTCAGATTTGATTAAACTTTTAGGAAAAGAAATAAACAACAAAGAATCAGTTTACTATTGGGCTTACAAGAACAACATTCCAGTTTTCTGTCCGGCAATTATGGATGGTTCTCTAGGAGACATGATGTATTTCTTCAAAAAGTCAAATCCAGATTTCAAATTAGATTTAGTTGCACACACAGAAGAACTAAATGATAGTTCAATGGGAAGAGAAAAAACAGGAATGATAATTTTAGGTGGCGGAGTAATAAAACATGCAATATGCAACGCAAATTTATACAGAAACGGAGCAGACTACGCAGTTTATATCAACACTGCACAAGAATTCGATGGAAGTGATAGCGGTGCAAGACCTGACGAAGCAGTGTCCTGGGGAAAAATCTCGCAAAAAGCAGAATCAGTAAAAGTCTACGGAGACGCTACAATTATTTTTCCTCTTTTAGTCGCGAAAGCTTTTGTTGAGTAACTAGCAACTTTTAATGCTCAAAAATCTTTCATAAGCTTCAATATGTCGATACATAAATTCTTCAGAATTTCTGTCAATACCTTCCAACCTTCTAAACATTGCACGTGCTTCTTCTATTTTTTCCATGTTCCTCCTAATAGTTTAGTTTTACACCTCTTTTTTCCAAGAAGGACATCACCGCAACGTCGACAAAAGTTCTCTTAGAAGGAAACTCAGTCATGTTCCGTTTATTTTTTCTCAGATAATTATCTACTTCATCAATTAGCCATTTACTTATTTTTACAGTTGTTTCGTTGTTTGTTGTCATAGTTACTAATAGTATACGATTAGTAACTTAATATATAAAGCTTTTGGTGATTGTTGGTGTTTTAAAAAATTAGAAGATTACCACTCAATCAACTTCACATCAGCCTTGGTGTATTGGAAATCATTCTGCAAATAATAGAATTCCATGCTAGATTCAATCTGATCGTCAAAATATCTTATCTGATATTCTTTTTCAGTCTT
Organism: Candidatus Woesearchaeota archaeon; assembly: GCA_964621025.1. GTDB lineage: Archaea > Nanobdellota > Nanobdellia > Pacearchaeales > GW2011-AR1 > CAYNJW01. The sequence continues at coordinate 82,750 of CAZUKQ010000001.1, read as the reverse complement.
TGGATTAAAAAGTTCAATAATCATTTCGGTCGTATTTTTATGTTTTATGAAAATGTAATGGTCATCAATTTCAAGAACGTGTCCGTCGACAGTTACATTATCGCCCCTCTTCAATTTTGATATGGGTTTTGATTGTTTTTTGATTGTAATCATACCAATAGCAAGTAGATATTCTTTAAAAGGGTTTTGTTGACTTACTTTATCAGGGTCGTAAAATCCTCATCCGCAATTTTACAAAGTCTTTTTTTACTTCCCCTTTCAGGAAAAAAACCATTCAAAATTGAACCTTCAGTGTAAGGAAGAGCACCCACTTTTTTCAAAGCATTTCTAAAGAAGTCCAGTCTGTCCCATCCAACAGTACCATTGAGGTTTACTTGATTTTTCTCAAGTTTTCCTTCTTTAACACTAAGAGAATAAGCCCTATAAGAAACTCCCTCAACGTCGTTTCCTTCGTTTGTGAGCAGATAGACTGTCATAATCTTACAAAGAACTTTTTGTTTATAAGGATTTAGATAGTTCTTTTATAAAAAGTGAATCCGGAAGGAAGGTGACTTGTCAGGAAACTTTGGTTTCCTACGAAAATGGATCCAGGAGGAATTGAACCCCCATCACCGGGGCCGAAACCCAGCATTCTATCCGTTAAACTATGGATCCTTTAAATTAAGATGAAATTACGGTTTAATTAGCTTACGAATACACCTAACTAGCTCGTTTTTTCATTGAACAACTTCTACAGACCATCGCACCACTAGCACTTCTAACCAGGCTTTTTTTCTCCACAATCGTTGAACACTGAGAGCAGTAAGTTGAACAACCAGAGCAAACTTCCTTTCCATTAGCAGTTTTAGTTCTCATACAGTTTTTACAAAATAATTTTCCGCAAGAGTTGCATTTTCTTGCACAATTTTTACAAACAAGTTTTCCACAGGAATCACATAATCCTGAAAAACATTCTTTGCAGTATCTCTTTCCACATTCAGAACAAGAATAAAGACAAGAACTACAACAAATGTGGCCGCCGTGACAAACATTTATTTGTTCCAAATGACTTTTGCAAGAGTCACACAAGAATTCACTAACTTTTTCAGTCAAAGGATTATAGGCCATTTCAACGGTTTTCTTAAATCCTCCCTCATCCAAACAAATATTAATTTTGAAAATAGGATAATAAATCACCGTAGTGTCAAGCAATTTATTTTCTACACTCAATGAATATTTTGTTTTTTCATTATTTAGCACTTCTTTTATCTCAGCATTAACTTTTTCAATATTTGAACTAGGAAAAGACTTTTCTAAAGCATCTTTCATCTTTTTTATCTTATCTTTATATTCACCGTTCTTTTCAGCCTCAGAAATTCGCTCTAGAGATCTTGCTCTCTGATGATTTAATTCGGATAAAATTTTTTTATAGTGTTCTTCGATTCTGTCTTTTTCATTTTTTAGTTCTTTATTTAGGTTTACAGATAATTCATCCATCTTAGATTTTAGTAATTCCTTAAGTTTATCCTTTGCAACCGCGTAGTCTTTTGTCAAATGTTCTGTGGAAGCCTCGTTTTGTTTTCCTTCTTGGATCTTATAATCTCTTAAATCTCCGCCAACAACCAAACCCTCATGTACAAAAATCTCATTTATAACTTGTTCAACATGATTCAAAAATCTAAAGCTAGTCAAAAATGTAAATCTTGAGAAATAGTTATTTTCTTGTTTTTTTTCGACGCTGGAAATTGAACAGTTTCTAAGTTTTATTTTCTCCTGAACATTAGAAGGAAAGTCAAAGTCTATTTTAAGAAGAGTTTTACTAGATTCGTTTTTCAAATAGTCTTTAATTTTTCTAAATAAATCAGATTTTTCATCAACGAAAAATCCTCCTTTCTCTTTATTGAAGGTCATCTCCTCTTCAGATTTAAGATTAAAACTTTTTTGAATTCTTTCTGGAATTCTTTTAACTAGAATGCTGTCCGCTCTTTCAACAACTTCACACTTAAGTCCACGAAAAAAAGCACTAACTACTGATTGAACTTTGTTCTCCATCTAAAACCTCCTTGTTTAGTTTTTCCATTTCTTTATATTCGGCTATTCCTGCTTCTACCATTCTTGCAATACTCGAAACATCATTAGCGAATATTTCTAAGTTATTTTTAGAGTCTATAAATGATCGCATTAATTTTTCTTCAATTTTATTTCTGCTATATTCTCCCTCCCCGTCAAGGCCAGCATTAAATAATATAATGGGCAACTCACCAATAACTAAACCAACACAGCACATTTTGTTAATGATTAAATCTACAACCTTTTCTTCCATTGTATCTTTTGTCGCCAGAGAATAAATATACATATCTCTTGCCTGCCCAATTCTATCAAGTCTCCCAATTCTTTGTTCAACAGACATAGGGTTCCATGGTAAATCGTAATTAATCAAATTTCTACAGAATTGAAAATTTAAACCTTCAGCACCAGTGTCTGTAGAAATTAAAATATCTGCGCCACCTGATTTAAACTGGTTTATTCTTTTTGTTTTTTCTTCCCTATCTAAACCACCCATAAACTCTACAATTTTCAAATTCATCGGAGACAATTTCTCTACGATATATCTCAGAGTTGTAGGATGTCTTGTATAAATCAAAATTTTCTCATCATCACTTTTTGCAAGAATTTTTTTAACTAAATCTACTAAAGTTTCAATTTTTGTATCTGTCTTTAGTTTAGCGTAATCATCTAAAATATCTGCAGCTAATCTTCGTGTGTCAGAATGATATTTTTGTTCTTCAACAATATTTGTCAAAGTTTCAATTGCAGATTTAGAAGAAGAAGTTATCTTTGGCAATAAAGTGTAAACTGCAAGCAAACCATTTATTCTATCCCCATTAGCAGAAAAATATTCTGACTTAATTAAATGACAAATGTTATCATAAATAACTTTTTCTTCAGGAGTCAATTTCACAGAAATAATTTTAGGAATTCTTTTTTTGTAGTTTATTCCAATTTCATTTCTCTTTCTTCTCACCATCAACTCTCCCAACTTCCTTCTCAGTTCTAGTGGATTCAAAGGATATCTTTTATTTCCTTTAAACAAAAAATTATTTCTAAATTCTTTCACAGTTCCTAAGTGTCCTTTCTTAAGTAAGTTCAAGAGATTGTAAAGTTCAATCAAATCATTCTGGAAAGGAGTTGCAGTCAAAAGCAAAAATCTCTTTTTTTTCAATTTATCGACGAATCTCCATCTAATAGTATTTCTTTCCTTAAGTTTATGTGCTTCATCAACAACGACTAAATCCCAAGAAATATCATGAGCAAACTTATGTCTAAATTCTCCGTTATCAGAATCAAATATCTTTACTCTATCTAAAGAAGCAATTACAAAATCATTCTTCCAGTCATCAACCGTTTCAATAATTTTAAAATTTAAATCAAACTTTTCTCGTAATTCTTCAACCCACTGGTCAACCAAAGATGGGGGAGTTAAAATTAAAACTTTTTTCGTAAAACCACGAACAATACTTTCTTTCAGGATAATTCCTGTTGTAATAGTTTTACCCAAACCAACTTCGTCACAAAGTAAAGCATGAGTATTCATGTCCCTAATAATCTTCAGAGCACCTTCTCTCTGGTGTGGCAAATCATAACTCAGATTTTTTTTAATAAGATTATAAGAAACAAGTTCTTCAATTTTTTCATCATTGTCGTTTTCTTCAACTTCCTTCTTCAAGCTCAAGATTTCAGGGGATTCAAAACTAAAATTTTCATTTTCAAAACTAACACTATCGTTAAAGAATACTTCATTAATCGTTATGTCATCCTCTGCCATCTTTTCTATCAAGTTATTAGGAACTCACTTTTTAAGATTAGTTGTGATGAAAAACCAATATTTCAGCTAGAAACACTTAAATAATTGGGAGAACATAGAAATAGATGGGCCAAGAAATGGACACCGTTAGAGATTACATACGAGCACTAAATGACTCGGATCCTACGAACATTTATGTTGACGAAAAGGAGGCGCTATCTTTTTTATTTGAATATGCTTGTCAAACTCTAGAGTATGAAGGTTACAGCCCCTCCGGATATCTTTCTCCACACATCCCCTTTATTATGGAGACTCATTTAGAGAACATTATCGAGCGGGCAATGATAAAATATCATAATTTTTCTGGGAAAAAGAAAGTATGTTTTCCTGACAGAAGCGTAATCCCTTTTTTTGTTGACCAAGATCATGCTACCCAGTTCGATCCTTCCAAAGAATACCAATTCTCTAAGAAAGAGATAGCTAAGAATAATAAAAGAAATATAGGTTCCTATGGAAATCCACAAATAGAAATTGCCTACTTTAAATTGGAGGAAACCGGAGTAACATTTGATAGAAGCCAACTAGAAAAATGGTGTTTTGAAGTAGCTTCGCGAAATTTAGAAAAAGAAGACAAACAAAAAATCCAGTCAAACTATGATCAACAAATTCTTAGACATCTGACTGCAATAATCTTGGAAGCAGATATTTTACCAAATAAAATTAGAAAAATAGCTTATTTAGTTCCAAGTGATGATTACATGAAAGTTTCCCTTTGCATCAATAATTCTAGAGAGAAGATTTAAAAAATTTCATTTAGAACAATTCTACAATTTTTCTCTTAAAACTTAAGCAGCTAAAGATTTCAAAACTTCATAAACTAAGAAAGCTGGCCAAACCAAAGCTTTCAAAATTCCTAAAGCGCCTGCCCAGAAACTTGTTGCAGTGGAGATGTAGTAAATCATAGCTCCTAAAAAGCCAAGACCATAGACACCACTTCCGCAAGAACCGGCCGAATAACTTCGACAGCAGACATCTTTTTCTTTTTTCTTTGCCATAATAATCTAATCACTAGGAAGTTTATAAAAGTTTGGAGACACCCCTTATTTCTTTATCTGGATCGAATCCTTTCCAAATTAAAGGACAACCGCCAGAACATGGCTGATTACAATTAGGAGAATCACACTTTTCAGATGCAGTCCTATTTAATTTCTGTCTAAACTGAAATGGAATTCCTTTAGGAGAATTATATCTCTCAATAAATTTCTCAGAAGATAAAACCCCTTCTTTGGTAAAAATATTTTCCATTGGAAAACCAGACATATGTGTACAAGGAATTAAATCTCCATTGTAATCAATAACAAAATTATGTCCATGAGCCAATTGACAAGGACCACCATAAATCAATTTTTGAGAAGCTAGTTCAGTTCTTATTTCTTCCTCAAAAAAACATAAAGGAATGGGGGTAACAAGCCGAGCAACCTTTCCTTTTGCCTTAGTATATTTGTAAATTTCTTCAAATCTTTTAGCAGCTAATGAAGGGTTAATAATTTCAGGATTATCTTCACTCGTTAAACAAGGTCCACAAACATTAAATGAAAGAGATTTTACAGGAGTATCTATTAAAGAGTCTACTATTTTTTCAAGATTGTCTACACTAGATTTACTGATTACAGTATTTGTACTAACATTAATTCCTTTAGAACTAGCAACGTAAATTCCTTCCATAGCTTGTTCATAACTTCCGGGTGATTGTGTTAAACTGTCTTGAGATTTTGAATCATATCCTTCTATAGAAACGGTCAGACTTTCTATTCCTAATTTTTTTATCATGCCAGAAAATTCTTTGTCTTTTAATCTTCTTCCATTTGTGACCAATCCGGCCTTTATCCCTCTTTTTTGATGTTCTTCTAAAAGTGTAGGGAGAAATTTATAAATAGTTGGTTCACCTCCAATTAATGTAGTTCTAGATACTCCGAGTTCTTTCAATAAATCTAGAGTGGGAGCAATTTTTTCTTGAGGTAAATTTCTACCTCGGTAAGCCTCCATATTTGAAGAGGCATAACACCATTTACATTTATTTTGACAGTCGTAGGTGACTGCTAACCAAACTGCGTTGAATTTGTTTATCATCTTGGTTTTTATCACCCCTCTTTATGCTTATTAAAAAAATTAAAAAAATTTATATAAGAAACTATTGGTCGCTTGGTGCAGGACAATAATCTCCACTTGGAACTTGACAATTTCCTTCGCAATCACAGTGACCATTGTAGGACAAAGAACCAACTGTTGCATAAGCCAATCTTCCTTCTGAAGAAATTGCTCTACCTGTTAATTTTAAACCGTCCAATAATGCTATTAATGAATTTACCATTTTATTTGTTACCTCCTTTCATGAAGTATCTATTATCTGAAGAAGTAATCACTGCTCCTTGAAAATTGCAATCACCACAATCACACTCTGCGTTACAATCACAATTGTTAAATTCAGAACAGTCCCAAGAATAACTAAAATCTATTACCTTTTGTGTTGCATAAGCCAATCTTCCTTCTGAAGAAATTGCTCTACCTGTTAATTTTAAACCGTCCAATAATGCTATTAATGAATTTACCATTTTATTTGTTACCCCCAACGTTGAATAAACTATGACAATCGCAATATGCCCCACTAGGATTACAGTCGCAGTTATTGTCTTCTGGACAATGACAATAGCCCCCCGTATCACTACCACAATCTCCGTTACTTCTTTGATAAACTGAAGAATAAGCAAGTCTACCTGAGGAAGAAATTTCTTGACCAGTTAATTTTAAGCCATCAATTAATGCTAGTAAAGAAGTTACCATTACTCGTCACCCCCTAGTTCTAAAGGATAATAAGGTCTCCCAAATTCTCTTGATAGACTTTCTTCAGAATCGTATGTTCTTCCAATATTTCTAGATATACTATCATTAGGATTAATTGGCCGATATACTTCACATTCTTCATCTCGCAGTTCTATAGGATGATCTGGTCTTCCAGGTTTTCTTATTAGTGAGGCATCTTTAGTAAGCCTGTAGATAACCGAACTATCTTCAAACAAGCCAATGGTACAAAACCCATTAACACTTTCATGATCCATTATATAAACTATTTCTTTTGGTTTTGCTTTAGAAGTTAGGTCTTCCATACTTCTAAGGTGATCGGAAGATATATATTACTTTCTCATAAAAAAAGCGCCAAAACGGAAAGTATATATAGAATAAATAAAATAAAGTTAAATGAAAAACTATAAACTAACGGCAAGAGATAATGCAATTCTTCTAGCAATCTGTAACAATGCACGTTTAAGTTACAACCAAATAGCAAAAATTACACACATCTCAAAAGATAGCGTTCGAGACAGAATGAATAAGTTGAAAAAAGAAATGTACATTCTCTCATATTTCCCCCTTGTAAACTATCCAAAACTAGAATTAAATCTTTTTCATATTTATATAAGACTAAACTCCCCAGGAAAATCAAATACAGAATTTCTTAATAAATTAAAATCAAATACTGAACTTGTTTCGATAACATGGATTATGGGCAAGTACGATTTAGAATTACAAATGATTGCTAAAACTAAAAAGGAAGTCAAACAAAAAATTAAGAAGATGGTTCATTCTAAAATTATTAAAGAAATGGACATAATTCAATCGGAAGAACTAAAATTTTACTCAATGGATACGGGGACAGAAGAAATTAATAAAAAAGTAGAGCTAAATTTTAATTCAACAAAAATTGATTCAACAGACATTCAACTAATTAATTTACTAGCAAAAGACGGAAGAGCAAGAATTATTGATTTGGCAGAAAGTTTGAAACTAGAAGAACACCAAGTTAGATATAGGATAAGTCGCCTTCTAAAAGAAAAAGTAATCTTGGGTTTTTACACAAGAACAAATAAACACCGTTGTGGTTTAAGTTCATATATTATGCTGTTAAAATTAAATTCCACAATAGATGAAAAAAAACTAAACCTTCTTCATGAGATGAGAAATCTTCACTATCTTAAAAAAACAAAAGGAAAGTATCAGTGCATGATAAGATTTCATTCAGCAAATAATAAAGATCTGATTTCTACGCTTTCACAAATAAGAACAATCCTAGAGAAAGAAATTTCTAACTTTGAGGTTTTCCCCCTATTAGAAAGATACAAGTTTCTACCTCTTCAACTATCTAAATCTTTTTAATACCTCGTTTACTAAAAATCAAATGAATAAACAAAAATTAAGACAATTAGCGATTGCACGTGTAATGTATGGCAAACCGGAAAATAAAGACACCTTTTTTGAGAAGCTTAATTCTTATTTTAATATATCTAGAGAACTAATCAGAGAACCTTACCAAACGGGAATAGCTTACGCAATATATAAGGCAGCGGAAAGATCCTATATAAGGGGAATGACTGCTACAACAGGTGCATTTGCAAGCCAAGAAACTTTAGAAAGAATCGCAAAATCATAATGACTCTCATTGAAGATGCATACGAACAACTTAAAGAACTCCCAATAGAATTTGAGAGAAGAGATATAGACCGAATTTTATTTGAGCGAGCAATGAGACAACTTGAAGAAGAAAAATCTAAAATAAATCAAAGAACTATTCACGGCAGATATTATGCGTTACTTTCGGCGACAGTTATGAAATTAGAATGTCAGGATTACAAACGAGGATGGCGATATTCAATAGTCTCTAATGATGAAAAAGCAAATTTATTTCTTAGAACAAGAAGAACCTGGACTCCAGAAGATTTCTAATAAAATCTATAATTATCAATGTTAATGTACAAATCAGAAACCTTTTTTGGAGCCCCAACATTTGCTTCAGTATGAAACCTGTATCCCTCTTCAAATTTTGACATAAGCTTGACAGGAAATTTATCCCAAGGAAATTCTAAAACTTCGTCTACGTTCCAAGAAGGAATAACTAAACCGATAAGTCCAGAATCCTCTCCCATTGATTCAACTCTTGCAAGACAGCCCCATAATCTTCTTTCAACATGAGTCAAGTCATCTCTTTTCAAAAGAGATCTAGCATTTTTGCTCAACATAAAAGTTAGTACTCTCCAGGGTTTATAATTCTTGTTGTGATTAAAGAGAAGATTTATAATCTCTTCAGTCTTTTAATTTTAATGAGAGAGAAGATAGTTTTTAGAGATAAGGTGATGAGGGTTGCAGACCACAAAAAATTACCTAATAGAAATATAATTGAAATTATGCTTGAAAAGAAAATTCCTAAGAAATATATAAGGCCGATAATTTTTCATGAAGAAATTGAGGACATTTTCCAAAGACATTTTGGTTTAAAATATGCCGAAGCACATAAACTTGCGAACAAGTGCGAAAAAGAGCTATTTTTTAAAGGGAAGAAAAAAGAATGGCACGACGAAATTTCCGAAGTCAGCAGATTATACGAAGAGAATCACAAATGCAAGAAGACAACTTTGACTAAGAAATAATTATTCTATTCTAGGTATTATTCCCTCATACGCCAAAACATTAACTATTCCGCTAGAAGTATCATCAAGGTCTATACAAACAATCTTAGACTCCGCACTGAACTTTTCAGGTGTCACAAGGACATTCCTTTTCTGGATTTACAATTCTTGTCATAAAACTTAGTCTAATTTTATCTATTTAAGTCTTCACCAAAAAAATTGTCCCCGTTAGGTAAAATCTATTAGATTATCTTATCAAAAATCTTCTTCGATTTGTATAAGCGTCAACGCCAAAACCTAATCCTGCCCCTATTGCGCCGCCTAAAAGTCCGCCAAGCAAAACAATTCCCGGTCTGAATCTATTAAGACGTTCGCTTCCTTGAAAATTATCTCTTTGCCATTTGGATACAGTTCCCATAATTTCTTTTTGTTTCTTTCCAGAATTTCCATCATGTTTATCTAAGGTTTCAGTAATGTATTCGTCTATTCTCGCTTTTTGTTGTGGAGCTCCAGAAATAACTCTACTAACTCCGTCTAAAATTTCCCCAAGATTTTTTTCTAAAGTTCTTCCATTTTTCAATGCAGCTTCAGCTACTCTGAATTCTTTTGGACCAGCGTCAGAACGGGAATGAGTATTGTAAGAAGTACTACGACTTCTTCCCTCGCTGTTTTTCCAACTATTAGCATGTAAAGGCATTTCAGAAAAAGAATAAATAATATCTGGCCTATTCATGGTGTAAGTTGAAGAAGTATTCCATTTGTTAGCTAAATCTAGAAGTTCTTCTCTGCTAAGTCTAACTTTTTTCCCTTGAGTGTCTCTGCTAGATTCTGCAGCGTATTCTCCATCAGCATTTGTTTCTTTTACTCTGTCAAGTTCTTCAGGCCAAGATAAAGAAGGATGATCTTTTAGTAATTGGTCAAGAAGTTGTATTGCCTTTTTACCAGAATCCTTATGATATTTGTAGCTGTGTGTAGTGTGGTCATAAACCTGTCTTGTCTTTGTTACAGTTCTTGTATGAGATTTGCCATCAGAGCCAGTGTAAGTTTCGGTCTCTGTATAAACTTCAGTTCTATAGTGGTCATAGTGACTTTCATCCCAGGCATCATCCAGCGTCTTATTTATTGCATAAATTTCTGGTCTAAGATTTTCAAAGTCTTTCATTTTTACAAGAGCTTTAGTTCCAAGTGTAGGCAGTTCCTCTAGCAACATAGACAAGTTGTACTTATGAAATTTCAGCGATTTATCCATGTGGTTTTCTAATTCTCTTGCGAAACCTTCTCTGTTTTTACCAAAGGGATTACTTTTCCAAGAATAATTATGTGCCTCGCAGGTTTTTGCGTTTGCATCCCATAGTTTTGCATAAAATTCACTAACTTCCCCCAAATGTTGTCCCCTTTGTTCAGCTAGGTCTTCAAGTTGATGTATTTCAGAAAAACTAATTGGAATATTTTTTGTTCTTTGATGTTCATAGTTAAAAGCAAAACCACTAGCTAGCGCAAATCCTAACGCACCCATAGCGACAATTTCTGCAGGAGTATCTCTAAAAAATTCAACTGTTCTTCTTCCAGCAAGCCTTACCAATCCTCCCAAATTCCAAGAATATTTTTTATAATTCATATAAAACTTAATAATTTTCTGCTTTTAAATCTTTCTAAATGTTACCACACAAGAGTTGTATCAAAATAGAATCTATTCACTCGCTACCTTTTCCAAACCCGAATTAGTTACAACAGAAGTTGTGTTAGCATAGCCATAATGAGGAGAAGGTTTAGGATGATAGTAAGCATTCCAAGCCAGAGCAGAAATTCCGACAGCCGTCGCAGCAAGAACCGAGCAGACTATTAATTTAACAGGTTTAGAAACTCCTTCAGGATTATAATCTCTCACACTCATCAAAAATTACAGTAATTGTTATTTAATTAGTTTACTAATCAAAAGGTAAAGATTTAAAGGATATTTCTATTCTAGAATTACATGGGAATACTAATACAAGAAGAATGTTACAGAATGAGTATGTTCTATCCAAAAGAAATGATCGCAGATACATTCGGACGATCTAAAACTGGAGGCATAGATTTTGATAGTTTAGATAATAGGGTGCTGATGGTTGAGCTAAAAGGCGGAGTAAGATATGTAGGTTTAGTTGCCTGTGGCAAAAATGGCGATTGGGTTCTTCATACGGCACACCAATTAGAATCAGAAGGAAGAGCAGACTGTGTAGGTGGACTATCCATAGATGATTATGTTTTTCCACTTAGGGAAACAAAATATCAGGTAGTTAAAAATCAAGATAAAGAGTCCAATTTCAAATATTTCTTGAGAACAAATGAAAGAAGTTGTTTTGACTTAACAAGAGATTCAACTTTCTTTGAAAAAATTATTCCTCCTGCTCTTGAAGGTTTATTTCCTGGATTCTAATTTCTTCTTATATCAGCAAGAAACAAAAATCTTATATAATTCCTATTCATTGATTTACTATGGATGAAAAGAGATGGGATGAATATGCCGAAGATTATCACACAGAAGTTATAAGTCCTTTCCAAAAAGATGTTAAGAATCCACTTCAGGAAGAACTATTGAAATTAACTCATAGAAAAAATAAAACACTCGCAGAGTTTGGTTGTGGTAGATTTGAACTAGGAAAATTTTTATCAGAAAATTTTGGAGAAGTTTTTGCATTTGATTTTTCAGAGAAAATGGTTGAGAAAGCTAAAGAGAATAACAATTTTCCAAACATAACTATTGAAAAAATGGATACAACCAAGATGAACTTCAATGAAAAGTTTGACGTTGCTGTTTCAGTCAATTCAATTATCATGCCTTCTTTTAACGACATAAAAAAATCCTTCGACAATATTCACAAATCTCTAAAAGCAGACGGAACATTTTTTCTAATAGCGCCATCCATGGAATCAGTTATCTATGATGGAATGTTGGTATTGAACAGAGAGTTAAAAAAAAGCGATGAAAAACAGGCGATTAAAGACACAAAAGAAATTGCAGATGACACGAAATATGATTATCTGTTAGGATATTATATGGATGCAGGAGATGTTCAGAAGTTCTATTACAAATTTGAGATAAGTTATTTATTAGAAAAAGCAGGCTTCAGGGAAATAAAATTCCAGAAGGTCGAATATCCTTGGAAAAAAGCCATTTCAGACTTTGAAAATTTTCCAAAAGAAAAACCTCTGTGGGATTGGTTTGTAACCTGTCAAAAATAAAATTAATTTCCAGAAAATGTTTTAGCTAAGTAGCCAGCACCAACACCAACAGCCAAAGCTGCAGTATTAACTCCTTGAGCAAGAACTCCTTGAACAAGTCCAACCTCAAGTCTACCTACTTTTCGCCTCGGTTTTCCGCTAATTCTATGAAACTGAACTTGACCATCTTTACCTTTTGATATAGTCATTCCGTCTCTTCTAGGACGATTAGCGTAATCAACAGGCCCGAGCCCGAATTCATCCATCATAGACACATTACACAAACCGTTGAAAAAAAGACCAACAGGGGCAGCAAAATAATTCATAACTTCAACTGGGAAGTATTCTTTAGCGAGGGGAGACCCAGTCGCAGACAAATAACCAAAGGCTACATGACCGGCTAATGACAATCCAATTCCTGCAACATATCCAGCTCCCATGAAACTTAAAGTCATTTTTTACTTTTTAAGGATTGTTATGATTTAGTTTCCCATATCTAGCTTGAAGAAATAGGTTGTTGAGGAGGATTTTTTAAAACATCTTGAAAGATTGTTTTAGCGTCCATTACGCTCTTTTTAAATTTTTTAAAAAAATAATGTCTTATAACAATAAATAAAACAAGAGAAACTATACTCAACACAATTATTACTTGCGATGAACTAAAAAATGTTCCAATTCCTTGGAAAAATTCAAATTTACTCAGAATAAATAATGTTAATGCAATAAAGAAAATAGAACTTAAAATTTTTTTCCTAGTTTTTTTATCCTCAATCATTCTATTTCATATTTTAATAATTATTTAAGGTTTTAGTTTTCCCATATCGGCGGGAACGGGCGGGAGAAGTTATCCACTCACAGAAACAACCATTCCGCCATCACTATAACATCCAACAGTTCCTGGAGCAGAAGCACTACAGTCTAGACCAATAGTAGTCTTAGAATTAAAACAGTTAGTTAACTGGAATTTATCTTCTTGACTAGATAGATATTGAAAATAATTCATGATCAAACTTAATATTGCTATGATCAGAATAAGCCATTCATACCAAGTTAATTTTTTCATAGTTTCTCCATCATTCCACGAACCTTCCCAAAGTCCGCTCTTCTATTAGACAACTTCATAACACAACCAATCAAAAAATTCAAAGATTCTTTCTTTCCAGACTTAAATTCTTCCCAAACCTTAGGATTTTCTTTTATAGCTTGTTCCACAAGCTTTCTAGTTTCTTCGTCGGAAAGCTTACCAATCGCACTCTTCATTTTTTCTTTTACAGAAAAACTCTTAGGAACAAAATCGTTCATAATCTGCTTCGCCTTCAAAACTGTCAACTCGCCCTTGTCAACAAGAGAAATCAACTCAGCCAAATGCTCCGGCCTAATCTCAACATCAGTATCTTCCAAAGTTTTCTTATTATAATTCAAAACCCTCAACAACTCAATCGTAATCCATGAAATATTTTCCTTAACCTTCACTCCAGCCTTATCTAAACCTTCAGCAAAATCAACCAGCTCCAAATTCTTAACCAAAATCTCCGCGTCAGATTTTTCCAACTTATATTTCTTCAAAAGTTTTTCAAGTTTTGCCGAAGGCATTTCAGGCAATTCCTTTTTCATCTTCTCAATTTTTTTCTTATCAAGTTTAATCACAGGTAAATCTGGGTCAGGAATAAATCTGTAATCAGCAGCCCCCTCCTTACTTCTCATCTTAATTGTCTTCCCAGTAGTCTCATCAAAAGCCAAAGTGTCCCTCTTCTGTTCAATTCCTTTCTCGTGGTTCTCAAGCTGTCTCCCAATTTCATACTCAATCGCCTTCTTTATTTTCTCAAGCGAATTCAAATTTTTCATCTCAACTCTCTCACCATAAGTAGAAACATTAACATCAACCTTAATCCCTCCGTTTTTTCTCAGAGCTTTTACATACGCTAAAGAATGAACCAAAACTTTCAACCAAGCAACAACCTGGTCCGAACTTCTAAAGTCTGGCTCTGTAACAATTTCCACCAAAGGCAAACCAGAACGATTATAATTAATTCCACCAGTCTCAGGATTCCACTGTGCAGGGTCTTCTTCCAAATGACACTCAGTAATATTTATCCCTTCAAATTTCCCTTCAACAGCCACAGGAATCGCGTAAGCACCAGAAATCGTGTTCTGATAACCCTTCGGCAAATCCGCCCAGTTGTAATGTTTTCTCTGCCACACCAAATCCTTATCAGAATTAATTTTACAACCCATAATCAACGCAATCTGCAACAACTTATCCATCGCCGACTCGTTCGGCATCATTGGCTTGCATCCCGGCTGACCAGTACAAATCGGACAAACTAGTGAATTTGCCTTAACGTCCAAAAAATCAGTTTTACACATACAGAAAAGTTTCTCATTCGTATCCAAATATCCATGAATCTCTAAACCAATCTTCAACGGATAGCTACCATCTTTTGCCATGAATTTACTAATCCAAGAGCCTTTTTATTTATTCTGTTTCCTAAATTTTCTTCCCCTAATCCAAAACAATATAATTGCACCTAGAGAAAACCACTGGAAGAAGTCAAGTCCAAAAAGAACAGAAGGTTCAGCCCTAATGAAACTAACAAGGAATCTCCAAACAAAATAGATTATTATGAACTGATTAAACAACTGTCCCGGCTTAAGCTTCTTATCTTTCAACTTCCATTTAGAATAGAAGAACACGCCAAGCATAAACAGAGATTCATACAGCTGTGTAGGATGTCTTAAAATTCCGTCACCAAAATCAACGCCCCATGGCAAACTCGTAGGATCACCAAAGCAACATCCAGCCAAGAAACAGCCAATTCTTCCAATAGCTACACCGAGCGCAATCGCAGGGACAAACAAATTTCCTCTTCTCCCTTGTATCTTCAATTTCTTTTTAACTAATAACACTCCCAGAAACCCTCCTACCAAACCGCCAAGAATAGACCGACCAGAAAGCAGAATAGTCAAGTCAGGAAAGCTAGCAACAATCTGATTCCAATAGTAAATAACTATCAGGAGTTTCGCACCAATAGCACCACCAATCAAAGCAGCAATAATAATGTAAAAACTATTCTCATTAGCCATCTTTTGTTTTCTCGCCTCAAGCCAATAGACTAAACTACCCAAGACAATCGCCAACAACATGAAGAAAGAATAGGAAGAAATGGGAATATCTCCAACTTTAAACAAAACAGGTAAAACTCCCCAGTCAGAAACAGGAACGGTGTGAAAGTCGAACATTTTATTTCTCTCTCATTTTTTTCATTTTTCTAGAAAAAGCACAGCAAGTTCCATTTGACATGCAGACATAAACTTTAGAAGCCGGACAGAAACCAAAAGCAGAAATTGTTTTCATTATTGCGAAAAAAGCAACGAAGCCCCATCCAACGGTTTGATTCCCGAAATATAAGAACAACAAACAAATTCCAGCAAGAACAGTTCCAAGAGAATGTGCAAATCTCATTGCTTTAACATTCAATAGTTCATCATTCGAATTAAAGAAAATACCTAAGGTGTATCTCCAAATTAAAATCATCGGCGCATATCTAACTGTGAAAATCGCGGAGAGTAGAAGAATTACAAAACTTAATAGAACTAAGTCTTTACTTCTAAAGATAAGTGCAGCCCAAACTAAAAGCATCACTCCGATTCGGCAGAAAAAAAATTCCGCGCTTTTGACTTTTGCTATTTGTTGTTTCATTTTTTAAGAATCCTTTTTATAATAAAATAACATACTAGGCCGGTAAGAACTACAGATAATATAAAACTAAAAAAATAGAAGATTACATATTTATCTCCAAAGCTCTCTGAAAAACCCAGAAGAGGAACACAACTACCAAAAAAAACCAAAGGACCAATAAATAAACCAGTTAAAGTCATTAACACAACTTTCTTCATACTTAATTTTTCTTTAATTTCCCTAGTGTCTACCATATTTTAAATTTTGGAATAAACATTCCTACCTCTTTCTGATAGTCTTTATAGTTTTTAAATTGTTCCGATAAGAATTTTTCTTCTTGTTTTGCTCGATAGTACATCATTGGCACAAAAACTAATGTGTTAAGGAAAAATGCAGCAACATTAAAATAAATAATAGAACAAGCGTAAAAAATCCAAATCAAGGATGCATAAAGTGGATGTCTAACAATAGAATAAACTCCTTCTTTTTTCAAAGTATGATTCTTGTAAATTTTTATTTGGTTCGCCCAGTTTTTTCCGAGAGTAATTCTTCCTGCAACATTAAACCAAGTTCCAAGAAAAATTACAAACCAGCAAAGATAAATCTCAAAAATTGCTAAAGAGTTCAATGGAACACTAACAATTCCTACTTTAAATCTGATTACAAAATAAAACAAAAAGAAAAAAACAAACATTGTCCCAGTTTCAACCCAGCTCTTCTTTTCTTTCTCCGCCTTTCTTCCAGCATGATTTTCAATGAAATCAATTAAAACAGCGAGAACAATAACTACAAACGCAATGCTTGTTATAATGGAATTGATTAGAAGAATATTCATCTTATTTTCTAGCAATCCTTTTAGACATTGCAATAACTACCCAAATTGCGAAGGTTATTGACAAAGCATAGACAAAGGTCACAACAAAGGTATTATAGTTAGAGTACATGCCAAAACTAAAAAGACCTAATGGAAAACAAGTACCAATAAAAACCAAAGGACCAACTATAAAAATTGTCAATAGAATTAAAATCACCTTCTTTGCTTCCATAAAATAATTAATCTTAAATTGTTTATATACTTTCCTAAATCGCCTTTCTGTAAAACATATTATACGAAGAAAAAGGAATTCTTTTCATATCAGGAGTTACGAAATGTACGCATTCTTTTTTCATAGATTTCATATCAAAATTGTATTTGTCAACAAAGGAAACAATACTAACTCTAAAAGAATGTTCATCCCACCAGTTCATCTTCTCTTCATTGGAGAATTTTTTGTAATCCTTTGGAATTAATTTACTAAAATCATTAAAAAACTTTGTAAAACAGCTACAACAACCAATAGCCTTTGTTTTATCTTCTAAAATTTTATCTGCATCAAATGCAAAAGTGTTATCGATTAAAGGCAAGTAAGAACTAACATTCAAATTTCTCGTCAAGGGAAAAAATCCCTTCGCGTCTTTGTAAAAATAACTCACACCAACACGATTAACATTACAAGGCAGAGGAATTATGTCTGTTCGCTTAACCATTCCCTTAGTTTGTTGTTCAAGTCTATTCACAATTCCAGAAAGTGTAATTCTATCTTTGGTATCAAATTTATTTGTTCTTCCAAAAAAAGCAACCGGCTGAAAATTTATTCCCCTTATTCCTCGCGTGTTAACAGCAAACTCAAAGATTTTTCCAATTTCATCTTCGTTTATTCCCCTTTGTATAGTCGCAACAAGAGTTATTGGAATTTTATATTTTTGCAAATTTTCAATTGCTTTCATTTTAGTTTTCAATAAATCTTCTCTTCCTCTAAGGAATCTATAAGTAGAATCTTTAAAACCATCAAACTGCAGATAAATTTCAAATCTTCCTTTAAACTTAGAAAGTTCTTTAACAAAATTTTCATCGCTAGCGATTTTCAATCCATTTGTGTTTAACATTATATATCTAAATTTCTTTTTCTTTGCAATTTCAAGTATTTTTATAATTTCTGGGTGAGTTGTTGGTTCTCCGCCGCTGATTTGCAAAATTTCAGCCTTTCCATCTTCTTTTTTCTGGAAAAAATCCATCATCTCTTCAATTTTTTTTAACTCTAAATGTTTCCCCTTTCCGCTAGAAGCGTAGCACATTGGGCAACACAAATCACATTTATCAGTCACATCGATTAGAGCATTACAGGTATGTTGTTCATGCGCAGAACAAAGACCACAATCAAATGGACAACTCTTCTTCACAGCAGTTTCAGGCCTTATTTTGTTTCCCGGTTTGTCATACTGAATTTTTCTTCTGTGATAAACGGCATCCTCTTCCAATAATTCAATTTGTTCGCCGTGTTCTAAACAATTTTTTAAAATATAAACCGATTTATTCTTTTCAATTATTTTCGCATCTATTCTTTTTTCGCAAACATTACAAAGAGAAGTTGTTGCCTCCAAAAAAGTATATTCTTTTTCAACCATAACTTCGATTAGAAAACCTAATTTATAAGAATTGTTATTTAGGTTCGGTATCTCTGCGCAGCTTTTTTTGTAACATCAATTGTCTTATCTGTAACTTCAAAATAAGAATGTCTAATTCTCATTTCATCGCCTTCTTTTACCTCTAACAAAGTCATTTTTGTAAGATTTTGAGGGAACAAAACCTGAGGATTACCTTCATTACTAACTGAATAAAATCCTCTTCGTCCGTTATAACCCATGTTAATACCTACAATAACACCATGTACGCTATCTTCTACATTAACTCTTCGACCTTCAAATTTCTTAATAGCTTGAATCTGATGAATTAGTTCATCTCCCAAATCTACTTCTAATGTTTTGTCTGTCATAAAAATTAATTGAAATGCTGGTTTTTATTTCTTCCTTTTATGCAAGTCGCATTTTATACTGGTCAACCTTGTAATTAGCACTTGTCCAAGCTCCAACAGTCATTGAATAGTCCAAAGAAACAACCATTAGGTCTGTTCCTTTACGTAAAAACTTTCTAGCAACTTTTCTTGCAGCTCGTCTAGCATCCATTCTAGTAGGGCCTTCCCCTAAACAAAATGAGATATATGCATCATTGGAGTCCAATTTTTCAAATTTGTCTTCGTCTTCCAAGTCTATTCCGAGATTTCTAATCTCTCTGTTTGTCAAAACGGTCAAGTCCTTTCCCATAAATAATCTAGTAAAAAAGAACTTATAAACTTTTATCCAAAAAATCGCACCTTCTAGTAACAATCAAATTTTCCTTTTCGGCATATACTCTTCCAACTTATCACGAAGAATTTCTTCCAATTCTGCTTTCTCATCAGGATAGGTAATGTTATAATTATCCGGAATTCTAAGGTTTGCTAATTTTTTTCTTGGAACCGTTAAATAAAGTTCAAGTTGCATATCAATCTGTCTGTCAGCAGCGAAAACAAAATCTACACTGTCTCCCAATTCTTGAGTATATTTTTTAGAGTGCTCAGTATTCTGGCATTCCATACCTGCGGCACCAGCATAGTAGTCATATCCCGTTTTATCTTCTAAGCTTCCAACTTTGAAACCTTTTTCCTCCAACATTTTTCTAAAAACAGCCTCGCCAGTCTTACTTCTATTCTGATTAAATCTACAAACAAATAAGTACCTTGTTGGCTTTTTCATTTTGCCTCCGGTCTTCTTTCGGGAACATGTTTTTGCAATCTTTCATGCAGAACAGTTCGAAGAGCAAACTCATCAAGAGGAACTTTAATATCATAGAAATCCCCAATCTTCAAGTCAGTTATCTTACTCATTTTAGTTGTATAATCTGCGCTAAGTATCAAAGAAACATGCCAATCTGCTGCGAATATCTGGTCAACCGAATCACCAAGTTCATCTTCGTATTGTCTTCCGTCCAATTCCAAGTCATCCACCTTTACTCCAGCAGACCCGACATAAAAATCACTTCCGGTTTTCTCCTCCAAGGACCCAACTTTAAAGTTTCTTTCTTCCAGTATCTCTTTAAAAACTTTCTCCCCAGTCACACTTCTATTTATGTTCGCCATGCATACAAAGAGATATCTTGTTGGGTTTCCCATACTAATATTAGTAAAAAAATATTTTTAGATGTTATCACTAGTGAGAATATAGGTTTATTCAATATACCTTAGAGTTGGCAAACTTATTCTCAAATCAGAACCAGGAATTCCGTAAAGTTCAGCAGGTAAGATTACAGTATCTTGTAAAAGATTAGCCAATTTTACTTTAACGCTAGGTTCATCAACACGACTTTCTATTGTAGCTATTTTTCCACGGAATTGTTTTTCTGCTTCTCCTTCTTTAAAGGTGTAACAGCATTTATTGTTTACCAAATGAGTAACTTCGACAACTTTTCTAGTTCCATTAGCATCCATAAAAGAAAGATACTTAATATTTCCTGAAATGTTTTGAGGTGCAACTTCTGTCATAAACAATATAGTAAAAAAGAACTTATAAACTTTTATCCAAAAAATCGCACCATTCAGTAACAAATTAATCTTTCTTTTTTTCAGGAACATAAGGAGCTAATTTCTTCCTCATAATTCTTTGAAGGTTTCTTTTTTCGTTTGGAAGTTTAATGTCAAATCTATCTGGAATTCCGAGGTTTATCATTTTGTCTTCAGACATTCTAAAATATTCTTTAAGGTCAATATAGACTCTAGCATCTGCAGCGAAAACTTTATCCACTGCAGTCCCAAGATCAGCAGTGTACTGCCTACCTTCTTTCAAGGCCATAAAATCAATATCAGTTCCAGCAGAACCAACATAACAATCGCTTCCAAGAACTTGGTCTAAACTTCCGACAGTGTAACCTTTTTCTTCAAGCATTCTTTTAAAAACAGTCTCACCAACTTTACTTCGGTTAACATTAGCAGCACAAACAAAAAGATAACGTTGAGGTTTTTCCATGTAATTAATTCAAATAAGGTTTTAGCATTTCAATTATTTGTTGTCTCTCATATTTGTTCTGATTAGCATTTGGGTCTAATCTTGAAAGAAATAGGTTACTAGGAGATTCATCAGAATCACCAAAACTTTCAATTATTTTTTCAATTTGTACTTTAGAAATAGGTTCTTTTCTTGTAACCTTTTCAAAAAGGCCTTCATTAGCAAATGCCGAAGCATTACCAACTATTCCTTTAACTGGTTCTATTCTTCTGATACTCAATCCAGTCATTGGAGTGTCTTGGTCAAAATCTCCAGTACCAAAAAGTTGTCTTCCGTTAAATCTGGTTACATAAAACTTTGGGAAAAGTTCTTGAAAAACTTCCGTAGGGTTCTGAGAACTGTAGGCCAATAAACTTTCATCCCGATTAGCGACTCTCATAATGACACCTCGTGTAATACAATAGTTCACTAAAGAAATTTCAGTATACTTTCCAATGTTTAAATCACTAACTGGATTTTGTGTAGGATAAATATTTCCAACATGCAGTCCAATAAGAGGTATCTTTTTGCTCATAAAACAAATAGTAATAATTTATTTATAAAAATATGTGTGATGAAAAGCTAATTTAATCCAACTCTTCTTTACCATCACTAGCAGCAGAGAAATCTTCTTCAACTTCTTCAGCTTGGTCAACTAATTCCATAATTTCACCAGCTTCAACGATTTCTTTTTCTTCGTTTGATTCATCTTCAATCTTTTTATCGTCGTTAACTGGTCTTTCTAAATTTATTGCTTTTAACTTTCTTTCGTGTTTCTCAGGCATTGGTCTCTTAACAGAAATTGGTAAAACACCAGAGTTCAATTCAGCTTCAGCAAGTTTTAATGGGTCAAAATTCAAGTTAGTCATAGCTTCATTATCCATTTTCAACAATAAAGGTGCATCCATAGAAATTTGTAAGCCTCTAGCTCCAAGGATTCTTGCTTTCTCATATTTTGAAAATTCTGGATTTGCCATCTTTACTTTTTGCCCCAAATAAGTTTAGATAATTTAGGGAACATCTCTGAATATTGTTCTTCAACTAGCTTTAAAATGCTTTGCATATCTTCTGAAGTCATTCCGCCTTCCTTTCCTTTTTGCATAGCTGTGATTCTTGCTTCACCTTTATTATCTGCAATTGCAATACTTAATCTGTAGTCTGCAACTTCTTCTTCGTCCTTTGAAGGGTCCAAGATTATTTTGTCGCCAACTTTGTGGAATGTTGTGTTGATAGACATCTTGTCTTTGTTTAAAGGCAAAGGTGTTTCTGTGAATTCATGTTCAATTTTTCCTTCTGCTTCATTGTAAACAGGCATTCTCGCATTAGCCAAAGCAATTAAAGCAGCAATACCAGCAACATCAAATAGGTTACCGTCGTTGTTTACCGCATATAAGTCTAAGAATACTTGCCAAACTTTTTCGCCCTCTTTGATACACATTTTCTTGAAATCAATGAAACCAGATTCTCTAATTCCTCTGTCAATAACTCTGCCCATTTCAATAGCTTCAATTCTTGGAGCACCGGAGTCGAAATCATTGTCTGCCATTGGACCAAGTTCTAAACTAACCATGAATGTTCCTTCGTCTTTATTATCGGGGTAAGGAGTGACTACTGCCATTTTTACACCAGCATAAACTTCTGTCTTTCCGAATTTAACAGAACATGAAGATTCAGCATTTTGAGAAATTCCTAATTCAACTTTCATATCTCTGTATTCAGTTGGAGTTCTTCCGTCAAATCTTTTTCCAACTTTCAAATAGTCGATTATTCTTTGTTTTTGTAAGTTTGGTACGCTCATCTTGTTATTAGTTCTCCCACATTTTTTAAAGCTTCAGTTTGAATTGCTAAGATTTTTTGACAAGCAACTTTTCCAGCTTCAACTGCTTCAGCCATTTCTTTTGTTGAAATTCTTCCGTCAAGTTGTAGCAAAGTTATTTTTTGAGAGTTTGAAGTGAAAGCCATAGGAATATCTGTAGAACATTCGCCTTCTTTGTAGTGTTCCTCGTCGTAGTTTACATCAACAACAATTGTTTTATCAACTTTACCAACAGCAATTGCAGAAACCATTTCTTTCATTGGAACTCCAGCTTGAGCCAAAGCCATAGCCGCAGCATTTATACCAGCAACTCTTGTTCCAGCATCTGCCTGAGGGATTTGAATAATAACATCCACAACAGCATTAGGGAAAGCGTCTAAATCAACAACTTCTTGAAGAGCCCATTCAGTTACTTTTCC
Organism: Candidatus Woesearchaeota archaeon; assembly: GCA_964621025.1. GTDB lineage: Archaea > Nanobdellota > Nanobdellia > Pacearchaeales > GW2011-AR1 > CAYNJW01. The sequence goes on along the minus strand of CAZUKQ010000001.1, from coordinate 59,496 downwards.
AATTTCTTGTCCTCTTCTACTCATACCTGGTTTGATTCTGTCCCAAACGGAGAAAGACATCATTTGATATGAAACCCTTAGAATTCCTTTTTCAGGGTTTTCCATGTGTTTAGGGTGTAATTTTCTAGGTCCTCTTACAACAGCGATTGCTCTTGTTTTTCCAGTTTCGAACATTGCGGAACCGTCAGCGCTGTCAATAACTCCAACTTGAGCTTTGATTGGTCTGAAACCATCCATTGTTCTTCCGTCTGCTCTTTTAGTATAACTTCCCGCCATTTTATTGTTCTCCCTCTTCAGAACAGTCACAATTCTCGCAAGATTCATCTTGACAAGATTCTTCTTTTCTGTCGTTTGTTTTAATTTCTAATTTCAATTCTTCCTTTATGAATTTTTCTACTTTTTCAGTTAAACCAGAAACTGTGGAATTTTCACAAATGAATTCAACAATTTGTCTTGCCTTAGTTTCATTTTCCATATTGTCAGAAGCTACCCAAACAACACCATTGTGTGCAACAACAACATCACAATCAGTTGCGTCAATAATTAAGTTAATCATGCTTCCTTCTTTTCCAATTATTCTTGGAACCTTGTTAGGGTTTACTTTGATTAATTGTCCACCTTCTAATCTTCCGAATCCTCTTTGTTTAACGGATAAATCTAAGTTTCCACCATCTGTTCCCCAGATAGATGAGTAAATAACGTCGCCAAAATCAAAACAGTCTCTTAATTCTCCCTTGCCGATGTATCTTGGAACTTCAGCAACATTCAAGAATCCTTCATTTGATCCGCCGTAATTAATTAACCAACCTTTGAAATTTATGCTTGAAACTGTACCAATAATAACATTTCCTCTTCGAGGAACATATGCACCAGAAAGAGGTATGACTCTAACTAACTTGTTTGTAGTTTCAGCTAAACCGTATCTACTAGCTAAAATGTTTTTCCCTTCTCTTCGTGCTCCGTCACCCGGCAAGAAATCGTCTCCGTTTACTATAGTTTCGCCAGGCACAACAATTTTTCTTCCTTCCATGTGTCTTATTATTTGTTGAGAATTTTCATTTATAAAGGTTGTGGTAACTTAATCACCATAATATATTTAAATTGTCAAGGACAAAATAAACAATGGAATCGAAAATCTCCAATTTTTCTCGCTATTGCTTTTACAGTTCATTCGCCCTAGGAACTGCAGCGTATAAACTAAGTCATATGGAAAGCAGAAGAAATAGGATGTTAGATTTTTATGTAGATAACCTCATGGGTAAACCAGAATCTGAAAAACAGTCTCTTTATGCCTGGGCAGAAGACATTGGTCTAATTGGAGATGTTCCAACAGCAAGAGAAATACCTAGACTTGAAAAAAGACTAGATTTGGCAGTAGGAAGAAGAGTTCAAAAAAGAGTCAGAAAAAACACAAAAGTCGAAGTAAAATACTCCTTTTCTTGTTTTAATTCAGTTGTTTAATTTCACAAAAAGATAAAAACTAATTTCTTCTATATTTATTATGTTATCAGAATTAAAAAAAGAAGTACAGAAAAATGCAAATAAGGAGAACGCAAAAAATCTATCTAGATTTTTTAAAACTGGGAAAGGACAGTACGGTGAAGGAGATATTTTTCTAGGACTAATGGTCCCAAAATCAAGATTAATTGTAAAAAAATTCTACAAAGAGATTTCAATAAAAGAAACAGAAGAACTTCTCCATTCAAAATTCCACGAAGAGAGATTAATTGCTTTGTTAATTCTAGTTAAGAAGTTTGAAAAAAATTCAGAAGAAAGAGAACAAATTTTCAAGATTTATCTTAGCAATACAAAATGGATAAACAACTGGGACCTAGTAGATCTATCAGCACCAAATATCGTCGGTAGATACATTCTAGAAAACGGCAGCAAAAATCCGTTCATTGAAGGAAAATTTTTCGACCTAGCTCACTCAGAAGATTTATGGGAAAAAAGAATTTCAATTCTTTCAACATTTTATTTTATTCGAAACGAAAGATTTGCCGAATCCATTCAAATTTCTAAAATCCTTCTGAAAGATAAACACGATTTAATTCATAAAGCAATCGGCTGGATGTTGCGTGAAATTTGGAAGAGAGATAATAAAATTGTCGAGAAATTCATAAAAGATAATTACAAAGAAATGCCTAGAACAACTTTAAGATATGCTATTGAAAAAATGCCTGAAGAAAAGAGAAAGAAATTTCTAAACAATAATCTCTGATTCTCTTCCAGTCATCTGTTTTTTTATTTCTTGACCATAGCGCTTTGCATCGTTTGTCATTTGAATTATGTCTAATACTTCCTTCAAGTCCATGCTTTCGAAAGCGTAATCTGATAATGGAAAATCGAAAGCGACTTTTTTCCCGTCTTCTCTCATAAGCTCACAAGCAAAATGATCTCTCAAGGGAACTATCTGTGTGGGGTCTTCTCCAAATTTATGCATAAGAAAATCAACAAATCTTTCTTTTGTTGCTTCAGAATAATTCTGTGAATCCTGAAAGGATTTTGCAAATCTTGCTTGAACTAGCGAATCTGCTAAAAATTTCTGTTTTTGAGGTGTTGGAAAAACATATCTTCCAGGATTTTGGACAAAGTGAGCGATTCCCTCAAAAGGATAGTAATTCTTTACTTTATCTTCTAGGCTGCAAGTTAAAAATGGACTTGTTTCAGGTATTGAAAGTTTTTTCTCATCAGTTATTCCTCTCCACCAATATTTTTCATATCCAATTAGAGTAGTTTCAGACTTTTTACCTTCTGTGAATCTAATTCCCATTTTACTTCCCCTAATTTCAGAAATAATCTTTTCTCCATCAACATAAGTAAAAAGATGATTAACAGTATCATAACCACCTCTTCCAGTTATCTGCCCAGAGTCATACACAAAGTCAACAATTCCTTTATCACTTCTAAGTTTTAGTGCCATTTGATTAAGAACATTGTCGCTAACTTTGAAAATGTCCGCATAGGGTTTTGCTTCATCTTTTTTCTCATCTTTTCCAAGGATAATAATTTCTTTATCTGTCAATTGTATTTCTCCAAATATTTCAAAGTTAGGATCTGCAGAGTGTAATCTTTTTTTATGGGTAAAAAGTGTTGTGGCGTGAATGCTTCCATTGTCAAATATTACATAAACCAAAGCAGGATTAGAAGAGGGATACAATTCTTCTAAAGCAAAATACATGCAAGCAGATTTTTCTAAACAGTTCATGTTTGCAGTAGGAGCTTCTGTTGGAAAGTAAAAAAATTTTGAAGCATTGACACGAGGATCTATGTTCTTGTATCTGCCCATTTCTTCTAAAACATTTCTTGCTTCTTGAGGGTTTGATATAATTCTTTTCTGTGCTTCTGGATTGCTGAGATTACTAAATCCTGAACCGCCCCTGACGAAAGAATTGTAATATCTTCTTAAGGATTCCAATCTATTTTCATCTGTCAAATCATTTAGTTCTCTGTAAAAATTGTTACGCACAATAGTCGGTGCAGAAGGTATCATTTTCTTATTTCTTCTCAGAGCCGGCTGCTCGGTAAGTTGAGTCTTTTTTAGGTTCTTCTTCCCTTACGGGGGTATATCTAATTTCCAGAGTTCCATCTTTATAATTTGCAGAACTTGTTCCATATCCTGCCATGGTTAAGATTACTTCATGTATATCGACGCAGATTCTTTTATGTTCGCTTTCGGAAACACCATTCGCAACAATATAAAATTGTTGTTTCTTTTTCAAAATTGAATCATCATTTTTTACAAGAACATTTGCTTTGATTCCCTTTTCGCTAAGAGCAAGAGTTATTTCTCCAACACGGTTTTCTAGGTTTTCTTTTGCCATTTTATTTTAAGTTCTCCAATCCTTGTTTAATTTTTAATTCTTTTATTTGTTGTAAATAACTATCAAATTGTTTTTGAGCTGCTTCAACTACCTGTTTTTCAGCTTCATCAGAATAACCATAGGTTGTTTCTTGACTATCAACAACAATTTTAACATATTCCAATTTTAAATCATTACCAAATGAGTCTATATACTCTATACTTCTTTTTCCTTCAGGTTTAGTAATCATCAAAGTATTTTTAGTACTGCTCCAAAAACCTTCTTCATGACAAAACTTCACTTTCTCTTCTCCAATTCTTCCGCCATATTGATATTGAGAATAATCATTTTTACAACTAGTCAAACTTCCAGCTAGAGCAATTCCTACAAGTGTTTTTGCTATTGTTCCTTTGACCATTTTATTTTTGTAGAATTCTAAGGCGATTCTCCGACCATCACCATTTAATTTTATAGTTTGTTAGAGCTTTTAAATCTTTCTTCTAACAGCCAGTGTAACTTCTAATTGACTCCAACAAAGGATGAACTTGGTCACACTCTTTACAGTAATAACCATCCACTCTTTCTGGTTGTGTTCTATTTTCTGTTCTTTTGAATAAATATCCAAAATTATTCAGATTAATATTCCTTTTAGTTTTTTTAACAGGGCAAAGTACTGGAATCTCGCCCAAATTAAATAATATTTCTGTTAATTTTTCCATGCGCTAGGGAAAATAAAATGCTTTTAAAATGTTTCGATTGAAAAGAGATATAAACCAATTTTACAACTTAATTCTATGGTATCTAAACAATTGAAACCGATTCATGAACTACTGCAATTTGGAATACTAAACATCGACAAACCGGCAGGTCCGACTAGTTTTACAATTTCCGATTACATTAGAAAAAAATTAGACTTATCAAAAACTTCACACTTCGGAACTCTAGACCCGCAAGTAACAGGAGTTTTACCAATTGCACTTGGCAGAGCTTGCAAACTAACTGGTTTCTTTCTAGGACATGACAAAGAATACATCGGTGTAATGCACACTCATAAAGAACAAGAAATGGAAGAATTGCAGAAAATAATACAAGAAAAATTCACGGGCGTAATAACACAAATGCCTCCTGTAAAGTCGGCAGTAAAAAGACAAGAACGAGAAAGAGAAATTATGAACTTCAAATTAATCGAAGCATCGGAAACAAAAAAAGATTTTCTTTTCATAGCAGAAGTTCAAGGTGGAACATACATTAGAAAACTCTGTTCAGATTTAGGAGAAATAATTGGCGGAGCACACATGTTAGAACTACGAAGAATTCGAGCAGGAGTAATAAAAGAAGAGACTATTGTTAGCCTATACGAATTTGACAAAGCAGTTGAAGAATACAAAAACGGCAACGATAAAGAACTAAGAAAAATGATAATGCCTGCAGAAGAAGCAATAAAAAAAGTCATGCCTTATGTTGAAGTCAGAAAATCCGCAATCAAACATTTGTTTCATGGTAAACCTCTTTTCAAAGAAGACGTCGAATCAAAAATTCCTCTAGAAGAGGTCTTTGCAGTTTTCTGCGGAAAGCAGTTTATAGAAATTGTCCAAAAGACAGACCAAAAAGGTGAAGACATTTTAGCTAAGGCTTTATTTGTTTTTAATTAATTTTATATACTCCTGCATCTTGGGTAATTTATGTTTAATAAAAAAGGTGTAGATGCAATTGTAGCGACGGTTTTGATAATAATGATTACAGTTGCAGCTGTTGCGATTATTTGGGCGTTTGTTCTTCCAATGATTAAGGATTCTACAGTTTCTTCAACACAGGAAACAACTAAACTTTCAATTGAAACTTCGGGTGGTTACACAACATGGGACGACGTAAATAAAATTGCTCGTGTTCAAGTTAAAAGGGGAAATGATAATGTTAATTTGACCGGATTGGATTTTAATTTTGTTAGCAAAGGAGTTTCAATAAATAAAAACAAAACAAATGTCCCACAACCAAATCAAATAAAAGTTTATGAGTTTGATTTGAAAGGAGAGCTAAATACTCGTCCTGAAAAAGTTACAGTTGCTCCAATTACTTCTTCTGGTGTAAGCGATGTTGTCTCTCAAAGTGATGCAATTCAGAATTATAGTGGATTAAATCCTCTTTGTGATTATTCTGCTTGGTCGGTTTGTAATTTCTCCGGATTTAGAAATAAAACAAAACTTTCTATTTCGTTGCTTGGTTGTGTAGGTGATTCCGTCGTGATTGAAGGGTGTAGTTCCCCTCCTTCCAAGTTAATTGTGACAGACGCAACTGAATCAGATTTCAATAAGATTTATACTTACAATTCAGTTTCTTCAAAATGGGAAAATGGAAGTTATAGTATCTATAAAGAAACTCTCTGGTATCTGTCTAATGGAACAAAGACCTACATTTCTCCGGATAATGAATTTAATGTTCCTCCTGTTAGATTCACAAGGATGCTGGATTATCCTTTGATAATTACTGTTGTTGGTGCTGGAACAACCGCGGCGAATAGAGTTTATCAACTGGCCGAAGTAAAAACTGTAAATTACATTGACTCTTCTGATACTATTGATTTTGCATGGTATAAGAATTATGATTCCGGAAATACTCAAATTTATAGTATTTTTGCCTATCCTTGGGATTACCGTTGGTGGGTGATTGCAGGTCCGCATGGTAGCTCAATATACACTTCGCAGCTAATGTACGCGAGATATAATGAAGTTTATAAAAGCTACCCTGATAAAGATGGGTGGGAGATTGCAAATAGTGGTATAGCTGATGCACCAACTCTCGAATATTCTCTTGAAGCAAACGCAACAGTATCAGTTGTTCCCTAATAAGGTCAGCTAATTCTCTCAACACAAGAATTTTTCTAAATTTTTTAACTAGATAATTCTTCTAATTGCTTCATATAATCTTTCAAAAGAATCTTCTGTGTGAGTATAAACTGCAGTAGTAATTAAATTATCAAACATTCCAGCATCACTTGCATCAAAATTAGTAGAACTAAAATTGAAAACAGGTTCATCCTCAGTAGTATTTCTCATTGCTTCTAACTTACTACTTCCTGAAACAAGATAACCCTCAAGACCAAAGTTTTTTTGTTTATAACTCATTAATTGTGGGTTGGAACTAATAATCCTGGCCACCTTAAATTTATCAGTATCTGCTGCACTAATCACTCTCCCAAAGTCTTCAAAATCCTCTGGAGCACAATAAACTTTTTTTACTAGATAAAGTCCAGATTTTTCATCCCTAAAAAATTTTCCAAACTGACTTGTCATTCTTTCTTTAACGTAAGCAGCTGCTTCTCTTCCACTGCTCTTTGAAACAAACTGACTAAGAACATATTTTTCACTTAAGCCAACATCCTTCAACGCCGCATCTAAAGACTTGTTTTCGACAACAGCACCTACAACTCCTGCGAGCATTTTTACTACACTAATTTCTTTTTGTTCAGTCATATAAGGGAGAGGGTTTACTTGTTTATAAGTCTTAGTTGATTTCTAGGGAGTAATAAATTATTCTTGATATCTACAATAAATCACAGATATTCTTATAAACAACTTACGCTAACCTAATCTATGGAAGATATGGATGACATGCCGATGGATTTGCCAGACAAAGGCGAACCAAAACAGAATCAAGAGGAACTGTTAAATGAGGCAAAAAACTTTTTTGGAACACAAAGAAAGAATCTAGGTCCAAACGCGAAGAAAGGTGAAAAAGTAGTTACAGTTGCTTTTGATGATTTATCCGAATTCTCACCAGATTTAGCAGAAAGACTTATCACAAAACCTGAAGAAACTTTACAACTTTTAGAATTGGCGCTAGAGGACTTGGGTTTAATCTCTGATGCAAAGGTTAGACTAACTTCCATTTCCAAAACACAGGAAATAAAAATAAGAAACATCAGAGCGAAACACTTAGGAAATTTAATTTCAATTGAAGGAATTGTAAGACAGGCTTCCGAAGTAAGACCCCAAGTTACAAACGCAAAATTCGAATGTCCATCCTGTGGAACAATTATTTCAGTATTACAAATTGATAAAAAATTCCAAGAACCATCAAGATGTTCCTGTGGTAGACGAGGGGGTTTCAGAGAAATTTCCAAAGACATGGTTGACGCTCAAAGATTAGTAATTGAAGAATCTCCTGATGCACTTTCCGGTGGAGAACAACCAAAGAGAATGAATGTTTTCCTAAAAGAAGATTTAGTAGAACCACGAATGGAAGAAAAAACAACGCCAGGTAGCAAAGTAAGAATTATAGGAGTTTTAAACGAAGTTTCAATTTCTCTTGCAACAGGTGCTTTGTCAACAAGATATGATTTAGCAGTTGAAGCAAATAACATTATTCCTATGGAAGAAACTTTCGATCAGTTAGAAATTTCAGAAGAAGATGAACAAGAAATAAGAGAACTAGCAGCAGACCCATTAATTCTTAAAAGACTTACAGCTTCGGTCGCACCTTCTGTTTGGGGTTACCCTGAAATAAAACAATCTTTAATTTTACAATTATTCGGAGGAGTTAAAAAAAGAAGATCCGATGGAACAGAAACGAGAGGAGATATTCATATTTTATTAGTTGGTGATCCGGGTGTCGCAAAATCCGTTATGTTAAAATTTATTTCTGGAATTGCACCAAAAGGAAGATACGTTTCCGGTAAATCTGCATCCGGAGCTGGTTTAACAGCGACGGTAGTAAAAGATGAATTTTTAAGAGGCTGGAGCTTAGAAGCGGGTGCGATGGTTCTTTCTAACAAAGGTTTAGTTTGTATTGATGAGTTAGAAAAAATGGATGAGAACGATAGATCGACGATGCATGAAGCGATGGAACAGCAGACAGTTACAATTTCCAAAGCAAATGTTCAGGCAACATTAAGAGCACAGACTGCAGTTTTAGCAGCAGCAAACCCTAAGTATGGTAGATTTAATCCGGATGAAATGATTGCGAAACAAGTTAACTTAGCTCCTTCTTTGTTAAATCGTTTCGACGTTTTATTTATTCTAAGAGATTTACCAAATAGAGAAAGAGATGAAAGTATTGCTTCACACGTTTTAGCAGAACACCAGCAAACTGCAAAAAGAGATATTATCGAAAAAGATCTACTAAGAAAATATGTTGCTTACTCAAAACAAAAATGTAATCCTGTTTTATCAGACGCTGCGATAAAAAGAATAAAGAGTTTCTATGTAGGTTTAAGAAATCAGCAATCATTTACTGGAGACGCAGCAGTGAGACCTATTCCAATTTCCGCGAGACAGTTAGAAGCGCTAGTCAGATTGGCAGAAGCAACAGCACGTTCAAGACTTGGAAAAGAGGTAACAGAACAAGATGCTTTGGACGCAATTGAACTTATGAAATTTTATATGATGCAAGTTGGTTACGACGAAGAAACAAAGAGTTTTGATATTGACAAAATCGGAGGAAATCCTGCTTCAAAGAGAAATAAAATTCATATTGTAAAAGAAGTTTTAGAAGAGCTGGAAGGGAGATTAGGAAAACTAATTCCTATGGAAGAACTAGAAAAAGCAGTAGGAGAAAAAATGCCCTCTGATGAATTAGCAGAAACAATTGATAAGCTCGTAAGAGCCGGAGATTTGTTCAGACCCAGAAGAGGTTATGTTCAAAGAATGTAATGGGGAGATTAACTGAAATTTTAATTGAAGATTGTAAAGACAATTTAGAAAATTTTTTTTCTGATTTAGAAAAAGCAGTTTTACACAAAGAATCTCTGATGGAACCTATGATTGCCTGCTGTTTTGTCTATGAATTAGAAAGATTATTCATTTACAGTGAAAATGATGCCGTGAATTATGCAGTAAAATTCAATAGTTTTCAAATCGGAAGAGAGGATCTACAAGCTCACGAAGTTAGAGAGATTATTTACACTCCGGAAAAGGACAGTAAAAACTCTGTAAGAATTTTAGGCTCTCTTTTATCAGATTTAACTATCGCCGTCAATGATAAACCTTCAGAATTTGCGAAAAAAGAACTTTATCTCTATGTTATTCAAAAGCTGGCTCCTCTAAATCAAGCAGTTTCACAGGGTTATGTAGAAAATTTCAATGAACTTCAAAAACAAAGAGCTGCAAAATTTAAATCAAAGCAGTTTTATCAGATTTTAGATAGGGGTAAGGGCAGTTATATGTTGGCTTTAGAGAAACAATAACTCTACCCCAACAAACCTTAAAAAGCCGACAAGTCTAAACAAACCATGGTAGAATTTACAGAAACCAAAAAGAGGAATACTGCATACAAATTAAGGGTTGGTGACATTCTAAAAAGCAAACCTGTAATGGCTGACGGAAAATTTTTATTCCTAGAACTTGGTGAGAAAAAGATTTCAAGAGTTAACTTAATAGCAAATGTTGTTGACAAATATGTTTCTGACGGAGACAAAAAATACGCAGCTCTAACTTTGGACGATGCTTCTGGTCAAATCAAATTAAAATCTTTTGGTGATGAAATTGCAATAATAAAAGATAAAACACAAGGAGATACAGTTCAAGTTATTGGAACAGTAAGAGAATACAATAGCGAACTTTATGTTTTACCAGAAATTGTAAAAAAGATTGACGCACAATGGTTATTAGTTAGAAAATTAGAAATTCAAGATTCAAGAAAAGATATTCCAATAAATAAAAACGCTCCGGTAAGAGATATTGTTCTAGATAAAATAAAAACTGCAGAAGCTCAAGACGGAATAGACACAGACAAATTAATTTTAGATATTGAAGCTTCACCAGACATGATTAAAGCAGAAATAAAAAGACTTCTTGAAGACGGTTTGATTTATGAACCAAGACCCGGCAGATTAAGATATTTAGGTTAGAAATTTATTCTATTTCAATAGCACACCAGTTTCCTATGTAAAATGGAAAAGTGTATTCACAAAATGTTCTCTTGTAGCTTTCGGAATTAAAGTCTTTTACTGACCCAATAATTGTTAAATCTAATCGGTCTGAGGACCAAAGACGTCTAAGCCCAGCATTCATCATTCCCTTGCCAAGGATGTCATATTTGTAAAACATTTCATCAACATTTGGTAAAAAAAGATGTTGTGATCTTTTCTTTTTTCTTAGATGCATTTCAGTATAATCACAAGCAGTATGTCTTTCGAATCCTCTATCTTTCCAGTCGTTACCACCAACAGCCCCGAGAAAATTATTCCAGAATTGAGTTTCATTCTCAGTAATTTCTAAAAGATAATTGTTTCCTTCAGGATCAAACTGGGGATACAACTCTCTTAATTCTTTTTCAGCAGTAGGCCCTATAAGTAATGCTGCTCCCCTACTACCAATACAATGCTCTTTTACGTATTCTAATATATGTTCTTTCATTTTTCTTTTAGAATTCTAAGGCGATTCTCTGACCATCACCCTTTTTTTGATTAATAAATAACTAAATTTAAACCTTTTGAATTTATTGAAAAGTTCTTTAAAGGAGTGAGGATTATATTTTTCATGAATTGGTTGATAATTGCAATACTTGCTCCGGTCTTATGGGCCATCACAAGTTTCATAGATAAATTTTTGGTTTCCAAATATTTTAAATCAGGAGTTGGAACACTAATTATTTATTCTTGTGTAATAGGGTTACCTGTAGCATTTCTTATTGCCATATTCAAACCAGTTGTCTTAAGTCTAGATTGGAAAACCTCTAGTTTAATAGTTCTTAATAGCTTTCTGTTTATCTTATATTTGTTTCCATATTTCAGAGCGTTAAAAAAAGCCGATACCTCTGTTGTAGTAACTTTGTTTCAGACCATCCCTGTCTTTTCTTTTATTCTTGCCTTCCTCATCCTTGGAGAAACGTTAACTCGATTTCAAATTATTGGTTCAACATTAATTATTCTTGGCGCAGTAGGTATCTCTTTAAGTTTTCATAGGGGCAAATTCCATCTAACAAAGGAAGTGCTTTTTCTACAACTTCTAGCATCTCTTTTGATTTCTTTAAACTACATTTTATTCAAGCTGTTTGCATTAGATACAGACTTTTGGACAACAAGTTTTTGGCAATATCTGGGATTTTTTATTTTTGGTTTAATTTTGTTAATTTGTTCTAAATCGTACAGAAACGATTTTGTTAGTTCATTCAGAAAAAATAAAGAGCCAATAATTCTTTTAAATGTATTAAATGAAGTCATCAATATTTTAGCTATAATACTTGTAACTTTTGTTTCTCTCTCTGCCCCCGTAGCTGTAGTTAGTTCTATAATGAATGGTTTTCAGCCATTATGTGCGTTACTTATAGGAATTCTCTTAAGTCTACTATTTCCAAAGATAATAAAAGAAAATCTTAGCCCCAAAGTTTTGATACAGAAAATGGTATTCATTCTTTTGGTTTTTCTAGGGGTTTATCTGTTAAACCTTGCCTAAAATATAATACAAACCATTAAATAATTCTTTTTCCTTATCAAATTATGAACATAAGACTAAATGTTTCTAGAGTTTTAACCGAATTGCCAGCACATGTTCGCCTTGTGGCAGTCACGAAATCGGCCACATTGAGTAGTATAGAGGAAGTCTTGCGATGTGGTGTTAAGGATTTGGCATTTAGCAATGATACTCAATTGGCAGCCATAAATAAGCTAATTCTAAAGGATTTCAGGAGACATTACATAGGACATATACAAACTAACAAAGCAAAGCGAATTTTAGCTGAAAAGCCCTTTCTAATCCAAAGCGTTGACTCTTGGAGACTGGCAAAGAAAATGAACTCTATCTGCAAAGATCTAAACATACAACAAGATATTCTCCTTCAAGTTAAAACTGACAAAGACAAGGAACACGGCTTTCAGCCGGATGAAGTATTAGAAATCGCAAACAGAATAGACTTAGAACTAAAAAATCTAAAAATTAATGGTCTGATGACTATTCCATCTCAAGCAGAAGAGCAAGAGCTGACAGTAATCTTTACAGAAATGAAAAATCTTTACAACGAATGTGAAAGAACCCTAAACAGAAAATTGGATTTTTTATCAATGGGAATGTCTCAGGATTTCAGAACGGCAGTAAGATGCGGTTCAAATATGGTGAGATTAGGAAAAAGAATTTTTAGTTAATCTCTTTTCTTTCTTTTTTGTTGTTTTTCTACCCTATTTCTTTCTTCAAAGTCCATCAAAGTTAAAGCCAGTCCCAAAACATATCTTTCACCAACAGGTTCGCTTCTCAAAAGTTTTCCAAGCGTTGTTCCACAGATTTCACCTAACCTGTTACCTTCAATAGCACAAGAACAAAAAGATTCTTGATATTTCATTAATGTTTCAAGAGGAAGAGTAGAAATATACTTTACTGCGAGTTCATACGATGGATGTCTTTCGTCATCTCTTAGTTCACCTTGTTTTGTCATGTTTAATCATCCTCAACTTCTAATTCATCGCCGAACATTTCACCCTTCTCTTTTCTTTTTTTCAATTCAGCCAAATCTTTCAAAGTTATTTGCTCAACATTTCTTCTCTTAGAAAAATCCATCCTTCCAGTTGCAATCTTTTCAAATATCTCTTTTTTCTCAGGTACAATATCTTCAGCCTTTAGTTCAACAACATCTTCTTTAGCTTCTTCCTTTTTCTTTCTAGAGAATAACTTTTTCAGTAAGCTTTTCTTTTCAGTCTTAGGCAAATCAATAATTTTATCATCGGCCATTGTCAAGTTACCTTGAATCATCTCATTTTCCTTCTTAACATATCTAGCCTGAGCCAACTTAGAAGTTTTTTTCAATAGAACTATTCCAAGAGTATTTTCCAAACGTGTTGCAATAGGTTCTAAATTATTAACAATTTGGCCGCTTTCAAGTTTTTGTATGTCTTCTGGAATCAAACCGCTAGTCAAAGCAAGCTGAGCAATAGAAAGTTTTTTTCGTCTTCTCGCAGTTCTCAATGTCCAGTCATAGTTTTCAATTAAATCCTCATGATTCTGTCTAACTGTTGGGAAATTCAGTCTAGCTAAGTTCTTGTGAGTAATAGCCTGTTCCCTAATAATTGTCGGTTTTCGGTTAGACATTCTCTCCATTCTCTCTCTAACACTATAATGAACATTAGAAGCATCAACCTGTTCCTGTGTAGCCTTTTTTACAACAGGCATACCTTCTCTCAAAGCACAGGTTTTACAAGAATTAACCACTTCACCTTCCCAAATTACCTTCACCGCATCATTTTCTATTCCTATTCGTTTACAAATTTCACAATCCATATCGTTAATAGAAAGTCTCTCTTTTTAATGATTATTGTGGTGAAAAACACAATAATTTATTCAATAGAACAGGCCAAATTATTTGTTTAACTGACTATCAATCTTATGTAAATTTTCAACACTATCTACCACCAACTTTTCATCGACGATAATCGAAGTTGTTGTTAAATTATACTTAGAAACCATAAGGTCAAGAGAACTTAAATCCATATTTCTTGCAATTGGAATTAACATTATTTTGTCCCCATATTTTGCCTTCAAATCAAGAAGATATTTAGAGTAAAATTTTTGTTTGCTTTCTAAAACTAAGTCTCCAGAAGTATAATCATACAAATAGACGACTGTATGAAAACTTTCTTCACATTTGTCTTTTATTTCGATACTATTCATCCAGAATAATGTTCTCAAAACTGAATATCTTTTTTGCTGATCACGTAGACTCTGACTCAGTTTTGCAGAGGCTTCATATTTCTCTAAAAGTTTTGCATCTTCGTAAATTTTATTACCGAACTCAATATTTTTAGAAATAACCAAACCACAGTCTAAACCATTCTGTCTGATTAATTCAGTCTGGATTTGTGCATCTAGCATGTTAATTTCAGATGCTAAATATTGATTCGCAATTTTGTCAGTTCTATTAGATTCTATAAAAAAACCGAGCATAATTCCAAGACCAAACAAAACTACCGCTAAAACTAACGCTTCCAAAAAGACGTGATTTTGATGTTCTTTCACCATTTGACATCCTTTTTAGCGAATTTAAAGATTGCGGTGATGAAAGTTAATGGTGGAATTATACTCATAAAAGTAATATAAAGAATCAAGAACCACAAATTTTTCCGGTGAATTATTTGTTTTTCTAAAATTCTAATTGTAATAACTGAAAAAATAGTAGCAAACAGAATCAGTAGCAGAGATAAGATAATTATTATACTTGGAAATAAATTTATATTAGCTAGAGAAAACAAAGAAGAACTAGTTAAATAGGAAGCTTCCATTAGAATATAGCTAGAAATAAATCTTTTAACAAATAAGTAGAATAATAAAGCAAGAGTAAAAAAGCCTAAAAAAATACTAAATGCAAAAAAAGGAAGAATAAAATATCCGACGACGTTTCCCTTCAAAACTTCTTTTCGATATTTGATTACTGTTTGAAAACCTCCAATAGTCCACCTCACTCTCTGTCTGAAAAATGCTCCTAACTTGTTTGGTAGCAAAGTTGTAACATGGCTTGCTAAACACATTTTTCTTTTCCAACCCTTAGATGCCAAATGCCATGTAGCTTCAATATCTTCGGTGATATTTTTCGGATCAAATCCTCCAATATCATCTAAAGCTTTTTTTCTATAAAGTGCGAAAGGACCAGGAGTAACAAAAATTCCATCTACTTTTTCTAAAAATTTTCTATTTGATGCAACAAGGATTTGATAAACCGTATGAATCTTGTCTAAGAATTTTGTATTTCTTCTTGATAAAATTGGAATTGTAGCACAGCCAACTAAATCGTCCTCAAAAAACCCAACAGTTTTACTAAATGCATCTTCTTTTGGAAAAGAGTCAGAATCAATAATTGCTACTAACTCTCCTTGAACAATTTTTAATGCTTGATTAATTGAGTCAGCCTTACCAGAATTTTCTTTATCTAAAACTTTAATCTTTGTTGAATATTTCAATTCCATTTCTCTCATGAATTGGAGAGTATCATCCTTTGAACCATCGTTAATCAAAATTATTTCTAAAATATTGTCATAATCACTTTTCATTACAGCATCAACCGTTTCAATAATATTTTTTCCCTCATTATACGCCGGAATAACAACCGAAATTGAAAAGTGTTTTTTTAATTCAGGAACTTCAAACAAGTTGTGTCTATTTCGGAGATAAATTAATAAAAATAAACTAAAGAAGTAAAGAGAAACAAACATGTACAAGAGATAAATTACTGTTAAAATTTCCATTATTCTGCTCCATCATCATCTTTTTCTTTTTGGCTTTGTTGCACATTGAAATATTCGTAGAAATCTTCAGAGAGAGAAATCTCTTTCGTGTGGCCAATCCGTTTAGACGTGATTAAACCGACTTCGTTGAATTTAGCTATGTGGTCGTAAGCCTTATTACCTCTAATTTTTATTACGACAGACTGTTTTATTGGCTGCTTGTATGCAATAACTGCCAAGGTTTCTTGTTCTGCTCTACTGAATTCTGCAGTCCCAGTTGCAAGTTTATTCACCATAAAATAATATTTCTCTGCAACATCCATTTTCCAAGAGTTAGTTCCTTTAATCAATCTCAAAGCACCAGTAGAATACTTCTTTTCAAGTCTATGTAAAATTTCTTTCAACATAATAGGGTTAACATCTGTCAACATAATCAGTTCAGCAAGTGTTAAAAATTTACCTGAAATAAAAAGTGCTGCTTCAACCTTCTCAAAAGCCTCAGTTTCCTTGTTATCAAACAAACTATCAAGCTCTTCAGCCGTTTCTTCGGTTATGATTCTAGTGCCTTTTTCTTCCATGATAATACATAAATCCAGATATTTAAAAGGTTGTTGTGCCTCAGATAAACATGAAATTCAGCAAGATTTTTTATGTTTTAGCCGTTGTTCTATTAGTAGCCGTTTTTATTTGGGCTTTCAGAGCTTTTTCGCCAAGACAAATTGATGATGTTTCTCCAGGAATTCAATGCAACCCAGAGCTCTTTAAGAAAGTAGATGTTCTGTATGTAATCCCCAAATTTGAGAATCAATCAATAAATAAGACCTGGTGCAATCAAATTCTTGCATTAAATAAAACTCTCGCGATGCATGGAGTAGCTCATACTTACAACGAATTCGCGGAACCGCGTTCAGAAGAATACGTCCAAGAAGGCAGACAAATTTTCAAAGATTGTTTTGGATTTTATCCAGAAAGATTCAAGGCACCACAACTTAATATTTCCAGTGAAAACAAAGCTATAGTAAAAAAGACAATGAAACTAGATAATTACGTTAACGAAATTTTTCACAAAATTTACCATTGCAAAGACACTGGAAAGTCTTCAAACAGATTGATAGATTGGATTTAATCCCATTGAACTCGGTCATAATCAAAAAAATTCCTGAATTCTTTAGCCATAGGAAGAATAATCCTTGAGGTATATCCTTTATTTTTTCCAAGATGAATTTCTAATTCTGCTTCTTGTCCGCTTCTAATCTGAGCAGTTACAGAGAAAAGTATTCTAGCTTTTTCATTTTCTGGCAAGTTAAATATGTCTCCCAAATTTCGTATTGAATATTTGATAAAACCCTTTCTACCTTCGTATCTATTCTTGTTTTCTTTCAAATCTCTCAAAAACGCCACATATTGTTCAATAGTTATTTGGTCTTGTTTTGTTTCAGGTTTTAGAACATAATCAAAAGATTTTTTTGAAGAACCGGTTCTATTGACACCAACATAATTGAAAACTTCCGGATTTTCTAAGTTAGCGAGTACAACATCCAATCCCTTAGCAAGAGAAAGTTTGTTTGGAGTGTAACCTGGATGGCCCTCTCTGTACAACGGTAACACATCATCTTTCAAATCTTGACTAATCATTAATTATTTCAGAAGCAGGAGTTTATAAGAATTTAGCTAACAGCAAATCTCAACAAAGCACCAACTCCGCCCATATTATCAAACTGAACACCTTCACCAGTCTCGTCAGTAACAATATGAACCTCTACTCCGGTCGCTTCAGCCAATGTTTCTAGTTGCTTGATTTTATCTCTTGCCAGTGTTTTAGAAATAATTAATTTTCCAGCAGAACCTTCAGTCAATCTTTGTTCAACTTCAGCCATTCCGTACGCAACTTTTTCCGGTTGCTTTCCAAGCATTGAAAAAAATTCATCTAGAATTTGTTTTTGTTTTGTAACCTCTTGCTCTAATAAAACATCCTGACAAGCTTCAACCAACATTCTCAATCCAGGCAGTTCTGTGTCACCAATGTCTCTTACTGCAATAACTTTGTCTTTTAATTTAGTAGCCAGTTGACCTTGAGCCAAATATTCTTCTTTTGTAGGAATTGGTCCACCGACGAGAATTCCTTTTAATTTTTCTCTTTCGAAAAAAAGATTTTTCATTTCTTCAGAAACTCTTCTAAAAAATTCTTTAGCTAATCCTTCAGTAATTCTGTGAAATCTTTGTGCGGACTGACCACCTGCTCTAACTTTACTAGGAATACCTGAAGTCATTTGATGTAAAACTCGAATACTTTTTCCTTCTAAAATTCCGATTGTCGCTTCCTTTCTTTCAATAATCAAAAGCCCATAAACCTCATCAGTTTCCAACATTTCTTTCAAAGAATCAACAACAAAAGTTTGGTCACATCGGTAAAGTCTAATTCTCAAAGGTTTTGGCGGTTCTATTGCCCAAACCCGTAAATCTTCTTTTCCTTCAATATCTGAAACATTTCCAGCATAAACAGCGACGCCGTTTTCAGGAGTTCTGCCAATTTCTCTTAATTTTCTAGCAGCTTTTTCCAAAGCGTTAACTACATTTTTTCTCGTAGTGTTAGACTTAATATTTGTAGCAGTCCCTTTTTCTTCGTCAAGTTGTTTTGCAACCTGATTAATATTGAAACCTGCAGGTACCAAGACGGAGATAAATTCTGTATGTCTACCTCTGTAATTCTCCAATTCTTTTACAGTTTCTTCAAGTTCATATCGTTGTGCTTCGTTCATTGCCATTTTATTTTATAGAAATTAGATGTTTTATATCTTGGGGTGCTAGATTTTATGACACGCCTTTAGATCTTTTTCAAAAACTTTCAAATCTTCTGGAATTTCAACGCCCTTAATCTCTTCTCGCAAAGAAATTCCTGCTTCTTTTTTCTTTTTCCAAACTTCACTGTTGAAAGCCATTACTTTAGAAATCAAAGCCAAATCTCCTTTAACTTTTTCAGTCTTAGGCCATTCAGAATCAAGTAAATCAATTCCTTTCTCTTCGGCAATTACACTAGTTATCTGAGGAATCACTGGATAAATCAAAGCCAAAAATCTTTCAAGTAAAAAGTGCAATGTCCATTTAGCAGACAAGCTTTCTTCTTCTTTAAAGTTTTTATCTTCGTTATAGGCTCTGTTCTTTACCATCTCAACGTAGTTGGAAGCAAAAATTTCCCAAAGGAAAAATCTCAATTGTTGTGCAGGTTTGTTGAAGTCATACTTTGAATAAGATTCATCAGAGCTGTTTGTCAATTCTTCAATGTAGTCAATAAATATTTTATCCGTTGTGTTTATCTTAGGTTTCTTTTTTGGTTTCTCAAACATCATTACGAATTTGCTAACATTCAAAAGTTTGTTTAATGTTTTTTTCTCAGCTTTAATTTTTTCCTTTGAACAAATAAAATCTCCCTTGCTCAAATCTCCTTCGCTGGCAGCCCAGAATCTTAAAGCCTCAGCACCATCAGAATTCAAAATTTCCTGAGGGTCAATAACATTACCTAATGATTTACTCATCTTTTTCCCTTGTCCATCTAAAATATGTTGGTGAATCCAAACATCTTCAAAGCAAGCTTTTCCAGTTTCTAAATATCCTCTTAAAATTGTGTAATACAACCAAGTTCTAACAATTTCTTTTCCTTGCGGTCTCAAACTTGCAGGGTAAGCTTTCTTGAAGAAGGTGTTATCTTTATCATAACTTAGAATAAATAATTCCGAAATTGAAGAATCCATCCAAGTATCAAAAACTCTTATTTCACCAGTCCATTCAACTTTGTAATCTTTCACTTTCTTTCCACTAGATTTTCCCTCTTTCCAAACTTCTGCGTTTTCTGGAACATCAGATTTCCAAGGCTGGTAATATTTTTTATCAACCGGAATTGCAACTAACTTCTTTCCATCTTTATCTTTAGCATACCATAAGGGGATTTCCGTTGCGTAAAATCTTCTTCTGGAAATTGGCCAGTCAATTGCAATTGCGTCAATCCAATCATTCAATATCTTCCTAGAAAATTCTGGATAGAAATTAATATCTTTCTTTGCAAGCTCTCTAATTTTTTCTTTTATTTCCAATTGTTTCAAATAAAATTCAGGCATTTCAATGAATTCAATTTCCGCTCCGCTTCTTTCTGAAACAGGAGTTCTGTGTGTAATTTTTTCTTGTTTAACCAACAAACCTTTTTCCTTCAAATCTTCAATAATTTTTTCTCTTGCTTCTCTAACTTTTAATCCAGCATAGTTTCCAGCATTAACATTCATTGTTCCATCGATATTTATTGAAATAACCGGTTTCAAACCCTGTTCTCTGAAAAATTGGATGTCTGTCAAATCACCTGCAGAACACATCATAACAATTCCTGTTCCCTTGTCAATTTCCGCAGAAGGATGCGCTTTTATTGGAACTTCTTTTTTGAAGATAGGGCTAACTGCAGTTTTTCCTTTCAAGTGTTTGTATCTTTCATCAGCAGGATTGTAAATAACCATCCCGCAAGAGCAGATTAATTCAGGTCTAGTTGTTCCAATAACAATTTCTTCACCAGTTTCTTTAACAGTCCATTTAATATCATTAAATGTAGAGGCAATGTCTTTGTATTCAATTTCAGAGTCTGCGATCGTTGTTCTCAATTTAGGATCCCAGTTGTTTATTCTCGAGTCTTCGTAAGCCAAACCTTTTTTGTAAAGTTCGATGAAAGTTTTTTGAGTTAGTGCCCGGTATTCTGGAGAGTCAGTCTTGTAAACAGAACCGATGTCTTCTGATTCTTTGTAAGATGAAAAAGAAATACCCAACTTAGCAAATGAGTCAATGGATTCGGCTGAAGTTTCTTCCAGAAGTTTTTCACAGTATCCCACAAATTCTTTTCTTGACATTTGGAAAGCAGAAATCTTATATTTCTTTTCAGCACCCATTTCAATTGGCAAACCATTTCTGTCTAAACCCAACGGAAATAAAACTTCCTGTCCTTTCATTCTTCTGTATCTTGCGAACATGTCCATGAAACAGTAAGTAACTGCATGACCCATGTGAATTGGAGAATTAATGTATGGTGGGGGTGTATCAATAGAATAAATCTTCTTTTTAGTCTTCGAATTGAACTTAAATCTATCAGAATTCTTCCATTTGTCAGTTATTTCCTTCTCAGTTTCAATATCCCAGTTCTTAAGTTCGCTAAATTTCACCATAATCAATCAACAAATATCTTGTTTAAAAATCTTCGGCTTGGGTAACGTTAGGGTGTCGCTTGATAGGCTCTTTCAATTACCTTAAGATGTCGAACCTTGATAGGCTCTTTCTTCGAGATTTTCTTCTCGCCAATTTTTTCACCTTGTACAGAGATATTTCCTCGTAAAGAAACCCACTTAAATATTGCTCCATCATGGTAGCCTGCAAAAAAGTTTTTCCTATCCGTGTCAGTTAACTGGCTAACTTCTGTTTTCTTTGTAGCATTGTCATGACAAATCAGTCTATAACCATTATCTAAAATTTCTTGTACACCCAGGATATTGTCCAAGTTCCCCTTGCCAGCCGGAGTAATTATAATTTCTACACAATTTGCAGGATGCATTTCGTAAACTTCATATTCTTTACCCAAGGGGTGATATGCCATTAAAACTACTCAAAAACTAAATTTATAAGCTTAATTATACTGGAGAATTCATGGTAAAAGAGAAAACTTCACTCAGAATTCTTGCAGCAGGTGACTTACACGGTAGCGGAAAGGTCGCGAAAGATTTGGCAGCCAAGGCAAAAAAGGAGAAAGTTGACTTAGTTGTTTTGGCAGGAGATTTGCACGGAATGTATGAAACTGAAGAAATTATAGAACCTTTCAAGAAGAACAATCAGAAAGTCGTTTTCGTTCCGGGCAACTGGGATTCTTCCATTGAAGTTGATCTGTTAACTTACGAACACGGGATAAAAAACATTGATGCGTATTATGTGACTTACAATGGCGTAGACATTGTTGGTTTTGGTAGTGCTGATTGGGATTTAACTCCTAAAGATTCCGTAGTTTTCAAGAAGTTAAATAAGAATTTTGAAAGAATAAAAACAAAATCCGGAAAGAAAATTTTGGTTTCACATATACATGCAGCAGGAACAAGGGCAGAAAATTTTGGTATTCCCGGTTCAAAAGGTCTAAGGACTGTGGTAGAGAGATTTCATCCAGACGTTTTAATTTCTGCACACATTCATGAAGCAGAGGGCATTGAAGATTTAATCGGCAAGACAAAAGTCTTTCAGGTTGGAAAAAGAGGAAAGATTATTGACATTTAGCAAACCATATAAACTTCTCTTCTTTTATCAAAATATGGATTACAAAACTCTTTGCGATGTCTATTCTGAGCTAGAATCAACTTCGAAAGGCTTGGAGAAAACAAAAATTCTTTCAGAATTTTTGGGGAAAATCAAATCAAATCCCGAAGAAATTTATCTTTTGAGAGGAAAAATATTCCCCGATTACGATTCAAGAGAATTTGGATTTTCAAATCAGCTTGCTGTCAGAGCAATTGCAAAAGCTTTAGGTGAAAAAGATTCTTTAGTAGTCGATTCTTTCAAAACTTCAGGAGATTTAGGTTCAACAGTGGAGAATTTGTTCAAAGGAAAAAAGCAGTCTGCGCTTTTTTCAAAAAAACTTACAGTAGAAAAAGTTCTAGTAAACTTAAGAAATCTTCAGACCCAAGAAGGAAATGGAGCAGTAGATAAAAAGATAGGTTTAGTCATTGAATTGCTAAATTCAGCGTCAGCAAAAGAGGCAAAATATATCATTAGAACTTTACTAGGAGACATGAAAATCGGTGTGGGTGATGGTTTGTTGAGAGATTCAATTGTAGAATACTGTTTCAGCCCAAAAGACATAGAAGAAAAAAAGAAATTTTCACAAGAAGTTCAAGAAGCCTATGATAAGACAACAGATTTCGCAGAAGTATTTTCTATGGCTTGCGAAAATAAATTAGACAACATAAAACTATCTCCTGGAAAACCAGTAAAAGTGATGTTATTTCCCAAAGCAAAAGATGTTGAAGATGCTTTCAGGATAGTTGGAAAGCCTGCGGCTTTCGAATACAAATATGATGGTTTCAGAGTCATGATAAATAAAGACGCCAAAGGAAAAGTAAAAATTTTCACAAGAAGATTAGAAGAAGTAACAAAACAATTTCCTGAAATAATAGAATATGTAACAAAAAATGTTAAAGGCGAAAGCTTTATTGTGGACGGCGAAGCTGTCGGCTTTGACTCTAAGACAAAGCAGTATACAGAATTTCAAGACATAAGTCAGAGAATAAGAAGAAAATATGACATTGAAGAGACTGCTAAAAATTTACCAATAGAATTAGTTCTTTTTGATATAATTTATTATGAAGGAAAGAGTTTAATTAATGAATCCTTTGAAGAACGAAGAAATATTTTAAAGAAAATAACAAACGTTGAACCATACAAAATAGTTTTAGCAAAACAGATTATCAGCGAAGATGTTGAAGAGGTTGAAAAGTTTTATGAAAAAGCTCTTGAAGAAAAACAAGAAGGACTAATGGCAAAATCTCTTTCGGCTCCTTACAAACCCGGTGCAAGAATTGGTTATGCAGTAAAACTAAAGCCAGTTGACAAAGATTTTGATTTAGTGATAACTGGCGCAGAATGGGGAACAGGAAAAAGAGCCGGCTGGTTGACTTCATTCGATGTTTCATGTAGAGAAGAAAGTGGAGAGTTATTAGAAATAGGAAAAGTTTCTACGGGATTAAAGGAAAAGAAGGAAGAAGGTTTGAGTTACGAAGAGCTAACAGAAAAAATGAAAGAGCTAATAATCAACGAAGAAGGAACAAAAATAAAAGTCAAACCTGAAGTTGTTGTTTCGGTTCAATATCAGAACATTCAGAAGTCTCCAACTTATTCTTCGGGTTTCGCTTTAAGGTTTCCAAGAATTTTAAGATTAAGAGAAGACAGAGGAATGGATGACATCGCAACTCTAGGCGACATAGAATCTGAAGCTAACTAGACTATAATCAAATTTATATATTCTAAAAAGAGTTTATTTAGATGAAAAAGAGTGTAGTAATCACAAGCTGTGTTTTGGTTCTAGTTGTAATTCTTGGTTTTATGTTTTTTCAGAGAAATAATCAGACAAGTTTGACAGGAAATGTAGTTTTTAGTCAACCAGTAGTTCTGAATTGTTCAGATCAAAGTATGAAAACACTTTGGGAGGCTTATTTTAAGGAGAGTTTTGAGGGAGTTAATTCTGCGAGGGATATGCAAGGTGGGGGAAATTGTGAATATGCTGCATTAAAGTCAAAAGGAACAGAAAAATTCAAATTACATGTAACTGAGAGATATATTTCTGGAGGCATGAAAAATATTACAGTTAGAGGATACCATGGTAATCTATCTTCTGTCGGAATGAGTGGTTTTGGTTTGATAGAGGAGGCAAACATGTTGGATGAAGAGTATTATCAGCCAAGGCAGGCAAGTTTAACCTCCAGTGTCCAAGCTGAAGAAAATTTTGAAAATTATTTTAAGTTGAGTTCTCTTTCATTCGGAGCAGAGCAAACAAATGGTGGAGACCAGGTTTTTCTGTGTGACGAATGTTTAGGTTACAAGGCTAGCGAAGAAGGAAACGGAGAATCAGTGTTAGCAATGACCATGGCAGATTTGTCATTAGATTACCTAAGACATTCCCAAAACGTAATTCAACCATGTACGCAAAATTGGACAGCAAAAAATACAACTTGCATTAATGACCGAAAGATAACTTGGTTCAACGATTCAAACTTCTGTGAGAATATTACTGGTATTCCTCTAAATGTTACTTCTTTCTGCGATGCTGATTCTAATGGAATAATCGGAAACGCAAGTTCTGTTGGAACTAATAATTTTGTAAACTTAAAGATTTTTATTAACAATTCAGAGTTAAATCTTTCAACAGTTTACAGTTCTGTAAAAACTATAGAAATAAAAGATAATGACACACTAAGAGTTCAATTTGATTGGAATTTTTCAACCCCCCTGAATTTATTAAATCAAGTTGAAATAAAAAAATCTTCTTCAGGTTCAACAAGTGGCGGTTACATAATTGTAAGAAATCTAGAGGTTAACAAAACAGTTTATCTAGACAAAAAAGGTAATGACACTAAAATTTGTATAAAGAATTCCTCTGCAGTTTCAAGCACCAATTCTTTTTCACACTACTGTGACGATGATGACGAAACTCTTTTAACATGCCCCGAAACAAAAGAAGGTTTTAGTTGCATTGTAGAAAACAATAATACTTTCAAAGTTTCAGGACTTATGCACTCCGGAGTTTTAGAAATGATTAATTATTCTACTGGTTGTGTTCCTTCATGGTCTTGTTCTTCTTTTGGATACTGTGTTAATTCTGTTAAAACAAGAACATGTACTGATTCAAACAATTGTAATTCTTCTTCTTCAAGACCAGCCTTAACTCAGACTTGTAATCTTTCGGAAGAAGATTCGCTAGATAACACTTCAGTTCAGACAAACACGGTTTTAACAAACACAGACCCTATTATAAAAACCGCGACAGAATCTTCAAATAAAATAAATCCGATGATTTTTGTTTATATTTTAGTTGGAATCTTTATTGTGATTGTTATTGCTGCGGGAATATTTATTATACAAAAAAAGAAAGCAGAAAAATCTCCATCTAGTATTAATGACCAACTAAAACCTTACCTAAATAATTCACAAGTTCCACCACAAAATCCTTCAAATAATTCTGGTGGTCTTCCTCCAAACGACCAAAACAAACCTTTATAAAGGCCCCCCTTTATAAATGAATATGGCAACAAAAAAGACTGCAGCAAAGCCAGCAAAGAAAACTTCTAAGGGCGAAACATTAGCAGTTCAAAACATTGTAGCGACTACATCTTTAGAAAAAGAAGTTTCTCTTACAAAATTAGCACGAACACAACCAAACACTGAATATAATCCCGACACATTTCCAGGTTTAGTTTTAAGAATCAAAGAACCAAAATCGGCAGTCCTAGTTTTCTCATCAGGTAACTTAGTTTGCACAGGTACAAAATCCATCGCACAAGTTAAGAAAGTAGTAGAACAAGTAATCAAACAATTAAGAAAAGTTGGAGTTAACGTTACAATCACACCAAAAATAAATGTTCAAAATATTGTAGCTTCAGGAAGTATTGATTTAGACTTGAACTTGAACACACTTTCATTAGAATTAGAAAATACAGAATATGAACCAGAACAATTTCCAGGTTTAGTTTACAAATTAGAAGACCCAACAGCAACTTTCTTGTTATTCAGCAACGGAAAATTAGTTTGCACAGGTACAAAAAACAAAGCACAATTAGACGATTCTATGAAACAACTTAACAAAAATGTTAGAGAAGCTTTGAAAAGATTAAAGGTTAAAGAGAAAGAAGCAAAAGAAAACGCGAAAGACGATGTAAAAGAAGACAACGAAGATTCTATTTTCTAGAGTTGTGAATTATAGCATATTATAGGTCATATATCTTTTTATACTAAAAATTTGTGATACTTTTATGATATTTGAAACACTAAAAGGCCAGGACCTAATTTCTGTTTTAAAAGAAGATTATACCTTGAGAGGTATTAATAAAATAAATTTAAGAGAATATTCACATAGGTTATGGTCTTATGAAGACATTAGAGATGCAAGAGTATTTGAATTTCCACTAGATGAATTTTCAAGAGGTAGTGTTAAACAACAAAAAACTAAATCAACAGACCTGATTGGTCTGACTTCACTAGTGACCTTAAATAACGGTCAAAAAGCGCAGATACCTCAATTAGAGTTAGATAAAAAAATAAAAAACCCTCTAGAATTTCTAGACATTATAGAAGAAGTCGCAAGTTATTTTCCTGGCAGACAAGATGTTTATTTAGTAAAAACTGAAGGAGGTTATCATTTTCATGGAACAGAAGTTTGCTATCAGAATTGGGAGAAGTTTATTCAAAATGTTCAAGGAAAGAAAACTTTAATTGATAAGAGATTTTTGGAAAAGATGGCAGAAAGAGGATACACAAATTTAAGATTAATCTCTGGAAAACATAAGAGTGATACACCTCAACTACTAGGAAGAATTAGCCAGAACTAAATAAAATTACAACAGAGCAGACATATCTGCTGATTAAAACATTTATAAACT
Source organism: Candidatus Woesearchaeota archaeon (assembly GCA_964621025.1). GTDB lineage: Archaea > Nanobdellota > Nanobdellia > Pacearchaeales > GW2011-AR1 > CAYNJW01. The sequence goes on along the minus strand of CAZUKQ010000001.1, from coordinate 32,398 downwards.
TATTAACGGTGATTATTCTATGGAAAATTTATTAGAAGATAACGAAAAGCTTGTAAAATCCTTTGGAGCTAGCCGTGCTTCTGAATTAAAAGATATTCCCGACTGTTATACTTTTCAAAAAGGTTTGATATATTCTCATAGAGATTTTGATAAATTTTTTAAAGCATTAAAAAAAGGAGAACCTTGCGCAATTGTTTCAGGTGCAAATGCTTCAGGAACCTTACATCTAGGCCATAAGGTTGTTTTTGACACAAATCTATACTTTCAAAAGAAGTATGGCGTTCCTGTTTTTGTTCCAATTTCCGACGATGAAAGTTATGTTGCAGGAAAAGTAGAAACACAAGAACAAGCGTTACAGTTTTCAAAAGAATTAGCAAAACAATTTTTAGCTTATGGTTTTGATCCAAAAAACACTTTTTTTATTATTGATCAAATATACACTAACATCTACAACTTTGCAATAAAACTTTCTAAAAAAATAAATTACTCCGAGATAAAAGCTTCTTATGGTTATTCACCAGATAACAATATAGGACTACATTTTTACCCGACTATTCAATCAGCACATATTTTGTTTCCTCAGGAAAAATTTGGAATTAAAAATATCCTTGTTCCAATTGGACCAGATGAAGATGCTCATTTAAGAATTTGCAGAGACATTGCCGGAAGAATGAACTACAATAAACCCTCAGTTATTCATTTAAGATTTTTGTCAGGTTTAGACGGAGAAAAGATGTCTAAGTCAAGAAATAATGCAATTTTTTTGCACGACGATGAAAAGACAATAAAAAACAGAATCAATAAAGCACTATCTGGTGGCCAACAAACAGTGGAAGAACATAGAAAGTTAGGTGGAAATCCTGATGTAGACATGTCTTTTAATTATTTGAAAGCTTTCTTTTTAACGGAAAAAGAAGCAGAAGCTTTAGAGAAAAAATATAGAGAAGGAGAAATTCTAAGTGGTGAAATGAAGAAGTTATTTCAAGATAAATTAGTGGAATTTATTAAAGATTTTCAGACAAGAGAAAAAAGTATTACTGAAAAAGATGTTGATAAATGTGTTTTGAAGAACGATACAGACTTGAGTAAGCTTCTAAAAAAGTCTAAGTAAATTTATTCAAATTTAGCCATCCAATAATCTTAAATAACATCTCAACTAGTTCTAAATATGGTAAAAAAAGCAAAAATACAACAGAAGAAGTTCTTTGTGACAACTGCAATAGACTATCCAAACGCAGAACCACACATAGGTCACGCTTATCAAAAAGTAGTGGCAGACATACTCGCAAGATGGCACAAGCTTATCGGAGATGATGTTTTTTTATTAACGGGAACAGATGAACACGGAAAGAAAATCCAAGAGACTGCAGAAAAAGCAGGTAAAAAACCAAAACAATTTGTCGATGAAAACGCTGAGAAATTTAAAACTGCTTGGAAAGCATTGAATATTGATTATGACCGATTTATCCGAACAACAGACAAAGACCATGAGAAACTCGTTCAAGAAGTAATAAAGAAATGTTCTGATAACGGCGATATTTACAAAGGAACTTATGAGGGATTGTACTGTGTGGGTTGCGAAGCTTATTACACTGAAAAAGATTTAGTCGACGGCAAATGCCCTCTTCACAATAGACCTTTGGAAGTAATAAAAGAAGAATCTTATTTTTTTAAATTAAGCAAATATCAAGATTTCCTTTTGGAAATGTACAAACAAAAGAATTTTATTTTGCCAGTGGAAAGAAAAAATGAAATGGTAAATAGAGTGAAAGAAGGTTTGAAAGATTTATCAATTTCAAGAACAAGTTTTGATTGGGGAATTCCATTTCCATTAGATAAAAAACATATTACTTACGTTTGGTTCGATGCTCTTTTCAACTATTTATCTGGTGCTGGAAAGAACCAAGAATATTGGCCAGCTTCGGTTCATCTTCTTGGAAAAGATAATGGATGGTTCCATGCAGTGTACTGGCCAGCATTTTTGAAATCAGCAGGTTATAAATTGCCAGAAACAGTTTTTATTCATGGATTTTTAAGTTTCAATGGACAAAAGATTTCAAAGTCATTAGGAAACGCAATTTCTCCAATAACCTTGGCAGAAAAATATGGAGCAGATTCAGTTAGATATTATGTGGCTAGAAGTTTCGCATTTGCTGAAGGAAACGACGGTGACTTTTCAGAAGCTGCTCTAATTGACAGACACAATAATGAATTGATGAGTAAACTAGGAAATCTCGTTTCCAGAGTTTCAGCCTTGACAGAAAAGTATGGTCTAGAAAAATCAGACGGAAAACTTTCCAAGAGTTTGAACGTAAAGAAAATAGAAGAACATTTTGAAAAGTACGAAGTTGACAAAGCCCTAACTGAAATTTTTTCTTTCGTTGACAAAAACAACGAATACATCTCAGAGAAAAAACCTTGGGAAACAAAAGATAAGAAAGTTCTTTACGAGTTGGCTAATGCTATAAAGAAAATCTCAATATTGTTACATCCTTTCATTCCATCAACCTGTGAAAAGATTTCAAAAGACTTCGGGAATTATGAATTCACTTTAGAAGAATTTAAGAAAGATTTAGATGAAACAGTAGAAATCAAAAAGGGTGAGCATTTGTTTACGAAAGTTGAGAAGTAGTTAAATTTAAATCTTTCAACCACTTCTACAATTCATGAGAGAAATATTAAGTTCTAAAATACACAAGGCAACTGTGACCGACGCGAACTTGGCTTACACAGGGAGCATTACAATTGATAAAGTTCTTCTAGAATTAGTTGATTTGTGGGAAGGCCAGAAAGTTCTAGTTGTAGATGCAACAAACGGCGCAAGATTAGAAACCTATGTAATTGTAGGCGAAAAAGATTCTGGAATAATTTGCATGAACGGAGCCGCAGCACATTTGATAAAAAAAGGCGACGAAATAACTATAATGGGATTCGAATTCTCCGATAAACCAATAAAAGCCAAGAAAATCTTGGTTGATAAAAATAATAGATTTCTAAGAAACCTCTAAACTTTCTCTCTCAACATACAAACATCACAAAATGTGAATAAAAAAATAAAAATTGACTAAGTCGTCCTAAACAAAACTAATATCTGTCTCTTCTAGGTCCGCCTCTGTTGAAATCTCTTCTTGGTGGTCCTCTCGAATCACGTCCGCCGAAATCTCTTCTAGGTGGTCTATCTTCCATTGGTTTTGCTTCTGAAACTTTAAGCTCTCTGCCTTCAACGTCTTTATTATTCATTTCTGAAATAGCTTTGTTTGCAACTTCATCATCTGTGATTGTTACGAAACCGAAGCCCTTTGATCTGCCTGAAAACTTATCTATGATAAGAGCTGCTTCAGCAACATTGTATGCTGCGAATAGTTCTTTCAATTTCTTGTCATCAACACTAAACGGTAGGTTACCTACGTATAACTTCATTTTCTGTCCTCCTTACAATTTATCATAAATAAAACAATATTTGACCGCTTTTAAAGCTATGTAAACACTTTTGACTCAAAACTAACCCCTAAACCAGTCCAACTTCTCCCATTTTGGAAGCGTTTTGATAAAATACTCGCATTTACAGGCATCCGACTTGTCTTCGCACTCCTTGAACGCCATCAAATGGCTAAAACCATGACTTTTCACATACTTACTTCCCTTCCCAGACTTATGAACTTCCATCCTCTTATCCAAGTCATTAGTCACACCAGTATAAAACGAACCATCAAGACATTCAAGAATATAGACCTTCCAAGTTTTATCACCCATCAAAAAATCAAGATTTCAATCTTTAAAAATATCCTCTAGACAACATAAAACATTTTAAACCTCTGGGGATAGCTCAAACTATGAAAGAGATATACTGCAAATTTATAGAATCGAATGGTCTGTCACCGTTTAACAAATCAAAACAGCCACTGGGCATAACTCAAAATTCAATTTACAAAACAAAAGATGGAAAATCGGTTCACACAAAACTTTTAACACAAATTTCTTCTAACTTTCATTTCGCAGACAGCTCAAATCTCTGGAACTGCCTACCTTTCTCAAGCGACATAAACGAAATAAAGAAAAGACAAGAATTTTTCAAGAAACTTCAATCAGTTGGTTCAAACCAATTCCTAAAAAAAATAAATAAACCAAGACCAAACTGGTCTCCTAAATATGAAATCGCCGTTGTAACGGAAGACGAATCAACTTTCGTAAAATTAAATGAATTAGATTGCACTGCAAAACTTTTATGTACCGAAAACGACCTGTCTGATTTAGATAGATATGATATAATTCAAGTTATTGATTGCGACCTTTTTCAAAGAGCTTTGGAAAGTTTACCTCAAACAGTCTTCATAAAAGATATTGACAATGTTTATCTTGAAAGATATTTAGAAGAACTTTCTGGGTGGGTTGAAAATCTAGAGATAATAAATCAAAACAGTCAAGATGAAGAAATAAAAAAAATATCAAGTGAACTTACAACATTGTTTCCATTAATTAACAAACAATTTTCAAAAATTATCACAAGAGAAGAAGTTGAAAAGACTTTGGAAGAAATTAACAAAGCAATTGAAGAAAAACTGAAAGATATGACAATTTCCGGAACACATTTAATAAAAATAATGAGTGAAGGAAAACTGCCAGATGATTTCAAAAAAATAATTAACGATACAATTGAAGAAAATAAAATTCCTTCACATATCTATAATATCTCAATTCCAGTTTCTGTAGACGAGAAAGAGCTTGAAGATTTAATAAAAAGACAAAGTGCAAATGAATTCACAGACATTGCAGAAGAAGTAAAGACAAGAGCAGAAATAATCAAATCAATTCCTAAAAAATTAAAACGGCTTTCTTCTCTACTTCTAGTTTCAGACTTTTTCGGAGGAGTTTCAGAATACATCAAAAACACAGAAAGTTATCCAGTATTATCAGAGGAAATCAGACTAGAAAATTCTAAAAATTATTTCTTAACAAAAGCACAGCCAATTAATTTTAATCTTGGCAACAACTATAAATGTTCAATTTTAACCGGAGCGAATAGCGGAGGAAAGACGACCTTGTTAGAACATATGATTCAATTAATTAGTTTATTTCAAGTAGGGTTGCCGGTGAGCGGAAAGTTTACTACACCCCTTTTCACAGATGTTTATTATTTTGCAAAAAACAAGGGTGCAGCAAATAAAGGCGCATTCGAAAATCTATTAACGCAAATGGCGACGATAAAACCTGGAAATCAAACATTAATTTTAGCTGACGAAATAGAGGCAGTAACAGAACCAGGTGTAGCAGGAAAAATAATAGCTTCTACTTCAGACTACTTCTTAAACAGAAATTGCTTTCTAGTTATTGCAACACATCTTGGTCATGAAATTCAAAAAGTTCTACCAACAAAAGCAAGAATAGACGGAATTGAAGCAAAAGGATTAGACGAACAGTTTAATTTAATTGTGGACCACAACCCAGTTCTTGGAAGACTTGCGCATTCAACACCCGAATTAATCGTCGAGAAAATGGCAAATTCAAATAACTCCGAGTATTTTAAACATTTAAATAAAAGTTTGAAGGAGAAATTTTAATCACATGCTAGAAGATTATTTTATCACACCGAATGCACTAAGAGCAACTATTAGAGGAGTAGGGGCTGTAATTAGTTACTCTTATGTTGCTGTGTCTTATATAAAGAATAATATGAAAGCTAAACTTTTGAGGACTATTAGAGAAGAAAGAGAGCATCTAGCGGGGCTTTATCTCACAATAAAAAAAGAACCCGCAGAAGAAAGATTGGCTAGTTACAAAGACTATTGCGAGGATACAGATACACATACAGAACCTCCAAAGAATCCAGAAGAATTAGCAAGATTTGAAAGTAAGCTAGAAAAAAGATTAGAAAATATGGATTAATCAGAAATAGCAAAGTCAATTTCATTCTTTACTTCATCAATCAATTCGTTTTTATCGCTCTCATTCAGTTTCATTTCAAGTACTGGATAAAACTTAACATCTTCAAAATTATTATGTTTCATAAATGGTTCTCGCAACTCTCTCAAGATAGAGATGTCTAAATCAAATAAATCAGTTGCTCTTGCTTTTGTCAAAATTTTAGAGAATCTTTTATGGTCGTCTAATATTTTCAAATTAATATCCTTCAATTCGTCGATATTTCCTAATTTGTAAATCCATTCATTTTCAATAGCCAGATGTCTTTCAGCGTTATTTAAAAAAATAATCAAATTATTTTCAGAACGCGTATTTAGAAATTTATCAAGTAAGTCAATCAGTCTAATATGATCCTTCTTCAAAACCTCTTTTAAGTTAACCATGAATAATCAAGCTAAAACATCTATAAAAATCTATCTTCCAATATACTCTTTCACAACTTCGAAAACTTCTTCTTTCATTTTTGGAATATAATTAATTGCACCTGCATTCTTATGTCCGCCGCCTTCAACAAAAGCGTTAGGTAATCTTTTCTTTAATAAGTCAATCAATTCATGCATTGAGAAATTAGCGTCGTCAGTTGCTCTGAAAGTTATAGCCGTGTTCATAACTCCTGCTGAAACTAATTTTGTAACGCCTTTTTCTTTTTGTAAATTATCATGTAATAAACTAACTGCTCTTCCTGGTTTAGGGAAAAATCCAAATCCTGGGAAAGTTTGTTCAATAGGAACAATTTGTAATGTAACGCCTTTAATTTTTTCTACAACGGCACCGGCCTTTCCAATTTCCAATCCTTTTCTATCAAGTTCTCTAATATACGGTGCTAATAAACTTACCAAAGCTTTTTGTTTATGTCTTGGTTCTCCGAATAAAACTTCGATATATTCTCTAACTTCCATAAATCTTACCTTAGTTGAAACGTATTCGATAACAAGAGCGATATCTTTCAAAAGTTCTTCAGTATAACCTAATTTTTCAGCAATTTTGATGTATTCTTTTACAGTAGTAGGATTTTCCAAGTCAATTCTATCAGACAAACCAGTCAAAGCAGGAATCTGTTCCATGTTTTTTACATTTTCATTAATAAATCTTGCAATTTCTGCACATAACATTCCTGCAGAATAACTAGATCCAGATTCTTCAACTAAGAAAGGATTAATATGAACCAAAGTTTCAGCCGAAATTACATCTTCTTCAAATCCATGATGGTCAATAACAATAAAATCAGAACCATGAATTCTTCCCTGTTTAATTGCCATTAAATCTTCCTGTGTTGAACCATTATCTGTAATGATAATCAAAGGCATTTTGTTCGAGAATTTTGCAACATTTCTCAAAGAGTTTGCTGTGTCTTTTATAGAATCATCAATTTCGTAGAAAGGAGCCATACAAGGAGCTCTAGTGAAATATTCCCAAGCAGCTTTTGGTCCAACATGTTGTTTTTCAATTAAAGGTAAAATTGCTCTTTCCAAAGCGAAACCAGCAGAATACCCGTCGGTGTCATTGTGGTGTCTTACAATAATTGGTCTGCTTTGTATAACTGCCAGTCTAATTTCTTCAGCAGCTCTTAAAATTCTTGGTTTTAATTTTTCTAAAATTTTATTGTCAACCATAAAGTGTTCTTGTTTTACTTTTGCTCTTTCTCTTTGTTTTCTAACAATCTTATCTAGTAAATCTTTTTCATCTTTACCAACTAACTGTGAAATTCTTTCAATGTTTCCTTCAATCTCGCCGTTGAATTCATCAATCTTTACAGTTGCTTCAATCAAAGCGCCTTCGTTAATGTGCGGGTAAGCTCTTTCGCCTGGAGCGATAAAACCTTTCAAAGATAAGTTTCCAGTTCCGTCAGACAAGCCAAAGACAGTTGGTCCGCCAGTTTGCATAACTTTTTCGATTAAACCGCTAACGGTAACGAACTTACGAATAAGCGAATTGTCAATTTTGTCTATAGAAACCATTGCGGGTTTCGTAAACTTTTTTTCAGTGTGTTTTTCTTTGTTCATAAATCACCTAGCAAACAGAAATGTAGTATTTCTTATCTCTAATATAAATTATTTAAGTATTAAGGGTTTATAAATTTAATTAAAAAAATAAAAGTAATTTTATTGTTTAAAGAGCGTATCTTTTTACAATTTCAGTTACGCCTCTAGCAAATCCATAGGATACAGCAAGTAACGGAAGAGTTTCAAGGTTAGCCAATCCGTCATTACATTTCTCCTTCACAATTCTAGGACTATCTGCTCTTTGTGCTGTACTTGCGACCGTAACAATTCCAAGATTAGCATATCTTTGAAAGTTATCTAGTTCTCCTAAACTGTCGAGAGTTCCCAAAGCTAGTCCTCCAAGAATACCTACACAATTTTCATTAAGGCAAATTCCTACGTTCTTTAATGTTGTTGTTAACGTTTTTGTCATTTTATTTAGCCTCGGCATTTAGGAAAACAAACTCTACAAAGTTAGTAGTCATAATCTCTTGATTGTCTATTTTGCTTCTACCTAAAGAAGTAACCTCATATTTTTCTTTATAATCTACCTTAACAATTTGCCCCTCTTCAAATCGAGCATATAATCTCTTATCAGATTCTCCAGCTCCTCTAAAAGAAAACACAGTCTTTTTCCCCTTAAAAGAAATATCATATAATTCAGGAGTATCATATTCTTCTTCGTCAGAACTGAAAACAAAACCACCAACACAAATACCCATACCACCATTCACACCAATCCCCATAGAACCCATTTTAACAAGTGTAGGACTTACAGAGGGGCTAGAAGAAGTTTCTTTTCTTGAAGGAATAAAATTTTTACTAACCACCGTGTCCTCATGAAGAACGGTAGAGTATTCCATTCTTGAAGGAGTAATATCGCAACCAGCTAAACTTCCCGCTAAGATAATTCCTAAAAGTCCATTTTTTAGTTTGTTTACCATAAAAACTAAAACAAAATTTAACTTAAAAAGATTTATGTGATTAACTGATTAGTCAATTCTATCCAAAAACGCCTTAACTTCTTCAACAGTTGTACACTCAGAAACCCATTTCGCTCTCAAAGAAGTCTTGATATCTCTAAACATCCAATAAACATGTTGAGTTAGTTCCTGAATCGAATTTCTCCTTTCATATTTCTGATAAAATTCAATGTATTCCAAAATTGCAGCTTTTACATTTTCATTTGTTCTAACGAAATCTTTATTGAAAACCCATGGTGCATGCTGTGCCTCTCGACCAATCATAACAAAATCGCAACCAGTTTTTTTCAAAAGTTCTAATGCACCTTCGTAAGTTTCAACGTCGCCGTTAGCCATAATTGGAACTTTCGCCTTTTCCTTGACTTGTTTCATAATTGTCCAATTAACTTTCTTTCCATAACCTTGCTGAACAGTTCTTCCATGAATAGCAATCGCCGCAACGCCACACTCTTCCAACATTCTACAGACATTAACAGCATTAATACTCTGCCCATCATAACCAATTCGAATCTTACAAGTTACCGGTTTCTTCGTTGCTTTTACCATTGCAGTCACATTCTCTTTCATCTTATCTAAATCATTCAAAAGTTTTCCACCACAACCTCGAGCCATGTAATCTTCTAAAATACAACCCAGATTGTAATCAATAATATCTGCGTAAGGTTCAACCAGCTTAACCGATTTAACCAAGTTTTCAGTATTGTAACCAATCAACTGCACCGAAACAGGTCTTTCATCTTTGTGAATATTTAAAAAATCTTTTATGTCTTCAGCTTTTCTCAAAACGAGTTTGTCCGTGTCAATCATCTGAGTATAAACTAAACCAGCGCCCTGTTTTTTACAGAACAATCTAAACGAAGTGTTATTCACAGCAGCCATTGGTGCTAACACAAAAGGATTATCTATCTCAACGTTTCCAATTTTAAGTTTTTCCATAAAAATGATTAATTTTAGAGATTTATAGACTTAATGAAAAGAGAAAATTATTCTAACAACTTTTGGTGAGATGCCGAGAAAGGTAAGGTTCTCCCATAACCATCTAGTTTTATGTGGAAATTACAATTAGTAGTTGGTTCATTATTATAAAATTTGGCGAGAGGTACTAATTTTTCTTTTCCAGTTTCAAAAAGAATTTTATAAATTTCTGGAATTCTTGAATAGTCTGCATTTTCACTTGCACAAATATTAAGACTTAAGAAGCATCCAGTCGGTTTAGGAACTTCAATTCTAAAATCCTCAAAGGGTCCTAAAATGGCTTTTTCTCCATGCAAATAATCTTCTCCCAAAACCATTCTTTCAACCCCTAATCGTAAACTAAGACTTTCAAAAAGATTAGTGTATGCTTCTCTAAATCTTTCAGGATTGTTTTCATAACTTTCTCCAAGAAAAGAGATTTCTTCACTTACTTCTAAAAAGAATTTCGGAGGTAAAACTCTGGAGGTAAACATATTCTTTTCAAATCCTCTAAGTTTTATTGTGCCCCTAAGTGTTTTATACAAGTCACTCATTAAATTAAGTCTTGGGCTAAGTTTTTCGTCAAGTCCTTCATGAGTCATTGCACATGAAATTTGTGCCTCTTCGGGATATTGAATAAAAGAGAGTTCTACAGGATATGTATTGCTTTGATCTAACAAATAAAAAAGTCTTTGTTTATCGATGTCTACAACACGATCTATGGGGAACTTATTCAAAAAGAGTTTTCTTGCTTCTGTATTCTCATTCACATTTGACATTTTATTTTTACAGAATTCTGAGGCGATTCTTTTACCAAAATCTCTTTACTCATAGAAATCCTAGTGACTTTTAAGGTTTGTGTTTAAATAAATAAAAGAAAAAATCCTCAAAAAATAAAAGAGGAAAATTAAATTAATATAACTTGTAAGTTACTTGTATATTTCCGTAAACTGTCTGATCACCAGGAACGATGTTTGTAACAGCTAACTTTGCTTCTTCAGCGTATGCTACATCTCTCATCATGCCAGCATTACTGTAGACATTCCAAGGATTATAGTTAAAGCTTGAAGTTGTTACTGAAACCGGTTTAGAACCAATTTTCATTCCAAGACCTTCAGCAATTGCAACTGCTTTTGTTCTAGCATCTGTACCAGCTTGTTTCAATGCCTGTGCTTTGTATTCATTTTGTTTCGAATCACTTAACTCAAAGTTTATGTAACTCAAAAGAGCACCTGAATCAACACCAGCGTCGATAACTTTCGCAATCATAGATGCATCGGAAGTATTTAACTCAACGGTAATTTGATGAGAAGCCTTGTATCCTTTGTCAACCATTTTGTTTCCATTCCATTCTTGCCAAGGATAGATATTCAAAGATTGTGTCTTAATATCTTCTCTAGCAAAACCTAAAGCGATTAAGCCATCAACCAACTTCGTCAAAATTACTTCGTTAGCATCTTTAGCAGTTTTTGCATCAGAACCATTAGTTTCAATATTGAAATTAATAGTAACTAAATCAGGATTTACTTTTATCGTAGAAGAACCATCAACAGTAATTACTTGACCTCTAACAGGATTTACAACTTTGTAAAGTCCTAATCCAATTATGCAGATTGCTAATAAAACAGCTACTGAAATTATCAGTGTTATTTTTACTTGTTTTTCCATTTTACCTCCTTTCATTTTTGTGTTTAATATAACTCATAAAGAATAATAAAATTATTCCAGACCAGATTCCCATCAAAAACCATTCCCATCCAGCAATAGACTGCAAGAATCCTGTTTTTTCAACAGCAATTGAGGCAGCTCTTGGCGAAGCCATCATCAGAGAGTCAGCAGCTTCTTTTACATAATATAAATCTGCAGAGATTATTTCTGTTTGAGTAAATTTTTTTACAGCAAAAGCAATTGCTCCACCAACTAACAAAGCTGGGATTAAAAGAACACTTGAAAAATTTCTTTTCGGAGAAATAACTATTTTTTTATCAGAAACTTTATAGGAAGGCATTCTCTTACCCTTCACAGACCATTTATGTTTACTAGATTCAATCAATCCAGACTTAATTAGTTTTTTTATGTTATAATCAACACTATTCAGAGGAATATTCAACTCATCCGCAATTTCACTTTCATTCAATTCTTTTTCTGCCAACAGATTTAGAATTTTTTTACAAGTTTTATTCCCAATTATTTCCGCGATATTTTTAGTCCTTGAATCGTTCAAGTCTATTGAGATGTAATTATCAACCATAAGATAATCAATAAAGACTTATTTATAAACAGTACGAAGAGTCCAAATAGGTTTGAAGTCAAGAAGATTTCTAATGTTCAATAACTTTTGTATACTTCCACTTCCCATTTGCAATATAGAACCAAGAAACTACTGCGGTCAAAACATTAGAAATAGGATAGGCCCACCAAATTCCGTTGATGCCCATATGGGTAAACTTAGACAAAACAAAAGCAAAGCCAAATAAGAAGACCAAAGAAAGAATTGACTGTTCCATAGCTTTTCTAGTATTTCCGGAACCCTGAAGAGTTCCCATTATAGACATTTGTAATCCAATAAAACCAAACGTCAAAGCCATAGCTCGTATATAGTAAACACACTCAGCAATTACTTCCAGTTCACCAGGAACAAAAACAGTTGTTATAGCCTCGGCAAAAATGAATACTATCGCCCCAAGGAAAGTCAACAACAAAAAGGCGATAATCATTCCCTTATTTGAAATTTGTTCTGCTCGTTCTAATTTCTTTGCGCCCAAATTCTGGCCAATCATTGTAGATACTGCCATCGAAAATCCAACTGCAGGAACGATAACTAACGCAAGAATTCTAACGCCAAGACCGAATGCGGCAATTGAAACAGTACCGAAACCAGCCACAAGAAAGATTACAACAAGCATGTTTATTGAACGTATGGACTGACCAATTGCCGAAGGAAAACCTAACCTAAACATTTTTTTAAAAACGTCCCAACGAGGTTTGATATCTTCCAAATGCATCTTAATACCTTTATTTCCTTTTAACAAAATAGCAAGACCTATAACTGAAGAAATTGCCTGAGCAATAGTTGTAGTCCAAGCGGCACCAGCAACTCCAAACTTAGGAATCATTCCCCAACCTAAAATAAAAATAGGATCTAAAATAAAATTTAAGATAACTGTTCCAATCACAATATATAATGGAATTTTTACTTCTCCAACTCCTCGCATCAAAGATTGAAAATTAAAATAGATATAAGAAAAAACTAAACCCATAAATGAAACCTGCAAATATTTAACAGCGTCTGGAAGTATTTCTTTTGAAGCCCCCATAATTGAAATTAAGAAATCAGAACAATAATATCCTACTATACTTAGAATAATTGAAATAAAAAACATTATCGAAATTGTTTGTGAAGAGAAAAAATCAACTTTTTTTCTGTCGCCTTTTCCTTTATATTGCGAAACTAAAATTGTTCCCGCTACTGCCAAACCACCACCAAAAGAAGTAATTAAAAATAAAACAGGCCAGCTTAGAGAAACAGATGCAACAGCATTAGCACCCAGTCTACCTACCCAAAAAGTATCTGTTAAACTATAAATCATTTGAAGAAGCATAGCGAACATTATTGGCAAAGAAAGAAAGGTAAGAGTTTTCACAATAGGTCCATGAAGTAGATGATTATGTTCAGCTATTTCTTCACCAATGGTACCGGCAATTTTTGGTTCAACATGTTTGTCTGAATAAGTCTCTTTTTTCATTTTATTAGTCCTTTTTTTTAGTTAATAAACATTCCAGTTCACAAGCGGTAATTATTAAAAGAGGCATTTCCTTAAAAAAGAGAAAAAGATGGAAATAAAAGTTTTAGGTGCTGCAAAACAAGTTACTGGTTCTTGCTATAGTCTATCTCTCGACGAAGAAAAGATAATTATAGACTGTGGAATGTTCCAAGGTGGAAAAGATTCTGAAAAATTAAACTATGAGCCCTTTGAATTAAATCCAAGAAAATATCAAGCTTTACTTTTAACTCATGCACATTTAGACCACTGCGGAAGAATTCCTGTTTTGGTGAAGTCAGGTTTCAGAGGAAAAATTTACACAACTGAAGCAACAAAAGCTCTTGCACAAATAATCATGTTAGACTCTGCAAAGATTGCAGCAGAAGATACAAAAAATGAAAACGCAAGAAGAGTGGAAGAAAATCTTCCAGCAAGAACACCTCTTTATAGCGTAGCTGATGTTCAAGATACTATGAAACTTTTTTCTACAGTAGATTATGATGAAACAGTTAAAGTAACAAAAAATATTTCTGCTAAGTTCTACGATGCAGGACACATTCTAGGTTCGGCTTCAATTCAACTAACTGTAAAAGAAAAAAACAAAACAAAGATAGTTGTATTCTCTGGAGATTTAGGACAGAATAATTCTATTCTTGTGAAAAAGACTGAACCAATTACCAAGGCAGATTTTGTTTTCATGGAATCAACGTATGGTGACAGAATTCATGAACCAGAAGGTAAAAGAAAAACAGAATTAGTTAGAGTAATAAGAGAATCTTACAAGCGTGGTGGAAAACTAATGATTCCAACTTTTGCCGTCGAGAGAACACAAGAATTATTGTATTTTATTGGAGAATTTATGGAAGAAGGAATAATCCCCAAGATGCCCGTATACCTAGATTCACCAATGGCAATAAGATCTACTGATGTTTTTAGAAAGTATCTAGAATATTTTAATTCTGATGTTCAGAAAAGATTAAGAAAAACAAAAGATGTTTTTGGTTTTCCCGAATTAAGAATGACAAAATCAAGTGGAGAATCTAAAGATATAAACTGGGTTAAAGGACCTTGCATTGTTTTAGCAGGAAATGGTATGTGTACGGCAGGTAGAATAAAACACCATATTGCAAATAATATTTCAAACGAAAAAAATACTTTGTTATTTGTAGGATTCCAAGTATACGGCACATTAGGTTATTGGATTAGGGAAGGACAGAAAGTTATAAGATTACTGGGTAAAGAAATTCAAGTTAAGTCTACAATCGAAAATATCGAAGGTTTTTCAGCCCATGCAGACAAACCGGTTCTTCTAAAATGGTTAAAGAATTTCTCATCTAAGCCTAAAGTTTTTATAATCCACGGAGATGCAGAACAGCAAGTTGCCTTATCAAAGACCCTTTCAAAGGAAAAGTATGAAAATTACATTCCCTCTATGGATGAAACGATAGTTTTGTAATAACATACATCTTTAAACCCCTAAGTCTTTAGATAATTAGATATTTCAGAAGAATTCTTTAATTAAAAACTAGACCATTTTCCTTCAATATCTAATATCAATTGAAAGGAGAAAATAATAATATGGAACAAAGAAACAACGGATTCAACAACGGACCAAGAGAAATGCATAAAGCAACTTGCGCTGGTTGTAAAAAAGAATGCGAAGTACCTTTCAAACCTACAGCAGGTAGAGATGTATTTTGTAAAGAATGTTACGCTAAAAAGAGATAATTCTCAAGCTTAACTGTTAGTAATTTTTATTTTTTTATTTTAACTTTTCAGATTCTTCCAGTAGGATCATACTTTTCTCTTAATTTTAAGATAGTGTCATAAACCATGTGGTCTGGATGAGCTACATACCTTGCTCTATCTTCTGCAGAAATATCTACGGCAAATTCTCTTAGATAATTATCAAATTTGTTTTTTTCAATGGCCTCTTTTTCTTTTACATCTCCAAGTTTATCAACAAGAGTTTTGCCTTCAGAGTTATTTTTTGTTATTCTTGCTGCACTTTTTTGTCTTACTTCATCAAGAGTTGAAATGCTCTCCTTGTATATCTTCGCACAGTTTCTATAACTGTTCGATGCCTCTTTGAAACCTTCTACACCTGTAAAGAAATATAAAACAGAGCACCTTCTAGCTTCTTTCAAACATCTTTTTCTTTCTGCTCCGTAACCATTAATCTTTTCAGTGAGATCTTTCACAACAACTTCATCAAAAGAGCCATCGTCTCCCAACAACACTTCTTCCATGGCATCAAGATAGTAATCAAAAATAGATTTCATAACTTCAATAGTTCTATCCAATAATATTGCATCATCAGACTCAGTTACCAGAGGTTTCAATCTGTCAGTTGCGTAACCATAATAGCTTAACATTCTGCCAGTAGGGTTTGCTTGTTCTTTCATTTCAATATTTTAGAATTCTTAGGCGATTCTGAACCATCACCTTTTAAAAATTAATCAAGTCAGTTTTATAAATATTTGTAAAATTATTCCTCGTCCTCTTCTTCGTCTTCATCGTCATCCATTTCCAAAGACTCCAAGATTTCTAAGATTTTGTCTACCTTATCGCTAAGTTGTTTGAATTGAGCTGGTGAAACTGAACCTGCAGAACTTGAAGGTGCACTACTTCTTTCGGATCTTTCAACATTCTTAGGGTTGTCTCCGTCTTTATTAAAACAAGCTCGACAGTATACTGGTTTGTCTCCAGTTGGTTTAAATGGAACCTTACAGTCTTTACCACAACTCGCACAAACAGCATCACAGAATGGTAAGTCTCTTCGGTCTCTACTTTCTCTTCTATCTCCTCCGAATCCGCCTCTACTTCCACCATCTCGACCACCATAGCTTCTACCGCCTTCTCTTCTATCACTACTAAAATTTCTTCGGTCTCCACCACGATTGTCTCTTCCGCCATTTCGTTCGAATGATCTAAAATCTGCCATAATAATATTTGTAAAAAGTGGCTTTTAAAGCTATGTTATTGAGAAAATTACTCTTCTATCCACCAGTTAAAAAGATAGTCTTCTTCAGTCAAACCTTTTCTAAGTTCTTCACGAAAAGTCTTTGCAAGGATGTCTGTTCCGCCAATTCTAAACTCTAGCAAATCTCCTTTTTCAGCTTTCAGTCTAATTAACTCGGTGAGATCTTGAGCGTTCACTTCAAATTTAGGATTCTTAGAAGAAACATTTGAAACAAAAATTTTTCTGGAATCTTGACATTGTTCAATGTAGTCTTCACATGCGCAAGCAAGAACTAAACCATCTCTCAAATTCAGCCCATACTTCAGCCCAACTTTCTGTCTAAATGTTGTGTATCCTTCTTCCATCATTTATACTTAAATTTTAGTCTATAAAACCCTGTGGGAGAACTATCCTTCGGAATTGCAAGAGTTGTTAAATTTGTTCCAACCGCCCCAGTAAGATTGGTTACAGTTGTCCAGTTATTTGTTAAAAGAGAACTTTTTCTTTCTAAAATGTAACCTCCAGATTCGTAACTTCTGAAACTTATATTTTGAGGACTAATAGAAGTAATTTTTGTTTCACTTTGCAAGATATTTTCCATGGAACTTTTCAAATTTCTATTTTCATCCATGATACCCCAGTTTCCGCCAACAACTCCTTCTCCAGTAGATACTTTCCAAGCTTCATTAAACGTACTAAACATCAGGTAATCTATATTCTGTGTTCTAGCAAGTTCTCTAAAATCGTTCATGAATCTCTCTTGATTGTTTGTGCTTGGTACCGCTTGACCAATTGTCGCTCCAGCAGTTGGCCAACCAGTTTCTCCAATAAGTATTTTTTTCCCAGGATTAAGACTTTTAATAAGATTATATTTTTCTACAACAAAATTTGCCGCATTCGTTACATTTTGTCCTTCCCAGTAAGGATGAACATGAACCATCATAAAGTCTACAGAATTAGCAAGCGTCGGATAATCTCTCCAAATATGCCATTGTTCTGCTGCACCGACTTTGATAGTTTTATTCGTAACTGCATTTCTCACTTGAGCAATGCTATTAGTAAGTTTTGCAAAGTCTCCTTGATGTCTAAACAAATACTCATTTCCAACAACTAATCCTCGTGTTGTAGGATAATTCAAATTTCCAATTCTAGCAAGGTCAGTTAATTGAGTGCTATCAGAAGTAGCATTGTCAATCCAAGCACCAGCGTAAAAACCTATTCCAACTTTGTTAGCTTCTCGCGGAATGTAAAACAAATTATTTTCAGTTCCGTAGGTTCTTATCTGTGAACAAAAGTTTTTTATTATTGGCATGTCTGCCGCAATTTCATTTGTAGTTGGGTAAATCCCCCAATTTGGAGATTCTCCATTTCTAAAGGGACCATAACAACAACCAGTAAACGGTTTGAAAGAATTTGTCTGTGCTCCAACTAATAACGGCAAGGCTAGTGCTCCTGCCAATAAAAATTTTTTAAGTTTTTGTTTCATAATACTCCAACACAATTTTTCCGATTTAAAGGTTTACAATATTCTCACTATTCTTTAAAAAAAGGCATAAAGTTATAAATAAAAAAATCATAAAGAATTATGGGTAGTGAAAAATTTTCAATAATCGCTGATTCTAGTTCTTCTAATTTTAGTTTTGCAAAAAGTATTTTTGAATATCTCTCAAAGAAATCTAAAAATTTCGAAATGAACGATATAAACATAAAAAGATTTAGAGACGGTGAAATAAAAACAAAAATTAATTTGAACATTAGGGGAAAATCTTGTTTTTTCATACATGACTGTTCTAAAAATCCTGCGGAATGGTTTTTGGAATTAGCTTTGATAAATCAAGCTATGGTAAAATCTTCGGCAGATGAAATAATTGACGTGTTACCTTATCTAAAATTTTCCAGACAAGATAGAAAAGATGAATCTAGAGTTTCTATAAATGCTCAGGTTGTTGCAGATTTAATTGATCGTAATGCCGACGGAGTTTTGACATTAGATGTGCACAATCCGGCCATAGATGGTTTTTATCACAAAAGATTTGATAATCTCTATTCATTTAAGACAGTCGTAGAACATTTAGAATTGAAACATCCAGAAATCTTTTCTAATCTTGTAGTTATGAGCCCAGATGCTGGTGGAACCGAAAGAGCTAACGCATTCTCTAGAAAAATCGGAGGAACAGAAATTGCAATTGGATATAAACAAAGAAAGGTTGCAGGAGAAGTTGACAGTTTGAGAATAATTGGTGACGTAAAAGGAAAAAATGTTTTTTTAATTGATGATATGGTTGATTCTGGGAATACTTTAATTAAAGCTAGCAAAGCAGCCAGAGAACAAGGAGCTCTAAAAGTATACGCCTACTGCACCCATGGTCTTTTTACCGAAGGAGTTGACCGAGTAGTTGAAAATTTTGATTTATTTTTTATTGGAGACACACTAATACAAAAGCAACATCCAAAACTTGAAATAATATCTTTCGCATCTCTTTTTGCGGAAGCAATCTACAGAATAAGCCACGGTGAAAGTCTTTCTGCACTTTTTAGCTAGAATTATTTCCTAAAATTTTAAGAAGCAAAGCCATTCTAATCCACAAACCATTTTCAGATTGTCTAAAGTATGCAACTCTCTCGTCATTTTTTTCTGTTTCCAAAGATAAAGAGATTTCTTCAACATGAGGAAGAGGATGCATTATTCTAGAAGTTTTTTTAACAAGACTCAGATTATCTTCGTTGATAATAAATTTACCTCTTGCTTTTTCATAATCCTCTTGGCTAATCCTTTCTTTTTGTATTCTTGTCATATACACTATGTCAACTTTAGATAAAACTTTGTTGAGATCATTTTCTTCTCTAAAAGAAATTCCATGTTTTTTCAAATATTCTTTTATATCCTCTGCCATCTTCAAATTATCTGGTGAAACAAAAGTAACTTCTATTCCTTTAAATTTTCCAAAAAGATAGCAAAGAGATCTAGATGTTCTTCCAGAAGATAAATCTCCAACAAATGCAATTTTTATTTCGTTCATTTTTCCAATTTCTTTATAGATAGTGTACAAATCTAATAAAGCCTGAGTGGGATGCTGTCCTTTTCCATCTCCAGCATTTATAATTGGAATTTTAGAAACATCTGCTGCTTTTTTTACACTTCCTTCTTCATGATGTCTCAAAACAATACCGTCCGCATAACCCTCTATAACTCTCGCAGTATCTTCTATACTTTCCCCTTTAATTGCGGAGGAAAATTCTTTTGCATTTTCTGTACTAATCACACCCCCACCAAGTCTCAACATCGCAGTTTCAAAACTAAGTCTTGTTCTTGTGCTGGGTTCATAAAAAAGAGTTGCTAAGACTTTTCCTTTAAGGCTGGAAGAATAATTTTCAGGATTTTTTCTTATCTCATCGGCAAGATCAAAAATTTCAGAAATATCTACAGAAGTTAATTGTTGAGCTGCGTAAAAACTCTTTAACTCCATATTTTATTTAATTCTTTTTAGTTTTTAAATTCGATCACTATTCATAATCCAATTTAAATCTTTTATTTTAAGGTTAATAATTATTCTTTAGAAAAGGGATGCAATAAATTATATCGATGGGATTCTCTGTCTTCAGTAAAATTAAATAAAACAATTTCATTACCTAATTTGTACAATTCATAATTGGCACTATATGGTCTAAAATATCTAAAACCTTCTTCCATTAATTTTTGTAAGTTTTCTTTCATTTTCTTTTTATTTCGATTAATTTTCTGTATTCTTCATGAAATTTATTTTGAAGATATCTGTTGTCACTTAACCCTATTTTCAAATCGCTAGCAAAATCTTTCGCAGCATTGTCATTACCTTCAACCTTTATTCTTAATATTGCTCCTTGATAAGCCTCTAAAGCTAAAACACCCATAATATCTCTACCAAAGGTTTCATATTCTGTTTCACTAGAAAGACTAGCTAATAGGACTTCTCTTCCTTGTTCATATCTAGAATTGTAGACTCTACAGGCTATAGCAATCCCTGTACTCGCTCTAGGATCTAATCCGTATTCTAATTCAACCCTTTCTTCAAGTGTGGTATATTCTTTGTCTGCCATGTTTATTTAGATAATTTTTTGTATTAAATCATTTACAATAGTGAGAATATTGTTCTAAGGACTATAGACTAATGACTCTCGCACATTAAAAAGATCCTGCATGTAATCTACCGCTTGCTTAATCGGTGTGAACGGTTTTTTTGAACGATCTATAATACAATCTCTAAATGAGCTCATAACATTCTGGAATGCATCGTTCCTATAAAACTCTCGAGATAGTTCATTTCCAAGAGAATCATAAATTGTAAATCTTTTCTCCAGGACATTTAGATCTACTAAACCATTTTGATGTTCGACGTAAAAATTCTTTTTCTTTCTTTCTTTCGCTTTTCCCAGTCTCATTATAACCGGAACTTCTTCGCAGAAATTTTCACCAGTTACTTTAAAAGAAGTTTTTGCGGAAGTTTCTTTATAGGCGTCCCCCCTAATCTCTGGACAGTTTGCTTTCTCCATTATTCCTTCTGCAGATCCTGGAATTACAGAAGCACCTAAACCTTTGAAAAAAGAAAATCCGTGAGGTCCTAGATCTAAAAAGATTCCTTCCCCCGGAATTTCGGACCTTATTAATTCCCTATTCCTTTCACTTGTAAACCCTTCTGATTCCTCTAGATAGAACAGTATTTTTTTTATTTCGCCAAGAGGAAAGTTACTTCCATCTTTTTTTACTATCTCTCCATTCATGTAACCTTGGATGTTTCTTAGATAATGTTCTACATTTCCATAATAAGAATAATGTTCTGCGTCCATCAGAACTCTTCCTTCTAAATTTCTACTGTGTTTAGCTAAAACCGTAGAGAGTTTTTTCAGATGGTCATTATTTAATACAATGGGTTTTTCAACTAATACATGTGTCTGACTTCTCTTAATTGACTCTTCTAAAAATTTCAGATGAGTTTTATTAGGGGTGGAAATATCTAATGCAGAGTTATCATAGGAATGAACATAATCAAAAAAACTTTGGTAAAATTCCTCTGTGTCTCTAAACGGAAAATATCGAACCTTACCTTCACAAAGATCATTTGTCAACATTGTTGCTACATTAGGATCAAATTGCCCCTTTAGTCTTTTTGTTTTTATTTCATCAATTAAATTTGAGATATTTTCTCTGCTAGACAACCTTTCAGAAGGATAAATATCTACAAGAGAACTTAGTATAACTGTACTAGATAATTCCGGAGAATAGAGTTGAGGCAATTTTCTCGTAGTGCTTACGTCACCGAATCCGCCGATAAGGTGGTAGTGTATTTGCTTTGGCTCAATCATGAATTAATAATAAAAATAGGAGATATATTGGTTGTCCGTATAATTCCTATTCAGTATATAGTCTCTGAAAAAAATATTCTTTTTGAAATATAAATTACAAACGCCCCAACCGGCCAAGTCCCACTCTGTGCAACATTTAGTGATTAACGTTTGTTTGCTTATTTTCCTTAGAAATGCTTAGATTTTAAAAATCTTGTGGGACAAGTGCTAATAAGGAAGATACATAAGGATTCTCTTAGGAAAGGTATATCACTTAATTCTGTAAATATTAATTTCATTTTAATAAGATTTAAAGAAAACCAAATTAATAAATTTTAAACGTAATTAGTTTAGTGGTAGAACGGTGCGCCAATGAGGTCTAAATGTTTGACAGCTCTGTACTGGGATTTTGGCTATTTTATAGAATATCTTCCATTGTCATCCTTCACAATTTTTCCTGCAATCCAAAGTTTCTTTAGATCCACATACACATCTTTTTTTCCAAGACTTTCTACAATTTCTTTAGGCTTTGATGCAGGATTTCTCCTTAAATAATCTACAATCTCTTCTCTTGGTCTAGAAGACCTCTCAATGTAAGGAGATACACTCCTATAAAGTTCGAGGGCCTTTCTCCAATATTCTGCTTTTAGCTCAATATCTGAATTTATAATATTATAAATTTCTTCTCCCTTCTCTAAAGAATCTCCATCCCCAACAAGATCTCTTGAGGGATAAATAAAATCTTCTAAAACCCTCTTCCCCAGCGACCTAAGTTTAATACTTGTAAAATTTTCTTCTAACTCATATGAAATTACTCCTTTTTCTGCTAATCTCTGAAGGTGGTGGTAAGTCGTACTTGGAGTTAACCCAATCCTCTCAGCAATTTCAACTCCAGAAATGTTGAGATCTTTTTTTAATATTTTTAAAATTTCTGCAGGCCTTCCCCCAAGGTTCTTAGGAATTCCGGTCAAACAAAGAGTAGTATTCATCCTACGAACAGGAACATTTTCATCTCCTTTGATAAATTCTACAAACCCTTCTGAATCAAGGGTCCTAATATGTCCTAGGACTGGTGTTCTTGGAACAGAAGTTTTACGTACCAATTCAGTCTCTGAAATCGTTCCCCCATCCAATGCCTCCAAGATTTTAATCCTATTCAATGGAGATGTACTCTCTTTTGAACTTATAGTCCTCCCTAAAGCAGTATATAAACTTCGGTTATTCTGAATTGCCCAATCAAGTGCGAAAGCTGCAACGGGAAAACCATATTTTCTTCCCCCCTCTGTTAAAACATAACCCACGCTTCCATCTCCCTTATACTCATCCTTGGCAACAATCCCAATTGGGAAAAGAGTACGATCACAATAACCATTAAACGTAGTTATGCTAGGCAAGGATGCTCCCTCACCCACAATATTTCTAAGAGTCCTTCTGATATCTCCACCATGCATTGGTTGATCTCCCAAGGCAAGCAAAGTCAAGGTTTTAAACTCAGTATTTACTACATTGCTCAAACAATCCAATCTTTCTTCAGGGTCACTTGGAAATTCTTTTCTTTCTTTCATAAACTCTTTTATATTTTTTGATTTTTAAATCTTTCTAACTGTAACTATTATATAATAACTACAAAAACCACAACGCTTATAACGTCCACCCTAAAATAATTCACTTCGTGTAGAACGCCCCAACCGCCTTTCCTGAACTTTCCTCACGTTTACTGGGCTTTCTTTTAATGTGTTTTTTATCATTGTCAGTGTCGTTGACTCATTCTTTTTATAAATCTTGTCGACCACGTGAGGGTGACAGAACGATTAAAGAGACAGAGAAGATTTTTGAGAAAGGGTTAAGGAATTACCAGTTTATTATGTTCATCAAAATAGGGCAAGTCATTGGCCTTAAACACATGATCTATACAATACATGTTTTTTGAATTATAATTTAACATTAAAAGATCCTCAGGTCTTGTCAAAATCTTTTCTTTAAGCTCTTTTGGCAAATATTGGGGCATTGCAGCTTCATGCCATTTCAATATTATTTTTTTAGGATTTTCTAAATTTGGAAGGAATCCACAAATTTCAAATTTTCCAAAATCATGTGAAGCCAACACAACTCCTTTTTTCTCTAATCCTGAAAGCTTTCTCTTAGATTCAGCAATATTTTTGAAAATCTCATGTAGTTTTAAACCATATTGCTCAACTCCTCCTACCGGCATAAAGATAGTAAGATAATAAGAAAGAATTTTATGGTCCAAAAATGTTCTTTGTAAGTCAATTAAAGTATCAACAGAATCATTAACTCCTTTTATGATTGCTGGTTGACCTCTAATTTGAACTCCCACATCCTGAAGTTTTTTGATTGCTAAAGCAGAAATTTCATCTATTTCTGCAGGATGGTTTATCTGCGCGACCATACAAATTTGCTTACCCTTTCTTTGGTTGATCTCCTTAAAAAAGTTTAATAATTCTTCATCGAGAAATCTTTTAGGGTTATAGCTTAATCCCTTTGTCGCAAACCGTATAGCTCTTATATTTTTTGGCTCAATTAATTTGCTAATTATTTTAATTATTTTTTCATTATTAAATACACCTGGATCTCCTCCAGTAAGCAAAATATTATTTACTTCGGGGTGCTTATCTAGATAATTCAAGGCAGAACTTATTTTTTCATCAATGGATAAATTTTTTATTTTCTCATGTTTAATTTCTTTAATCTTGTAACAAAACTGGCAATTTGCAAAACAGCTATCTACAATGTGTAATAACAGCGTAGGTTCATATTTATGTTGTAAAAATGTAGTCGAGTCTTTTCTTACTGTTTTGTTACCATAGGGATCAAATCTTCCTTTAAAATTTTTCTTTCCTAAACTTGGAAGAACAATATTTGTTAATTGTGTCCGATATTTTCCTTTTTGTTTTAAAATTAAATTAGTAAAATGCTCTGAAACTGCAAAAGGCATTAATGAAGTTTTCAAAGCATCTGTGTATCCTTTTTTCTCTTCGGAAGTTAAATCAATTATTTTTGCAAATTTTTCAAATTTGTTTAACTCACAATTTTCTTCTGATTCTTCTTCGTTTTTTTGAATTAACTCCGAAGTAGGATAATTTAATCTTTCAATTACTTGTTTAGGATTAAATTTCATACCATAATGTTCATCCCCTCCTGCACCTACCACGAGGTCTTCTTCCAATAAATTATTATCAACCTTAGCGACAACATTATTTTCGTAGAAACTTGTTATTGGAACACCTCCAATATTATATCCTAACTTTTTATAAACTTCTTCAGAAGTAGCCATTCTTAACTTTTTATAATTAAACTTTCTCTCTATTTCTTTAAGGTCCAATCTATCAGAGCCCCTAAGTATTACCCCCAGATATTCTTCTTCGGATTTTAATAAAAGACATTTGATTATTTGATTAGCCTTTAAGTTGCATGC
This sequence comes from Candidatus Woesearchaeota archaeon, assembly GCA_964621025.1. Taxonomy (GTDB): domain Archaea; phylum Nanobdellota; class Nanobdellia; order Pacearchaeales; family GW2011-AR1; genus CAYNJW01. Next base: position 7,079 of record CAZUKQ010000001.1, on the reverse strand, counting down.
TTTTTCTGCATCTGCAGTAGTTTTACCTGTTTCTTTATGATAAAAAAACTCACAATTTAACTTTAGTTCTGAGGCCATATTTTCGGTTTTTATTACCGATTTTGGTTTATTTTCCATAGAATAATTATGTGCTGGCAAATTTATAAGTCTTGTCATCCTCAATAGTTTAGGAATATTTAAAAACATCTCAATACTCTTATTCTCTATGAACACCTTTCCGAAAGAATCAGTTCAAAGAGATACATTTGAAAAGGTATGTCATTTATATGATCTTGGTGAGATAGTATCTGATCCAACCATCGAGTTGGGAGGTTTAATAAGTAAAATTTACAAGGTAACTACAAATAGGGGCATTTACATGTTTAGAATACATAAAAAATTGTCATCTTCTCAAATTAAGCAACTAAATCTAGAGTACGGGGCAACAGAGTATTTATTAAAAAACAATTTTTTCTATAATGTTCCTATTTTTTTAAAAAATAGTAAGGGGAAAAGGAGATCCACAGTTGATGGGGAAATCTTTGAGGTTTATTTAAGAATTCTTGGAGATGTTGGGGATCCCGAAATGAAGAAAAGTCCTAAAGAGATGATTGAGGTGGTAGCAAGATATCATAAGGCTATAAAAAATTTCCCAGTTAGTAAGGGATTCAAAAAACCTTATAAAAAATTTCCTTCAAAATTAAATGCTAAAATAAGATTAATTAAAAAAATTAAATCTCCGGTAAATGATATTGATAAAATAATGATAAAAAATATAAATCTTTTTGTTGAGGTCAATAATGTTTTGAAAAAAAAGAGTAATCTTTCTTCGACAGCGATTTTATTACATGATGATATTCATCCGGGAAATTTAATCTTAAATAAGGGAAAGATAACTGGAATAATAGATTTTGGGAAGGTTAGATGGGGACCAAAAGAAAGAGATCTAGCCAGGGTAATTGGTCATTCCTTGAAGGAAATTAAAGAAGGGGTTAGAATTTATAAGAAGTTTAACAATATAAGTTACAAAGAAATTCCTAATATATTTCTTGAATCATTAAATTACAGACTTGAGTCTATTTTTAGACTTTATGAGGACTTGCCAATATGTTTTGAAAAAAAAGTCTACTTTTTAAATAGTCGTATAAAAAAAATGGAAGAGGTTCTTACTCAATATAAGAAAATTAGGGAATCAAAGTTCTAATATCTTAGAAAGTAATATAAGGACTATTTTTCACAAGATTGTATGGCTTCTAAACCAATAAATATTTGCTTGGCCTGGAATGACTCTGATAGTAGATACACTAGATTTGTAGCTACTACTGTTTCATCCATAATTGAAAATAATAAAACAGAAGAACTTTCATTTTACTTCATTTGTAAGGGTGTAACCTCTAGTAATAAGAACAAACTGTCTCGTTTATTTAATGAGTCTCATCATCACTATAATTTTATAGAAAATATTCCAAAAAATATTCTTCATTTTTTGAAACAAAATAGAAATCTAAAAAGTAATATGGACCTTGGTGCTTACTTTAGATTATTTATTCATGATATTGTTCCAAAAGAAATTGATAAAATTCTTTATTTGGACTCAGATACCATCGTAAATAAAGATCTCCAAGGATTATGGAGCGTAGATCTTAAAGAAAAATTATTAGGTGCAACTTTAGATATGAATTACAAAGAGCATGATCATGGTGGAAAGTTTGGTCTAAAATATTTCTTTAACTCCGGAGTATTATTAATGAACTTAAAGAAAATTAGGGCTTTGAAGAATTATCGAAATGAAATTAAGATTTTTATCAAAGAGAAGAGGCATCTCATGGTATACAATGATCAAGATATCATAAATTACGTTTTTAGGGATAAAATTAAGACTCTTCCAAGAAAATATAATTCCTATGTAATTCGGCAATCTCCTTTTGATCAAGATGCAGTAATTTACCACTATATTTTTAAGACTTTTCAGAAAAGTTCTTTTTACCTAGAAAAAAAATATAACCGGTATAATCGCCTCTATTTTTATTACTTAGATAAAACATTATGGAAAAACTGGAGACCAAAATTCAGTTTCAAATATGGTGTACTGAAAACAAATAAATTGTTAATAAAGCTGAAAGTTTTATTTGGTAAAGATCACTTACACTATTAGAACTTTTCAAAATCCAAATAACTTAGAGGTATTTTTATAGATTTGATCTGCAACATCTTCTTCTGTAAGGTGAAGAATTTTTGAAAGCTCTTTAATTGTAACTGCTATATTTTTTGGCTCATTTATTTTTTCAGGATATGGCCTCATTAGAGGTGCATCAGTCTCTGTTAAAATTTGTTCTATTGGTACAATTTCAGCTATTAACCTAAATTGTTCGAGCCTATTAATTTTTGCAGGTATTGAAAAGAACCACCCATTTTCAACACATCTTTTAATTAGTGATTTTTTTCCAGTAAAGCAATGAATAATTACATTCTTACAGTTATTTTCCTCTAGCAATTCGATTGCTTCAAGCTCTCCCTTTCGCGTATGAACCAAAAGAGGTTTTTCATATTTTTTAGATAAATTGATCATCTTTTGAAAATTAGCTTTTTGAATTTCTAAGGATTCTTCCTTTGTTAACATATTAAAATCATATCCACATTCCCCTAATGCAACGCAATTATCAATATTTTGTTCAATCCATAAAAGTTCCGCGTCCACTTCAAACTTTTCAATCTCCCTATTTTCTTCAACATCACTCTCTAAGTTTAGTTTTTCTGCAGCAGCATCAACGGGAAAAAGACCTAGAGAACATTTGATTATTTCTGGATATTTCTTGCATAATTCTATACTTTTTCTATTACTTTTTGGTTCTGTACCTGATGTGATAATCCACCTTACCCCTTCCTTTTTTGCATCAAGAATAACTTGATCCAATCTCTCTAGAAGATTTTCTGATTCCAAGTGACAGTGAACATCTACCAAGTTATTCATTCAAATCCCAAGATGTTTTTCCTTATAATCTTTTGGGAAGATGAGTGTTCAAATTAATATCTATCTAATTAGATTTATATATATCTTTGATAATTTAACATCATGAAAACATTAATTATTGGAGCTTCAGGATTTTTAGGTAAGTTTTTATATGATCACTGGGAACTTGGAGAAGTTTATGGAACTTTTTTTAAGAATAAGAACAATAAAGAATTATTAAAATTAAATTTGTTTGAAAAAAGAGATATAGGGAATATAATAGCTAAGATTAAACCCGATTTGGTAGTTCATTGTGGTGGGTTAACCAATACAGATTATTGTGAGGAGAACCAAGAAGAAGCTTACAAGGCAAATGTAGAAAGTGTTGAGAACCTCCTGAAGATTTATAGTGGTAAAATAATTTATTTTTCTACAGATTATGTTTTTGATGGTACTACTCCTCCCTATAATGAAAATAAAATTCCAAACCCACTAAACTATTATGGTGTAACAAAATTGATGGCCGAAAGAATCATACTTGGGAGGGAAAACAATCTGGTAGTAAGAGTCTCTGGACTCTATGGTTTATGTGAGGGTTTTAATAGATTTATGAATAAATTCAATAATGAGAATGTGCTAAAAGAATTTGATGATTTAATAAGCACGCCAACATATATTAACGATATTCTTGCTTCTTTCCCAATTTTTTTAGAGAAAAGGGGCCTTTTACATTTTTCGGGGGAAGAGAGTTTTTCCAGATACAACTTCACAAAAATCTGTGTTGATTTACTGTGTTTAAACAAAAAAGTTGAAAAAAAGAAATATACTTCTTCTGAACTAATATCAAAGAAGCCAAAAGATTCATCATTGATAAGTATTTATCCCCTTAAAAAAACGCCTCTAAGGGTTGCACTCGTTAATATTAAAAAGCATCTTCCTGTTTAGATTGTATGGAAAAGTATCATGGAATAATTGTTGATGAAAGCTTTAAAGATGAGAGTTATATAAACCAACAAAAGATTATTGGAAGTAAAAAAAGCTCAAGAAATAACTGGATGCTTTATAAAATTGAAGTAGAACCTGAAAGAATATCGGACACAATAAAACTAACTCAAAACGAATTAAAAACAGATTTATTTTACTATGCTCATTTTTATAGAACTGATGAACTGATAGTAGTTTTCAAAGAGAAGATCTTTGAGTTAGATCCAAATAATAAAGATTCTTGGAAAGAATGTATTAACTATGGTGTGAAGAAACAGATTCCTTTGTATCAAATGAGAATATTTCCTGTTAAAAAAGAGGATGAGGATTACTAGTTAATACTTTTAAGTAGTAAAATTTATAAAAGACAAATGCTTCCCAAAGATATGGTCAAAAATAAACAAAAAACAAAATCTCTTCCAATGAATCTAAAAGACTTGGACACATTTCCTCTAAAAACACAAGGGATTAGAAAACCTCACTTAAGAATTGCAATAACTCCCTTTTGCAATTTTAATTGTGTATATTGTCGGCCTGGTGGAGAAGGCGTTTGCATAAGCAAAGATATACTCTCTTTTGATGAAATTATCTCATTAGTGGAAATAGCGATTAAAGTAGGTTTTTGTGATATAAAAATTACGGGGGGAGAACCAACTATGAGAAAAGATCTATTACTGATAATTAAAGGGATCAGTAAAATAAAAGGTTTATCCAGTTTAAGTTTAATCACAAATGGATCTTTGTTATCCTTCAAAGATTTAAGTGATTTTTTTAATAATGGACTAAAAGATATTACTTTCAGTTTAGATGCATCTTCGCCAGAAAAATTTATTGAAATAACAAAAAAGGATTCATTTGAAAAAGTTATTAATAACATAAACTACTCAAAATCAATTGGTTTAAATGTGACTATTAATTCAGTTATAATGAAGTCAAATTTTCAAGAACTGGATGGTTTGATAAATATCTCTAAGGGGGCAGGGGCAACATTAAAGCTATTAGATTTTATGGCTTTTGATAGCAATAAAGATTTCTGGAAAGAGCAGTATTATGATTTTAGGAAATTAAGAGAAGAATTAGCAGAAAAAGGTGAATTTAGAGGGTTTATACTTCCACCAGGAGGACTTGGTACCCCTATGCCTTTTTATGAGATAAGGGGTGTTAAGGTTTTATTAAAGGATTCTACAATCGGAACAAATTATAACTCTGACTGTAAAAAATGTAAGTATTTTCCTTGCCAAGATGCATTAATCTCTGTGAGGATAACCTCTGATGGTAGGATCAAACCTTGCTTAATAAGAGATGATAATCTTGTAAACCTCAAAGAACAAATAAAGAAAAAGGATTTTTTCAGAGTCTATAAGATTCTTCAAGAAAAATATGATCTTTTTGTTCAGTCCTCCTTTATTAAAAATGCTTGGAATCCAGAAAATGAAAAAGCAAAATAATATTTTATTAATTCATCCAAGAACCTTTCATCAAAAGAGTTATAGAAATTTTTGGATTCCCTATTCCATACTGGCCATTGGCTCTCATCTATCTTCAAGAAGGTATAATGTAGAATTGATAGACAATAACTTACTTGCAGAAGAGCCTGCTAAAGTCGTTGAAAATCTTCATAAACCGGACCTTGTTGGAATAAGTTCTATGATTGGACATCAAATAACTGAAGGACTCGAATTTTCTAGAATAATAAGAAAACGATTTCCCGAGGTTCCAATCGTTTATGGGGGTTCTGCTCCGACGATGTTACCCGATGTTTTTCTCGCATCTGATCAAGTAGACATAATTGTAAGGGGGCAAGGAGAACGGACTTTTCTAGAAGTTGCGGAGGCATTTCATGAAGGAAAAAGTATTGAAAATATTTTGGGTGTCTCCTCGAAAAACAAGAAGGGAATGATTACACACGCTAACAGAAGACCACTCGAAAGCAGAGAAGAGTTTTCCCAATATAATTTTGGTTTAATAGACTCAAGGGCATACGTTAAAAGTGATGAACATATTTCTGACAAAGTAATTAATTATGTGGCTAGTCAAGGGTGCACCTTTGGTTGTGGATTTTGTTCGGAAGTAGCATTATACGATCAGAAATGGGCTTCCCAATCAACGAGTAGAACCTTTGAAGATACTAACAGATTATTGGATCTTTCTGAAGCAAATGCTATTAAGTTTTATGATGCAAACTTTTTTGTTGATAAAAGAAAGGTGTTGGATTATGCATCAAGAGTTATACAAAGTAAAAGAAAGATAAGTTGGGCAGCAGCCGCTCATCCAAATAATTTGTTAAGACTCAGTGGTGAAGAGCTTGAATTGATTAGAAAAAGTGGATGTTCAAGAATTTTAATAGGTGCAGAATCTGGTAATGAAGAAGAGTTAAAATACATTCAAAAAAATATGACTACTGAAGATGTTATAACTGTAGCAAGAATGCTTGGAAATTCGGGAATTCATGGAAGTTTTACTACGATAGTTGGATATCCAGGTTTTCCTTCAACTAATGTTAACAAAACCTTGGAGTTTGGAGAAAGGTTAATGAGTATTTCTAATTTACATGAAGTTAAAGCACACATTTATGCACCCTATCCAGGAACACCACTTTACAGAGAAGCCATAGGGCATGGATTCACTCCACCAAGTTCTCTTGAAGAATGGGCAAATTATGATTATTATGAGATTCAAACTCCATGGGTTGATAAAAAAATAAATAGGATGGTAAAAGAGTTTAATAAAAAAAATTGCCCTTATATACTCTAAATTATATTAATTTCAAGAGTATCATCTTCTCAATATTTTAGAAGTACATTGAATGCTTGCTTACCCTATATTTAAAAGAACTATAAGTTGAAGCTGAAACGATTTTTTGGAAAGAGTTAAAAAGATTCTAGTCTTATGGAAATTATGGTTCTAAAAAATCCGGATAAATATCAAAAGGATAAAACAATCGTTTATTTTATTAGACACGGAGACAGAATTCATATCCGGGGAGCTCCCATGCCTCGAGATTTTGGATTAAGTAAAAAAGGAATAAAACAGGCTAAAGAAGTTGCAGCTAAGTTAAAAAAGATTAAATCTGAGATTGATGTTTTGTATACTAGCACCTTGAAAAGAGCAGTAGAGACTGCACAAATTGTTGGAAAAGAGATAGGGAAGAAGCCAATTCAGATAA